>NZ_JAVYJE010000004.1:0-625908 GCF_032621735.1 Pseudomonas sp. zfem005 | reverse complement strand
GAAGCCGTCGATATCTATAACCGGGAGCGGCCTCACCTGGCTCTAAAATACAAAACGCCCGATGCGGTGCATCGGGCGCTTTGAGGTATGGAGCTTGGCCTGAAAGGTGTAAACCTATTTCAGGACTAGACACAGCGACGGGATCAGCGCAGAGCCGGCCCCTGGAACCCCATCCACAGCGCCAGCTGCTCGGCGACACTGGCCCCCAGCTTCTTGGCGAAACGGTCGAAAGGTGTCTCCTGCTTGGTGTAGTCGACGATCTCCTTCTCGCCAATGACCTCGCGCGCCACGTAGCTGGTGCTGCCGAGCTTATCTACCAGCCCCAGCTCCAGGGCCTGCTCGCCCGACCACACCAGGCCACTGAACAGCTCGGGATGCCCCTCGACCTTCAAACGGTCGCCACGCCCCTTCTTCACGCTGTCGATGAACTGCTTGTGAGTGGTATCCAGCACGCCCTGCCAGAACGCAGTCTCATCAGGCTTCTGCGCCTGGAAGGGGTCGAGGAAGGCCTTGTGCTCGCCCGAGGTGTAGACACGACGCTCCACACCCAGCTTGCCCATCAGCTCGACGAAGCCGAAGCTCGCTGCCGTAACACCGATGGAACCCACCAGGCTGGCCTTGTCGGCATAGATCTCATCGGCCGCACTGGCGATGTAGTACGCGCCCGAAGCACCGAGATCAGTGATCACTGCATAGACCTTGATATCCGCATGCTCGCCACGCAGACGACGGATCTCGTCATAGATGTAGCCGGACTGGACCGGGCTGCCGCCCGGGCTGTTGATACGCAGAACGATGCCCTTGGTCTTCGTATCCTCGAAGGCCGCACGCAGGCTGCCGACGATATTGTCGGCGCTGGCAGCCTCGCCATCGGCGATCATGCCCTTCACCTCGACCAGCGCTGTGTGGCTTTCGCCGCGAGCCGCCGTCTTCTGCAGATCGAAAAGCGGAGAGAAGAGTGCCAGAGCCACGAACAGATAAAGGAAGGTCAGCACCTTGAAGAAAATGCCCCAGCGACGGGACCGACGCTGCTCCTGAACCCCAGCCAACACCGCCTTCTCGAGCAACTTCCAGCTCTTGTCATCGCCACTGCCCGCAGGCGTCGATGCCTTCCATTCATCCGACATGCAGATCCACCTTCATAGAGTGTGTGTTCGCACCACCGGCGAGCCAGTGGCGCAATTCATCGAAACATTCGACCGCCAGCTTCGGCGATTCACGACGCAAGGTATCGAGGGACTGAGCACCGTAGCCGACCGCTACCGAATCCATACCGGCGCGATGAGCCATCTGCAGGTCGAAGGGTGAATCCCCCACCATCAACGCCCGCCCAGCCTCCACGCCGCAATGCGCAAGGATCTCATGCAGCATGCGTGGATCGGGCTTGCTGGCCGTCTCGTCGGCGCAACGGGTGATATCGAAGTAATCCAGCCAACCACGCCCCGCGAGGACGTGATCGAGCCCTCGTCGACTCTTGCCGGTGGCGACCGCCAGCAGGTAGCCCTCATTGCGGAAACCCTCCAGGGCCTCCAGCACACCAGGGAACAGCGCCGACGGCTGCACCTCCAGCCGGTTGTAATGAGCTCCGTAAGCCGCACGGTAGCGTTCGACCGAAGACGGATCGACGAGTTCTGGATAGAGGACACGGATCGCCTCGGGCAGACCGAGGCCGATGATGCCCTTCAGCGCCGACTCATCCAGCTGCGGCAGCCCGCAGATCTCAGCGGCCACCCGCAGGGACTCGACTATGCGCGAGATAGAGTCCGCCAGGGTGCCATCCCAATCGAACACCAATAGACGGTAGTCAGACACCGAGGCGCTCCAGGGTCTTCTCCCACATATCATCCACCGGCGCCTCGACCCGCAGCGGCGTGCCGTCAGGCAACACCAGGGACAGCGCATAGGCATGCAGGAACAGGCGCTTGCCGCCCAGCTCCCGGATTTCGCGGGAGAACTCTTCGTCACCGTACTTGGGATCGCCCGCGATAGCGTGCCCGGCATGGCGGGTATGCACGCGAATCTGGTGGGTGCGCCCGGTAATGGGGCTGGCCTCGACCAGGGTGGCGAACTCGCCGAAACGACGCAGGACGCGGAACTCGGTCAGCGCCTCCTTGCCCTCGTCATTGACCTCGACCATGCGCTCACCGGAACGCAGGTTGTTCTTCAGCAGCGGCGCACTGACCTTCTTCTTCGAGGTCGGCCAATTGCCACGCACCAGCGCCATGTAGCGCTTGTCCACCCCATCGCCGCGAAGGGCTTCGTGGAGGTGGCGCAGCATGCTGCGCTTCTTCGCGATCATCAGCAGGCCCGAGGTGTCGCGATCCAGCCGGTGCACCAATTCCAGCTCCTTGGCGTCCGGCCGCAGCTGACGGAACGCCTCGATCACACCGAAGCTGAGCCCGCTACCCCCATGCACGGCAATGCCGGCCGGCTTATTGAGGACGATCAGGCCCTTGTCCTCGTAGACGATGGCGGCCTCGAGCCGCTCCAGCAGCCCCTGGGCGACGGGCGCAGCCTCATCACGTTCGGCAAGGCGCAGCGGCGGAACGCGCACCACATCCCCAGCCTGGAGCTTGTACTCGGGCTTGATCCGTCCCTTGTTCACCCGCACCTCGCCCTTGCGCAGAATGCGATAGATCAAGGTCTTGGGCACGCCTTTGAGCTGGGTACGGAGGAAGTTGTCGATGCGCTGGCCGGCATATTCCGGCGCAACCTCAAGCAGCTGGACGCCGGAGGTTGGAGAAGAGGGAGTAGTCATGGCGGGCATCATAGCAATTTTTGATGAATTTGAAGCACTTAATAATTGCTGCTATAGTCGCGAACGCCGCCAAAAGCGGCCGTGCTCCGGATGATCGCCAAAACTGCCATCCCAGACACGTGCAACCCATTCAGGACGTCAGGCCGTCCGTCAGGATATTTCGCCGCACAGTGCGCGGATATCCGGAGAAAAACGCCTTGAGCCATGACGCGCGGCCAACCCCTCAGGGGCGGTCACGTAAAATGCAACCCGCTACGGATTCTGCGAGCGGCACCCGATTTTCAAGGGACAAGTGTAGGGTGGAGATGCACAACCGTCGGACTGCGTAGCAAACGCTTCAATCAAGACGCTTTATCTCGTCCGCTACCGATGGCTGATTCCTCCTCCTGACAACGTGCTTCTGTTACGACAACAGCAAGCAGGAGACGTCGTCGCGACCCCGGCCCTACTGGCCTGATGTCGCTGGACACGGGGGTGGCATGCCACCCCTGACGCGCACCTGACACCGACCGCGAGAGTCGTGTGTGCTGATCGCCGTTTCCGGCAGCCCCGGAAACCGACGGTACTACATGAAAAGAATGCTGATTAACGCAACTCAGCCCGAAGAGTTGCGTGTTGCCCTGGTCGACGGCCAACGCCTGTACGACCTGGATATCGAGTCGGGCGCCCGTGAACAGAAAAAGGCCAACATCTACAAAGGCCGCATCACTCGCATCGAGCCCAGCCTCGAAGCCGCATTCGTCGACTTCGGTGCAGATCGCCACGGCTTCCTGCCGCTGAAAGAAATCTCCCGCGAATACTTCAAGAAGTCCCCCGAAGGGCGCGTCAACATCAAGGACGTGCTCAACGAAGGCCAGGAAGTCATCGTCCAGGTCGAGAAAGAAGAACGTGGCAACAAGGGCGCAGCCCTGACCACCTTCATCAGCCTCGCCGGCCGTTATCTGGTACTGATGCCGAACAACCCCCGCGCGGGCGGCATCTCCCGTCGCATCGAAGGCGAAGAGCGCAACGAGCTTCGTGAGGCGCTGAACGGCCTGAACGCACCGGCCGACATGGGCCTGATCGTTCGCACTGCCGGCCTGGGTCGTTCCAGCGAAGAGCTGCAGTGGGACCTCGACTACCTGCTGCAACTCTGGAGCGCCATCAAGGAAGCTTCCGGTGAGCGCGGCGCCCCCTTCCTGATCTATCAGGAAAGCAACGTCATCATTCGCGCCATCCGCGACTACCTGCGTCAGGACATCGGCGAAGTACTGGTCGACAGCGTCGAAGCCCAGGAAGAAGCCCTGAGCTTCATCCGTCAGGTGATGCCGCAGTACCAGAACAAGATCAAGCTCTACCAGGACAGCGTTCCGCTGTTCAATCGCTTCCAGATCGAGAGCCAGATCGAAACCGCCTTCCAGCGCGAAGTGAAACTGCCTTCCGGCGGTTCCATCGTCATCGACCCGACCGAAGCCCTGGTGTCCATCGACATCAACTCGGCGCGTGCGACCAAAGGCGGCGACATCGAAGAAACCGCCCTGCAGACCAACCTGGAAGCGGCCGAAGAGATCGCTCGCCAGCTGCGCCTGCGTGATATCGGCGGTCTGATCGTCATCGACTTCATCGACATGACCCCGGCCAAGAACCAGCGCGCCGTGGAAGAGAAAGTCCGCGAAGCCCTGGAAGCCGACCGCGCCCGCGTACAGGTCGGCCGCATCTCCCGCTTCGGCCTGCTGGAAATGTCCCGTCAGCGCCTGCGTCCGTCCCTGGGCGAGAGCAGCGGCATCGTCTGCCCGCGCTGCAACGGCCAAGGCATCATCCGCGACGTCGAGTCCCTGTCGCTGGCGATCCTGCGCCTGATCGAAGAAGAAGCCCTGAAGGACCGCACCGCCGAAGTCCGTGCCCAGGTACCGATTCCGGTTGCCGCCTTCCTGCTCAACGAGAAGCGCAACAGCATCACCAAGATCGAGCTGCGCACCCGCGCCCGCATCGTGATCCTGCCGAACGATCATCTGGAGACCCCGCACTTCGAAGTGCAGCGTCTGCGCGATGACAGCCCGGAAGTCATGCACGGCCAGTCCAGCTACGAGATGACCCCGACCGAAACCGAGGATCACCAGCCGGCCGCCGCCACTCGCACCCTGGTCCGCCAGGAAGCCGCCGTGAAAACCGTGGCCCCCGAGCGTCCCGCTCCGGCCCCGATGGCTCCGCCGACCGCTGCCGTCGCCGCTGCCGAGCCGAGCCTGTTCAAAGGCCTGGTGAAGTCGCTGGTAGGCCTGTTCGCCGGCAAGGAAGAAGCCCAGCCCGTCACTACCGAGCAGAGCGCCAGCGAGCGTCCGGCCCGCAGCAGCGACGAGCGCCGTAACGGTCGCCAGCAGAACCGCCGCCGTGACGGCAGCCGTGAAGGCCGCCGCGACGAAGAGCGCAAGCCGCGTGAAGAGCGTCAACCTCGCGAAGCCCGTGAGCCGCGCGAACCGCGTGAGCCTCGCGAAGGCCAGGAAAACCGCCGCGAACGTGGCGAGCGTCCGCCGCGCGAAGAGCGTCAGCCTCGTGAAGACCGCGCTCCGCGTGAAGCTCGTGAACCCCGCGAAGAGCGCGCACCGCGCGAGCCTCGTGAGGAGCGCCAGCCCCGCGAAGAGCGTCAACCCCGTGAGGAGCGTGCACCGCGCGAAGCCCGTGAGCCGCGCGAGCCGCGTGAACCTCGCGAAGGCCAGGAAAACCGCCGCGAACGTGGCGAGCGTCCGCCGCGCGAAGAGCGCCAGCCCCGTGAAGAGCGCGCCCCGCGCCCCGAGCAGGTTGCCGCCGAGGCCAGCGAAGAAGAACTGCTGAACAACGAAGAGCTTGATGTCGATGGCCAGGAAGGCGCCGAAGGCGACCGCCCCCGCCGCCGCTCCCGTGGCCAGCGTCGCCGCAGCAACCGCCGTGAGCGCCAGCGTGAAGTCGAAGGCGAAGAAGGCGAGGAAGGCAGCGAAGAGGCCAATGTCGATGGCAGCGTCCCCGCCGCCGTTGTCGTGACCGCCGTCGCCGCGGAAGTGATCGCCGAGCAGGTCGAAGGCCAAGCCAGCAGCGAGCCGACCCAGGTCGAAAGCGCCGCCAGCGAAGCCCCGGTCGCCGAAGCCGTCGCCCAGGAGCAGGAACCGGTCGAAGTGATCGAGACCAGCGCCCCTGCCGTGATCGAAAGCGAAGTGTCCGTCGTGGTCGTCGAGCCGGTTGCCGAAACCGTGGTCGAAGCCCCCGTCGAGACCGCCCAGGTCGCAGAAGTGGAAGCACCGGCTCCGGTCGTGGCCCCTGTTGTCGAAGCCGAACCGGCTCCTGCCCCCGCGGCAGCACCGGTAAGCGCCGGTGGCCGTGCACCGAACGATCCTCGCGAAGTACGTCGCCGTCAGCAGGAAGCCGAGCGTCTTGCACGTGAAGCCGCCGCAGCCCCCGTGGTAGAAGCCCCGGTGGTCGAGGAGGCTGCTCCGGTCGTGGTCGAAGTCGCCGCTGAGCCGGTGGTGGAAGCCCAGCCCGAGCCCGTTGCTGAAGCTGTCGTGGAAGCCCAGGAAGTTGCGGAAGAGCCCAAGGTCGAAGTGACCGAGGCCAGCACCGAAGCTGCCGAAGCAACCGTCGCTGACGAAGCGAAGGAAGAGGAAGAAGCCAAGGACGAGTCCAAACCGACCGTCTAAGGCCCTGCCTCAATGAACAAGGGATGCCTCGGCATCCCTTTTTCTTTGGCACGAGAAAAGTGCCCACCCCGCCCACCGTCCACCGCAACCTGCCTGCGCACCCTCCCCCCCTCACTGCACCGCAAATGAAAAAGGGACGCCTGAGCGTCCCTTTGTCTATTGCGTGCAAGCGATGTCAGAGCAGATTGGGCTCCATCTCCAGCACCACGCCAAAGCGTTCGGCGACATCGGCCTGAATGCGCTGCGCCAGGTCCAGCAGCTGCAGGCCGGTAGCCGCACCGTGGTTCACCAGCACCAGGGCCTGCAGGCGATGGACACCCGCATCGCCATCACGGTAGCCCTTCCAACCAGCACGCTCGATCAACCAGCCTGCGGCCAGCTTCACCTGGCCATCGGCCTGGGGATAGGCCACCAGATCCGCATGTTCGCCACGCAGGCGCTCGGCCAGCCCGGCCGGTACCAGCGGATTCTTGAAGAAGCTGCCAGCGTTGCCCAGTTGAGCCGGGTCCGGAAGCTTCTCGCTGCGGATGGAGCAAATGGCACGACTCACATCCGACGCCGTCGGCGCATCGACGCCCTGCTCCTGCAGCCGCTGGCGCACAGGCCCGTAGTCGAGGTGCAAGCTCAGCGCACGGCTCAACTTGAAACGAACCCTGAGGATCAGCCAGCGGCCGACCTCACGCTTGAACAGGCTGTCGCGATAGCCGAAGGCGCACTCTTCCAGGCTGAAGTCACGCAGCTCGCCACTCAGGCGGTCCATCGCGGTCAACCCGGCGAATACATCCTTGATCTCCACCCCGTAGGCGCCGATGTTCTGCATCGGTGCCGCCCCAACGGTGCCGGGAATCAGGCTGAGGTTCTCCAGCCCCGCCAGCCCCTGCTCCAGGGTCCAGAGCACGAACGGGTGCCAGGGCTCGCCAGCTTCGGCCTCCACCAGCACCAGCTCGCCATCATCGCCCAGCAGGCGCAGCCCACGGCTGGCCATGCGCAGCACCAGCGCGTCGACATCAGCGGTCAGCAGCAGGTTGCTGCCCCCGCCGATCACTTGCAGCGGAATACCGCGCGCGCTCGCCAGAGCAAGCGCCTCACGCACCTCGGCGTCGTCATGCGCCTCGGCAAACAGGCGCGCACGCACCTCCACACCAAAGGTGTTGAAGGGCTTCAGGGAAACGCTTTCGGAAACGACGAGGCTCACAGGCGCCCCCGAATCTCGGCAACCAGACCATCACAAGCCTGCTCGATCAGATCCAGCACCTCTTCGAAGCCTTCCTCGCCGCCGTAGTAAGGATCCGGGACCTCCTCCGGCACCAGGCCATAGCGACGCAGGAACAGGTCCGGCTCGCTGCCATTGCGGCGCAGCCCCTTGAGATCACGCAGGTTGCTGTGATCCATCGCCAACACCAGATCGAAACGCGAGAAGTCCTCCACGCTCACCTGGCGCGCCCGTAGCAGCGACAGGTCATAGCCACGTCGCAGCGCCGCCTGGCGGGTGCGCGTGTCGGGTGCCTTGCCAACGTGCCAGTCACCGGTACCGGCGGAGTCGACCTCGACCTGCTCCGCCAGCCCGGCCTCACGCAGCTTGTGGCGCAGTACACCCTCGGCGGTGGGCGAGCGGCAGATATTGCCCAGGCAGACGAACAGAACCTTCATCAGGCCCCCAGCAAGCGGCGCACCCGCTCCAGGTCTTCAGCGGTGTCCACACCGGCAGCCGGCGCCTCCAGGGCATCGGCTACGTGGATGCGCACGCCATGCCAGAGCGCACGCAGCTGCTCCAGGCATTCGGTGTCTTCCAGCCAGCAGGGGCCCCAGGCGACGAAGTCATGGAGGAACTGGGTACGGTACGCATAGATGCCGATATGGCGGCGGTAAGGCACGCCCTCGGGCAGCGCATCACGCCCACGGGCGAATGCATCGCGAGCCCAGGGCAGCGGTGCACGGCTGAAGGTCAGGGCCAGGCCCTGGGTGTCGGTCGACACCTTGACCACATTGGGGTTGAACAGCGCATCCACGTCATGGATCGGCTCGGCGAGGGTGGCGATGCCCGCCTCCGGGTGAGCCGCCAGGTTGGCTGCCACCTGGTCGATGATCGCCGGAGGGATCAGCGGCTCATCGCCCTGCACATTGACCACGATGGCGTCGCCGGCCAGCCCGAGCTGGGTGGCGACCTCGGCCAGGCGATCGGTGCCGGAATTGTGGTCGACCCGGGTCAGCACCACCTCGGCGCCAAAGCCCTTGCAGGCCTCGACGATACGCGCGTCGTCGGTGGCGACCACCACGCGCTCGGCGGAACTGCGCCGCGCCTGCTCCCAGACGTGCTGGACCATCGGCTTGCCGGCGATGTCCTGCAGCGGCTTGCCGGGCAGGCGCGTGGAGGCGTAGCGCGCCGGGATGACGACGGTGAATGCCTGGGCCATTACTTGTCCAGCCGCTCGTCGACGTTAAGGGTGCGGGCCTCGCTTTCCAGCATCACCGGGATGCCTTCGCGAACCGGGAAGGCCAGCGCATCGGCCTTGCAGACCAGTTCGCTCTTGTCTTCGGCGAGCTTGAGCGTGCCCTTGCACAGAGGACAGGCGAGGATATCGAGCAGTTTCGTGTCCATGGGTATCCTTGAACGCCACCCGAAGGGGCGGCTGGAATGAGTTAGGAGCGTTCGGCCGACAGGCGTGCCAGTCGCGCATCGAGCCATTCGATGAAGCCCAAGGTGGGCACCGCATCGACGGCCAGGTACCACCAGTCGGCAGCCGCGAAGTCACGGCACTTCACCGCATCCTTCTCGGTCATCACCAGGGGCAGTGCCGGGCTGAACTGCAGTTCGGCGGCACCGAAGCTGGCGTGGTCGGCGAAGGCATGGGGAACCGGGCGCCAGTTTAGCGCCTCGAGCGTGGTGAAGAAACGCTGCGGATTACCGATGCCGGCCACAGCATGGAGCGCCTGGCCAGGGGGGAAATGATCGAGTGCGACCCGCTCACCACTGTGCAGGTTGACCAGCGCGGTGGGCTGCAGGCGGAAGCCATGGGCACCGCCAGGGCCGGAGTCGGCACCGTTGTAAAGCACCGCATCGACGCTTTCCAGGCGCTGCGCCGGCTCGCGCAGGGGACCCGCCGGCAGGCAGCGGCCGTTGCCAAGGCCACGGGCGGCGTCGATCAGTACCAGTTCGATGTCCCGCGCCAGGCGGTAATGCTGCAGGCCGTCATCGCTGAGCACGAGATCGAGCGGCCCATCGGCCAGCAGCGCCTCGACCGCACGCCCGCGGTCCGGGTCGATGACCAGCGGCACACCGCTGCGCTGCACGATCAGCAGCGGTTCGTCACCGGCGACGTCGGCGCCCTGCTCCGCCCGTACCCGCCAGGGCAGGCTCGGCGGGTTGGCACCGTAGCCACGGCTGACCACGCCCACACGCAAGCCAAGGCTGCGGCAGTGCTCGATGAGCCAGAGAATCATGGGGGTCTTGCCGGTGCCGCCAACGGTGATGTTGCCCACCACCATCACCGGCACAGGGGCGCGATAGATAGGCCCTTCGCCGGCCAGGAAGGCGTCGCGCTTGCGCGTCACCACCAGACGGTAAAGCGCCTCCAGCGGGCGTAGCAGCACCAGGGCCGGGTGGCCCCGGTACCAGGCGTCCAACAGCCGATCGGAGAAGGCCATCAGGGCTTGTCCGAGGCCTCGACGGTGGTGATGCGCAACTTGCTGAAGCCCAGCTTGCCGGCCGCATCCATGGCGGTGATCACCGTTTGATGGGTGGTCTTGGCGTCGGCGCTGATAATCATCGGTAGGCTGTTGTCGCCACCGGACTCCTTGCTCAAGGCCGTCATCAGCGTCGCCAGGTCGTTCTTAACCAGTACCTGGCCATTGAGTGCGTACTGCCCGTCGGCACTGATAGACAGCTCCAGGGTCTTCACCTCGGTAGCCTGGGCCGGGGTACCGCTGACGGCCTCGGGCAGCTCGATCTTCAGTTCGCTGGGGCGGTTGAAGGTCGTGGTGACCACGAAGAACAACAGCAGCACGAAGATCACGTCGATGAACGAAGTCAGGTTGAGGAAGACCTCCTCACGCGCGACGTTGCCCGCACGGCGACGGAACTTCACGCTTTGCCTTCCTCTGCGAAGTCCACTTCACGATCACCCTGGGTCACTTCCACCAGCTTGATCGCCTCCTGTTCCATGGCCACCACCAGCTCGTCGACGCGACGCAGCAGGAAACGATGGAAGAACACCGCAGGGATAGCGACCACCAGGCCCGCTGCAGTGGTAATCAGAGCCTTGCCAATACCGCCAGCCAGTGCCGGGGCGTTGGCCATGCCATTGTCCATGAAGCCACTGAAGATCTCGATCATGCCGAACACGGTGCCCAACAGGCCCAACAGCGGGCCCATCGCGGCGATGGTGCCCAGGGTGTTGAGGTAGCGCTCCAGTTCGTGGATGACGCGGGAAGCGGCCTCCTCGATGCACTCCTTCATGATCTCGCGACCGTGCTTGGAGTTGGCCAGGCCCGCCGCGAGGATCTCACCCAGCGGGGAAGACGCACGCAGCTCCTTGAGCTTCTGGGCGTTGAGCTGCTTGTCCTTGACCATGCGCCACACCTGGCCGAGCAATTGCGGCGGTGCGATGCGATTGGCGCGAAGCGTCCACAGGCGCTCCACGATGATGGCGGTGGCTGCGATGGAACTCAGAATGATAGGCAGCATCATCCAGCCGCCTGCTTTGACCAGCTCCCACACGGTGGCAAATCCCCTTGAAAAAAGTGGCGCAACTCTAGCACAGGGTCAGGGCCCCGCCGACCGCCGCCGTTCTCATTTTTCCCGCCAGAAACGTGCCTGGGTCCGCAGTCCACGCACCTCGTCACGTTCACCGAGGCGGATCAGCAGCGCACCGGACTCCGCCGTGTCATGGATTGCAGCACCCGCTGCCCGGTAACGGGCGATCACGGTCGGATGCGGATGGCCGAAGGCGTTGTGGCTGCCCCGGGTGATCAGCGCACCACGGGGCGCTACCGCCTCGATAAGCGCCGCCGATGAAGAGCTGGCGCTGCCGTGGTGCGGTGCCAGCAACCAATCGGCGTGCAAGGGTTCGCCACTGGCAATCCAGGCGGCTTCGGCCTGGGCGCCGATATCGCCGGTCAGGTGAATGCGCTCGCCCCGCGCCTCCACGCTGAGCACACAGGAGCGGTCGTTGCCGGTGCGCGCGGCCTCCCAGCGCCAGGTTCGCAGGCGCACGCCGTCCCATTCCCAGGCCCGCTCAAGGCAGGCTTCAGCCCCCAGGCTGGCCGGCAGGCGCTCCGGCTCACCGCTCACCACCCGCGCCACCGGCATGCCACGCATCACGGCACCGGCGCCACCCGCGTGGTCGTTATCGGCATGGCTGAGGAGCATCTGGTCCAGGCGCCGCACACCCAGCCCCAGCAGGCTGGGCAGCACCACGCGCTCGCCCATGTCGAAATCGCCCCGCCGCGCGCCCGTGTCATAGAGCAACGCATGCTCCCGTGTGCGCACCAGCACCGACAGCCCCTGCCCCACATCCAGCAGCCAGATATCCGCCCTCCCCCAGGCGGGGCGTTCCACCGGCGGAAACAATGTTGGCAGCAACAACGCCAACCCCAGAGCACGCACCGGTATCCCGGCGGGCACGATCAGCAGCAGGCAACCGAGCATGCCCAGCAGCCAGGCCCGGACGGGAACGGCGGTCGCCTGCCAGGCGGGAATCCATTCCGCTATCCAGCCCAGCAAGCGGAACAACAGTTCCAGCGACCCACCCGCCAACCACAGCAGCCCCGCCCCAAGACCCGGCACACCCTGAAGGGCCGCGCCTAATAAAGACAGCGGCACCGAGACCAGGCTGACCCATGGCACCGCAATCAGGTTGGCCAGCGGGCCGCTCAGGCTGATGGGCAGGGCCATGGCCAGCAGCAAGGGTGACAGTGCCAAGCCCATGGTCCATTGCGCGCGCCACCAACTGCGCCACCACGACGGCACACCCAGGCGCCCGGCGAAGATCAGCACCAGCAATGCCACGGCCCCGAAGGACAACCAGAACCCCGCCTGCAGGGACGCCAGCGGATCGGCCGCCAGCACCACGCAGAAGGCCACCAGCAGCGGCCGCAGCACGCCCAGGTGACGAAAGCGCATGCGCCATAGCAGCGCGATGGCGGTCATCAGGCAGGAGCGCTGCACCGGTACGTCGAAGCCGGCGAGGAGTCCGTAACCCAGCGAACCGGCGAAGGCCAGCGCGCAGGCACAGGGCAGCCACGGCAGGCGTCGGGGCCAGAGACCGAGCCGCCCCAGCAACGCCACCGCCCCGTAAAGCACCGCCGCGAGCAAGGCGATGTGCTGCCCGGAGATCACCATCAGGTGCACCGTCCCGGTGTTCAGCAGCAACTGCCAATCGGCACTGTCGATCCCCGAGCCATCTCCCAGCACCAGCGCGGCGATACCGCCGTTGCGACCATGGGCGGGCACACTTTCTATGCCCTGGCGCACGCGGTCACGCCAGGCAGCCGGGCCACTGCCCCGTTGCAACGGCTGGCCCGCCTTCACCGAGCCGGTGGCGCCGGTATGGCGGGCCAGCAGCCAGGCCTCGTAGTCGAACGCGTGGGGGTTCACCAGGCCCCGGGGGCGCTTCAGAGTCACCGCCAACCGCCAGTGCTCGCCCCCGCGCACCTCGGGCCCGCCATACCAGGACAGGCGCATGCGCTGCGGCAAACGCAATCCGGGCGCGACGGCATCCTCCAGTTCGAAACGCACAACCCCGCCGCCCCGCTGCGGCAGGCCGACAACCTGCCCTTGCAGCCAGCGAGTCTCGCCATCCAGGGCCATGGCCAGGCGATCATCCAGGGCCTGCTGGGCACAGATGCAGGCCCAGGCGCCGCCCAGGAGGAACAGCCCCGGCAGCCGCAACCGCGTGAATAGAAGAACGCCGCCCAGCGCCGCCGCCGCCAGAAGCCAGCCGCCCGTCGGCAACCCCGGCATGAAACGCAGCGAGGCCAACCCACAGGCCAGCGCGACCAAACTCCCCGTCATGACAAGGCTCCCTCCCTGGGCTCAGCTCAACGGCGCCGGTCGATGACCGTTGATCGGTGCGGTTCCATTCATTTATCGACACAAACTGACCCGGCGGTGTCATAACCATGAATGCATAATGTCGGCGCTTCAGCCTGCCAGAGAGCCCACATGCCGCGTCGCCTCTTCAAACGCTACATGCCGAACCCGGACCTGATCAGGGAGCACAAGTCGCTGCGCTTCCTCGGTGCCCTGATCCACGACCCGAACCTCTGGCATCTCAACCGCCATTCGGTCTCGCGGGCGATGGCCATGGGTCTGTTCGCCGCCTTCATCCCGATGCCCCTGCAGATGCTGCTGGCAGCGGCGCTGGCGATCACCGTGCGCGCCAACCTGCCGATCTCCGTCGGCCTGGTCTGGCTGACGAACCCTATCACCATGCCGCCGGTGTTCTATTGCACCTACAAGATGGGCGCCTGGCTGATGGGCGTGCCGCCGCGCACCCTGCCCGACGAGCTGACCTTCCACTGGATCACCCAGGAACTCTCCACCCTGTGGCAGCCCTTCCTGCTGGGCTCCATCGTCTGCGGCATCCTCGTCGGCGCCCTGGGCTACATGCTGACCATGCTCTACTGGCGTTGGTGGGTCGGTCACAGCTGGCGCAAGCGTCAGAAACGCCGCCAGCAGGCCGGGCTCAAATAGCGCCCTGGCCGCTGCACCCACACTGGGCCTGAAATGAAAAACGCCGCTTTCGAGCGGCGTTTTTCGTGGTGCGGGATCGAGCTTATTCGTAGCGCAGCGCTTCCGCCGGCTGGGTCTGAGCAGCGCGCCAGGCTGGATAGAGCGTGGCGAGGAAGCTCATCAGTAGCGCGGCACCGCAGATCATCACCACATCCGCCGCCTGCAGGTCAGACGGCAGGTAGCTGACGAAGTACACGTCGGAACTGAAGATGTGCTGCCCGCTGGCACGCTCCAGGGCGGCGATCCAGGTGCTGACGTTGAGCGCCGTGACGATGCCCAGCCCGGTGCCAATCAGGGTACCGACCGCGCCGATGACGCTGCCCTGGACCATGAAGATGGCCATGATCTGCCGGGGCGTGGCGCCGAGGGTGCGGAGGATGGCGATATCGGCGCGCTTGTCGGCCACCACCATGATCAGCGTGGCGATGATGTTGAACGCCGCCACCGCGACGATCAGCAGCAGGAGCAGGCCGATCATGGTCTTCTCCATCTTCATCGCACTGAACAGGCTGCCCTGGGTGTGGGTCCAGTCATCCGACCGGTAGCCCGCGCCCAGCGCCTTGACGATCTGCGCGGAAACGCGCGGCGCCTGGTAGAGGTCCTTCAGGGCGATGCGCACGCTTTGCACCTGGCCTTCCTGCAGGCGCTGGATGGTGGCGGCGTCGGCGACGTTGATCAGCGCCAGGGAGCTGTCCAGCTCGGCGCCCACCTTGAATACGCCGACCACGCTGAGGCGCTGCATGCGCGGGGTGATGCCACCCGGTGCGTTGCTGACCTCGGGCACGATCAGGGTCAGCTTGTCGCCGACGTTGAGGTGGAAGCGGCGCGCAGTGATTTCACCGACGACGATGCCAAACTCGCCGGGCACCAGGTCGGCCAGCGCACCCTGAACGATGTGCTTGCCGATGATGGAGACCTTGGGCTCTTCCGCCGGGTCGATGCCGTTGATCTGCACCGGCTGCATCATGCCCTTGTAGGAGAGCATCCCCTCCAGCTCGGCGAAGGGCACGGCACCGGTCACCTCCGGGTGCTTCATCGCCGTGGCGGCGACGCTGCGCCAGTCGTCCAGCGGCTGCTCGGCGGCGAGGGTAGCGTGGGGCACCATGCCGAGGATCCGCGAGCTCATCTCCTTCTGGAACCCGTTCATCACCGAGAGCACGACGATCATCGCCAGCACGCCCAGGGCGAGGCCGATCATCGAGGTCAGCGAGATGAAGGAGATGAAGTGGTTGCGGCGTTTCGCGCGGGTGTAGCGCGCGCCGATGAAGATGGCCAGGGGTCTGAACATGTCAGGCAGCCACCAGCCGGCCTTCTTCCAGGCGCAGCACCCGGTCCATCTGCTGGGCCAGTTGCGGGTCATGGGTCACCACCAGGAAGGCGGTGCGCAGCGAGCCGCTGAGCTCCAGCATCAGCTCCTGGATGCTCTGGGCGGTGTGCTTGTCGAGGTTGCCGGTGGGCTCGTCGAGCAGCACCAGCTCCGGGTTGTTGACCAGGGCACGGGCGATGGCCACGCGCTGGCGCTCGCCACCGGACAGCTCAGCCGGTTTGTGCGACAGGCGATGGCCGAGGCCGACGCGCTCCAGCAGCGCGGTGGCACGCTGGCGCGCCTCGGCGATCGGCGTGCGGCCGATCAGCAGGGGCATGCAGACGTTTTCCAGCGCAGTGAACTCGGGCAGCAGGTGGTGGAACTGGTAGACGAAGCCCAGCGCGCGGTTGCGCAGCAGGCCACGGGCCTTCTCGTTGAGGGCGGACAGCTCCTCCCCCGCCAGCCAGACGCTGCCGGTGCTGGGGGTGTCGAGCCCGCCGAGCATGTTCAGCAGGGTGCTCTTGCCCGAGCCGGAGCTGCCGACGATGGCGATGCGCTCGCCCGGGTGCAGCTCCAGCTCAACGCCGGAAAGCACCTGCACCGATTGCGGGCCTTCCTCGTAGCTCTTGCCCAGGTTGCGGCAGCTCAGCACCGCGCGATCTTTCACGTCACTCATAACGAAGCGCCTCTGCGGGCTGGGTGCGCGCAGCACGCCAGGCCGGGTAAAGGGTGGCGAAGAAACTCAGGACCAGCGCGGCGCCGCAGACCAGCACCACGTCCTCCAGCATCAGCTGCGAGGGCAGGTAGTCGATGAAGTAGACATCGGCGCTGAGGAACTTGTGGCCGAGCACGTCCTCCAGCCAGGAGATGGCGGCGCTGACGTTGAGCGCGGCGAGGATGCCCAGCACGCAGCCGATGGCGGTGCCGACCACACCGATCACCGTGCCCTGGACCATGAAGATGCCCATGATCTGCCCCGGCGTGGCCCCGAGGGTACGGAGAATGGCGATATCGCCCTTCTTGTCGGTGACCACCATGACCAGGGTGGAAATGATGTTGAACGCGGCGACCGCGACGATCAGCAGCAGCAGCAGGCCGATCATGGTCTTCTCCATGCGGATGGCCTGGTAGAGGTTGCCGTGGGTACGGGTCCAGTCGCGGGCGTAGAAGTCCTCGCCCTTCAGCTGCCCGGCGATCTGCCAGGCCACACGCGGTGCCTGGAACAGGTCGTCGAGCTTGAGACGCAGGCCCTGCACCTGGTCGGGCTTCCAGCGGTGCAGGCGGGCGGTGTCCTTGATGTTGGCCACGGCCAGGGCGCCGTCCAGCTCGCCGGCGCCGACATGGAAGATGCCGACCACGGTGAAGCGCTTCATGCGCGGGAACACGCCGGCCGGGGTGACCGCCACTTCCGGCAGCACGAAGGTGACCTTGTCGCCCATGCCGACGCCGAGCTTGGTGGCCGCCTTGTCGCCGATGACGATGCCGAACTCGCCGGCGCGCAGCGAGGCCAGGTCGCCCTGCTTGAAGTAGTCGTCGATGATCGAGACCTGCCCTTCCAGCGCCGGGTCGACGGCGTTGACCAGCACCTTCTGCACCTTGCCGTTGTTGGTCAGCAGGCCCTGCATCTGGGTGAAGGGCGCCACTGCGGCGATGCCCGGCTGCGCACGGACCTTGTCGGCCAGCGCCTGCCAATCGTTGATCGGGGTGGCGGATTCGATGGTGGCGTGGGGCACCATGCCCAGCACGCGCTCGCGCATCTCGCGGTCGAAGCCGTTCATCACCGACAGCACGAGAATCATCACCAGCACGCCGAGGGCGAGGCCGATCATGGAAGTCAGGGAGATGAACGAGACGAAGTAACTGCGACGCTTGGCGCGCGTGTAACGGGCGCCGATATACAGGGGCAGCGGTCTGAACATAGAAAAAGGTTCGCTTGCGAAGAAAGGAACGTCCTTGTGGCGGGGTCAGGCGAGCAGCTTTACACTCAGACCACCCCTGCACCCATGGGTTCGCCATGTCGACACAAGACGCAGATGACCGCCGCGAATACTACCGTATCGAAGATACGATCGCACTGGAATTTACCCCCCTGACCGGCGCCCAGGCCCAGGCCAGCGAGGAGCTCCACGACGCGTCACCGCTGTTCAATCTGCTCAGCGACCTGCACCTGATGGACTTCGAGTCGCAGCACCTGCTGCGGCATATTTCCGAACGCGACCGGACCCTGGCCAACTACCTGAAGGTAATGAACAAGCGCATCGACCTGCTCGGCCAGGCCGTGGCCCAGAGCCTGATGCGCGACATCGGCCCGCCCCGCCGGGTGACCCTGTCCGAAGGCGGCGTCGGCTTCCTCTGCCCGCAGCCTTTTCAGCTCGGCAGCCACCTGGCGATCAAGATGGTGCTGATGCCCCAGGCCCTTGGCCTGCTGCTGCGCGCCGTGGTGATCCACAGCCAGTTGCGCGAGGACGGCGAGTACGAGATCGGCACCGAATTCGAAGCGCTGACTGACGCACAGCGCCAATTGCTCGCCCGGCATATCCTGCAGAAGCAGGCCCAGGCTCGCCGCCAGGCCCGCGCCCGCTCGGTTCCGCCTCCAGGATGATCCCCATGTCGCGCCTTCTGCTTCTGCTCTGCCTGTCCCTCCCCCTCCCGGCCCTGGCCGAAACCATCGAAATCCCCGTCGGCCAGCAAGGCGACAGCGGCCTTTCGCTGCCCGCGCGTGGCGAATCCCAGCGGGCGGTACTCGAACGTTTCGGCCTGCCGGACGAGGAGCATCCCGCCGTCGGCAAGCCGCCGATCGCGCGCTGGGACTACCGCGAGTTCTCCGTCTATTTCGAAAGCGGGCATGTCGTCGACAGCGTCCGCCACCACCAACCCCGACACCCCGAGGTTTCCCAGTGACCCTGATCTACGGCCATCGCGGCGCCAAGGGCGAATGCCCTGAAAACACCCTGGCCAGCTTCCAGCAGTGCCTCTCCCACGGCGTGAAGCGCTGCGAACTCGACCTGCACCTGTCCCGCGACGGCGAACTGATGGTGATCCACGACCCGACGCTCAAGCGCACCACCGGCCGCCGCGGCAAGGTGGTGGAGCACGACGCCGAAGAACTGGTCACCTACGACGCCCGCCAGGGCGGCCCGGGCTGGGTCAAACCCTGCCCCATTCCGCGCTTGGAAGAGCTGTTCGAGCAGTGCAACTTCGAGCACTGGCAACTGGAAGTGAAGAGCGCCTCCCGCGTGCGCGCCGCGCGCACCGTGCTGGCCATCCGTGAGCTCGCCGAGCGCCACGGCCTGCTGGACAAGGTCACCGTCACCTCCAGCTCCCGCGAGGTGCTGCGTGCATTGAACCGCCTGACGCCCGACCTCGCCCGCGGCCTGGTGGCCGAATACGCCTGGCTCGATCCGCTGAAAGTCGCGGCCAATCATGGCTGCAACCTGCTGGCGCTGAACTGGACCCTGTGCACCCCCGAGCGCCTGCAGAAGGCGCAGAAGCAGGGGCTGCACGTGTCGGTATGGACGGTGAACGAGCCAGCCCTGATGCGCCGCCTCGCCGACTTCGGCGTGGATAGCATCATCACCGACTTCCCCGGCGTGGCGGTGAGCACGCTGGCGCGCTGAAGCCTCGTTGTTCCCGGGCTGAAGCCCGGGCTACGCAGGCCCTCTCGGCGCAGTAGGTTGGCGCCGAGCGCAGCGAGGCCCAACGGTGCGAGATTCAGCATTGTTTCCTGAGCAAACGGTGGGCTGAACGCCCATCCGAGCGTCACTCCCCCCAGAACGAAAAAACCGGCCGCAAGGGCCGGTTTTTTTCATGGGCGTCGCCTGATCAGAAGCTCTCCCGATTCGGCCAGCGCCAGGTGCGCGGATCGTCGAGAGGGTCCTCCCCGGCCGGTTCAGGCGCCCGGCCGGTGCCGCTCAAAAAAGCCGGTTGAGGCCGTCGAACGCCGCCACCCGATAGGCTTCCGCCATGGTCGGGTAGTTGAAGGTGGTGTTGATGAAGTACTTGATGCTGTTGGCTTCGCCCTTCTGGTTCATGATCGCCTGGCCGATGTGGACGATCTCCGACGCCTGGTAGCCGAAGCAGTGCACGCCGAGCACTTCCAGGGTCTCGCGGTGGAAGAGGATCTTCAGCATGCCCACCGGTTCGTGGGAGATCTGCGCACGGGCCATGCCCTTGAAGAAGGCCTTGCCCACTTCATAGGGGATCTTGGCCTGGGTCAGCTCGCGCTCGTTCTTGCCGATCGAGCTGATCTCCGGAATGGTGTAGATACCGGTCGGCACGTCATCGACGAAGCGCCAGCTGTCGTTCTCCACCGCACTGCCGGCGGCTGAACGCCCCTGGTCGGCCGCGGCACTGGCCAGGCTCGGCCAGCCGATCACGTCGCCGGCGGCGAAGATGTTGCCCACCTCGGTGCGGTAGTACTGGTCGACGTTGATCTGGCCACGGCTGTTGACCTTGATGCCGACGTTCTCCAGCCCCAGGCGGTCGGTGTTGCCGGTACGGCCGTTGCACCACAGCAGGCAGTCGGCCTTGATCTTCTTGCCGGACTTCAGGTGCAGGATCACCCCGTTCTCCAGCCCCTCGATGCGCTCGTACTCCTCGTTGTGACGGATGAGCACGTTGTTGTTGCGCAGGTGGTAGCTGAGGGCGTCGGAGATTTCGTCGTCGAGGAAGCTGAGAAGCTGGTCGCGGTTGTCGATCAGGTCCACCAGCACACCGAGGCCGCTGAAGATCGAGGCGTACTCGGAGCCGATCACCCCGGCGCCGTAGATGATGATGCGGCGCGGCGTGTGGGTGAGGCTGAGGATGGTGTCGCTGTCATAGATACGCGGGTGGTGGAAGTCGACATCGGCCGGGCGATAGGGGCGCGAGCCGGTGGCGACGATGACCTGCTTGGCCACCAGTTTCTCCACCACGCCGCTGGTGCACACCACCTCGACGGTCTGCTCGTCAGAGAAGCTGGCCGTGCCGAAGAACACATCGACGCGATTGCGGGCGTAGTAGCCGGTGCGCGAGGCCACCTGCTTGGAGATCACCCGCTCGGCGCTCTTGAGCACGTCGGGGAAGGAGAACCAGCGCGGCTCGCCGATCTGGCGGAACAGCGGGTTGGTGTTGTACTGCATGATCTGTCGCACCGAGTGGCGCAGGGCCTTGGACGGGATGGTGCCCAGGTGGGTGCAATTGCCGCCGACCAGCGGGCGGTTGTCCACCACCGCCACCTTGCGTCCGGCCTTGGCGGCGTTCATCGCCGCCCCTTCCCCGGCCGGGCCGGAACCCAGCACCACTACGTCGTAGTTGTAGACAGCCATGCTTACTCCTCATAACGGGCCGGAGGGCTCTCTGTGGCCTCCGGCAGGGCCGCGGAACTCGTCACCGCGGCGTTTCGAACTCGGCGCGCAGCTTAGTCAGGCTGCGTGGCGCTGCACATTAGCGCTTGGTCGCGTCGTAGGCGAGTTTTGCATCCACTACATCGCCGTCGCGATTGGCTTCCTCGCACTTTTCGCGATTGCCGCCACAGATCGAGCATTCCTTCTCGATCCCCAGGTTGGCGATGCCGCCGCAGGAACCGGCGATGGGCTTGCGCCCCATGATCACGCCGATGGCCATGCCCAGCACCACCAGCAGCATGATCAGGAAAACCAGTAGCCAGGTCATGTTCAGTGCGCCTCCGTGGGGAACAGTTGCTCGAAGCGGCGGCTGCCGCGGGTGGCGAAACCCGTGCCTTCACGGGTGACGAAGAACGCCGCGATGTCGTGGCGGTCGGCAAACGCCAGGCCGGCCTCGGGCCCGAGCACCATCAACAGCGTAGACAGTCCATCGGCATTCAGGGCCGACGGGTTGATCACCGTGACCGCTGCCAGGTGATGGGTAATGGGAGCGCCGCTCGTGGGATCGAGGGTGTGAGAATACCGCTGTCCACCCCGTTCGAAGTAGTTGCGATAGTCGCCGGAGGTGGAAATACCCATGTCCTGCAGTGCAACAATCTTCTGCGCTACCTGGCGATCATCGCGCGGTGCTTCGATGGCCACGCGCCAGGGGCTGCCGTCGGGCTTGCGGCCGACGGCCTTCATTTCTCCGGTGATCTCCACCAGGGAACTGGTCACGCCCAGCTCGCCCAGCCGCGCACTGACACGATCCACCGCGTAGCCGGCGGCGATGGCGTTGAAGTCCAGCTGCACGGCGGCGTCCTTGCACAACTCGTCGCCCTGGCGCTTGAGGTGCTGGTGACCGACATCCGCTCGGGCCATGGCGATGGCCTCGGCGCTGGGCACCTGGTCCCCGCGCGATTGCGGGCCGAAGCCCCAGAGGTTGAGCAGCGGCTCCAGGGTCATGTCGAAGGCGCCGTCGCTTTGTGCGGACAGGCTGTCGCCAAAGGCCACCAGCTCCAGCATGGGCGCCGGCAAGGCCATGCAGCTGCCCGCCGGCAGAGCATTGAAACGCTCCACGTCGGAGTCGGCGCGGTAGGTGGACATCTGCCGGTCGATCTCGGCGAGGATGCCCTCCACTTCGCCCCGCGCCTGCTCCACGGAAGGACCGGACGCGCTGCGCACATACTTCACCGAGTAGCTGCTGCCCATGGTCGGGCCGCCGAACTGCTCCAGGGAATCGCCACAACCGGCCAGCAGGACACTGGCCGAAAGCAGCAGGGCAACAGGTCTAACCACCGAAGTCGTCCAGCAGGATGTTCTCGCGCTCGACGCCCAGGTCCAGCAGCATCTTGATCACTGCTGCGTTCATCATCGGCGGGCCGCACATGTAGAACTCGCAGTCCTCGGGGGCCGGGTGGTCCTTGAGGTAGTTCTCGAACAGCACGTTGTGGATGAAGCCGGTATGGCCGTTCCAGTTGTCCTCGGGCTGCGGGTCGGACAGCGCCAGGTGCCACTGGAAATTGGGGTTCTCGGCGGCCAGCTGGTCGTACTCCTCGGTGTAGAAGGCCTCGCGCAGGGAACGCGCGCCGTACCAGAAGCTGATCTTGCGCTGGGAGCCCAGGCGCTTGAGCTGGTCGAAGATGTGCGAACGCATGGGTGCCATGCCGGCGCCACCGCCGATGAAGACCATCTCGGCCTGGGTGTCCTTGGCGAAGAACTCGCCGAAGGGGCCGTACACGGTGACCTTGTCGCCCGGCTTGAGGTTGAACACCCAGGAAGACATCTTGCCCGGCGGGATCTCGTCCTTGCCCGGCGGCGGCGAAGCCACGCGGATGTTGAACTTCACGATGCCCTTTTCGTCGGGGTAGTTGGCCATGGAGTAGGCGCGGATGACGGTCTCGTCGACCCTGGAGACATACTTCCAGAAGTTGAACCTGTCCCAGTCGGCCCGGTACTCGGGCTGGATGTCGAAGTCCTTGTAGTGCACCTCGTGGGGCGGGCATTCGAGCTGGACGTAGCCACCGGCGCGGAAGTCCACGCTCTCCCCTTCCGGCAGGCGCAGGGTCAGCTCCTTGATGAAGGTGGCGACGTTGGGGTTGGACTCCACCGTGCACTCCCACTTCTTAACGCCGAAGACCTCTTCGGGCACTTCGATGTGCATGTCCTGCTTCACCGGAGTCTGGCAGGACAGGCGCCAGCCTTCCTTCGCCTGGCGGCGGGTGAAGTGGGACTCCTCGGTGGGCAGCATCTCGCCGCCGCCGCTCTCCACCACGCACTTGCACTGGGCGCAGGTACCGCCACCGCCGCAGGCCGAGGAGAGGAAGACGTTCTGCGCCGCGAGGGTCTGCAGCAGCTTGCCGCCGGCCGGGACGGTGATGGTGCGCTCGCGGTTGATCACGATGTTCACGTCGCCGCTGGACACCAGCTTGGCGCGGGCGGCGAGGATGACCACCACCAGCGCGAGAACGATGGCGGTGAACATGCCAATGGCGAGGAAGATTTCGAAACTCGGCATGTCGCCTCCTTACAACTGGACGCCCGAGAAGGACATGAAACCCAGCGACATCAGGCCGATGGTGATGAAGGTGATGCCCAGGCCCTGCAGGCCCTCGGGTACATCGCTGTACTTGAGCTTCTCGCGGATGCCGGCGAGCAGCGCGATGGCCAGGGCCCAGGAGAAGCCGGAACCGACGCCGTAGACCACGCTCTCACCCAGGTTGTAGTCGCGCTCCACCATGAACAGCGAGCCGGCCATGATGGCGCAGTTCACCGTGATCAGCGGCAGGAACACGCCGAGGGCGTTGTAGAGCGAGGGCACGTACTTGTCGAGCAGCATCTCGAGGATCTGCACGATGGCGGCGATCACCCCGATGTAGCTGAGCAGGCCGAGAAACGACAGGTCCACGTCCGGCAGGCCGGCCCACGCCAGCGCGCCGTCCTTGAGCAGGAGGGTGTAGAGCAGGTTGTTGGCCGGCACGGTGATGGCCTGCACCACGATCACGGCGATGCCGAGGCCGATGGCGGTCTCCACCTTCTTCGAAATGGCGATGAAGGTGCACATGCCGAGGAAGAAGGCCAGGGCCATGTTCTCGACGAACACCGCCTTCACGAACAGGCTGATGTAGTGCTCCATCAGTAGGCCTCCTTGTTGGATACCTGGGGCGCGATCTTGAAGGACGGGGCTTCCTTCTGCTCGGTCTTCCAGCTGCGCAGGGCCCAGATGATCAGTCCGATGAGGAAGAAGGCCGAGGGCGGCAGCAGCAGCATGCCGTTGGGCTGGTACCAGCCGCCGTCGTTGATCACCGGGAGGATCTCGTAGCCCAGCAGCTTGCCGGAGCCGAACAGCTCGCGGATCACGCCGAGGACGATGAGCATGGCGCTGTAGCCGAGGCCGTTGCCGATGCCGTCGAAGAACGACAGCACAGGCGGGTTGGCCATGGCGAAGGCCTCGGCGCGGCCCATCACGATGCAGTTGGTGATGATCAGGCCGACGAACACCGAGAGCTGCTTGGACAGGCTGAAGGCATAGGCCTTGAGCACCTGGTCGACCACTATCACCAGCGAGGCGATGATCACCATCTGCACGATCATGCGGATCGAGCTGGGGATCTGGCTGCGGATCATCGAGATGAACAGGTTGGAGAAGCCGGTCACCAGCGTCAGGGCGATGGACATCACCAGCGCGGTCTTCAGGTTGGAGGTGACCGCCAGGGCCGAGCAGATGCCGAGGATCTGCAGGCCGATGGGGTTGTTGTGCAGGATCGGGTCCAGCAGGACCGAGCGGATCGTGGGTTGCGCCATGTTCATGCCTCCCCGTCGTTGAGCTTGGCCAGGAAGGGGCCGAAGCCGTTCTTGCCAAGCCAGAAATGCAGCAGGTTGTTGACGCCCTTGCTGGTCAGCGTGGCGCCGGCCAGGCCGTCGACCTGGTGGTTGGCGTTGGGCGAGCCCGAGCCGGGCTCGACGCTGCCCTTGATGATCTGGATGGCCAGCTGGCCTTGCTCGTCGAACAGGCTCTTGCCGTTCCACAGCGCCTTCCATTTCGGGTTGTCCACCTCGCCGCCGAGGCCGGGCGTCTCGCCGTGCTGGTAGAAGCCGAGGCCGACCACGGTGTCGAGGTCGCCCTTGAGGGCGAGGAAGCCGTACAGGGTCGACCACAAGCCGTAGCCGCGCACCGGCAGGATCAGGGTGTCCAGTTGGCCATCCTTCTCCACCAGGTAGACGGTGGTGAAGCGCTCGCGGCGCTTGATGGAGGCGATGTCCTGGTCACCTGGCAGGGCGTCAGAGAGTTTCGGGTCCTTGGCGGCCTTCAGCGGGTCGAAGCCGGCGGCCTGGATGGCGTCGCTGTATTCGCCGCTGGAGAGGTCCACCACCTTGGCGGTGATGCGCTCGGCATAGAGCGCCTTCACTTCGCTGGCGGACATGCCCGGCTGACCGAGGCCGGCGATGGAGAGGATGCTGCGCTGCTTGTCCAGCTCGCGGTTCTCCACCTGCACCGGTTTGAGGGCTACTGCCCCGCCGGCGACGAAGATGGAGCACACCAGGCAGACCACCAGGGCCACCAGCAGGGTGCGGATCGTGGATTCCTTCTGGTTAGCCATGGCGTGCCAGCCTCCGCTTGATGTTGGCCTGGACGACGAAGTGGTCGATCAGCGGTGCACAGAGGTTGGCGAAGAGGATCGCCAGCATCATGCCCTCCGGGAAGGCGGGGTTGACCACGCGGATCAGCACCACCATCAGGCCGATCAGCGCGCCGAACAGCCACTTGCCGGTGTTGGTCATGGAGGCGGACACCGGGTCGGTGGCCATGAACATCATGCCGAAGGCGAAGCCGCCGAGGACCAGATGCCAGTACCAGGGCATGGCGAACATCGGGTTGGTGTCGGAGCCGATGGCGTTGAACAGCGTGCTGGTGGCGATCATGCCCAGCATCACGCCAGCGACGATGCGCCAGGCGGCGATGCGGGTCAGCAGCAGCACGCCGCCGCCGATGAAGATGGCCAGGGTGCTGGTCTCGCCGATGGAGCCGTGGATGGTGCCGAGGAAGGCGTCCATCCAGGTGATGCCGTGACCGATGATGTTCTCCACGCCACCGGCAGCGCCCAGGCTCAGGGAGGTGGCACCGGCGAAGCCGTCCACTGCCGTCCACACCGCGTCACCGGAAATCTGCGCCGGGTAGGCGAAGAACAGGAAGGCACGGCCCACCAGGGCGGGGTTGAGGAAGTTCTTGCCGGTGCCGCCGAACACTTCCTTGCCCAGCACCACGCCGAAGCTGATACCGAGGGCCACCTGCCACAGCGGGATGCTCGGTGGCAGGGTCAGGGCGAAGAGCACGGAGGTGACGAAGAAACCTTCGTTCACTTCATGGCGGCGGATGGCAGCGAACAGCACTTCCCAGAAGCCGCCGACGATGAAGGTCACGGCGTAGATGGGCAGGAACCAGGCCGCGCCCTGGATGACGTTGTCCCACAGGCTGTTGGGGTCGAAGCCCGCCAGGCTGCCGATCAGCGCGAAGCGCCAGCCGTCCTGGGCGGCCAGCAGGTCCGGGCTCTGGGCAAACACCAGGTTGGCCTGGTAGCCGACGTTCCACATGCCGAAGAACATCGCCGGGAAAGTGCAGAGCCAGACGGTGATCATCATGCGCTTGAGGTCGATGCCATCGCGCACGTGGGCCGTGGTCCGGGTGACGTTGGCCGGCCGGTAGAAGAAGGTGTCGATCGCTTCGTACAGGGCGTACCACTTCTCGAAGCGGCCACCCTGTTCGAAGTTGTGCTCGATCCGGTCGAGGAATTTACGCAGGCCCATGTCAGCCCTCCTTCTCGATGCGGTTGAGGTTGTCCCGCAGGATGGGGCCGTATTCGTACTTGCCGGCGCAGACGTAGCTGCACAGCGCCAGGTCTTCCTCGTCCAGCTCCAGGCAGCCCAGCTTCTGGGCCATCTCGGTGTCGCCGACGATGAGGTAGCGCAGCAACTGGGTGGGCAGGATGTCCAGCGGCATCACCGCCTCGTAGTTGCCCACCGGCACCATGGCGCGCGGGCTGCCGTTGGTGCTGGTGCTGAAGGCGAACCGGCGGGCCGCCATCAGCTTGGAGACGAAGATGTTCAGCACCGAGTGCTTGTTCACCCCGGCGCGCAGGTAGTGCAGCAGCTCGCGGTCATGGCCTTCGGCCAGGCAGGACACCTGCAGGTGGTAGCGCCCCAGGTAGGCGCAGGCACCACGGGAGGTGCGCCCGCCCAGCAGGGAACCGGACACCACGCGGTTGACGCCGGGCTTGAGTTCGCCGGCGGTCAGCTCGTCGAGGCTGGCGCCCAGGCGGGTGGCCAGCAGACGCGGCTTCTCCACCACCGGGCCGGCCAGGGCCACGACGCGCTCGACCCACAGGCGGCCGGTGGCGAACAGCTTGCCGACGGCGATCACGTCCTGGTAGCCGATGTGCCAGACGCTCCTGGTGGCGCTGACCGGGTCGAGGAAGTGGATGTGGGTGCCCGGAAGGCCCGCCGGATGCGGGCCGGAGAAGGCCTCGGCGTGCACGCCGGTCAACTGCTCACCCGGCAGGCTGGGCCCCTCGGCCTTGCACAGGAACACCCGGCCAAGACGTGCCAGCACCTTGAGGCCACGCTCGAAGTCGGCGGCATGGGCAGCGATGATCGGCTGCGGATCAGCGGCCAGCGGGTGGGTATCGAGGGCGGTGACGAAGATCGAGCTGGGAACGGCATCGACAGCCGGCACCCGGCTGAACGGGCGCGTGCGCAGCGCAGCCCACAGCCCCGAACGCTGCAGGTTGTCCCGCACGGCCTGGGGCTCGAGGGCATCCAGGGCGTTGTCCGGGCAGGTGTCGAAGAGGACTTCGTCATCGCCGTCCACATCGATCACCACCGACTGCAGCACGCGCTGCTCGCCGCGATGGATGGCCGAGACCACGCCTGCCGCCGGGGCGGTGAATATCACGCCGGGGTTCTTCTTGTCGGCGAACAGGGCCTGGCCCAGCTTCACCCGGTCGCCGACCTGCACCTGCATGGTGGGCTTCATGCCGTGGTAGTCGAAGCCGATCACGGCCACGCTACGCACGGCCCGTGCAGCCTCGATGCGCTGCTCAGGCTGGCCTGCGATGGGCAGGTCCAACCCCCGTCTGATTCTTGTCATGTCTCTCGCCTGAACCTTGAGAAGGGTTTCGTCCCGGTGTGGAACAGTAGCCGCCAAACGCCAGGCAGGCGCCGGATCGAACTCCAGCACGCGGCAGGGCCCCGGGACGATAACCGCGCATTATAAAGAGGCGACTTCCCAAGCGGCCACTGAAAGTCCTGAAATTTCCGACTGTTAGCGCTATTTGGGCAACCGGAAGTCAGCCAGCGGACGAACGATCACAGCCCGCCGCACCATGAAAAACGGGGGCCGCAGCCCCCGTTTCCGTCATTACGAGCGAGGCCCCGCGGAGCGTCGGATGGCGTAGCAGATGGCGATGAAGCCGAGCCAGAAGGGAATGGCGTACACCGACACGTTGATGCCGGGGATCATCAGCATCACGCCGAGGATCAGCACCACGAAGGCCAGGCACAGGTAGTTGCTGAAGGGGTACCAGAGCGACTTGAAGAACGGCTCGATGCCCTGGCGCTGCAGCGACTTGCGGAACATCAGGTGCGACAGGCTGATCATCGCCCAGTTGATCACCAGGGCCGCGACCACCAGCGCCATCAGCAGCTCGAGAGCCTTCTGCGGCGCCACGTAGTTGACCACCACGCAGAGCAGGGTCACCAGCGCGGACACGGCGATGCCCAGCACCGGCACGCCACGGCGGTTGACCTTCATCAGCGCCTTGGGCGCATCGCCCTGCTCGGCCAGGCCGTAGAGCATGCGGCTGTTGCAGTAGACGCCGCTGTTGTAGACCGACAGCGCGGCGGTCAGCACCACGAAGTTGAGGATATGCGCGGCCAGGTCGCTGCCGATCAGCGAGAAGATCTGCACGAAGGGGCTGCCGCTGTAGGGGTCGCCGGCGGCGCCCAGGGTTTCCAGCAGCTTGTCCCAGGGGTAGAGCATCAGCAGCACGCTGAGGGCGCCGATGTAGAAGATCAGGATGCGCCAGATCACCTGGTTGATCGCCTTGGGGATCACCTTCTTCGGCTCGCTGGCCTCGGCAGCGGTGATGCCCACCAGCTCCAGGCCGCCGAAGGAGAACATGATGATCGCCAGGACCATCACCAGCCCTTCCAGGCCATTGGGGAAGAAGCCGCCATGGCTCCACAGGTTGCTCACCGCCGCCTGCTCGCCACCGGCGCCGCTGATCAGCAGGTAGAGACCGAGCACGATCATGCCGATGATCGCCACCACCTTGATCAGCGCGAACCAGAATTCGGTCTCACCGAAGGCACGGACGTTGGACAGGTTGATCAGGTTGATCAGCACGAAGAACGCCGCCGCCGTGGCCCAGGTCGGTACCTCCGGCCACCAGAACTGCACGTACTTGCCCACCGCCGTCAGCTCGGCCATGCCCACCAGCACATAGAGCACCCAGTAGTTCCAGCCGGACAGGAAACCCGCGTAGCCGCCCCAGTACTTGTGGGCGAAGTGGCTGAAGGAACCGGCCACGGGCTCCTCGACGATCATCTCGCCGAGCTGGCGCATGATCAGGAAGGCGATGAAGCCGGCGATGGCGTAGCCGAGGATCATCGACGGGCCAGCGGATTTGAGCACCCCGGCCGAGCCGAGGAAGAGTCCGGTGCCGATGGCGCCGCCAAGGGCGATCAGCTGGATATGGCGATTTTCCAGGCCGCGCTTGAGCGAGCCGGCGTGCAGCTGTTGTCCGTCCATCAAGGGATATCCAAACAGAAGGTGGGTAAAGCGATTACAGACCTAAAAATGAAAAACGGGAGCCCGAAAGCTCCCGTTCTTTTCACCGTGGTATCAGCGGGGGAAGGCAGGCGGGTTGACCCCGGCCATGTCTTCCATCACGCGGACCACCTGGCAGCTGTAGCCGAACTCGTTGTCGTACCACACGTAGAGCACGACGCGGTTGTCGTTGACGATGGTCGCCTCGGCATCCACGACGCCGGCATGGCGCGAACCGACGAAGTCGGTGGAGACCACTTCCTGCGAGCTGACGAAGTCGATCTGCTTCTGCAGGTCGGAGTGCATGGCCATCTGGCGCAGGTACTCGTTGATCTCTTCGCGGGTGGTGGCCTTTTCCAGGTTCAGGTTGAGGATGGCCATCGACACGTTCGGCGTCGGTACGCGAATGGCGTTGCCGGTCAGCTTGCCCTTCAGTACCGGCAGGGCCTTGGCGGCAGCGGTGGCGGCACCGGTCTCGGTGATCACCATGTTCAGCGGCGCGCTGCGGCCACGGCGATCGCCCTTGTGGAAGTTGTCGATCAGGTTCTGGTCGTTGGTGTACGAGTGAACGGTTTCGACGTGGCCGTTGACGATGCCGTACTGATCGTTGACAGCCTTGAGCACCGGCACGATGGCGTTGGTGGTGCAGGAGGCGGCCGAGATGATCTTGTCTTCAGCGGTGATTTCGGTGTGGTTGATGCCGTGCACGATGTTCTTCAGCGCGCCCTTGCCGGGTGCGGTCAGAACCACGCGATCGACACCCGGGCAGCTCAGGTGCTGGCCCAGGCCCTCGGCATCACGCCATACGCCGGTGTTGTCGACCAGCAGGGCGTTCTTGATGCCGTACTGGGTGTAGTCGACTTCGGTCGGCGACTTGGCGTAGATCACCTGGATCAGGTTGCCGTTGGCGGTCAGGGTGTTGTTTTCTTCGTCGATGGTGATGGTGCCATCGAACTTGCCGTGTACCGAGTCGCGACGCAGCAGGCTGGCGCGTTTGACCAGGTCGTTGCTGGCGCCCTTGCGCACGACGATGGCGCGCAGACGCAGGCCGTCGCCACCACCGGTTTTCTCGATCAGGATGCGCGCCAGCAGGCGGCCGATGCGGCCGAAGCCGTACAGGACGACGTCGGTGCCCTCACGGGCAGCGCTGTTCTGCTTGCCGACCACGTCAGCCAGCTCGTCCTTGACGAACTGCTCGACGGCACGGCCATTGCCTTCGGCCTTGAACTTGCTGGCCATCTTGCCCAGGTCCACGGAGGCCGCGCCCAGCTTGAGCTCGCTCATGGCCTTGAGGATCGGGAAGGTGTCATGGACCGACAGTTCGCTGTCGTCAGCCAGGCGGTGACGGGCGAAACGGTGGGCCTTGAGAATGTCGATCACCGAACGGTTGATCAGACCACGGCCATAGATCGAGGTCACCACGCTGTTGTTACGGTAGAGCTGGCCAATCAACGGAATCATCGCTTCCGCGAGGGCTTCACGATCGATCCACTCACCGAGACACTGGTCGGGCTTCTGAGTCACGGGCAGTACCTTCCACTATGTAGGGGCTGAAAAAAGGGGCTACATTATGACGGCGCGCGCAAGCGGCGGCAATCTGCAGCGGACGTAAGACTGACATCCGTCAGTCGGGATAGTTACAATCGCCCGGGTCCATTTTCCGACCGGAGCCTCCTTTGCCCGAGTCCGTCCTGCGTCTCCCGTCCCTGCCCACCGCTGCTGGCAAGCAGCAGTGGAGCAATCTCCCCGGCGCCGCCCTCAGCCTGGCGATAGCCGAAGCTGCCAGCGCGGCCAAACGCTTCACCCTGCTGCTGACCGCCGACAGCCAGAGCGCCGAACGCCTGGAGCAGGAGCTGAGCTTCTTCGCGCCGTCCCTGCCCGTGCTGCACTTCCCCGACTGGGAAACGCTGCCCTACGACCTGTTCTCGCCGCACCAGGACATCATCTCCCAGCGCATCGCCAGCCTCTATCGCCTGCCAGAGCTGACCCACGGCGTGCTGGTGGTGCCCATCACCACCGCCCTGCACCGCCTGGCCCCGACGCGCTTCCTGCTGGGTTCGAGCCTGGTGCTGGACGTTGGCCAGAAGCTCGATGTCGAACAGATGCGCAGCCGCCTGGAGGCCGCCGGCTATCGCTGCGTGGACACCGTCTACGAACACGGCGAATTCGCCGTGCGTGGCGCCTTGATCGACCTGTTCCCGATGGGCAGCGACGCGCCCTTCCGCATCGACCTGTTCGATGACGAGATCGAGACCCTGCGCACCTTCGACCCGGAAACCCAGCGCTCGGTGGACAAGGTGGAGTCGATCCGCCTGCTGCCGGCCCGCGAGTTCCCCCTGGACAAGAAGGCCGTGACCGACTTCCGCGGCCGCTTCCGCGAGCGCTTCGACGTCGACTTCCGTCGCTGCCCCATCTACCAGGACCTGGCCAGCGGTATCACCCCGGCCGGCATCGAGTACTACCTGCCGCTGTTCTTCGAGGAAAGCGCCACCCTCTTCGACTACCTGCCGGCCGACACCCAGGTGTTTTCCCTGCCCGGCATCGAGCAGGCTGCCGAGCAGTTCTGGAACGATGTGCGCAACCGCTACGAAGAGCGCCGCGTCGACCCGGAACGCCCGCTGGTCCCGCCCGTCGAGCTGTTCCTGCCGGTGGAAGACTGCTTCGCCCGCCTCAAGGGCTCGCCACGGGTCGTGGTCAGCCAGGAGGACCAGGGCACAGGCGTCGGCCGCGAACGCTTCCCCGCCCGCCCACTGCCGACACTGGCCATCGAAGCCAAGGCCAGCGAGCCCCTGGCCGCGCTGCGCCGCTTCCTCGAAGAATTCCCGGGCCGCGTGCTGTTCAGTGCCGAATCCGCCGGCCGCCGCGAAGTGCTACTGGAATTGCTCGCCCGCCTCAAGCTGCGCCCGCAGGAAGTCGGCGGCTGGCCGGAATTCGTCACCAGCAAGGAACGCCTGGCCATCACCATCGCCCCCCTCGACGAAGGGCTGCTGCTGGATGACCCGGGCCTGGCGCTGATCGCCGAAAGCCCGCTGTTCGGCCAGCGCGTGATGCAGCGCCGCCGCCGCGACCGTCGCGGCGACGGTGGCGACAACGTCATCAAGAACCTCGCCGAGCTGCGCGAAGGCGCGCCGGTGGTGCATATCGACCACGGCGTCGGCCGCTACCTGGGGTTGATCACCCTGGAGATAGAAGGCCAGGCCGCGGAATTCCTCGCCCTGCAGTACGCCGAGGAAGCCAAGCTCTACGTGCCGGTGGCCAGCCTGCACCTGATCGCCCGCTACACCGGCAGCGACGACGCCCTCGCCCCGCTCCACCGCCTGGGCTCGGAAACCTGGCAGAAGGCCAAGCGCAAGGCCGCCGAACAAGTGCGCGACGTCGCCGCCGAGCTGCTGGACATCTACGCCCGCCGTGCCGCCCGCGAAGGCTATGCCTTCAAGGACCCGATGGCCGACTACGCGACCTTCTCCGCCGGTTTCCCCTTCGAGGAAACGCCGGACCAGCAGACCGCCATCGAGGCCGTGGTGGCCGACATGCTCGCGCCCAAGCCGATGGACCGCCTGGTGTGCGGCGACGTCGGCTTCGGCAAGACCGAAGTCGCCATGCGCGCCGCCTTCGTCGCCGTGCACAGCGGCAAGCAGGTGGCCGTACTGGTGCCCACCACCCTGCTCGCCCAGCAGCACTACAACAGCTTCCGCGACCGCTTCGCCGACTGGCCGGTGACGGTCGAGGTAATGAGCCGCTTCAAATCGGCCAAGGAAGTGGAAGGTGCTGCGCAGGAGCTGGCCGAGGGCAAGGTCGATATCGTCATCGGCACCCACAAGCTGCTGCAGGACGACATCAAGTTCAAGAATCTGGGCCTGGTCATCATCGACGAGGAGCACCGCTTCGGCGTGCGCCAGAAGGAGCAGCTCAAGGCCCTGCGCAGCGAGGTGGACATCCTCACCCTGACCGCCACGCCGATCCCGCGGACCCTGAACATGGCCGTGGCCGGCATGCGCGACCTGTCGATCATCGCCACGCCGCCCGCGCGCCGACTGTCGGTGCGCACCTTCGTCATGGAGCAGCAGAACACCGTGATCAAGGAGGCCCTGCTGCGCGAGCTGCTGCGGGGTGGCCAGGTCTACTACCTGCACAACGAAGTGAAGAGCATCGAGAAATGCGCCGCCGACCTGGCGGAGCTGGTGCCCGAGGCGCGCATCGGCATCGGCCACGGGCAGATGCACGAGCGCGAACTCGAACAGGTGATGAGCGACTTCTACCACAAGCGCTTCAACGTGCTGATCGCCTCGACCATCATCGAGACCGGCATCGACGTGCCCAGCGCCAACACCATCATCATCGAGCGTGCCGACAAGTTCGGCCTGGCCCAGTTGCACCAGCTGCGCGGCCGCGTCGGCCGCAGCCACCACCAGGCCTACGCCTACCTGCTGACGCCCCCGCGCAAGCAGATGACGCCGGACGCCGAGAAGCGTCTGGAGGCCATCGCCAACGCTCAGGACCTGGGCGCCGGCTTCGTCCTCGCCACCCACGACCTGGAGATCCGCGGCGCCGGCGAGCTGCTCGGCGACGGCCAGAGCGGGCAGATCCAGGCGGTGGGCTTCACCCTCTATATGGAAATGCTCGAGCGCGCGGTCAAGGCCATCCGCAAGGGCGAGCAGCCGAACCTGGAACAGCCGCTGGGCGGCGGCCCGGAGATCAACCTGCGCCTGCCCGCGCTGATCCCCGAGGACTACCTGCCCGACGTGCATGCGCGCCTGATCCTCTACAAGCGCATCGCCTCGGCCGCCGACGAGGACGGCCTCAAGGAACTGCAGGTGGAAATGATCGACCGCTTCGGCCTGCTCCCCGAGCCGACCAAGAACCTGGTGCGCCTGACCCTGCTGAAACTGCAGGCGGAAAAGCTCGGCATCAAGAAAGTGGACGCCGGCCCGCAAGGTGGTCGGATAGAATTCGCCGCCGACACCTGCGTCGACCCGCTGGTGCTGATCAAACTGATCCAGAGCCAGCCCAAGCGCTACAAGTTCGAAGGGGCCACGCTGTTCCGCTTCCAGGTACCGATGGAGCGCCCGGAAGAACGCTTCAATACACTCGAGGCGCTGTTCGAGCGCCTGACTCCGTAATCCGCTTAAAGGACTGATCCATGCGTGCGTTCCGTTTCCTCGCCCTGATGCTTGCCCTGCTGGCCCCCAGCGCCTTCGCCGACGGGCTCTACCAGGTCGAGCTGATCCTCTTCCGCCAGTCGGGTGACGCCACCCCGGCCAGCCAGCCGGCCCCGGACGACTGGGCCAACGGCGCCCAGGGCCTGGACAGCGTCGGCGAGCGCGCCACCGCACTCAATGGCGAAGCCGCCAAGCTCAACGCCGGCAATGGCTACCAGGTGCTGCTGCACAGGGCCTGGTCGCAGAGCGTCGGCGCCAACCCCAGCCGCGTGGCCATCAGCACCGGTGACCAGCAACTGGGCCACTTCCCGGTCGAAGGCACCGTGACCCTGTCCCAGGTGCGCTACACCGATGTCGCCGTCGATTTCTGGGTCAACCAGTTCGATGGCAGCGGCCTGCTCAGCGGCAGCGAGCGCATCAAGCAGGGCACCCGCCTGAAGAATGGCGAGCTGACCTACCTCGATCACTCCAGCCTGGGCGTCCTGATCCGTATCAGCCCGCTCTGAGCCACGTGCCGACACTGCTCGAACACCTGCGCCAGCACGACTGGCAGCAGGACTTCGACCCGGGCGCGCTGCAGCGCGGCGCGAGCTATGCCCGCCAGCGCCTGGCGCGCCTGACGGCGATGGACGACACCCTGCTGCAATCCAGCTGCGCCGGCTCGAGCGACAACCGCTACCAGCAGAACATCCGCCTGGCGCCCCACGGGCTCGGGGTGATCGGCCGCTGCAGCTGCCCGGTCGGCATCAACTGCAAACACTGCGTGGCCGCCATCTTCCAGGTCCTGGCGGAAGGGCCACCGAGCGCGCGCCCCGAACGACTGGTGCCGGCCTCAGAGCCGCCGGTGGTCAGGCGCGTGCTCAAGGACATCCAGCCGCGCCCGTTGCTTACCCTGGGCAGCCTGGCGCAGAGCCTCTACGACCTGCGCAGCGGGCGCATGGTCGGCAGCCAGCAGCACCGTGCCGGGCTGGCCTTCGACTACGCCGGCATCACCACCCGCGGCAAGAACAGCCGCCAGCCCGCCGTCAGCAAGCGCCAGGGCGAGCTGCTGGAAGTGCAGCGCCAACCGGCCACCGAAGAAGCCCTGCGCGAGCGCCTGCGCCAGCTCGGTTTCAAGGAATCCCTGCGCCAGAGCCTGGCGCTGCCGAGCGACCTCTACGAACTCTTCGAACTGCCTGGCGACAGTGCCTGGCAGCGCTTCATGAACAAGGGCCTGCCGGAACTGCGTGCCGAGGGCTGGGAAGTGGACATCCGCCCCGGCTTCCATTTCGACCTGTCCAGCGTGGACGGCTGGTACGCCGAGCTCGAAGAAGAGCCCGGGCAGCACTGGTTCGACCTGGAGCTGGGCATCGTCGTCGAAGGGCAACGCATCAGCCTGCTGCCCATCCTGCTGCGGCTGATCCAGCAGAACCCCAAGCTGCTCAGCCCGAAAAGCCTGCAGAAACGCCGCGACGACGAGCACCTGCGCCTGCAACTGGACACCCTGGGGGCCGACACCGGGCGCCCCTTGCAGGTGGTCCTGCCCTTCGGCCGCCTCAAGCCGCTGCTGGCGACCCTGGGCGAGCTCTATCTGCGCGACCGCCCGGAAGGCCGCAGCCTGCGCCTGAGCCTGCCCGATGCCGCGCGGCTGAATCAGCTCGACGAGCTGGAGCTGGACTGGCAGGGCGGCGAGCGCCTACGCAGCTTCGCCGAGCGCCTGCGCGATAGCCGACAAACCCGCCACGAGCCCCCTGCCGGCCTGCAGGCCGAGCTGCGCAGCTACCAGCTGCAGGGCCTCGCTTGGCTGCAGAGCCTGCGCGAGCTGGGTGCCGGCGGCGTGCTGGGCGACGACATGGGCCTGGGCAAGACCCTGCAAACCCTGGCCCACCTGCTGACCGAGAAGAACGCCGGGCGCCTCGACCGCCCCGCTCTGGTGGTGATGCCCACCAGCCTGATTCCCAACTGGCAGGACGAAGCCATGCGCTTCGCCCCGGACCTGCGCGTGCTGGCCCTGCACGGGCCGAACCGCAAGAAGGATTTCGAACGCCTGGGCGACTTCGACCTGCTGCTGACCACCTACGCCCTGCTGCCCCGCGACCTCGCCGCCTGGAAGCTACAGCCGCTGCACCTGCTGGTGCTGGACGAGGCGCAGAACATCAAGACGCCCACCAGCAAGGCCGCCCAGGCGGTGCGCCAGCTGGAAGCCCGGCAACGCCTATGCCTCTCCGGCACACCGCTGGAAAACCACCTGGGCGAACTCTGGTCGCTGTTCCACTTCCTCATGCCCGGCTGGCTAGGCGATGCCAAGCAGTTCGCCCGCGACTACCGCACGCCCATCGAGAAGCGCGGCGACACCGAACGCCTCGCCCACCTCAACGGCCGCATCCGCCCGTTCCTGTTGCGCCGCACCAAGGAATCGGTGGCCACCGAGCTGCCGGCCAAGACCGAGATCGTCCAGCGGGTAGAACTCAGCGAAGGCCAGCGCGACCTGTACGAAACGGTACGCCTGGCGATGGACCAGAAGGTCCGTGCGGAAATCCAGGACAAGGGCATGGCGCGCAGCCAGATGGTGATACTCGAGGCGCTGCTGAAACTGCGCCAGACCTGCTGCGACCTGCGCCTGGTGGAGCACGAGCGCACCCGCCCCTTGCGCGGCAGCACCTCGGGCAAGCTGGACAGCCTGATGGAAATGCTGGTGGAGCTGTTCGCCGAAGGCCGCAAGGTGCTGCTGTTCTCCCAGTTCACCAGCATGCTGGAACTGATCGAGGCGGAACTGCAGCAGCGCGGTATCGATTACCTGATCCTCACCGGCGCCACCCGCGACCGCCGTACACCGGTGAAGCGCTTCCAGGACGGCGAAGTGCCGCTGTTCCTGATCAGCCTCAAGGCGGGCGGCACCGGCCTCAACCTCACCGCTGCCGACACCGTGATCCACTACGACCCCTGGTGGAACCCGGCCGCCGAACGCCAGGCCACCGACCGCGCCTACCGCATCGGCCAGGACAAGCCGGTGTTCGTCTACAAGCTGATTGCCCGCGGCACGGTGGAAGAGAAGATCCAGCAGTTGCAGCAACGCAAGGCGCTGCTGGCCGAGGGCATTCTCGGCCAGAGCGAAGGGGCTGACTGGCAGCTGCGCGAAGAAGACCTCGACGCCCTCTTCGCCCCCCTGCCGAAAGCCTGAAGCCCGATCAGCCCTTGAACAGCAGGGCCAGCGCTTCGCGCACCTTGCCGATACCTTCGGCCAGGGCGGCCTCGATCTCGGCCATGGTGATGATGCCGCTGGACTTGCCGGCAGCCGGATTGACCACCAGGGAAATGCACGCGTAGGGCAGGTCCAGCTCACGGGCGAGCACCGCCTCGGGCATGCCGGTCATCCCCACCAGGTCGCAGCCATCGCGCTCCATGCGAGCGATCTCGGCCACGGTCTCCAGGCGCGGGCCCTGGGTGCAGCCATAAACGCCATGGTCGCTGTAGGCATGGCCAGTCTTGGCGAGCGCCGCCAGCAGCTTCTGCCGCAACGCCTCGTCATAGGGGTGACTGAAGTCGATGTGGGTGACGTGGTCCAGCTCGCCCTCGAAGAAGGTATCGGTGCGGCCGTGGGTGTAGTCGATCACCTGGTGCGGCACGACCAGGTGCCCGGTGCCCATGGCGGCGTTGATGCCACCGACGGCGTTGACGGCGATCACCGCCTGGGCGCCGGACTGCTTGAGGGCCCAGAGGTTGGCGCGGTAGTTGACCTGGTGCGGGGGGATACGGTGCGGGTGGCCGTGGCGGGCGAGGAACAGCAGCTCGCGCCCAGCGTACTCCCCTTGAACGATGCCCGCCGAGGGGGCGCCATAGGGCGTCTCGGGGTTGAGCAGCGCCTTCATGGTCAGGCCTTCGAGCTGGGTGAGGCCGGTACCACCGATAATCGCGTAAACGGTCATGTCGCTTCCTTCAGTCGATCAGCTGGGCTCCGCGCAGGGCGGCGATCGCCGTTTGCCAGCGCGGGTCTTGACGGTATTCGGTGCCGGGGAAGGCACGGCGACGCATGCGTTCGAGCTGCGCGGGCGGGGTCACACGCAACTGCTGCAGGCGCGACAGGGCCAGCTCAGCCGAGGCGCGGTCGTTGCACACCAGCCCCATGTCGCAGCCAGCGCTCAGCGCGGCCTCGATGCGCTCGGCGGCATCACCCACCACGTGGGCACCGGCCATGGACAGGTCATCACTGAAGATCACCCCGGAGTATTTCAATTCGCCCCGCAGGATGTCCTGCAGCCAGCGCTTCGAGAAGCCGGCGGGCTGCGGGTCGACCTGGGGATAGATGACATGGGCGGGCATCATGCCGTCCAGCTCCGGGGCCAGGCGCGCGAAGGGCACGAGGTCCGTGGCGCGGATCTGCTCCAGGCTACGTTCATCGGTGGGAATGGCCACGTGGGAGTCCGCTTCGGCCCAGCCATGGCCGGGGAAGTGCTTGCCGGTGGCGGCCATGCCGGCGGCACGCAATCCACGGATGAAGGCACCCGCCAGCACGGCGGCGCGCTGTGGGTCGCCTTCAAAGGCACGGCTGCCGACCACCGCGCTGCGCTGGTGGTCGAGGTCGAGCACGGGCGCGAAGCTGATGTCCAGGCCAACGGCGAGCACCTCGGTGGCCATCAGCCAACCGCAATGCTCGGCCAGGGCTTCAGCGTTATCGTTGTCCGCCAGGGCACGCATGGCCGGCAGGCGCACGAAGCCGTTGCGCAGGCGCTGTACGCGACCGCCCTCCTGGTCGACGGCGAGGATCAGGTCAGGGCGCACCGCGCGGATGGACGCGCACAGCTCGCGCACCTGGCGCGGGTCCTCGATATTGCGGGCGAAAATGATCAGGCCGGCCACTTCCGGTTGCCGCAGGATCTGCCGATCTTCAGCGGTCAGCCAAGTGCCGCCGATGTCCAGCATCAGGGAGCCTTGCATGGGATTTCCTTAGGAGAGTTCGGCCACGGACCACTCGGGACGAGGTGCTTCGTCTATCAGAACAGCACAGTGGACGGGCACGCGGGGGAAGAGTTCAAGCAGGTCGGCATTGCGCAGGCGCACACAGCCATGGGACAGCGGCACGCCCATGGGTTCGCTGTCCGGCGTGCCGTGCAAGTAGATATAGCGACGCATGCTGTCGACCTTGCCGAGGCGGTTGCGCCCGGGCTCGCGGCCGCTCAGCCAGAGGATGCGGCTGAGTATCCAGTCGCGTCCGGGAAACTGGGCATGCAGATCCGGCGACCAGGTCTCGCCGGTCCAACGCCTGCCACGCAGTACAGCCCCCTGCGGCAACCCCTCACCGATCTTCGCGCGCACCTGGTGAAGGCCGCGCGGGGTGCAATTGGAGCCACTGAGTTCACCGGCGCCATTGAGCGCGGTGGAGACGGGAAGGCGCAGCACCAGACGCTCTCCGGCAAAGCCGTAGAGGCGCTGGTCAGCGATGGAGACATGGAGTAGATCGAGGTTGGACATGGGGCGCTAGCTTAGCCGATCCCCATGGCCTCGCCCACCGGCGATCAAGCCTTGGCGGGCGCGCTCGGGGACTTGCTGCGCGGCTTGAGCACCGCTTTGGAAAGGGTCTCGTCGGACAAGCCCGTATCGGCGCGCATGCCGGCCGCGAGGAACGGCACCATCAGGCGCATCACCTGTTCGATGGACGTATTCACGCCGAAATCGGTTTCGGCCATCGCCCGCAGCGCCTTGATACCGGACATGCTGAACGCCGCAGCGCCGAGCATGAAGTGCACGCGCCAGAACAGCTCCAGCGGCGGCACCTTGGGGGCCGACTCATTGACCAGCAGCATGTAGCGGCGGAAGACCTTGCCGTACACCTCTTCGAGGTACTTGCGCAGGTGCCCCTGGCTCTGGCTGAAGGCCAGGCCCAGCAAACGCATGAAGATGGACAGGTCGTTACCGCTGCGCGGCTTCACCGCCAGCGCCTGCTCGACCAGCATTTCCAGGAGTTCTTCGAGGGTCGCGCGCGCCTCGGTCTTCGCCTGCCGGCGATCGAGCTCGCGCTCCAGGCTCTGGCAGAAAGGCCCCAGGAAGCGCGAGAACACCGCCTGGATAAGCGCCTTCTTCGAGCCGAAGTGATAGTTCACAGCAGCCAGGTTCACACCTGCCTTGCTGGTGATCAAACGCAACGAAGTCTCGGCGAAGCCTTTCTCCGCGAACAGCTGTTCCGCTGCATCAAGAATGCGTTCGACGGTTTCCGACTGGGCCATGGCTCCTCCGCCTGACAAACACTTGTTTGAAACATACGTTTCAGGCCGCTGGCTTGTCAAGCCGCATACACCATCTTCTGACGCTCCGGTCACGGCTCGCAGGCGACATATTCCCGCAAGACAGCGGGCAAGTCACTAGAGCCCAATGGCCGCCCGGCAGAGGATGCAGAGAACACTTGTTGCCAAGCGATGATCACTGTATATAATTCCAGTCACTGTATAAAAAGACAGAGCGCCGACATGCTGAAACTCACGCCCCGCCAAGCCGAGATCCTCGCCTTCATCAAGCGCTGCATAGAAGACAACGGCTATCCGCCCACCCGCGCGGAGATCGCCCAGGAACTGGGCTTCAAATCGCCCAACGCCGCTGAAGAACACCTCAAGGCGCTGGCCCGCAAGGGCGCCATCGAGATGACCCCCGGCGCCTCGCGAGGCATCCGCATCCCCGGCTTCGAGCCCAGCACCGAGGAAGAAGGCCTGCCCATCATCGGCCGCGTGGCCGCTGGCGCTCCCATCCTCGCCCAACAGAACATCGAGGAATCCTGCCGCATCAACCCGGAGTTCTTCCATCCCCGCGCCGACTATCTGTTGCGCGTACGCGGCATGAGCATGAAGGACATCGGCATCCATGACGGCGACCTGCTGGCCGTGCACACCACGCGTGAAGTTCGCAACGGCCAGATAGTCGTCGCGCGCCTGGATGACGAAGTCACCGTGAAGCGCTTCAAGCGCGAAGGCGACAAGGTCTGGCTGATCGCCGAGAACCCGGATTTCGCACCGATCGAGGTGAACCTGCAGGAGCAGGACCTGGTCATCGAAGGCTTGAGCGTCGGCGTCATCCGCCGCTGATAGGAGGCGTCATGCAGTTCCCGCAATCGTTTGGCCGAACCCAACTGCCGCTATTCCACGACGCCATTGTCGCCAACCCGGCGCCCCTGGCACTGGAGCCGCAATGGGAAGAGGAGCCCGAAGCCTTCAGTGAGCTTTCGCTGAGCGGAGCTGCCGGGCACTGCCGCCACTTGCTCGCCCCCATCCTGCGGGAGCTTAGCCAGGAACAGGATGCCCGCTGGCTGACGCTGATCGGTGCACCCGCCAGCCTGACCCAGGCCTGGCTGCGGGATGCCGGACTGAACCGGGAGCGCATCCTGCTTCTCGACCCAAGGGGAGAACGCAGCGCGCTGGAACTGGCTTGCGAAGCCCTGAGGCTGGGCCGCAGCCATACGGTCGTCAGTTGGCTGCCGCTGAACCGCATCGAAAAGCAGGCGCTCGCACACGCCGCACGCCAGGGTGGCGCGCAAAGCCTGAATATCCGACTGGGATAAGAGACCGTTACCCGTAAACAGGCCATGTAGCCGCAACGGGTTGGTAACACGGGTGAGGAATAATCGGTTTCAGCGGGCGGGAGCCGACAGAGCGCCCCGTCAGTGCAGGACGCGCGGGCCTTCTTCGTGGTCCACTTCGCCTTCAGCCAGGCGGCCGGCCATCTGCACGCCCACATTGAGCATGGCCTTGGCGACTTCCAGGTGATGCCCCTGCAGGAATGCCTTGGCGTCGGAAGAGAAGTCCAGCGTCACCAACGCCTCCTCGTCTTCCGCGCGGCGCAGGATGATGCGGCCGTCGGGCAGCTCGACTATTTCCAGAAAGGACGTTGGCATGGGGTCATCTCTCCACTAAAGGCGGGCATTGTACCAGCCGGCTGACGGGCCACCCTAGCCCATCGATCAACTCAGCACTCCGACAGCGCCTCGCGGAAACGCAATGCCAGGTTTTTCAGGTGTTGCCGCCACTCTTCCAGGGTTGCCCGGGACAGGGCCGGCGGCTCGTCATCGACGCTCACCGCTTCTATCAAAGGCAACGTCGGATCGACCTTGGCCTTCTTCGGCGCCTGAGGCGGCAGGAACAGCGCGCCATAGGCGACCAGCAGCTCGGCAAGCCAGGTTTCCTGTTGCTGGGCCAGTTCCACCAGCTCCGATAGTTCAGGGCTCGGCGCAGCAGTCAGCACCTCAGCAGTGAGCAGCATCTCGGGGCGCAGTGCATTGGCCTCGGACAGGCGGTAGTAGCCCGCGATCTCGTGGCAAAGCCCGAGCAAGGCACCATACAGGTGGAAGAGCGCCGCTTCGCGCTCGGCCTGGACCAGCGCCTGGGCGTTCATCGCCCTGCCCTCTTCCGCCTTGCGCCAGGATTCGAGCGCCAGGCCAGCGAAATAGAGCTTCTGGTTGGTACGGGTATAGAGTTCATGCGCCATGGCGGCCACTCCGTCGCAAAATCGGTTGGCTAGTATGCGCGCCAGGCTACCCCGGCGCGCAACAGTCCATCAGCGCTTGTCTTCGACCTTCCACTTGCCGCCGTCGAAGAAGGCGCGCCAACCGGTAGGCTTGCCGTCCACTTCCGACTGCACGTATTGCTCCTTGGTCTTGCGACTGAAGCGGATCACTGCCGGACGGCCATCCGGGTCCTTGGCAGGCGCGCTGAGCAGGAAGTGGTACTTGGGATCGAGTTCTTCCTTGTGCGGAATCAGCTCGAGCACCAGGGGCGCACGGGTTTCGCGATTCTTGGGGAACTGGCTGGCGGCTAGGAACAGGCCCGAAGCGCCATCGCGCAGCACGTAGGTGTCGTCCACCTTCTCGCACTTGAGCTCCGGCATCTTGATCGGGTCGATCTTCGGCGGTGCAGCCTCGCCGCTCTTCAGCAGCTTGCGGGTGTTCTTGCACGTGGGATTGGTGCAACCGAAGAACTTGCCGAAACGACCGGTCTTCAGCTGCATCTCGCTGCCACACTTGTCGCATTCCAGGCTCGGGCCTTCATAGCCCTTGATGCGGTACTGGCCCTGTTCGATCTCGTAGCCAACGCAATCCGGGTTGTTGCCGCAGATGTGCAGCTTGCGGGTCTCGTCCAGCAGGTAGGCATCCATCGCGGTGCTGCAGATGGGGCAACGGTGCTTGCCAAGCAGTACGCGGGACTCCGACTCACCCTCGTCGTCCGCGGCGATTTCGTCGCCCGGAACCAGGTTGATGGTGGCCTTGCAGCGCTCTTTCGGCGGCAGGGTGTAGCCCGAGCAGCCGAGGAATACACCCGTGGATGCAGTGCGGATCATCATCGGCCGGCCGCATTCGCGGCAGGCGATATCGGTCGGCGTCGGCTGGTTGGCGCGCATGCCACTGTCCGCGACCTCGGCCACTTCCAGCTTTTTCTTGAAGTCGCCGTAGAACTCGTCCAGCAGGTTCTTCCAGTCGCGCTCGCCCTGGGCGACATCGTCCAGGTTCTCTTCCATACCGGCGGTGAAGCCGTAGTCCATCAGGTCGGAGAAGCTTTCATTCAGGCGCTCGGTGACGATGTCGCCCATCTTCTCGGAATAGAAGCGGCGGTTGTGCACCGTGACGTAGCCGCGGTCCTGAATGGTGGAGATGATCGCCGCATAGGTGGACGGGCGACCGATGCCACGCTTTTCCAGCTCCTTGACCAGGCTGGCCTCGGAGAAGCGTGCCGGCGGCTTGGTGAAGTGCTGGCTGGGGTCGAGCTTGATCAGCTTCAGGCCCTCGCCTTCCTTCATGTCCGGCAGCACGTCGTCTTCGCCCGGCTTGCTCTGTTGCGGCAGCACGCGGGTGTAACCGTCGAACTTGAGGATGCGGCCCTTGGCACGCAGCTCGAAATCACCGGCAGCCACGGCAACGGTGGTGGACAGGTATTCGGCCGGCGGCATCTGGCAGGCCACGAACTGGCGCCAGATCAGGTCGTACAGGCGCTCGGCGTCACGCTCCATGCCCGACAGCTGGGTCGGCTTGAGGTTGACGTCGGAAGGACGGATCGCCTCGTGCGCCTCCTGGGCGCCCTCCTTGCTCGAATAGAAGTTCGGCTTGGCCGGCAGGTACTTCTCGCCGAACTCACCCTCGATAAAGCCGCGCACCATGGTGACGGCGTCGGCGGAGAGGTTGGTCGAGTCGGTACGCATATAGGTGATGTAGCCCGCCTCGTAGAGACGCTGGGCCATCATCATGGTCTTCTTCACCCCGAAGCCCAGGCGGTTGCTCGCAGCCTGCTGCAGGGTGGAGGTAATGAAGGGGGCGGACGGACGGCTCGAGGTCGGCTTGTCCTCGCGCTTCATGACGCTGTAGCTGGAGGACTTGAGCTTCTCCAGCGCGGCCATGGCCTGGGCTTCGTTCAGCGGCTTGAAGGCAGCCCCCTTCTCCTTGGCCACTTCGAAACGCACGTTGGCGCCCTTGGCAGTACCCAGGTCGGCGTGGACTTCCCAGTACTCTTCCGGAACGAAGGCTCGGATCTCGCGCTCACGCTCCACGACCAGCTTCACCGCCACCGACTGTACGCGGCCAGCGGACAGGCCGCGGGCGATCTTCTGCCACAGCAGCGGCGAAACCATGTAGCCCACGACGCGATCGAGGAAGCGACGGGCCTGCTGGGCGTTGACACGGTTGATGTCCAGTTCGCCCGGGCGGGAGAAGGCTTCCTGGATGGCCTTCTTGGTGATTTCGTTGAACACCACGCGCTTGTAGCGGCTGTCGTCACCACCGATGGATTCCCGCAGGTGCCAGGCAATGGCCTCCCCTTCGCGGTCCAAGTCGGTTGCGAGATAGATGGTGTCGGCATCCTTGGCCAGACGGCGCAGTTCCTCGATCACCTTTTCCTTGCCGGGAAGGATCTCGTACTTGGCCTTCCAGCCATGCTCGGGGTCGACGCCCATGCGGGTGAACAGCTGGCGCTTGGCTTTTTCCTTGGGCGACAGTGCGGGAGCCTCGGACGCGGCCGCCTTGCCGCGCTTCACCGGTTCCTTGCTGGCACTGGCCGAACCGCTGGTAGGCAGGTCACGGATATGGCCGATGCTCGACTTCACCACGTACTGGTTGCCCAGGTACTTGTTGATGGTCTTGGCCTTGGCCGGGGATTCCACGATGACCAGCGATTTGCCCATGGATCGGAAATTTCCTGAATTCGATAAATGAAAGGCGGGAGCCACCTGACGCGGCACCGCTATATATAGTGGCGAACAAGACAAGGTCAAGCTTACCCGCCGCCCCGCGATACCTCAGCGGCGCGGAAAGAGATCTGACTCGGCGGTCACCAGTGCGAAGCGGGCGATCTGCTCGCCATTCACCTCGACCGTCTCGGTGAACATCGCCAATGGGCGTACCCACAGGCCGTATTCGCCATAGAGGGCCTGGTAGACGACCAGCTCCTCCTCGGTCTCGGAGTGCCGTGCCGTGCCGATCACGCGGTACTCCTGGCCTTTGTAGTGACGGTAGAGTCCAGGTTGCAGGCTCATGTTCCCCTCCTATCCATCTATAGCCGGCTCGCGAAGGGTGCGCATGGTGCCCACTCGGGCGCCCGCTGGCCAGCCCCTGCTGACGAAATAAGCCTTATAAAAGCAAAAACCGGGGCGCCAGGCCCCGGTCTTTCCCCTCTTCGTACGCTTAGATGCGTTCGAAGACGGTGGTGATGCCCTGGCCGAGGCCCACGCACATGGTGGACACGCCCAGGGTACCGCCGTTCTGCTTCATCACGTTCAGCAGGGTGCCGGAGATACGTGCACCGGAGCAGCCGAACGGGTGACCCAGCGCGATGGCGCCGCCGTGCAGGTTGACCTTCTGCTCCATCTTGTCGAGGAGTTTCAGATCTTTCAGCACCGGCAGGGCCTGAGCGGCAAAGGCTTCGTTGAGTTCAACGAAATCGATGTCGTCCATGGTCAGGCCGGCACGCTTCAGGGCCTTCTGAGTGGACGGCACCGGGCCGTAGCCCATGATCGCCGGATCGACACCGGCAACCGCCATGGCACGTACCACGGCCATCGGCTGGATGCCGAGGTCCTGGGCGCGCTGGGCACTCATCACGATCATGCAGGACGCGCCGTCGGTGATCTGCGAAGAAGTACCCGCAGTCACGGTGCCGCCTTTCGGGTTGAACGCAGGACGCAGGGCGGCCAGGCTCTCGAGGGTGGTTTCCGGACGGATGGTTTCGTCGAAGTCGAACACCTTCAGGAAGCCGTTCTCGTCGTAGCCTTGCATCGGGATGATTTCATCCTTGAACTTGCCTTCGACGGTGGCTTTGTGCGCCAGGCGGTGAGAACGCTCACCGAAGGCGTCCTGCTGCTCGCGGCTGATGCCGTGCATCTTGCCCAGCATCTCGGCGGTCAGGCCCATCATGCCCGAGGCCTTGGCGGCGTACAGGGACAGGTGCGGGTTCGGATCGACGCCGTGCATCATGCCTACGTGACCCATGTGCTCCACGCCACCGACCACGAACACGTCGCCGTTGCCGGTCTGGATGGCCTGCACGGCAGTGTGCAGGGCGCTCATGGAGGAGCCGCACAGACGGCTGACGGTCTGGCCGGCGCTGGTGTGCGGGATCTGGGTCATCAGCGACGCCATGCGCGCGATGTTCCAGCCTTGTTCCAGGGTCTGGTTTACGCAGCCCCAGATCACGTCTTCCACTTCGGCCGGGTCCAGCTTGGTGTTACGGGCCAGGACGCCGCTGATCAGGTGCGCCGACATGGTCTCGGCACGGGTGTTGCGGTGCATGCCGCCTTTGGAACGACCCATCGGGGTACGGCCGAAGTCGACAATGACTGCATCTCTAGGATTCAGGCTCATATTTCTACTCTCGCTCTGTTCGTTCCGCGATTAACCGAAAAACTTCTGGCCCTTGGCGGCCATTTCACGAAGCTTCGCGGTCGGGTGGTACAGCGCGCCCAGTTCGGCGTACTTGTCGGCCAGGGCAACGAATTCGGCTACACCGACGGAGTCGATGTAACGCAGTGCACCACCACGGAAGGGCGGGAAGCCGATGCCGTAGATCAGGCCCATGTCGGCCTCAGCTGCGGTCTCGACGATGCCGTCTTCCAGGCAACGAACGGTTTCCAGGCACAGCGGGATCATCATGAAGTTGATGATGTCTTCGTCGGTCAGCTCGCGCTGCTCAACGACGATGGACTTCAGCAGCTCGTAGGCTTCCGGATCGGAAACTTTCTTCGGCTTGCCGCGCTTGTCGGTCTCGTAGGCGTAGAAGCCCTTGCCGTTCTTCTGGCCCAGGCGATTGGCTTCGTACATCACGTCGACGGCGGTCTTGCCTTCCACGGCCATGCGGTCCGGGAAGCCTTCGGCCATGACGTCACGGCCGTGGTGGCCGGTGTCGATGCCAACCACGTCGGAGAGGTAGGCCGGGCCCATGGGCCAGCCGAATTTCTCCATGATCTTGTCGATGCGCACGAAGTCGACGCCGAAGCCCAGCAGCTTGGAGAAGCCACCGAAGTACGGGAACAGCACGCGGTTGACCAGGAAGCCGGGGCAGTCGTTGACCACGATCGGGTTCTTGCCCATTTTCTTGGCGTAGGCAACGGTGGTGGCCACGGCCACTTCGCTGGACTTCTCGCCACGGATGACTTCGACCAGGGGCATCATGTGCACCGGGTTGAAGAAGTGCATGCCGACGAAGTTCTCGGGGCGCTTCAGCGCCTTGGCCAGCAGGCTGATGGAGATGGTGGAGGTGTTGGAAGCCAGGATGGCGTCCTCACGAACCACGCCTTCCACTTCGGCCAGCACGATCTGCTTGACCTTGGGGTTCTCGACCACTGCTTCGACGACGATGTCGACAGCGCCGAAATCACCGTAGGACATGGTCGGGCGAATGGCGGTCAGGGCCTCAGCCATCTTGGCCGGGGTCATGCGGCCTTTCTCGACGCGCTTGCCGAGCAGCTTGGAGGCCTCGTTCAGGCCCATCTGGATACCCTCTTCACGGATATCCTTCATCAGGATCGGAGTGCCTTTGGAAGCCGACTGGTAGGCGATACCGCCGCCCATGATGCCAGCGCCGAGTACGGCAGCCAGTTTCACGTCGCGCGCGACTTCGTCGTACTGCTTGGCTTTCTTCTTCAGTTCCTGGTCATTCAGGAACAGGCCGATCAGGCTGGCCGCGACCGGGGTCTTGGCAAGCTTGACGAAGCCGGCGGCCTCGACTTCCAGCGCCTTGTCACGACCGAAGTTGGCGGCTTTCTGGATGGTCTTGATGGCTTCGACCGGAGCCGGGTAGTTCGGGCCGGCCTGGCCAGCCACGAAACCCTTGGCGGTTTCGAAGGCCATCATCTGCTCGATGGCGTTGAGCTTGATCTTTTCCAGCTTGGGCTGACGCTTGGCCTTGAAATCCAGCTCGCCGGAGATGGCGCGCTTGACCAGGTCCAGAGCGGCTTCCTGGAGTTTCGCAGGAGCAACGACGGCATCGACGGCACCCACTTTCAGGGCGTCGGCAGCCTTGTTTTCCTTGCCGGAGGCGATCCACTCGATGGCATTGTCGGTGCCGATCACGCGCGGCAGACGCACGGTGCCACCGAAGCCCGGGTAGATACCCAGCTTGACTTCCGGCAGGCCGATCTTGGCGGTCTCGCTCATGACGCGGTAATCACCGGCCAGGCACATTTCCAGGCCGCCACCGAGGGCGATGCCATTGATGGCGACCACGGTCGGAACCTGCAGGTCTTCGAAATCGCTGAAGATCTTGTTGGCTTCGAGGTTGCCTGCCACCAGCTCTTCATCGGGCAACTTGAAGTTGTCGACGAATTCGGTGATGTCCGCACCGACGATGAACACGTCCTTGCCACTGCTGACGATAACGCCCTTGACCGACGCATCGGCCTTGATGGCATCAACCGACTGACGCAGTTCATTCAGGGTTAGACGGTTGAATTTGTTGACGGACTCACCCTTGAGGTCGAACTTCAGTTCGACGATGCCGCCCTCAAGAGCCTTAACCGTGATGGCTTTACCTTCGTAAATCATCAACTGATCTCCACGGTATGGAAGCTGAACAGTACACATCGGAGCCAACCGGCGAACCGGCTCGAGGCATTGCCGTCGAGCTTAGTCCGATTCGGTCCGGCACACCCACCGACGCGATATCGGGTAGTTATTGGACGTTGTCTGTAAGGCAAACGCTCAATTCATACGCCCGTTTGATTTGGGTGCGCACACATTCACGGAAAAGTCCGCTGTTGTCAATTGTGCTTCGTGACCGTACGGCCACGCTCAATCCGCTCTGCCACCAGCCTTTGCGCAGGCCCGGGGCCCCTCTGGAAAGCAACATGCGGGATGGTTATGACAGACCATCAAGCGGGCGACGGGAGGCTCAATAACGTGACCTGCAGCACGCTAGCCAAACGCCAGCGCAGCAGGTTAGAGTCGCCCGATACGGCCGGGACAGGCCGAATAACAAAAACAACTAGATGAAGCCCCTAGAGGCACACGGAGTAGCGACATGACGAGCCGTACGCTTGCCATTCTGCTGGGCACCCTGCTCACCCTTTCCACCTTCGCAATTCCCGCTCAAGCCGCCGACCCCGCAACAAGCCTGCTCAAACTGCACCAGATGCGTCTCGCCGCGCAGAAGAGCCTGGGCGACTTCTATATGTACAACGGCATGGAAGGTGATCAGCGCTATGCGCGGATGATCGACGAGTCCGTCCAGCAAGCCGATGCGCGCCTCAAGGAACTGACCGAGATGCCCGGCGACGGCTCCAAGGCCCTCAGCGCGCAACTCAACCAGCAATGGAAGGATTACTCTGGCGAGCTGACCAATCTCGTCGTGGCGCTCAAGACCAAGGGCTTCACCGACCTTCAGCCCATCGCCGACATGACCGCGCGCAACCAGAAGCTGCTGGCCCTGGCCAAGGAGCTGTACGGAAAGATCCAGCAGGAAAGCGGCGTCAACGTTCCCCCGCTGACCCAGCAAAGCCGCGAGCAAAGCCTGCTGATGCAGACCATCGCCGTCGACTACGCCTCGCGCAGCGCCTCGGTCGGCGCCTCCTTCTTCGGCGGCGGCGAAGGCAAGCCCATCGACGAACTGGCGCGCGATTTCGCCGGCCAGCTCAACGCCCTGGAGCAGCAGCCGAAGAACACCCCGGAGATCAAGCAAGCCCTGACCAGCATCGGCACCAAGTGGCGCTACATCGAGAAATCGCTGCAGAACTACAACGAGAACAGCGTGCCCTTCCTGATCAACAAGTACTCCGACAGCATCATCGACGGGCTCGAAGGCGTCTCCGCCCAATACGCCGCCACGCAGCTCTGAAGCGCCCCGCCGTCACCCGGGCCCATTGCGCGGCCCGGGTCACCTCAAGCTCACACCACCGCGCGCAGCACGTCGGCGATGCGCTGCAGGTCCTCGGGCGTGCCCCGCTCGCCCCAGCACAGTGCGATCATCTGCGCATTCGCCTCGATCTTGTAGACATCAGCCGGCAACCCCTGGAATCGCGCCAGCATGGCCGGGTCTTCCAAAGGCTCGCGCCACTGGTTCTGCCACTGCCCAGGCGCCACCTGCCAATAGCACCAGGCACCAGGCGCCCCGCGGGGACGCGGGCGATGGTACTGGGCACAGGAATGAGGCGGCTCCACCGGCAGCCAGTGCGGCCACTCCTGGCGCGACAGCTGCATGGCCAACCCCATGCGTCGCGCCTCCATGCGCAGCTCCATGCGGCCACGCTGCCCTTTGGACGGCAGCAACCAGACCAGGGGGCTGAGCACGGCGAGCAGGAGAAATACCACCAACCAGAGGGTCATAACGTCATCCCATGATGAAAATCATGCCGCCAGGCACCCATGGCGGCCATACTGAGTTCAAGCGCAAACCTTAAGGAGGAGTCACCCATGCCCTATAAGCACATTCTGGTCGCCGTCGATCTCACCGATGAATGCCACCCGGTGGTGCGCCGCGCCCAGGCCCTCGCCCAGGCGACTCAGGCCAGGCTGTCGCTGGTCCACATCGTCGAACCCATGGCCATGGCCTTCGGCGGCGATGTGCCCATGGACCTCTCGATGCTCCAGCAACAACAGTTCGAACAGGCCCGCGAACGCCTGGACGGCTTCGCCGGCCTCTACCCTGAACTGCTCGCCGAACAGCGCCACCTGGCCTACGGCCAGCCCCGCCAGGAAATCCACCGCCTCGCCGAAGAACAGGGCTGCGACCTGATCGTCGTCGGCAGCCACGGCCGCCACGGCCTCGCCCTGCTCCTGGGCTCCACCGCCAACGATGTGCTCCACGGCGCGCCCTGCGACGTGATCGCCGTACGCTTGAAGAAAACCGACTGACCCAGCAGCCGGCGGAGGCTTCAGAAGAAGCCTTCGTCGGCGCTCATCACCAGCGGGCGGATCTTCTGCAACTGGGTTTCCAGCGAGTAGGTCATGCTCGAGGCCATGGAGAAGAAGGTCAGGAAGGCCTTCAGGTTCGAATCGCCATCGCACACATCGTGAATACGCTGCCAGAACGCCTGGTTGACCAGCTGCAACTGCTGGAACAGGCGCACCAACCCCTTCAGCTCCCAATCCGCATGCCGGCCTTCACGGAAGTTGAAGTACTGCCGCGATAGATACAGGGACACGGCGCGCAGGATGAACTCCTGGTTGCTGGCGAACGGCAGATGCTGATGGGCCATCGGCTTGAGCCGGCCCAGCACCGGGCAGGCGCTGGTCGCCATGATCACGCCCAGCAGGGCACGCAGCCCTTCTTCCAGCCCCACCTGCTTGGTGTATTCACGCTCCGGTGTGCGCACCAGGAACACCGCCTTCTTGAAGGCCGGCAGCCCATGGAAGTCCTCGATCACCCGGTGCAGGTCGACCGCCGCCGGGCAATGGCTGAACTTGTCCTTGGACAGCGGGCAGTTGCTGCACTGCTGGAACTCCAGGCGCGTCCACTTCGGCGCGGCGAGCGCGCGCTCCTCGTCGTACTGCCGATCCAGCTCGATGCGATAGCTGAACTCGTGTTCGTCATCCAGGGTGATGCGGTACTCGACAGCCATGGGCTCTCCAGCTCGGTGATTCTTCAGTCGTCCAGTTCGGCCCAGCGCTCCAGCAGGCGATCCAGCTCCTGCTGCTGCTTCTCGAAGCGCTCCAGTACCGTGCGGGTCTGCTCCGCAGGCCGCTGGTAGAACGCCGGGTCGGAAATTTCCTGCTGTACCGCTGCCATCTCCGCTTCCAGGGTCTCGATCTGGCCGGGAAGCGCTTCCAGCTCACGCTGCAATTTGTAGCTGAGTTTCTTCTTCGGCGCCTCGGCCTCGCTCACTGAAGGGGCGGCGGCCACCGGAGCCGGTGCGACGGTGGCGGTGGGCTCGGCCTTGCCGGACTTGGTCTCGCCCACTCCCAGCAGGCGCGGCGAACCGCCCTGGCGCAGCCAGTCCTGGTAGCCACCCACGTACTCACGCACACGGCCTTCGCCTTCGAACACCAGGGTGCTGGTCACCACATTATCCAGGAAGGCCCGGTCGTGGCTGACCATCAGTACGGTGCCCGGGAAGTTCAGCAGCACCTCTTCCAGCAGTTCAAGGGTTTCCACATCCAGGTCGTTGGTCGGTTCGTCCAGCACCAGCAGGTTGGCCGGCTTGCTGAACAGCTTGGCCAGCAGCAGGCGCGCACGTTCGCCGCCCGACAGAGCCTTGACCGGTGTACGCGCACGCTGCGGGCTGAACAGGAAGTCGCCCAGGTAGCTCAGCACATGGCGGTTCTGGCCATCGATGGAGATGAAATCGCGGCCTTCGGAAATGTTGTCGATCACCGTCTTCTCGGGCTCAAGCTGGTGACGCAACTGATCGAAATAGGCCACTTCCAGCTTGGTGCCCACCTCGATCGTGCCGCTGGTCGGCTCCAGGTCGCCCAGCAGCAGCTTGAGCAGGGTGGTCTTGCCGGTGCCGTTGGCGCCCAGCAGGCCGATACGGTCGGAACGCTGCAGCACCAGGGAGAAATCGCGGATCAGCGGCGCGCCGCCCGGATGGGCGAAGCCCACGTTCTCGGCGACCATCACCTGCTTGCCGGACTTGTCGGCGGTCTCCAGCTGGATATTGGCCTTGCCCTGACGCTCGCGGCGCTCGGCACGCTCGCTGCGCATCGCCTTCAGCGCACGCACACGCCCTTCGTTACGGGTACGACGGGCCTTGATGCCCTGGCGGATCCACACTTCCTCCTGGGCCAGGCGCTTGTCGAACAGCGCGTTGGCGGTCTCTTCCGCCGCCAGTTGCTGCTCCTTGTGCACCAGGAAGCTGGCGTAGTCGCCGTTCCAGTCGATCAGGTGGCCGCGATCCAGTTCGAGGATGCGCGTTGCAAGGTTCTGCAGGAAGGAACGGTCGTGGGTGATGAACAGCACGGCGCCGCCAAAGCCCATCAGCGCCTCTTCCAGCCAGGCGATGGCGCCGATATCCAGGTGGTTGGTCGGCTCGTCCAGCAGCAGCAGGTCGGGCTCGGAAACCAGCGCCTGGGCCAGCAGCACGCGGCGACGCCAGCCACCGGACAGCTCGGCCAGGGTCTTGTCGGCCGGCAGTTGCAGGCGGCTCAGGGTGCTGTCCACCAGTTGCTGCAGGCGCCAGCCATCCTTCGCCTCAAGCTCCTGCTGCACGTGCATCAGCTTGTTCAGGTCTTCGTCGCTATGGATGTTCTGGCTGAGGTGGTGGTACTCGGCCAGCAGCGCGCCGACGCCAGCCAGCCCCTCGGCGACCACGTCGAACACGGTGCGATCGTCGGCACGCGGCAGCTCCTGCGGCAGCTCGCCGATCTTCAGGCCAGGGGCGCGCCAGATCTCGCCGTCATCGCCATGCTGGTCGCCCTTCACCAGGCGCAGCATGCTCGACTTGCCGGTGCCGTTGCGGCCGATGATGCACACCCGCTCGCCACGGGCTATCTGCCATGACACCTTGTCCAGCAACGGCATGGCGCCATAGGCAAGGGATACATCGCTGAACTTGAGCAGGGTCATGGGCGCCTCCGAAAACAGGGGGCGCATTCTACCCGGTTTGCGCCTTGGCATATCCGCCATTTTTTCATCATGTTTCCTCCACCGCATCCGATTTCACCCGGGCAGGGCAACAGGCTAAGCTACGCAGATCCGGTGGCGGCCAGGCCGTTGCCCCATACGATTTATCTACCCGGAAGTGTCATGCGCGGTCGTCTGCTCAGCCTGTTCTCCTGCCTGCTTCTCACCACCGTCACCCTCGATGCAGCCCAAGCGGTCCCCCTTGCCCAGCAACGTCAGATGTACGACGAGGCCAAGCGAGCCCTGGCCAAGGGTGACAGCGGCCCCTACAAGCGTTACGCCAATGCCCTGGCCAACTACCCGCTGGAGCCCTACCTGGCCTACGACGAGCTGACGGCGCGCCTGAAGTGGGCCAGCAACGACGAGATCGAGAAATTCCTCGCCGAGCACGGCGACCTGCCCCAAGCCAACTGGATGAAGCTGCGCTGGTTGCGCTGGCTGGCCGAGCGCGGCGAATGGAAGACCTTCGTCAATTACTACGACCCGAAGATGAACTTCACCGAGCTGGACTGCCTCTACGGCCAGTACCAGATCAAGAACGGCCTCAAGGCCGAAGGCTACAAGAGCGCCGAGAAACTCTGGCTGGTGGGCAAGTCCCAGCCCGAGGCCTGTGACGTGCTCTTCGACCTGTGGCGTGCCGAAGGCCAGATGACCGAGCAGATGCGCTGGCGCCGCGCCAAGCTCGCCGCCGAGGCGCGCAACTATGGCCTCGCCAGCTTCTTGGTGAAGGGCCTGCCAACGCTTCAGACCCAGGGCAAGCTGCTGCTGGATGTCGCGCAGAACCCGCAGATGCTCAGCCAGACCGCCCGCTTCGCCCCGGCCGACAAGGCCATGGGCGATGTGGTCGGCCTCGGCCTGCGCCGCCTGGCCCGCCAGGATCCGGAAAAGGCCATGGCCCTGCTGGATGGCTACGCCGCGCGGATGAAGTTCTCCAGCAGCGAGAAGGTCGCCATCGCCCGCGAGATCGGCCTCACCCTGGCCAAGCGCTACGACCCTCGCGCCCTCAAGCTCATGACCCAGTACGACCCCAAGCTGCGCGACAACACCGTCAGCGAATGGCGCGCGCGCCTGCTGCTGCGCCTGGGCCAGTGGGACGACGCCTACAAGCTGACCAAGCAGATGCCCGCCGAGCTGGCCAATACCAACCGCTGGCGCTACTGGCAGGCCCGCTCCCTGCAACTGGCCCAGCCGCAGAGCGCCGAAGCCGCCCGCCTCTATCAGCCCCTGGCAAAGGAGCGTGACTTCTACGGCTTCCTCGCCGCCGACCGCATCCAGACGCCCTACCAGCTCAACAACAAGCCGCTGGCCCTGGACCCGCGCCTGGTGCAGAAGGTGCGCAACACCGCCGGTATCCGCCGTGCCCTGGAGTTCCACGATCGCGGCCAGATCGTCGACGGTCGCCGCGAGTGGTACTACGTCAGCCGCCTGTTCAGCCGTGACGAAATGGTCGCCCAGGCCAAACTCGCCTACGACATGCAGTGGTACTTCCCGGCCATCCGCACCATCAGCCAGGCCCAGTATTGGGACGACCTGGACATCCGCTTCCCCATGGCCCACCGCGGTGCCCTGACCCAGCAGGCACGCCTGCGTGGCCTGCACTCCAGCTGGGTGTTCGCCATCACCCGCCAGGAAAGCGCCTTCATGGCCGACGCCCGCTCCGGCGTCGGTGCCATGGGCCTGATGCAACTGATGCCCGGCACCGCCAAGGAGACCGCGCGCAAGTTCGGCATTCCCCTCGCCTCACCGCAACAGGCGCTCAACCCGGACGTCAACATCCAGCTCGGCGCCGCCTACCTCAGCCAGGTGCACGGCCAGTTCAACGGCAACCGCGTGCTCGCCTCCGCCGCCTACAACGCCGGCCCCGGCCGCGTGCGCCAATGGCTCAAAGGCGCCAACCACCTGGCCTTCGACGTCTGGGTGGAAAGCATCCCCTTCGACGAAACCCGCCAGTACGTACAGAACGTGCTGTCCTACTCCGTCATCTACGGGCAGAAGCTCAACGCCCCGCAGCCCCTGGTGGATTGGCACGAGCGCTTCTTCGACGACCAGTGATCGAAGCCGAAACGCAAAACGGGCGCCCATGGGGCGCCCGTTTCGTTTGTGCAGCCGTTGCAGCGCGGAGTCTTACTCCAGGACTTCCACTTCCATGCCCTCTTCCAGCGTGCCGGTGCTGCGGTTGATCAGGTTCTGCCCGAAGTACAGCTCGCCTTCGCGCTCGCGGTAGGTCTTGAGGGTGGTGAGGGGCTCGCGGTCAGGGCTGCGCTCGCCGGTGGCAGGGTCGATGGTGGTGAGGATGCAACGGGTGCAGCCTTTGGCCACGCTGAACTCGACGCCGCCGATGCGGATGCGCTTCCACTCGTCCTCGGCGAAGGGCGCGCTGCCCTCCACCACCAGGTTGGGGCGGAAGCGCAGCATCTCCAGTGGGCGGCCAACACGGCTGGACAGGTCATCCATCGAGGCCTGGCCGATCAGCAGCAGCGGGAAGCCATCGGCGAAACCGACCTTCTCCTCGGGCAGCAGGCTGCCGGGGATGTCCCGTGCCCGCTCGTTGGGCACATGCACCAGGCGGCACGGCTTGCCGATGAACTCGCTGAGCCAGGCAGCGGCCTCGTCACCGGCGTCAGGCACCAGCATCGAGTCCTTCCAGATGAAGGTGCCGCGCAGGTCGCTGTTCGGGTCTGGCAGGGCCACATCCAGGCTGGGCCGGCCGGCGGTGCTCAGGGTCAGGCCACCGGTGGCGTTCCACAGCGCGCTCAGTTGCGACATCTGCGGCAGCGCGCGCTGGGTGAGGAAACGGCCATTGCTCGCGTCCACCAGCATCCAGCGTCGATCACCGGCCAGGCCGATGCCATCGAGTTCGGCACGCTGCAGGCGTTCGCCGATCGCGGATTTCATGGGGAAACGATAGAGAGCGGAGAGACGCAACATGGGCCGGCTTCCTTGGACGGTCAGCGAAAGCCCACTTATACGGAATCGTGGGCCGGGGCCTCAACCCCGGCACCACGAAAAGATCATTCGTCCTTCTTCAGGCGGTCCGCCACCACGTCCACCAGCTTGTCGGGCTGGAACTTGGAGAGGAAGTTGTCGCAACCGACCTTCTTCACCATGGCGTCGTTGAAGCTGCCGGACAGCGAGGTGTGCATCACCACGTAGAGCTCACGCAGGCGTGGGTCGTTGCGAATCTCGGTGGTCAGGCGGTAGCCGTCCATCTCCGGCATTTCGGCGTCGGTGAAGATCATCAGCAGCTTGTCGGTCATCACCTCGCCGGTGTCGGCCCACTTTTTCAGCAGGTTCAGCGCCTTGAGGCCGTCGCTGACCGAATGGGTGCGGATACCCAGCTGCGAGAGGGTTTCGCGCAGCTGGGTCAGCGCGACATTGGAGTCGTCCACCAGCAGCACTTCGCGGCCTCGGGCCTTCTCCAGCAGCGGGTTGCTCAAGCGCTCCTCGGACACCCGGGTGCTCATGGGCACGATTTCGGCAAGCACCTTCTCGACGTCGATGATCTCGACGATCTGGTCCTCCACCTTGGTGATCGCCGTCAGGTAATGCTGGCGACCGGCACCACCGGGCGGCGGCTGGATGGATTCCCAGTTGAGGTTGAGGATGCGGTCCACGCCCCCCACCAGGAACGCCTGCACCGAGCGGTTGTACTCGGTGACGATGATGGTGCTGCGCTCATCCGGCACCAGCGCGCGCATGCCGATGGCGCGGGACAGGTCGATCACCGGCAGGGTCTGGCCGCGCAGGTTGACCACGCCGCAGACGAAGGGGTGGCGCTGGGGGATCAGGGTCAGCTTCGGCAGCTGCAGGACTTCCTGCACCTTGAACACGTTGATGGCGAACAGCTGGCGGCCGGCCAGGCGGAACATGAGGATTTCCAGGCGGTTCTCGCCCACCAGTTGGGTACGTTGATCGACTGTGTCGAGAATACCGGCCATTGCATGCTCCTGTTGGATGTTCGAGCCAGACTGCGGCTGCAGTTGCTTATCGGCAGAAGGCCTTGGAACTGTAGCCATCATGGCTTGGCGCCATCATGCACCACGGGGCGCGACGGCACCAGAAGCCACTCATCCCTCACTGCCTTGCAGCAACGGGGAACCGTCCGGCAGATGTAAGCGTAGTGCGTTGCGGCGCGCATTGAAGCGAACCTTGCTGCATTCCATGGGTTCTCCGTCGAGATTCATGTCCAACCCCTCGGGTGCCTCCACCTCCACCCACGGCAAACGCGCACTCACCGACACCGCCTCCACCCCGCCGATGCCCCCCGAAAGCAGCGTACCCAGGGTGCCGACCACATCCTGCGGGGCCGGCACGATGCAGAGCTCCAGCAGTCCGTCATCGACCTTGGCGCGCGGGCACAGTACATGCCCGCCCCCTGCCTGGCAGCCGTTGCCGATGCCCACGGCGAGGAATTCGCCCTCCCACTCGAAATCCGGCCCCTTGAAGCGACCGAAGGCCGAATGCACCTCGGAGAAGCGCGTCAGTCCGGTGAGGAAATAGGCCGCGCCGCCCAGCACCTTCTTCAGGTCTTCGGAGGTGTTGGCAGTGATCTTCGAGCCAAAGCCACCGGTGGCCATGTTGAGGAACAGCCGCCCGTCGGCCTCCCCCAGGTCGATGGGCCGCGGCGGCACATCCAGCAGCGCCAGGGCCTCGCCGGGCAGCAGCGGCACCCCGGCGGCCCGGGCGAAGTCATTGGCGGTGCCCAGGGGCAACAGCGCCAGGCTGGCGTCCTGGTCCGCCAGTGCCATGGCTTCGGCGACATCACGCAAGGTGCCATCGCCGCCCCCGGCGATGAGCGTGCGATACCCGGCGGCCAGGGCCTCTTCGACGATGCGCCCGGCATCACCGCCCTCCCAGGTCACCCGCACCGCCAGTTCCCAACCCGCCTCCCGGCGCGCCTCGACGGCCGCTCGCACGTCCTCGTTCAATGCCTGCTTGCCGTGCAGGATCAGCAATGCCTTGCGCTCGCTCATGGGCCACTCCATCCAGGGTGAGTCGGCCGAGTATAGGCCTCGACCGTAAGAACAAGATGAGACAAGCGTCGGAGGCGGATTACACACATATCTAATATGTCGATTTGTTTGTTGAATAATTTACGCTTTTTGTCGATAAGAACTTGATGAAAAATGGCCTCCAACACGCCGCAGAGCCCAACCCACTGCGAGCACTGAGGAGATTCCCATGATCGAAGTACGCCCTTTCAACCAGCTCGGCGGCGCCCACCACGGCTGGCTCAACGCCCGTCACCACTTCTCCTTCGCCGAGTACCACGATCCGGCGCGGATGAACTGGGGCCAACTGCGGGTCTGGAACGATGACGAGATCGCTGCCGACAGCGGTTTCCCGCCGCACCCCCACCGCGACATGGAGATCATCACCTACGTCCGTGAAGGCGCGATCACCCACCAGGACAACCTGGGCAACAAGGGCCGCACCGAAGCCGGCGATGTGCAGGTGATGAGCGCGGGCACCGGCATCACCCACAGCGAGTACAACCTCGAGGGCGAGACCACCCGGATCTTCCAGATCTGGATCATGCCCACCGAGTTCGGCGCCGCGCCTTCCTGGGGGGCCAAGCCCTTCCCGAAAGGTGAGCGCGCCGGCAGCTTCGTGACCCTGGCCAGCGGCATAGACGAAGGCAGCGACGCCCTGCACATCCGCGCCAACGCCCGGCTGGTGGCCGCCACGCTGACCGCTGGGCAGACCGCGGAATACCGCCTGGAACACGGCCGCAAGGCCTACCTGGTGGCCGCCAAGGGTCGCTACGAAGTCAACGGCGTGGCCGCCGAAGCCCGCGACGGCGTAGCCGTACGTGATGTCGAGGTGCTGAGCTTCACCGCCAGCGAAGATACCGAGATCGTGCTGGTGGACGTCGCCTGATCCAGGCCGTAACGAAAACGCCCCCGGAGTTCTGCTCCGGGGGCGTTTTTCATTGCCTGCGTGGCAGGCGCCCGCTCCTCGTGGGAGCGAATTCATTCGCGATCAACCCATCACCGCAACGCCGTGCCGAACCCGACCCAATGCGTCAACCGCATCAGGCCGGGTACCCGGTGATCTCGCGGATCTTCTGGTACAGCGGCTTCAACTGCCGGTACATGCGCTGGTACACCCCCTGGTAGAGCCGCTCGTAGATGCGTTGCGCTTGCGGGTCCGGGTGGAACACCTGGCCGACGCGGGTCATGGCGCTTATCGCCGTGGGGAAGTCCGGGTGCAACCCCAGGCCGACCGCACAGTCGATGGCGGCACCCAGCCCCGAGGTTTCGTAGACGTGTGGCCGCTCCGCCGGCAGGCCGAAGATATCGGCCGTCAGCTGCATGGCCGCATCGCTTTGCGAACCGCCACCGGAAACGCGCAAGCGCTTGATCGGCGTGCCCGAGCGCTTCTCGATGCGTTCCTTGCCCTGGCGCAGCGCGTAGGCCAGGCCTTCGAGAATGGCGCGGTAGATGTGCGCGCGGGTGTGCACATCGCCGAAGCCGATGATCGAGCCCTTGGCTTCAAGGCCCGGCTCGCGGATGCCCGGCGTCCAGTAGGGCTGCAACATCAGGCCCATGGAGCCCGGCGGCACGCTGTTGACCAGTTCGTCGAACAGCGCCTCGGGCTCGACGCCCAGCTCCTTGGCCCGCTGCATCTCGCGCAGGCCGAACTCCTGCTTGAACCAACTGACCATCCAGAAGCCGCGGTAGATCATCACCTCGGTATTGAAGTGATCGGGGATCGCCGCCGGATAGGGCGGGATCAGCGGGATGGTTTCCAGGTAGCTGCGACGGGTGGTGTTGATGGTCGCCGTGGTGCCGTAGGAGAGGCAGGCCGTGTCCGGCTCCACCCCGCCCGAGCCCATCACCTCGCAGGCCTTGTCGGCGCCGGCGGCGATCAGCGGCAGGCCCTCAGGGATGCCGGTCAGGCGGCTGGCCTCGGCGCTGATGCTGCCCAGGCGCTCGCCCGGCTTGAACAGGTCCGGCAGCTGCTCGCGGCGCACCGGCATCGCCTGCCACTTCCAGTCCTTGGGCGAGGCCCAGTCCAGGCGCTTGTAGTCGAACGGCAGGTAGGCCACCTGGCAGGCCACCGAATCGACGAAGCGCCCGCACAGGCGGTGGGTGAGGAAGCCCGACAGCAGCAGCACCTTGTGGGTGCGCTGCCAGATGTCCGGCTGGTGCTGCGAAACCCAGTTCACCTCAGCCTGGGCGCGGAAGTAATCCACCGTGCCCTCAATGCGCAGCAGGCGGAACAGCCAGCCCCAGGGGCCCTTGATACGCCCCTCGACCTCGGCGCGGCGCTGGTCCAGCCAGATGATCGCCGGGCGCAGCGGCGTGCCCTGTTCGTCGACGTTGATCACCGTGCCGCGCTGGGTGGTGACGGAGACGCCACGGATCAGGCTGCGATCGATATCCACCGATTCCCACAGCAAGCGGCAGGCTTCGGCGAGGCTCGACCAGTAGTACTCCGCATCCTGCTCGGCCCAGCCGGGCTGCTTGGAGTAGTAGGCCTCCAGCGGCACCTTGCCCTTGCCCACCAGGTTGCCTTCCAGGTCGAACAGCAGCGCACGGACACTCTGGGTGCCGTTGTCTATCGCCAGCAGGTAGCTCTTCTCGCTCACGGTGGATTCCTTGTTCTTATTCTGCGGGCAGGCTGTAGCTGCGCTGCCAGAGCGCAGCATAGGCCCGTTCCTCGTCTTCCCAGCGCCCATCGCTCCAGCCCAGGCGGGCCTGGCACAGCGTGCGGATGCGCGGCATCAGCGCCGCACCACCACCGGGCAACAACAGGCCCAGGCGGGTGCGTCGCAGCAGCAGGTCGTCCAGGTGCAGCACCAGCTCGGCTTCCGCCGCCCAGGCCAATTCGGCCCAGAGGGTATCGGTGGCGCCAACGCGCTCGCTGCCCAGTTCATCGATCAAACGGGCGACAGCGGCGAGCTCCGGGCCATGCCGCCCCGCCAGGCGCCGCTGCGCCAAGGGGCCCAGGCCAGGCAGGCTCGCCAACGGCGCCGGCTTGAACACCGCTGCGCCGAGATCATCCACCGTGCGGCCGTTGAAGCCCGCGCAAGCGCGCAGCACCTCCAGCGCCAGCAGGCGGAAGGTGGTCAGCTTGCCGCCGGCCAGGGTCACGCAGCCGGGCTCGGTCCACAGCGCATGCTCGCGCTTCTCGTCGGAGGGCTTCAGCGACGCCTCGCCGTCGCTCACCACCGGGCGCACGCCGGCCCAGGTGGAGAGCACGTCCGCACGCCCGATGGCGGCAGCGGGGAACTGCTCGCGGCAGGCGGCCAGCAGGTAGTCCACCTCCTCGGCGCTGATGCGCGCGTCCAGGTCCAGCTCGTCGCGGTGATCGAGGTCGGTGGTGCCGACCACGGTCGCGCCTTCCCAGGGGAAGACGAACACCGGGCGGCCATCGGCCGGGTGCATGAAACTGATGGCGTGGGCCAGCGGCAGGCGCCAGCCCGGCAGTAAAAGGTGGCTGCCACGCAGGGGGCGGATGTGCTCGCTGCCCTCGCGGCGGCGCAGGCGATCGGCCCAGGCACCGGTGGCCTGGGCCACGGCGCGGGTGCGCAGGGCGTAGCGCTGGCCGCTCTCGATGTCTTCCGCCACCAGGCCGACCACCTGGCCCTGCTCGCGGGTCAGCTCCACCACGCGCAGGCCATTGAGCGCCTCGCCGCCATCGCGCCGGGCCTCGGCCAACACGCGCATCACCAGGCGCGCATCGTCGGTGACCGCATCGAAGAACTGGGTGCCGCCCTGCAGCTTCGCCTCGTCCAGCCCCGGGGTGAGGAAGCGCAGCTGCTGCAGTGAGTGATAGAGGTGGTTGCGCTTGCCTGCCAGGGCGTCGTAGACCGCCAGCAGGCTGCCGAACACGCGGGGGCCGGGGAAGCCGCCACGGTGGGGCATGACGAAGCTCAGCGGGTCCACCAGCCCCGGCGCCTCGGCCAGCAGGCGTTGGCGTTCGCGTACCGAGTCACGGGTCAGGCCGAACTGGCCCTTGGCGATATAGCGCAGGCCGCCGTGGACCATCTTCGAGGAGCGGCTGGAAGTGCCCCAGGCGAAGTCGCGCTGCTCCAGCAGCAGGCACTTCCAGCCACGCCGGGCCGCCTCGCGGAGGATGCCGGCGCCGGTGATGCCGCCGCCGACGACGATCAGGTCCCAATCCCGCGCCGCCAGCTCCGGCAGCGCGCGCTCGCGCCAGGCCGCGTTCCAGGGCTGCATGGTCAATCCTGGATCAGCACGCCGGGAGCCAGGCGGCCCTCGGGGTCGAAGTGCCCGGCCAGCGCCTTGAGCACCGCCATGCCGCGCTCGCCCTTCTCCACCGGCAGCCAGGGCGCATGGTCGCGACCCACGCCGTGCTGGTGGCTGATGGTGCCGCGGTTGTGCGCGATCACCTCGCTGGCCGCGCGCTTCAGGCGGCTCCAGCGCTGCAGGGCCTGCTCGTAGCTGGCGCCCGGACGGAACACGTAGGTGGTGTAGATGCTGGAGCCCTCGCCGTAGACGTGGGACAGGTGGGTGAAGACGTGGACGCGCTCGCCCTCCTCCGCCAGGCCGTCACGCAGGCTGGCTTCCACCTTGTTCAGCAGGTTGTCGACGTTGATCCAGTCGGTGGCGGTTTCCAGGGTGTCGACCACGTAGCCGGCATCCCACAGGCCATGGCGCAGGTAGGGGAAGCGGAAGCGGTTCTCCGCCCACTTCTTGCCCAGCAGGGTGCCGGTGAACACGCCACCGAAGCCCTTCAGCAGCTTCTTCGCCTGGCGCAGCGACACGGCGTTCTGCTGGCGGTTGCCGGTGACGCCGAAGGTCAGCATGCACTTGCCAACTCGCGCACCGCGGAAGGCCAGGTACTTCTCCAGCAGGGCGATCTGCTCGGGGTGGCCGGCCAGGGCCAGCTGGGTTTCGGTCTCGATGGCGTTGGACAGGCGCAGCATCGACAGCGGCACCCGCGCCTGGGCCAACGCGCGGATGCCCGCCAGGGCCTGCTCCCAACTGGGCAGGAACACGGCGTAGAAACTCTCCTGGTCGGCCAGGCGGGTGACCCGCACACGCACTTCGGAAATCACCCCGAAGCGACCTTCGGAACCCAGCACCACTTCGCGCAGGTCCGGCCCCGCGGCCGAGGCCGGGAAGGTCGGCAGCTCCAGCGGGCCGTCGAAGGTCTCCAGGGTGCCGCCGGCGAACAGCTGCTCGATGCGGCCATAGCGCAGGGATTGCTGGCCGCTGGAACGGCTGGCGACCCAGCCGCCGATGGTCGACAGCTCCCAGGATTGCGGGAAGTGACCGAGGGTGTAGCCCTTGGCACGCAGCTGGCTTTCCACCTGCGGCCCATTGGCACCGGGGCCGAAGGTGGCGATCAGGCTTTGCTCGTCCAGGTCCAGCAGGCGGCTCATGCGTTCGAGAGACAGGGTCAGCACCGGCCGCTCGCCGGCCTGCGGGTTGATGTGGCCGGCCACCGAAGTGCCGCCGCCGTAGGGGATGAGCACGATGTCGTGGGTCCGGGCCCAGGCCATCAGCTGGCGGATGTCCTCGGCGGTTTCGGGGTAGGCGACGCCATCGGGGAACACCTCGAAACGGCCTTCACGCATGGCCAGCCAATCCGGCAGGCTCTGGCCACGGGCGTGGCGCACGCGCTCCTCGGCGTCCTGGCTGACCAGCACATGGGGCGGCAGGCGCGAGGCCGGCACCTGCGCCAGCACTTGCGCCAGGGTGGCGTCGTCCAGGCGCTGCCCGGCGCCGACGCGCTGGGCCAGAAAATCCGTGCCATTGGCCGGCAGTTCCACCACGGTCGACTCTTCACCCCAGCCGTTCCAGCGTCGCATGCCCATCTCCTTGTTCGAGTTGTTTCGGAGGCTTTCAATGGGTGCCTATACTAGCCAGCCGCGCAAGGGCGTCACTGTCGGATCGGGACAGTGGCTATCGCCAATCAAGACATTCAGAACAAGAAGAAACCATGGATTCCCTCGGCTATACCTCCGTCCCCGCCCTGCTCAAGTACCTGCGCCATGCCGAGCACCTCGGCCTGGACGTGGCCGCTGCGCTCGACGCTGCCGGCATCCGCGCCGAGGAACTGGCCGACAACGGCAAGCGCATGCCCAGCGAAGCCCATGAACGCCTGCTGCAGCACCTGATGGCGGTCTCCGACGACCCTTTGTTCGGCCTGCATTCCGCGCGCTTCGTGCAGCCGGGCTCGTGGAGCGTGCTCGGCTACATCACCATGAACTGCGCCACCCTGGGCGAGGCCATGAGCCGCATCGTCCCCTACGAAAAACTGGTGGGCGACATGGGCACCAGCCGCATGGAAGCCGTCGGCGACCATATCCGCCTGATCTGGAACTGCCGCCATGAAGCTCCGGAGATCCGCCGCCACATGGTGGAGAACGTGCTCGCCTCCTGGCTGCTCTACGCCCGCTGGATCGCCGACATGGAGCGCTCGCCCCGCGAGGTCTGGTTCGAACACGCCCAGCCCGCCGGCACCCGCCTGGAGGACTATGAAGAAGTCTTCGGCTGCCCGATCCGCTTCGACCAGGCCTGCAACGCCCTGCTGGTGCCCATGGAGTACCTCGGCGTGCCCCTGCGCCAGGCCGACGCCAACCTGCTGCGCACCCTCGAGGAACATGCCCTGGCGCTGATGGCCGGGCTGGACCAGGACGAACCCCTGCCGCAACGGGTGAAGAACGCCCTGCGCCTGCTGCTCAAGGACGGCCTGCCACGCAAGGAACGGGTCGCGGAGAAATTCCACATGACGGTGCGCACCCTGCAGCGCCACCTGCAGCAGGCCGGCACCAGCTACCAGCAGATCCTCGACGAACTGCGCCAGGAACTGGCCGAGCACTACCTACTGCGCAGCGACCTGGCCATCCAGGACATCGCCAGCTACCTCGGCTTCACCGAGTCACGCTCCTTCCACCGCAGCTTCAAGACCTGGACAGGGCAGACACCGGGGGAATACCGCGAGGCTAAGCGGCAGGGCTAAGTCGCATCCGACATGTTCACCGGTCAGTGTGTAGGGCGGGTGAAACCCGCGAGGGTGTCGAGCTGAGCTGTCGGGTTGCACCCGACCTACCCCTGGAACAACGCAAGACAACACAGCTGCTGATGTAGCCCAGGCTTCAGCCCGGGACCCCGCTTGCAGCCCGGACCGAAGTCCGGGTTGCGGGGTTCAGGCATGCAGTTCGCTCAGCGGGATGAAGCGCAGGCTGTCGCCTTCGGCGAGGGTGGTGCCTTCCAGCACTTCCACCAGGCCCTCGGCCCAGGCGGCGCTGCGCAGCACACCGGAACTCTGGTTGCGGTAGATCACCGCGCGGCCGTTTTCGAGTCGGGCGCGCAGGTACTCGCGGCGATTGCCCGGTTTGCTCCAGGTGAAGCCGGCCGGCACCGGGAAGCCCAGGGGCGCGACCTTGTCCACGCCGAGTCGGCGCAGCAGGTAGGGCCGGGTGAGCAGGCCGAAGGTCACCAGGGTGGAGGCCGGGTTGCCCGGTAGGCCGATCACCGGCACACCCTGGAAGTGGCCGAAGGTGAGCGGCTTGCCCGGCTTGATCGCCAGTTTCCACAACGCCAGCTCGCCGGCCTCGCGCAGGGCCAGGCCGAGGAAGTCCGCCTCGCCGACGGAGACGCCGCCGGTGGAGAGGATCAGATCGACGCCGGTCAGCTCGCCCAGGGCCTTGCGGGTCAGTTCCAGGTCGTCAGCGAGGATGCCGCCATCCACCACCTCGCAACCCAGGCGGCGCAGCCAGGCGATGAGCAGGGTGCGGTTGCTGTTGTAGATCTGCCCCGGGCCGAGCGGCTGGCCCGGCGCAACCAGTTCATCACCGGTGGAGAGCACCGCCACGCGAGGCCGGCGGCGCACCTGCAGGCGTGCGGCGCCGAGGGTGGCGGCCAGGCCCATTTCGATGGGGCCCAGCAGGGTGCCGGCATCCAGCACGGTTTCGCCGCTGCGGGTTTCCTGGCCCTTGGGACGCACGTTCTGCTTGGCACTCATGGGCTCGATGAAGCGCACGCGGCCGTCGTCCAGCACCTCGGCGTTTTCCTGCATCTCCACCGTGTCCGCGCCTTCGGGCAGCGGCGCGCCGGTGAAGATGCGCGCACAGGTGCCCGGCTGCAGCGGGCAGGGGGCGCTGCCCGCCTGAATGCGCTGGCTGACCACCAGCGGCTCGCCACTCCAATCGGCCAGGCGCAGGGCGTAGCCATCCATCGCACTGTTGTCCCAAGGCGGCAGGTCGAGGCCGGCCACCAGGGGTTCGGCCAGCACACGGCCATCGGCATCGGCCAGGGCGACCTCTTCCTGCTCGCGGATGGCAGCCTCCCCGGCCAGCTTCAGCAGCCGGGCCAGGGCGTCTTCCACCGGCATCAGGCCGGGGTTGTCGCAGCAGCTCACCCGCGGCTCTCGCAGGCGTCGGCGCGGGTCAGGTGCGGCACGAAGTTGCAGGGGCGGTGGCGGTTGTCCAGCTGCTCGGCGAGGATGCCGTCCCAGGCGGTGCGGCAGGCGTTGGTGGAGCCCGGCAGGCTGCACACCAGGGTGCCGTTGGAAAGGCCGGCCAGGGCGCGGGACTGCATGGTGGAGGTGCCGATATCGGCCACGGAAATCTGCCGGAAGTACTCGCCGAAGCCGTCCACCTGCTTGTCCAGCAGGCAGGCGATGGCCTCGGGGGTGCTGTCGCGGCCGGTGAAGCCGGTGCCGCCGGTGATCAGCACCACCTGCACCGCGTCCTCGGCGATCCAGGTCGCCACCTGGGCGCGGATCTTGTAGAGGTCGTCCTTCAGCAGCACGCGGGCGGCGAGCTTGTGCCCGGCAGCGGTGAGGCGGTCGACGAAGAGCTGGCCGGAGGTGTCGGTCTCCAGGCTGCGGGTGTCGCTGACGGTGAGAACGGCGATGTTCAGGGGCACGAATACCGCCTCGGCCTTGTGGTTCATGGCAGGCTTCCAGTTGTAGGACAGAATGGCCGGTGTTATATCACAGCGCCGCCCCTCCCGAGAGCCCGCCCATGCCCGGCAACGCCCCCCTTCCCTGCTCCGTTCTGCTGCTCGCCGGCGGCCGCGGCCAGCGCCTGGGCGGCCGCGACAAGGGCCTGGTGGAATGGCGCGGCCAGCCGCTGATCGCCTGGCTGCATGCCGCCACCCGTGCGCGCACCGATGACCTGATCATTTCCTGCAACCGCAACGCCGAGCGCTACGCGCAATGGGCGGACCAACTGGTGACGGACGACAGCCCCGACTACCCGGGCCCCCTGGCCGGCATCCGAGCCGGGCTGGCCGCCGCGCGCCACGACCACCTGCTGGTGCTGCCCTGCGACGCGCCGCTGGTGGACGCCGCGCTGCTCGACTCGCTGCTGCGCGAAGCCGGCGAACGGCCGGTCATGCTGCACCAGGGCGGCTACTGGGAGCCGCTGTTCAGCGTGCTGCCGCGCGCCCTTTTGCCGCAGATCGAACAGGCCTGGCAGGCCGGTGAGCGCAGCCCGCAACGCATTCTCCGCACCCTCGACCCGATCGCCGTGGAATGCCCGGCGGGCGACCCGCGCCTGGCCAACCTGAATACGCCGGATTTGCTGGGTAGCACCCAGGGATCAGCCGGAATCTAGAACGGCTCCGGAACTTTGCCGGCTGGTTTTCCGTCAGAGCCCGAGAACCTCCCGTTCATTCATCAAGGAGATGGAAGATGAACCAGCGGATCATTCCCGCATTCGTGCTCGCGCTCGGCCTGGTCACCCTGGCCGGCTGCTCGTCCCCCACCGTGATCACCCTGAACGACGGCCGCGAGATCCAGGCCGTGGACAAGCCCGATTACGACGATGACTCCGGCTTCTACGAGTTCGAGCAACTCGATGGCAAGCGCGCCAAGGTCAACAAGGACCAGGTCCGCACCATCAAGGAACTCTGAGCCTTATCCGGCGACCTCCCCGGTCGCCTGAACAAGCCCGTCGCGGGGTCACCCGAGGCGGGCTTCGTTTTGTCCGGCCCCTGCAACAGGGCAATACCCCCGGACGCCGCGGCAGCCCTGCCCCGGTAAAAAAATTTCAGCTAACCCCTTGTCGACCAAAAAGTTTTCTGTAGAATGCGCGCTCATTCCACGGAGCGTAGCGCAGCTTGGTAGCGCGTCTCGTTCGGGACGAGAAGGTCGCTGGTTCGAATCCAGTCGCTCCGACCATATCCCGAAAAAACCCGCCTTATAGGCGGGTTTTTTATTGCCTGCGAAAAAGTCAGCGCCCTTCCCTTCCTTCCACCGCCCTCTTCCTTCCGCCCAAAAAGAAGCCCGATGCGAGGGCATCGGGCTTCGTTGTGTTGGGCCTCGCTACGCTCGGCACCAACCTACCTGTGCGCATTGCCTCAGTGGGCGTTGGCCGCCGCACCGGGCTTGGCGCCGAAGGGTGGCTTGGCCAGCCAGATGAGCAGGATCAACCCCATGCAGACCCAGCCGATCATCGTGAAGTAGTCGATGGTCGACATCATGTACGCCTGCCCGGTGACGATGTGGTCCAGGGACGCTGCGTTCTGCTGGCTCATGCCGCCCATCTGCTCCAGGGCCTGGCGGGTGCCGGGCTCGTAGGCGCTGATGTGCTCGGTGAGGTAGGCGTGGTGCTGGTCGGCGCGGCGTATCCAGATCCAGGTGGTGAGCGAGGCCGCGAAGCTGCCGCCCAGGGTCCGCAGGAAGGTGGCCAGGCCGGAGCCGTCGGCGATTTCGTTCTGCGGCAGGTCCGAGAGCAGGATGCTGAGGATCGGCATGAAGAACAGCGCCACGCCGAAGCCCATGAACAGCTGCACCAGGGCAATGTGCAGGTAGTCCACCTCGGTGGTGAAGGAGGCCCGCATGAAGCAACTGGCGCCGATGGCGAAGAACGCCAGGCTGGCCAGTACGCGCAGGTCGAAATTCTGCGCGTAACGCCCCACGAAGGGCGACATGATCACCGGCAGCAGGCCGATGGGCGCCGCCGCCAGGCCGGCCCAGGTCGCGGTGTAGCCGAGCTGGGTCTGCAGCCACTGCGGCAACAGCAGGTTGATGCCGAAGAAGGCCGCGTAGCCGCCCACCAGCGCCACGGTGCCGGCGGTGAAGTTGCGGTGGCGGAACAGCCGCAGGTTGACGATGGGGTGGCGGTCGGTGAACTCCCAGATGATGAACACCGCCAGGGCGATGACCGCGATCACCGTGCCACCGATGATGAAGTTCGATTCGAACCAGTCCAGGTCGTTGCCCTTGTCGAGCACGATCTGCAATGCGCCGACGCCGATCACCAGGGTCGCCAGGCCCATCCAGTCCATGGGCTCGCGTTTGAGCGTCACCGGCCGCTTGCGCAGCTGCTGGTAGACCACGAAGGCGGCGAACAGGCCGATGGGCAGGTTGATGAAGAAGATCCACGGCCAGCTGAAATCGTCGGTGATCCAGCCACCGAGAATGGGCCCGGCAATGGGCGCCACCACCGTGACCATCGCCAGCAACGCCAGGGCCATGCCCCGCTTCGCCGGTGGGTAGATCGACAGCAGCAGGGTCTGGGTGATGGGGTACAGCGGCCCGGCGACGAAACCCTGGAGGGCGCGGAAACCCACCAGGCTGTTCATCGACTGGGCCACGCCGCAGAGGAAGGACGCCAGCATGAAGAGCAGCGTGGCGCCGATGAACAGGCGCACCTCGCCCACCCGCCGGCTCATCCAGCCGGTCAGCGGCAGGGCGATGGCGTTGCTCACCGCGAAGGAGGTGATCACCCAGGTGCCCTGCTCCGAACTCACTCCCAGGTTGCCGGCGATGGTCGGCAGGGCGACGTTGGCGATGGTGGTGTCGAGCACCTGCATGAAGGTCGCCAGCGACAGGCCGATGGTGGCCAGCACCAGGTTCGGCGGGGTGAAGCTGGCTGCTGCGTTCTCGCTCATGGTCGCCGTCTCAGCGCTGCGCGGTCTTGTGGGTGGCGTCCGGGCCGTTGGCGTGGATCAGCTGCTCGATCAACTGGTCGGCTTCCGCCAGCTGGCGCTGGTAGACGTCGGTGGCGAACAGCGGCTTCTTCGGTGCCTGCTGGGCCAGGGACGGGCCACTCTGGTCGTGCAGGTCGACCTTGACGCTCATCGACAGGCCGATGCGCAGCGGGTGCTCCTTGAGCTGCTCCGGGTTGATGCGGACGCGCACCGGCACGCGCTGGACGATCTTGATCCAGTTGCCGGTGGCGTTCTGCGCCGGCAGCAGGGAGAAGGCGCTGCCGGTACCGACGCCGAGGCTGTCCACGGTGCCGCTGTACTTCACGTCGCCGCCGTAGAGATCGGACTCGATCTCCACCGGCTGGCCGATGCGCATGTTCTTCAGCTGGGTTTCCTTGAAGTTGGCGTCGATCCACACCTGGTCCAGGGGGATGACCGCCATCAGCGCGGTGCCGGGCTGCACGCGCTGGCCCAGCTGCACGGTGCGCTTGGCGACATAACCGGTGACCGGTGCCACCAGGGTGGCGCGGGCGTCTTCCAGGTAGGCCTGGCGCAGGGTCGCGGCGGCAGCCTTCACATCCGGGTGGGAGGCGATCACGGTGTCGTCCACCAGGGCACGGCTGCTGTTGAGCTGCTGCTCGGCGCTGGTCAGGGAGCTTTGCGCGGAGTCCAGGGCGTCACGGGCGTGGGCCAGCTCCTCCTGGGAGATCGCACCATCCTTGGCCAGGTTGCGACGGCGGGCGAAGTCGGCACGGGCCTTCTCCAGGGCGACCTTCTTCGCCGCCACCTCGGCCTTGTAGCCGTCCACGCTGTTGTACAGGCCGCGCACCTGGCGCACGGTGCGCGCCAGGTTGGCTTCGGCCTGCTGCAGGCCGATCTCGGCATCGCTGGGGTCGAAGCGCACCAGCACCTGGCCTTCGTGCACCAGGTCGCCGTCATCGGCGCCGATGCTGGTCACGGTACCCACGGTCTGCGGGGTGATCTGCACCACGTTGCCGCCGATGTAGGCGTCGTCGGTGTGCTCGCTCCAGCGACCGAAGAGCTGCTCCCAGGCGAAGCTGAGGGCGGCGAGGATGAGGATCACGGCAAGCAGGATGAGCAGCATCCGCTTGCGCTTGGGGTTGCCTTGAACGGCGGTTTCCGAAGTCTGGGTGGTCATGGTCTGTGCCTCGTTCATTCAGTGGCGGCCGGGCGGGCGCCCTGGGCGAGCGGAGTCTGTTCGGGTTGGAAGCCACCGCCGAGGGCCTGCACCAGGCGCACGGAGGTGTCGATCTGCTGGACGTCCAGGCTGGCCAGCTGGCGTTCGGTGACCAGCAGTTGCTGCTCGACGCTGAGGGCGTCCAGGTAGTTGCCGATGCCTTCGCCGTAGCGACGCATGGCGAGGTCGTAGTTGGATTTGGCGATGTCACGGGCCTGGCGCTGCACCTCGATCTGCTGCGCCAGGGAGCGCAGCTGGCTGAGGTCGTCGCTGACCTCGCCGAGGGCGCCCACCAGGGTCTTGTTGTACTGGGCCACGGCCAGGTCGTAGTCGGCGTCCACGCCGGCCAGGTTGGCGCGCAGACGGCCGCCATCGAACACCGGCAGGGAGATGGCCGGCGCCACCTGGTAGAAGCGGCTGTCGCCCTGGAACAGGTCGCCGCTGCTGAGGGCGGCGAGGCCGACCATGGCACTGAGGTTGAGATTGGGATAGAAGCCGGTCTTGGCCGACTCGATGCCCTTGCTCGCCGCTTCGACGCGCCAGCGCGCGGCGATCACGTCCGGGCGGCGGCCGAGCAGTTCGGCCGGCAGGTTCGACGGCAGCGCCAGGGCGGTGGGCTGCAGCACTACGGGGCGCTGGATGCGCTGGCCACGGTCGGGGCCCTGCCCCAGCAACACGGCGAGGGTGATGCGATCGCTGTCGATCTGCTGCTCGGCGGCCAGCAGTTGCTGGCGCGCGGCGGCCTGCTGGGCCTCGCTCTGTTGCAGCTGCACCTTGCTGTCCAGGCCGGCGGCCAGGCGCTGCTTGCTGAGGCTGTAGAGGTGTTCGGAGCGCTTCAACTCTTCTTCCGCCAAGTCACGGGCGACGAAGGCATAGGCGAGCTGGCTGTAGGCGCGGGCGACACTGGCGGACAGGTTCAGGCGCGCGGCCTGCTGGTCCACCTCGGCGGCGCGGGCCTGGCCGAGCGCGGCTTCCCAGGCGGCACGCTTGCCGCCCCAGAGGTCGAGGTCGTAACTGAAACCGAGGGACAGGTACTTCACCGCGGCATAGCTGCCGCCGATGGGCGCGGGCACCACGCTCTCCGGCGCTCGGGCACCGGAATAGCTGGCGCTGGCATTGACGCTGGGCATGCGCGCGGCGTCCTGCGCCTGGGCTTCGGCCAGGGCCTTGCGGGTGCGGGCGCTGGCCACCTGCAGGTCCGGCGAGCCAGCCAGGGCTTCCTCCACCATGGCATCGAGCTGGGCATCGCCCAGTTGCTTCCACCAGTCCTGGCGCGGCCAGGCGGCGGCGCTGAGAGGCGTGCCAGCCAGGCTGCGTCCGGCCTCCAGGGAGGCGGCATCGAGAGTCCTGCCCTCGGGCTCCAGGCCGCTGGAGCTGGCGCAGGCGGCCAGGGCCAGGGCGGCACCGAGCACCAGGGCGCTACGCCCCAGGCGGGCCGTGCGGCTGTATTCATTCATGGTCGGTCGCTCCGAGCGGCGCGCACGGGTCGCGCCCTTGCAGGATCTTGCCCAGCAGCCCCACCAGGGTGCGGAGCTCGTCGCTGGTCAACGGGCTGGTGAGTTCGTTCATCGCGTCGGCGACGATCTCCGGCATCTGCCGGCTGATGCGCAGGCCGTCCTCGCTGAGGGCCAGGCGCACGCTGCGACGGTCCTCCGGGCAGGGCTTGCGCAGCAGCAGGCCCTTCTTTTCCAGGCGATCGAGCATGCGGGTCATGGAGCCGCTGTCCACCGAGAGCTCGCGGCACAGGTCGGCCGGAGTGTTGGCGCGGTCCATGTAGATGAACATCAGCACCTTGAACTGCGCGGACGTGATGTCCAGGGGCGCCAGGTAGCGATCGAGCAGGCGGTCCTTGAGCATGGCGGAGCGCCCGATGTACTGGCCGACGGAGCCGGTGAAGGGGTAGTCGGCGGGGCTGTAGTGCTTCATTGGCTAATATCTGCCTAGGCAGTAACTGACTGGGCAATCATACGAGCGACGAAACATTTGGCAAGGTATTCACTGTTGCATTAAATCGACAATCCGTTCCGCGAAAGGGGGATTGATCGGCGCAAAGGCAGTCGCCACGGGCTGCCGTGACGTGCAGAGAGAAGGTACGGAGAGGGGAAGCGGCCGACCGGCGGTCAGCGTTCGAGGAAGGCGGCGACCTTGGCCGCGTCGAAAGGCCAGTCCAGTTCGGCACCGGTGTCGCAGCGACGCAACACGGGAATGCGCAGGGCGTAGTCGTCCATCCATTCCTCGCGGTCGGCGATGTCCATCAGTTCGACCATCAGGCCATGCTCGACGAAGGGCATCAGCACGCCCTCCGCCACTTCACAGAGATGGCAACCCAGGGTGCCGAACAGGCTGCATTCGGGGAGCATCGCCACGCGCCTCGCCAATCAGGAAAGGCGCGGATTCTAGCACGCCTCAGGCCTTGGCCGAGTCGTCCTTGGCGGTGGCCGGCAGCAGGTTCTGCAGCCCTTCCAGCAGCTTGCTGTTGAACGCCTGGGCCTTGTCCAACTGGTTGTCGCTGAGGCGGTCGTTGAGCGAGAAGCCGCCGTTGAGCAGGTCCTGCAACGTGCCTTTCGGGTCGTCGGAGAGCTTGGCGGCGTTCTTCAGCGCTTCCAGCATGCCCTTCGCGTAGTCCTGCAGCGAGGTGTTCACCGCGCTGGCCGGTTGGCCGCCTTCCTGGGCGACGGAGCCGTAGGTGCTGGTGGCCTTGACCCTGGTCTGGGTGAGATTGAGCGACATGGAAGCCAGCTGATCGCCGTTCATGTTCAGGGCCAGCGCGCGGTCGAAGGCACCGTTGAGGTCACCGGAGTAGAACTTGCTGGAGACATCCTGCACCTGGTCGAGCAGGTCGCTGAGCGCGGCCCTCTCCTCGTCGTTGAGGTCGCCATCCACCTGCACCTTCCAGCCGCCGATCTGCATGCTGCCGGACTCGGAACGGGTGCCCGAGGTGCTCTTGCCGTCCTTGTCGGCGCTCGTCGAAGAGGTCTTCGACCAGTCGGCCGAGGCCTGGGCGATGGAGATCTTCACCTTGTCGCCTTCCTTGGTGGTCACCTCCATGTCGAAGGTCGAGGAACGCGCGGAGAAGCTCTGGGTGGAGCTGCTGACACTGGTGCTGCCGGAAGTACCGGTGCTCGGCGTGTTGCCATCCAGGCCCAGGGAGCTGGCCAGGTTGTTCAAGCCATCCTGAATCTTGCCGAAGGTGTCTTCGATGTCACTGGCGATCTTGCCGCCGAGCACACCCAGGCCCTGGAGGATCTTCTTCGCCTCGGCGAAGCCCTTCTCCACGCCTTCGCGGGCCTGGTCGAGCATCTTCTGCAGCTTCTCGGTGTCGGCACCATTGGCCGCTTCGGCCTTGATGCGCCCGCCGACGAAGTCGAGGATGCGCCCGGCCACCTTGTCGGGCGTGTAGTCATCCTGGGTCTTGCCGGCCAGGCTGCCGGGCTCGATGCCCAGGCGCTGGGCAACACGGTTGGCCAACACGTTCTGCGCATTGGTGGCGTTACGGGTCGCGCTGTCAATCTTGTTCAGATAACTCGGGCGCGTGGTTGCGGAAGCCAGGGAATCGAGGGTCTTCATAGTGGCGGTCCCGGAGAATCGGATGTACACCGATTTGACGGCAGCCCCGGGAAAACCTTGAGAACGAATCCGTTCGCAGCCGATGGACGGCAGTGACCGATATTGACGTCAGACGTTCGTCGCGTCCGACGTGGCGACACCCGCCGCGCCCAACAGCACCGCTGCGGCGTCCTTGGCTTCCCGCGCCTGCTCGGCCGGCCCCTGCACATGGGCCATGGTGATCGCCCCTTCCATCAGGTACTGCAACTGCCGCGCCAGGCGCTCGGGTTCGGCGACCCCCAGGCGTTCGAGGGCGGTGCGGAAATGCAGCTGGGCGTTGGCCTTGTGGAGGGCGGCGACGCGGTGGATCGGGTGCTCGCGGTCATGGAACTCGGCGGCAGCGTTGACGAAGGCGCAACCGAAGAACTCCTTGCCATGCAGCAACTGGTGCAGGCCATCGAAGACGGCAAGGATCGCCGCCTTCGGCGCCAGGTTCTCCAGCGCCCAGGCCATCATCTGGCGGCTGGGCTCCAGGCGCTGGCGCAATGCCGCCTCGATCAGCTCGTCCTTGGACTTGAAGTGCTTGTACAGCGTCATCTTCGCCACGCCGGACTCGGCGAGGATGCGGTCGATGCCGGTGGCGTGGAAACCATCGCGGTAGAACAGCGCGATGGCGGTGTCGATCAACTGATCGCGTTTGCTCGAAGCCATGTGGAACCTCCTGACCGGCGCATTATGCGCATCCGCCCGCACCGGCTCAAACCCGCACCACCGCTGCCTTCTGGCAACGGGGTGGAGTTGGCGCTTGAAATATACAGACCTGTCTGTCTAATATCCAGCCGCACAACGACCACAGGGATCACCACCATGCAGCTCCACGACTTCCCCCTCTCCGGCAACTGCTACAAGGTGCGCCTATTCCTCGGCCTGATCGGCCAGCGCGCCGAGCTCATCACGGTCAACCTGGCCACCGGCGAACAGAAGCAACCGGCATTCCTTGCTATCAACCCACGGGGTCAGGTTCCGCTGCTGGTGGACCAAGGCAACGGCCTGGCCGACTCCCAGGCCATCCTCGTCTACCTGGCACGCCATTATGCGCCGCAATGGCTGCCCGACGATGCCCTGCAGCAGGGCCGCATCGCCAGCTGGCTGAGCTACGCCGCCAACGAGTTGCACCACGGCCCGGCCGCCGCGCGGGTGATGAAACTGTTCGGCCGGCCCGGCGACCTCGAAGCCACCCAGGCCAAGGCGCGCCAGGTGCTGGCGATGGTGGAGCTGCAACTGGGCCGGCACGCCTGGCTGGCCGAAGGCGAGGCGCCCAGCGTCGCCGATGTCGCCAACTACCCCTATCTGGCGATGGCCGAGGAAGGCGGACTCGACCTCACCCCCTACCCGCACATCCGCCAATGGTGCGATCGCATCCGCGCCCTGCCCGGCTATGTCGAGCTGCCGCACCTCTGAACCTCTCCGCCATCGCAAGGAAGCCGTACATGCGCCTGCTCCCCCCCCTCCTCGCCAGCCTGCTGCTGATCGCCAGCCCCTTCGCCAGCGCCCAGGGCCTGCGCTTCGCCCTGGTGAAAACCTCCCACGCCGAAACCCTCGACGCCTTCACCATGGAGGGCGGCCAGTGGACGCAGACCGTCGCGGTCAACCACGTCGCCGTGCTCATCCAGCACCACGCCGCGACCCTGCTGCTGGATACCGGGCTCGGCCGCCAGGTGGACGCCCAGTTCCAGGGCGACATGCCCTGGTGGGACAAACCGCTGTTCAAGTACGAAACCGTCACCCCCGCACGGGACCAACTGGACCGTGACGGCATCCGCGTCGACCGCATCCTCCTCACCCACGCCCACTGGGACCACGCCTCGGGCCTGGCCGACTTCCCCGAGGTGCCGGTCTGGGCGCCCTGGGCGGAAATCGAGTTCAGCCACATCGCCACGCCGCCGGCGGTGCTGCCCAGCCAGTTCGCCCACAAGGTCCTCTGGCAGCCCTTCGAGTTCCTGCCCGAGCCCTACATGGGCTTCGACCAGAGCCTCGACCTGTTCGGCGACGGCAGCCTGGTGCTGGTACCGCTCACCGGGCACACACCAGGCTCGGTGGGCCTGTTCCTCACCCTCGACGACGGCCGGCGCTTCTTCTTCACCGGCGATACCAGCTGGCGCCTGGAAGGCTTCACCGGGCCCCACGAGAAGTTCTGGGTCAGCCGGCGGATGGTGGACAACGACCGCGACGGCACCCGTGCCCAGCTGCAACGGGTGCACGACCTGCTGCTGGCCCAACCGAACCTCACCGTGGTGCCGGCCCACGACGCCGCCGTGCAGGACCGCCTCGGCTACTACCCGCAGTGGGTGCAGTGAGGCCGACCAATGTCTAAATGACGATTCTGTTACCAGATGCTTAATTCCACTCGTTGCAACGGGGCGGCCCAACCGCCCCGAAACCCCAACGAGGAGACAATAACAATGAGCAAGACCTCGCTCGCGCACGCCATTGCCCTGGCAGCGCTCAGCACCGGCCTCACCCTGCCCGGCCTCGCCCAGGCCGAATTCCTGAAAGACAGCAAGGCCAGCGTCGAGCTGCGCAACTTCTACTTCAACCGTGACTTCCGCCAGGACGGCGCCGCCCAATCCAAGGCCGAGGAGTGGGCCCAGGGCTTCCTGCTGCGCTACGAATCCGGCTTCACCGAAGGCACCATCGGCGTTGGCGTCGACGCCATCGGCGCGCTGGGCATCAAGCTCGACTCCAGCCCCGACCGCACCGGCACCGGCCTGCTCAAGCGCGACCGCGAAGCGCCCAACCGCGCCCAGGACGAATACGGCGAAGTGGGCCTGACCGCCAAGTTGCGCGCCTCCAAGAGCGTGCTCAAGGTCGGCACCCTGCTGCCCAAGCTGCCCACCGTGCAGTACAACGACTCGCGCCTGCTGCCGCAGACCTTCCAGGGCGGCCACATCAACTCGATGGAAATCGACGGCCTGACCCTCGATGCCGGCCAGCTCAAGCAGGTCAACCAGCGCGACTCCTCGGACTACGAGGACATGACCATCACCAACAGCCGCGTCGCCTCCACCGGTGCCGGCGGTGCCCGTGGCATCACCTTCCGCGGCGGCCAGACCAGCGACGAATTCAACTTCGCCGGCGCCACCTACAAGTGGAACGACAGCCTCTCCACCGGCTACAACTACGGCAACCTGGACGAGTTCTACAAACAGCACATCTTCACCGTGCTGCACACCCTGCCGCTGGGTGACAAGCAATCGCTGAAGAGCGACATCCGCTACGCCCGCTCCACCGACGAAGGCAACAGCAACGTCGACAACAAGGCCTTCGGCGCCATGTTCACCTATGCCCTGGGCGGCCACGCCTTCGGCCTCGGCTACCAGAGCATGAGTGGCGACACCGGCTACGCCTACATCAACGGCACCGACCCTTACCTGGTCAACTACGTGCAGATCGGCGACTTCGCCGCCAAGGACGAAAAATCCTGGCAGGCGCGCTACGACTACAACTTCGCCTCCATCGGCATCCCCGGCCTGACCTTCATGACCCGCTACCTGTCCGGCGACAACGTCGACCTGGGCGCCGGTCGCCCCGAAGGCAAGGAATGGGAACGCAACACCGACATCGCCTACGTCTTCCAGGACGGCCCGCTGAAGAACCTTGGCGTGAAATGGCGCAACGCGACGGTGCGCTCCACCAACTTCGGCAGCGACATCGACGAGAACCGCCTGATCGTCAGCTACGTGGTACCGCTCTGGTAGTCGCCACCGCGCAACGAGAAAGCCCGCCAATCGGCGGGCTTCTTCATTTAATGGGAGTGTGCCGGGCTTGGCCCGATCAATCCTGGCTGGTGGCGCCGATCTTGTGGATCGACAGGTCCGCGCCGTAGTACTCCTGCTCCTGGGACAGGCGGATGCCGAGGGTCTTCTTCAGCAGGCCGTAGACCAGGAAGCCACCCACCAGCGCCACCAGCACGCCGAGGCCGGTGCCGATCAACTGGCTCACCAGGCTGACGCCGCCCAGGCCGCCGAGGGCCTCCTGGCCGAAGATGCCGCAGGCGATACCGCCCCAGACGCCACACAAGCCGTGCAGCGGCCACACGCCCAGCACGTCGTCCACTTTCCACTTCACCTGGGTTGCGGTGAAGGCCCAGACGAACAGGCCGCCCGCGATGGCGCCAGTCACCAGCGCACCCACTGGGTGCATCAGGTCGGAGCCAGCGCAGATCGCCACCAGCCCGGCCAGCGGGCCGTTGTGCAGGAAGCCCGGGTCGTTGCGGCCCACCAGCAGCGCGGCAACCGTGCCGCCGACCATCGCCATCAGCGAGTTGACCGCCACCAGGCCGCTGACGCCTTGCAGGGTCTGCGCACTCATCACGTTGAAGCCGAACCAGCCGACGATGAGGATCCACGAGCCGAGCGCCAGGAAGGGGATGTTCGACGGGGCGAAGGCCACCAGGCGGCCGTCGCGGTAGCGGCCGTCACGGCGCCCCAGCAAGACCACCGCGCCAAAGGCCAGCCAGCCGCCCACGGCGTGCACCACCACCGAGCCGGCGAAGTCATGGAAGCTGGCACCGAAGCTCGCCTTCAGCCAGTCCTGCAGGCCGAAGTTGCCGTTCCAGATCAGCCCCTCGAAGAAGGGATAGACGAAGGCCACGATCAGCGCGGTGGCGCACAGCTGCGGGCCGAACTTGGCGCGCTCGGCGATGCCGCCGGAAATGATCGCCGGGATGGCGGCGGCGAAGGTCAGCAGGAAGAAGAACTTCACCAGCGCGTAGCCATGGTCGGCCGCCAGCTCGCCGGCCGGCTGCAGGAAGGTCACGCCGTAGGCCACCCAGTAGCCGATGAAGAAATAGGCCAGGGTAGAGATGGCGAAGTCCGAAAGGATCTTCGACAGCGCATTGACCTGGTTCTTCTGGCGCACGGTGCCCACTTCGAGGAAGGCGAAGCCGGCATGCATGGCGAGCACCATCACGGCGCCCATCAGGATGAACAGGGTGTTGGAGCCGTGGATCAGGGTTTGCACGGCACTGTTGAGGTTTTCCATTGGCAGGAAGGCTCCGGCAGGGAAAAAGCACCAATACGGGTCAAATCGCGCCGGACGCGCACCACCCTGAAGCCACCACGCCCCCGAACGGGTCGGAGCGGGTGGCCAAAACGGGGCGAAGCGATGCAGACGGCAGTTTGAATTTTCAGGCTTTCTCTTTGTTTTTCATGTGCTTGCCAGCATTCGACAGCCCTGTCGAAGCCTTTGGGAATGCCCGATAACGGAGCACTCCGGCGCGCTGGCGCACCAGGGCGCTGCAAGCGCCATACCAGCGCCCGTGGGCAAATATCGGCGGAACCTAACCCAAGCGCGGCGACTCACAACAACCAAGCCCTCCAAGGAGATTCACGCCATGCCCCGCAAGACCGCTAGCCGCGCTCAGGACGACCTGCTGACCGAATTCCAGGCCCTCGTCGGCGACACCGAGAAACTGCTGCAACACACCGCCAGCCTGGCCGGCGACCAGGCAGAGGAACTGCGCCTGCAGATCCACGAATCCCTCAAGCGTGCCCGCGAAACCCTGCAACTGACCGAAGAGAAGATCGTCGACAAGGGCAAGGCCGCCGTCGCCGCCACCGAGGACTACGTGCAGGAACACCCCTGGCAGACCATCGGCCTGTCCGCCGGCATCGGCTTCCTCCTCGGTCTGCTCGCGTCGCGCCGCTGACCATGGAGCCGGGAATGGAATCCGGCCCGCAGAGCGCGGGCCAAGGCCCCTCCCCGCGGCGCCTCGGCGCCGCCTTCCTCGGCCTGTTGCACAGCCACGTCGAGCTGTTCGGCATCGAGCTGCAGGAGCAGAAGGCCAACACCCTGCGCCTGCTGCTGTTCGCCGGCCTGTCGCTGATCTTCGCCCTGCTCCTGCTGGTGGCACTATCCGCGTTGCTGCTGGTGCTGTTCTGGGACACTGCACGGATCGAAACCATCAGCGGCCTGTGCCTCTTCTACTTCCTGCTCACCGGCTACTGCGCCTGGCGCCTGAAACAGGCCGTGGACGATGAGTCCTCCCCCTTCTCCGCCACGCTCGAAGAGCTGGCCCAGGACCGCGAGCGCCTGATGCCATGAGCCTGCCCGAAACGCACCGCACCACCTCCCGCCGCGAACTGCGCAAGGCGCTGGTGCGCCTGCGCCTGGAGATGCACCGCCAGGAGATCCGCCACGAGACTTTGGTCCTTACCCAGCCCCTGCGCCGCGCCAAGGGCATCGCCAACAGTTGGCAGCAGCAACTGGGCGGCATGCCCCATGCTCCACTTTGGGGCATTGCCGGGGTCGCCGCCCTGGGCTTCTTCGCCGCCCGTAGTGGCAATCTGACTCGACTGATCCGCCTGGGCAGCAGCCTGATGCCCTTGCTGGGCGCCGCCTTGCGCCGCCCCTCCGCGAAGCCGCCATCCCCTCCAAAGGTCTGATCGTCGGACAAGCTGGCCACATTCTTGCTATGCAAGGGAGCCGGTAGAGACCGGTTCCCTTCGCGTCGTTTCGACGAGCGCGTGCATTTCGGGCCAGCCCTAAGGAGTCACCGTGATAGAGGGGCAACCGCTTGCCTGCTTCCAGCCGTTCATCGACACCGCGACAGGACGCATCGCCGGGGTCGAAGCCCTGGGGCGCCTACGCCAGGATGATGGCCGGCTGCTCTCGGTCGGCCCGCTGTTCGCCGATTCCAAGGTGCCGCCTGCAGCCCTGCGCCGCCTCGACCGGGAAATCCGCGAGGACGCCCTCAAGCGCCTGCACGAGGCACCGGCGGACTGGTTCCTCAGTATCAATATCTCGCCCCGCTGGATCAGCCGCCTGCGCCCGGGCCAGGCCCTGCCCAGCCTCAAGCAACTGGAGCGCAACGGCGTGGCGCCCGAGCGCATCGTCTTCGAGATCACCGAACTGGGCGGCGCCAGCCAGCGCCTGCCGGACGTGGTCGCCCGCTACCGCCAGGCCGGCGCACGCATCGCCATCGACGACTTCGGTGCCGGCTACTCCCAGCTCGACCGGGTGCTGGCCCTGCAACCGGACATCCTCAAGCTCGACATGCAGCTGTTCCAGGCCGCGGCCCGGGGCGGCCCCAGCGGCGAGGTGGTCAAGGCCCTGGCGCAGATGGCCGAGAAGACCGGCTGCTGGATCATCGCCGAGGGCGTGGAAACCGAGGCCGAGCTGGACTTCGCCCTGGAGTGCGGCGCCCGCTACGTGCAGGGCTACCTGTTCGCCAAGCCGGAGCTGGAATTCTTCGCCGCCGACGCCTTCGTCGAACGCTTCGCCCAGCTGCGCGACCAGTACGTGCAGCGCAAGCTGGCCGAACGCGCACGGCTGATGACCATGCGCCAGCAACTGACCCAGCTGATGAACCAGCTGCGCAGCTGGGCCGAAGGCCACGCACGGCTCGAGGCCCTGCCCTCCCCCGAGCTTTACCCCTGGCTGCTGCGCATCTACCAATGCGACCGCAATGGCACCCAGCTCACCCCGAACCTGGAATGGCACGGCCAGCAATGGCGTGAAGACGCCCGCTACCAGGGCCACAACTGGTCCTGGCGGCCGTACTTCTATCACCTGCTCGCCGAGGGCTGGGAAGAACGCCGGCTAACCCTCTCCAGCACCTACCGCGATGCCACCACCAACCAGTACTGCCTGACCGCCGGCCAGTTCATCGACAACGGCGACCGCCTGCTGCTGGTGGACATCGACGCTGCCGGGCTCTGACGGACGGCGCCTGCGGGAACTCGCGCATTCGCCCTTGGTCCCCTTGCGGTGCCCCGCGTTAATCCGGAAGCTAGCCCCCTTCAGCCACTGAAGGCGAGGACTGGCGTTGGACTGGCAGACACTGCTCACCCGTGAACGGCTCGGCAAACCGGTGCACAGCACCGAGGAACTGGGCCGCAGTTCGTTTCACAAGGACCATGACCGCATCATCTTTTCCGGCGCATTCCGCCGCCTGGGGCGCAAGACCCAGGTCCACCCGGTCTCCAGCAACGACCACATCCACACCCGCCTGACCCATTCCCTGGAGGTCGGCTGCGTCGGTCGCTCCCTGGGCATGCGCGTGGGTGAAGTGCTGCGTGACGAGATGCCGGATTGGTGCGACCCGGCCGACCTCGGCGTGATCGTGCAGTCGGCCTGCCTGGCCCACGACATCGGCAACCCGCCGTTCGGCCATTCCGGCGAGGACGCCATCCGCCACTGGTTCCAGCAGGCCTGCGCACGCGGCTGGCTGGACGCCATGAGCGACACCCAGCGCGCCGACTTCCTCAGCTTCGAGGGCAACGCCCAGGGCTTCCGTGTGCTCACCCAGCTGGAATACCACCAGTTCGATGGCGGTACGCGGCTGACCTACGCCACCCTCGGCACCTACCTCAAGTACCCCTGGACGGCCCGCCACGCCGAAGCCCTTGGCTACAAGAAACACAAGTTCGGCTGCTACCAGAGCGAGCTGCCGCTGCTGGAGCAGATCGCCCACAAGCTCGGTCTGCCGCAACTGGAGGAGCAGCGCTGGGCGCGCCATCCGCTGGTGTACCTGATGGAGGCGGCCGACGACATCTGCTACGCCTTGATCGACCTGGAAGACGGCCTCGAAATGGAGCTGCTCGACTACGAGGAGGTGGAGGCCGTGCTGCTCGGCCTGGTGGGCGACGACCTGCCGGAAACCTACCGCCAGCTGGGCCCGCGTGATTCGCGGCGGCGCAAGCTGGCGATCCTCCGCGGCAAGGCCATCGAACACCTGACCAATGCCGCCGCCCATGCCTTCGTCGACCAGCAGGGCGCGTTGCTCAGCGGCACCCTGCAGGGCGACCTGGTGGAGCACATGCACGGCCCGGCCAAACACTGCGTGCTGCGCGCCAAGGCCATCGCCCGCGAGCGCATCTTCCAGGACAAGCGCAAGACGCTCCATGAAATTGGCGCCTACACCACCCTGGAGATCCTGCTCAACGCGTTCTGCGGTGCGGCGCTGGAGCAGCATGGCGGGCGCACGCCCTCGTTCAAGAACCGGCGCATCCTCGACCTGCTCGGCAACAACGCCCCGGACCCGAGCTGGCCGCTGTACCGCTCATTCCTGCGGGTGATCGATTTCATCGCCGGGATGACCGACAGCTACGCCACGGAAATGGCCCGCGAAATGACCGGGCGCTCCAGTCCCGTCTAGGGTTACAAGGCCACCCGTGGGAGGTGGCCGCAGCAAGGAGTCACGACAGATGCGCAAGGCGCTCAGACAAAGCCTGCACTGGCACACCGGCCCTCCCGCCTGGGGCCCGGCCGCCATCGCGGGCCTGGGGTGCGGCCTGCCGCTGATGCTCGGTCTGTTCACCGCCCACACCGGCTTTCTCTGGGCCGCAACCGGCGCCTTCCAGGCCGCCCTGGCCAACCCCATGCACCGTTTCGGCATGCTGCGCATGCTGCTGCTCACCTTGCTCGGCGCCCTCAGCGCAGGCGTCGGCTTCTGGGCCGCCAGCCACCCGTTGCTCAGCCTCGCCAGCTTCGCCCTCTGGGGTTTCCTCCTGGCGCTGCTGCAACGCTACGGCACCGAGCTGGGCAAGCTGGGCGTGGGCCTGGCGGTGTGCCTCTGCCTCGGCCAGGGCCAGGCCGGCAGCGGTAGCCTCAACAACGGCCTGGCGGTAGGCGCGCTGTTCGCCATCGGCGGCCTCTGGGTGATGCTGCTGGCGTTCTTCCTGCGCGGCATGCACGGCCTGCGTCTGTGGCCCCTGCTGCCGCGCATGCTCGGTTTCATCCGCGTGCTGCGCCGCCATGCCGCTCGCCTGCCGAGGCGGCTCTGGTGGATCCACGCCCTGGCCTGCACCCTGGCCATCGCCCTCGCCGGCCTCGCCGCCAACCTCACCGGCATGCCGCGCGGCTACTGGTTGACGTTGACGGTGGTCACCACCCTGCAGATGGAACTCGACAGCAGCCTGGTGCGCGGTATCCAGCGCGGCCTCGGCACCCTCATCGGCGCGCTGCTGCTGATTCTCTTCGGCCACTGGCTGCAGAGCCCGACGCTGCTGGTGGCCTGCATGCTGCCGCTGATCGTGCTCAGCCGCGCCTTCATCGCCCAGCACTACGGCCTGTTCGTGGTGCAGACCACCGTCTGCTTCGTACTGCTTTCCGAAAGCCTCGCCCGTGACTGGCACCTGCCCGAGGTGCGCCTCTACAACAGCTTGCTGGGCTGCGCCCTGGCGCTGCTCATGGCCTACGCGGCCCACCGGGCACGCCTGCGCTGGGGCGAGCGCAAGGTCGCAGAGCCGACTCCCTCCGACACCGATCACCACGCGCCGCAGCCCACTGTGGAATAGGCCCGACGGCTGCATCGGGAAAAAGCCAGCGTGAGCACCGGAAGCGGGCACTGGCAGGAAGGGGCAGGAGAAGGGACAGGAAAGGAAGGATCGATGGCAGCGCACCGCTGCGGATGCGCTGCCATCGAGCGACTCACACCAAGTCGTTGCGGTTGGCGAACTCCACCAGTTCGATCAGCGAGCGTGCGTTGAGCTTGAGCAGCAACCGCGACTTGTAGGTGCTCACCGTCTTGTTGCTGATGAACATCTCGTCGGCGATCTGCTTGTTGGTCAATCCATTGGCCAGGTACTTCATCACCACCAGCTCGCGGTCCGAGAGGCGCTCGATCAGTTCGGTGTCACTGGGCACCCCGACCTGGCGCTTGCCACTGCGGATCACCTCGCTGGGGAAGTAGCTGTAGCCCGACAGCACGGCACGCACCGAGGCGGTCAGCTCGCCCAGGTCCCCGCCCTTGCAGACGAAGCCCGCAGCCCCGGTCTGCATGCAACGGGATGCGTAATGGCTGGGGTTCTGCCCGGTCAGCACCAGCACCCGCAAGGGCAGGTCGAGGGAGCTGATGCGGGCGATCACATCGAGCCCGCCGAGCTTGGGAATGCCGATGTCGAGAATCACCAGATCGGGGAGGTGCTCACGGGACAGGGCTATGGCATCGACGCCGTTGTCGGTCTCGCCGATCACCTGGTAGCCCTCACGTGTCAGCAGCAAGCGAACGGCCAGGCGAATGACGGGATGGTCATCCACGATCAGGACCTTGCCCGGGGACTCGGCACCCGTGCGAAGGAATGAGTCCATGTCTACGAGTTTGCTCACCTTTGCGTCTCCATCAGCGGCGATACGAAGCTGCCAAGATAGAGGCGCCATCAAGCCTGTCGAGCACCCTCGGGGGCACTGCTGAAGCTTCAGGACAAGACTTTCAACATCTTGCGACTGCGCCTACACCATCCTCACGAAAGCGGTACGGAACTCGCCTGAAAAGTACCGGGTAGCGTGCATCGCAGCCTGCCGTCGGCCCCCTCTTCGGAGCGTTCACACAGCGCCCGACGCCCGCCGTGGGATCAAGGCGATCGCCCGCCCCACTTCAGCCCCCATCCGGCAGAGCTGGCCAAGGTGTCGTTATTTCTGGCACCGGGCACGCATCCGCACAGGGGCTCATCTATGCTCCATCCGGGTCTTCTCCAGGACAGGGATTCAAGGAGTTCGGGCAATGCCGTACAAGCCGGTCGAACGTCGTTTTCCTCTGCACGTGCATATCAGCCTGCTGTTCACGCTCCTGCTGCTGCTGACCGGCGTCGTGCTCGGCGTCTTCAATTACCGGCAGACGAGCCAGATCATCCTGTCCAGCAGCGACACGCTGTTCGAACGCATCAGCCAGGACGTGGCGATTGACCTGGAGCACACCTACCAGCCCATCTACCACCTGCTCAATCTGCTCACCCTCGACCCCGGCACCCAGCTCGACGACGGCTACCACCGCCAGGAAAAACTCCTGCGCAGCTTCGCCCAGGCGCTGCGCGACAACCCCAAGCTCGCCTCCCTCTACCTGGGCTTCGACGACGGCGACTTCTTCATGGTCCGGCCGCTGCGCACTCCCGAGCTCAAGCAGCGCTTCGATGCCCCGACGGGTGCCGCCTACCAGGTCTGGAGCATCGAGCGCGACAACCTCGCCCGCGCCCGCTCCGAGTCGCTGTATTTCGATGAAGAACTCAAGCTGATCAGCCGGCGCCAGGAACTCAACGAGCGCTACGACCCGCGCAACCGCCCCTGGTATTCACGCGCCCTGGAACAGGGCCGGCACATCACCACCCAGCCCTACGTGTTCTTCTCCACCGGCGCGGTGGGCACCACCCTGGCCCTGCCGGCCGGCAGCGACGCGGTGATCGCCGCCGACCTGACCCTGAACGATCTTTCCGCCACCCTTGCGCAGCACCGGGTCACCCCCTCCACCCAGGTGCTGCTGTTCGCGCCGGATGGCAGCGCCGTGGCCTATCCGGACAGTTCCCGGCTCATCGTGCGGGTCGACGACAAGCCCCAACTGGCCCGCGCACGTGACCTCGACCCGGCCATCGCCGCGCTGCTCGACCTCGGCCTCTCCGGTGACCAGCGCTCGACCTTGGAACTGGCCAAGCGGCGCTGGGTGGTGTCGCAGAACCATCTGCAATCCGGGGGGCCGGACGGGCTTTACCTGGCCCTGCTGGCCCCCGAGGACGAACTGCTGGCGGACGCCTACCGCATCCGCTGGCAAGGTGCCGTGCTCACCCTGTGCATCCTGCTGTTGTGCATCCCCCTCGGCTGGCTGCTGTCGCGGGTCCTGGTCAAGCCGCTGAAGGCCCTGGTGGCCGAAGCCGAGGCGATCCGCAGCTTCAATTTCGAAGCGCCGGCCATGGGCCGCTCGCCGGTGCTGGAAGTGGACCAGTTGGCCGTGGCCATGGCGCGGATGAAAGACACCCTGGCCAGCTTCCTGGAGATCACCGCCAGCCTCTCCGCCGAGAACCGCTTCGACGCCCTGCTGCGCCGCGTGCTGGAAGAAACGGTGACCATCAGCGAAGCCTCGGGCGGCTTCATCTACCTGCTGGATACCACCAGCGGACGCCTCGAGCCCAACGGCCTGTTCCTCGGCAAGAAAGGCGAGCACGACCTCGAAAGCCACGACCTGCGCAGCCATGCCCTCAACGACGACGACCTGCCCGACTGGCTGCGCCTGCCGGCCAGCGGCGGGCCGAGCCAGTTGCGCACCTTCGGCTACGACCAGGCCGACGGCTTCCGCCAGGTGCTGCAAAGCCTGGAAAGCCCGCGCGTGCACCTAGTCAGCACCGGCCTGCACAACCGCCAGGGCGACACGGTCGGGGTGCTGGTGCTGCTGCACCGCGACACCGGCGACGGCACTGAACTGGCCATGCTCAAGCCCGAGCGCATCGCCTTCGTCGAAGCGATTTCCGGCGTCGCCGCGCTGTGCATCGAAAGCCAGCGCCTGCTGGAGAAGCAAAAACAACTGCTCGACGCCTTCATCCAGCTCATCGCTGGCGCCATCGACGCCAAGAGCCCCTACACCGGCGGCCACTGCCAGCGCGTACCGGAAATCACCCTGGCCCTGGCCCGCGCCGCTGCCGCCAGCGACGAGCCGCCGTTCCATACCTACAACCCCAGCGACGAAGACTGGGAAGCCCTGCACATCGCCGCCTGGCTGCACGATTGCGGCAAGGTCACCACCCCCGAATACGTGGTGGACAAGGCCACCAAGCTGGAAACCCTCTACGACCGTATCCACGAAGTGCGCATGCGCTTCGAGGTACTCAAGCGCGATGCCTGGGTCCGCTACTGGCAAGCCGTCGCCCAGGGCGCCGACGAACCCGGGCAGGCACAGCTGCGCGACGAGCTGCTGGCCGCCCTGGACGAGGAGTTCGCCTTCATCGCCCGCAGCAACCTGGGCGGCGAGTTCATGGCCGAGGAAGACCAGCAGCGCCTGCAGCGCATCGCCTCGCGCACCTGGAGCCGTACCCTGGACGACCGCCTCGGCGTGTCCTGGGAGGAGGCACAACGCATGGCCCGCACCCCGCCCCGCCCGCTACCGGCAGAAGAGCCGCTGCTGGCCGACCGCCCCGAGCACCTGCTGGAGCGCCCGGAAGGCGAGCGCATGACGGCCGACAACCCCTGGGGCTTCAAGCTCGAGGTGCCGACCCACAAGTTCAACCGTGGCGAGCTGCACAACCTCTCCATCGCTCGCGGCACGCTGACGGCGGAGGAGCGCTACATCATCAACCACCACATCGTGCAGACCATCCTCATGCTCGATCGCCTGCCCTTCCCGCCACACCTCAGGGGCGTGGCCGAGATCGCCGGCGGCCATCACGAGAAGATGGACGGCAGCGGCTACCCGAAACGCCTGAGTCGCGAGCAGATGAGCCTGCCGGCGAGGATGATGGCCATCGCCGATATCTTCGAGGCGCTGACGGCCGTGGATCGCCCCTACAAGAAGGGCAAGACGCTGTCCGAGGCGCTGGGGATCATGGTCGGCATGTGCAAGGGCGCGCACATCGACCCGGAGCTGTTCGGCCTGTTCATCCGCTCCGGCGTGTACCGCGACTACGCCGAGCGCTTCCTGCGGCCGGAGCAGATCGATTCGGTGGACGAAGGATCGATCCTCGAGCGGGCGGGCCTGGCTGGGTAACCCGCGGTATCTCGCATCGGCGGGAGACAAATCGCAGGCATGAAAAAGGGGCGCATGGTGCGCCCCTTTTCATGACCGCCGGGATCACTGGTTGATCGGGTTTTCCGGGTACCAGACATCCACCAGCGGGCTCAGGGTGAAGCTGGCCAGCTCGCTGCGGCCCTTGAGCCAGGCTTCCAGCTTGCTGCGCTGCTCTTCGTTGACCGAGCCGCGCTTGGACAGGCAGACGAAACCGTAGTCATCGCCACCGACGTAGCCCAGGCCATTGCCCTGGATGGCATCGTCGATGAACTGATCGAGGAAGCTTTCCAGCTCCGCTTCGGCCAGCCCGTCCTTGTAGGTCAGGCTCAGCTCGCAACCCAGCTCCTGGAATTCATCGACGCAAAGCTTTTTTCGCAGGCGGCGGGAACGGTTAGTAGCCATCAGGCAATCCTCTTCATGTGTTCAAGCGCGGCACTCTAGCAGTTTCCCCGCCGGCTTGCCCGCCCGCGTGGCGGAACGGCACAACGAAGCCCGCCGCAGAGCGTGCGAGCGGTCAGCGGCACGAGCGCCCAGGAAACGCTTGCGGCATAATGCGCACCATTTCCCGAACACGTCGTGGGAACCTGCCATGCCAATTTGCGTTACTCGCCCTCGTGCGGAGGGCATTCGTTGATGTTCAAGTCCATTCGTATCCTCGCCCTCACCGGCCTCATTCTCCCCTTCGCCCAACCGGCCTTCGCCGTTCAGGTCAACGCCAACGTACCGGCCAAGGTCCAGCAGGCGCTGAAGAAGAACAAGATCCCGCAGAACTCCCTCTCGCTGGTGACCCTGCCCCTGACCGGCCCCGGCGCGCAGACCATCTTCAACGCCGATGTGTCGGTGAACCCGGCTTCCACCATGAAGCTGATCACCACCTACGCCGCCCTCGAGCTGCTCGGCCCCACCTATCAGTGGAAGACCGAGTTCTTCACCGATGGCACCGTCAAGGACGGCGTGCTCCACGGCAACCTCTACCTCAAGGGTGGCGGTGACCCGAAGCTGAACATGGAGAAGCTCTGGCTGCTGATGCGTGACCTGCGCGCCAATGGCGTGCTGAAGATCACCGGCGACCTGGTGCTCGACCGCAGCCGCTTCGTGCACCCGCAACTACCGGCTTTCAATGACGACGGCGGCGACGAGAACAAGCCCTTCCTGGTCGGCCCGGACTCCCTGCTGGTCAACCTCAAGGCCTTGCGCTTCATCGCCCGCGCCGACGGCGGCCGCGCCAGCATCGCCGCCGAGCCGCCCATCGAGAGCATCCGCATCGACAACCAGGTGAAGGTGACCAAGGCCGCGCCCTGCCCTGCCTGGCCCGACGTGCGCTACAACCCGGTGACCCAGTTCGACGGCACCACGGTGATCGCCAGCGGCAGCCTGCCCGAAGGCTGCAGCGCGCAGACCTACCTGTCGCTGCTCGACCACCCGGGCTATGCCGCCGGCGCGGTGCGGGCGATCTGGAAGGAACTGGGCGGCAGCATCCTCGGCAAGGACCGCCTCGCCGGCGTGCCCAAGGATGCCAAGCTGCTGGCGCGGGCCTTCTCCCCGGACCTGGTGGAGATCATTCGCGACATCAACAAGTACAGCAACAACACCATGGCGCAGCAGCTGTTCCTCAGCATCGGCGCGCAGTTCCGCAACGAGGCCGACGGCGACGATGCCAAGGCCGCGCAACGGGTGATCCGCGCCTGGCTGGCGAAGAAGGGCATCACCGCGCCGCACCTGGTGATGGAGAACGGTTCCGGCCTGTCGCGCCAGGAGCGGGTCAGCGCGCGGGAGATGGCGACCATCCTGCATGCCGCCTGGCAGAGCCCCTACGCCGCGGAGTACATCGCGTCCCTGCCGCTGGTGGCGATGGACGGCACCATGCGCAAGCGCCTGCGCCGCACGCCCATGGCAGGCGAAGCGCATATCAAGACCGGCACCCTGAACACGGTGCGTGCAATCGCCGGTTTCAGCCGCGACGACAACGGCAACACCTGGGCGGTGGTGGCGATCCTCAACGACCAGCGTCCGTGGGGCGCCTCCTCGATCCTCGATCAGGTGCTGCTGGACCTCTACAACCAGCCGCGCCGCTGATCCCGCACCCTTGACGGGGGCGCCGACGCCCCCGTCTCTCACTCGGCGCAGCACACCTGGTCGCGGCCGCCCTGCTTGGCGGAATAGGCCGCCGTATCCACCCGCCGCAGCAGTGCATCGGCGGTCTCGCCATCACGCCAGCAGGCACAGCCGAAGCTGGCGGTGACGTGGCCGACGCCCGCCACCTCATCCCGGCGCATGCCCTGCAACAGCGCTTCGGCCAATGATCGCGCCTGCTCCAGGTTGGTCTCCGGGCAGAGCACGATGAATTCCTCGCCGCCCAGCCGGCACAGCACGTCGATGCGCCGCAGCCGCTGGCCAATGCGCTGGCACAGTTGCTTGAGCACCCGGTCGCCCGCCTCGTGGCCATGCTGGTCGTTCACCAGCTTGAAGTGATCGATATCCAGCATCACCAGCGAGAACGGGCCCTCGCTGCGCAATGCCCTGGCGATCTCCGCATCCAGGCGCTCCTGGAAATGGCGACGGTTGAACACGCCGGTCAAGGCGTCGGTGATGGACAGTGCCCGCAGCTCCTGCTCCACCAGCTTGTGTCCGGTGACATCGGAGATATAGCCGTGCCACAGCACGCTGCCATCGGCCATGCGCTCGGGCTCCGACTCGCCGCGCAGCCAGCGCAGGCCCTGGCGCGGCAGCAGCACGCGGAAGTCCTCGCGCCAGGTCTGCATGACGGCGGCGGAATGCAGGATGCTGGCGTAGATCCGCTCCAGGTCCTCCGGGTGCAAGCGGGTGAAGGCCTGGGAAGCATCTCCGTTCACCTGCTCGGGCTCGACCTCGAGGATGTCGCTCACCCCGGCACTGACATAAGGGAAGCGATGCCGGCCATCGGGGTACAGCTGGTACTGGTAGATGGCGCCCGGCACCCGCGCGCTGAGTTTCTGCAGCAAGCGGTCGCGGTCCTCCAGGGCCTCCTGCACGCGCTTGCGGTCGGTCACGTCGATGGCCACGCCGAGGTAGCCCACCAGTTGGTCGTGCTGGTCGCGCACGCCGGTGAGGATGAGGTTGCCGGTAAGGTGGCCACCGTCCTTGCGCACGTAGGTCCACTCGTGTTCGTCGTAGCAATCACCGGCGGTGACCTCGACCACATAGTGGTGGAAGTCGCGGATGGGCCGCGACAGCCGCTTCGACAGGGCCTCGCAGCGGGCCTGGATCTCCGCCTCCAGGTGCAGCATGCGCGGGCGCTTGCCGACCATCTCCGCGGCGCTGTAGCCGAGCATGCGTTCGGCGCCGACGTTGAACTGAAGGACGAAACCATCGAGGTCGGTGGCGATGATCGACACCTGAGTGGCCGCGTCCAGCACCCCACGCAACTGCCCGTGGGCCAGCGCCAGCTGCAGCTCGGCGGCCTTGCTGGCGCTGATATCGGTCTGGGTGCCGATCATCCGTAGGGGCGAGCCATCGGGGTTCCACTCCACCACCTTGCCGCGGTCGAGCACCCACACCCAGGCACCGCCCTTGCGCTGCATGCGGTGCTCGCTCTGGTAGATCGGCGTCTCGCCGCGCAGGTGACGCTGCAGGGCGGCATCCACCGCTGGCGCATCGTCGGGGTGTTGCAGGCGCAGGCACAGCTCCGGCTCGTCGGGCACCTCGTCCACGTCATAGCCGAGCATGCCCTTCCAGGCACGGGAGTAGTACACCGTGTCGGAGGCGATCTCCCAATCCCATACACCGTGGCCGGCGCTGTCCAGGGCGAAGGCCCAGCGCTCCTCGCTGAGCTTGAGGTCGAGCTCGCGCTCGCGCAGCTCGCGGGTGCGCTCGGCCACCAGGCGCAGGGCGCGTTGACGCTGGCTGATCAACAGCATCAGGTAGGCCGCCATGAGCAGGGTGATCAGGCCGCCGGTGGCGATCACCAGGTGCCAGGCGGATGAACGGTTGGCCATGGCGAAGCCTTCACTGGGGCGCAGCTCCAGGCGGTAGGTGCGGTCGGCGAAGGCAAAGGAACGGGTGATCAGCAGGCCCGAATCATCGTCCTCGGCCTTGCTCAGGTAGAGCGCTTGCGGGTCGTCTTCCTCGGTGACATCGATCAGGCGCATGGCCAGGCTGCCGAGCACCTCGTCGGGGATGCCCTGCTCCATTTCCCGGCGCAGGCTGATCACACCAAGGACGAAGCCGCGCAACGCGTGCCCCTCGGTGGCGGCCGGGTTGAACACCGGTACCGCCATGAGAATGCCCCGGGCGTCGGCCCCAGGCACACCAATCAGCGTCAGGGCATCGGAGGCGACGGCCTGGTGCCCGGCGCGGGCCTTGTCCAGCAAGGCTGCACGCTCGGGCTGCGAACTCAGGTCCAGCCCCAGGGGCAAGCGCCCGGCGAGCCCGGACACGCTGTAGAACACCGGCAGGTAGTGGTCGCGCTCGGGGCTGGCCTGGGCGGTGCCGTCCTTGTCCAGGTCATGGAAGCGGAAGCGCCTGAGCCCATCCACGCGGGCCTCCTCCTCGAACACGGGGCGCTCGCTGCGCGCCACCCAGGGCACCCAGGAATAGGCCAGGGTGTCGTCCAGCAGCGGCTCGACGAAGCCCTGGAATTCGTCACGGCTTACTGTCTGGGAATTGAGGAAGAAGCGCTGCAGGGCGTCCAGCTCCTTCAACTGGTCGCCGAAGCGTTCCTGGATGCGGCTGAGGCGTTCGGTGGCGATCTGCGAGAAGCGCTCACGCAGCTGGTTACGCTCGGAGTCGTGCACCAGGCTGGCCAGCAGCATGGTCAGGCTGAGGCCGCCGGAGATCACCAGCAAGCAGGCCAGCCAGAGCAGGCTGCGGCCGGTCAGGCGGGAGTGCAGGGACGACTTTCCCAGGGCAAGCGACAGCATGCTTACATCTCGGAGCTAAGTGATGAGGACGGCCCCTGTGATCACAAATTTAGCCAACATACTGGCACTTTGCCTAGACAAAACCCTGCCGCCCCTGCCCTGGCTGACGGACGGCAGCGCAGCTCAGCGCGCGGTGAATTTCCAGGCGCGGTGGATCTTCTGGTTGCGGGCGAAATCCGGGTCGATGGTTTCGGCGCTGATCTCGCTCACCTGGTAGCGCTGGTCGAGGCTTTCATCCAGCTGGAACTTGCGGAAGTTGTTGGAGAAGTACAGCACCCCGCCCGGCGCCAGGCGGGCCATGGCCAGGTCCAGCAACTGCACATGGTCGCGCTGTACGTCGAACACCCCTTCCATGCGCTTGGAGTTGGAGAAGGTCGGCGGGTCGATGAAGATCAGCTCGTACTCGCCACGGTCCTCCGCCAGCCAGGCCATCACGTCGCCCTGCTCCAGCTTCTGCTTGTCGGAGAAGCCGTTGAGGGAGAGGTTGCGCCGCGCCCAGTCGAGGTAGGTGCGCGACAGGTCGACGCTGGTGGTGCTGCGGGCACCGCCCTTGGCCGCATGCACGCTGGCGGTTGCGGTGTAGCAGAACAGGTTGAGGAAGCGCTTGCCGGCGGCCTCGCGCTGGATGCGCAAGCGCATGGCGCGGTGGTCGAGGAACAGGCCGGTGTCGAGGTAGTCGGTGAGGTTGACCAGCAGCTTCACGCCACCCTCGCTGACCTCCATGAACTGGCCCTGGGTCGCCTGGCGTTCGTACTGGCGGGTGCCGCTCTGGCGCTCACGGCGCTTGACCACCACGCGCGACTGGTCGATGCCCAGTGCCTGGGGAATCGCGGCAAGGGCATCGAGCAGACGGCCCTGGGCCTTCTCCGGGTCAATGGAGCGCGGCGCGGCGTATTCCTGCACGTGCACCCAGTCGCCATAGAGGTCGATGGCCAGGGCGTACTCGGGCATGTCGGCGTCATACAGGCGGTAGCACTGCACGCCTTCGCGCTTGGCCCACTTGCCCAGCTGCTTGAGGTTCTTCTGCAGGCGGTTGGCGAACATCTGCCCGCCTTCGGAGAGGCGCGCCTGCTCCACCACGGGCGCAGCACCGGCCTGGGGCTCGGCAGCGGCGTCCTGGCGGCGCGAACCGGTGACGAACTGGTCGGGCAGCACCTTGATCAGCAGCAGCTTGCACGGCAGCGCGCCGTTCCAGAAGGCGTACTGCTTATGGCTGCGCAGGCCCATGCGCTTGCCCAGCTCGGGTGCGCCGGTGAACACCGCCGCTTCCCAGTTCAGGCAGGACTGGCGCAGGCGCTCGCCAAGGTTCTGGTAGAGGTAAAGCAGGCTGGCCTCGTCGCCCAGGCGCTCGCCATACGGGGGGTTGCTGATGACCAGGCCCTTCTGGTTCTGGTCGGGGCGCGGCTCGAAGGTGGCCAGCTCGCCCTGGTAGATCTTCACCCAGTCGGACAGCCCCGCACGCTCGATGTTGTTGCGCCCGGGCTGGATCAGCCGCGGGTCGGCCTCGTAGCCACGGATCCACAGCGGCGGGCGGGCCAGGCCGGCATCGGCGCGGGCCTGGGCCTCCTCGTGGAGCTTCTTCCAGATCGCCGGCACATGGCCCTGCCAGTTGGAGAAGCCCCAGCGCTCGCGCTTGAGGTTGGGGGCGATATCGGCGGCCATCATCGCCGCCTCCACCAGGAAGGTGCCGACACCGCACATGGGGTCGGCCAGCGCGCCGCCTTCGGCGGCGATACGCGGCCAGCCGGCACGCAGCAGGATGGCGGCGGCCAGGTTTTCCTTCAGCGGCGCGGCGCCCTGCTGCAGACGGTAGCCGCGCTGGTGCAGGCTGTGGCCGGCGAGGTCGAGGGAAAGGATCGCCTCGCCCTTGTCCAGGCGCAGGTGGATGCGCAGGTCCGGGTTGACCTTGTCGATGGACGGGCGCTCGCCGCTGGCGGTGCGCAGCTTGTCGACGATGGCGTCCTTGACCTTGAGGGCACCGAAGTGGGTGTTGTCGATGCCCGAACCGTGGCCGCTGAATTCCACCGCCAGGCTGCCGGTGGGCGACAGGTGGTCGTGCCAGTCAACGTCGAGCACGCCCTGGTAGAGGTCTTCGGCGTTCTGCACCGGGAAGCGCTTGAGCACCAGCAGCACGCGGTTGGCCAGGCGCGACCAGAGGCACAGGCGGTAGGCGGTTTCCAGATCGCCCTGGCCACGGATAGCGGCCACCTGCTCGCGCGCCTCGACGAGGCCCAGCGAGGTGGCCTCTTCCAGCAACAGGCCCTCCAGGCTTTTCGGGCAGGTGAGGAAGAGTTCGAAAACATCCGACATGGTAGTTCCAGTGCCTTGCGGCTGATCAGCGGCACGGATTCATCTCCGTGCGGTCATAAAATATGTGACTAAAGGTCGCAGAACGGCCCTTCGTCGGATAGGAAAATTCCCATTCTCATCCGCGCGGGCCCATAGCACCGCGACATCATGGGTTTCTCAAGGCCCCATTCCATCGGGGCTGAGCCTGTTCGCACGCGTGACAGGCTCTTACAGCTTATGGTCCGGAACCCATTCTCGTTACGTCCTTATGACAAAACGATCATTCCAATGCCCCGGAGCAACGGTTAGAACTCAGTTATCCGCTGCCGCAACGGTAGCGGAAGGAGAACGGTAACGCCGGCAGCCGTTCTTCAGTGGCAGAGCATTCTCTGCCGGGTTCCCGACTTGGGGCCAATGGACATAACAGTCAACAAATGAGGGCTACACCCTATGAGAAGACTTAAGCGTGATCCGATGGAACGAGCATTTCTGCGCGGTTATCAGCACGGCATTCATGGCAAATCCCGCGATCTCTGTCCTTTTACCCATCCCACCACTCGCCAAGCCTGGATAAACGGCTGGCGTGAAGGTCGCGGCGACCACTGGGATGGCTTTACCGGCACTGCCGGCATTCATCGACTCAACGAACTCCACGCCGTCGGCTGACACTGGATCACACCGACTTCACCAAGCACGCCCCATCCGGGCGGCGGGCGCAAGCCCAGGGGCTCCCTAAGGGAGCCCTTTTTATTGCCCGCGATTCAGGCCTTGGGCAGCGCGGCGATGGCATCCACCGCTTCGCGGATCAGCGCCGGGCCCTTGTAGATGAAGCCCGAATAGATCTGCACCAGGCTCGCCCCAGCGGCTATCTTCTCGGCCGCGTGACGGCCTTCGGTGATGCCGCCCACGGCGATGATCGGCAGGCGCCCGGCCAGCTCGCCGGCCAGGACGCGAACGGTATGGGTGCTCTTATCGCGCACCGGCGCACCGGACAGGCCGCCAGCCTCGTCACCGTACTCCAGCCCCTCGACGCCTTCGCGACCCAGGGTGGTGTTGGTGGCGATCACCGCATCCATGCCCGACTCGACCAGTGCAGCGGCCACCAGCACGGTTTCCTCGTCGCTCATGTCCGGGGCGATCTTGATCGCCAGGGGCACGCGGCGGCCGTGCCGCACGGCGAGGTCTTCCTGGCGCTGGCGCAGGGCTTCGAGCAACTGCTTGAGCGAATCACCGAACTGCAGGCTGCGCAGGCCGGGGGTGTTGGGCGAGCTGACGTTGACCGTCACGTAGCTGGCATCGGCGTAGACCTTGTCCAGGCAGATCAGGTAGTCGTCCACCGCGCGCTCGACCGGGGTGTCGAAGTTCTTGCCGATATTGATGCCCAGCACGCCCTTGAACTTCGCCGCGCGAACCCGTGCCAGCAGGTGATCGACGCCATGGTTGTTGAAGCCCATGCGATTGATGATCGCCTCGGCCTCGGGCAGGCGGAAGAGACGCGGCTTGGGGTTGCCCGGCTGCGGGCGCGGCGTCACGGTACCGATCTCGACGAAACCGAAGCCCAACTGGGCGAAGCCGTCGATGGCATCGCCGTTCTTGTCCAGGCCAGCGGCCAGGCCGACGGGATTGGGGAACTCCAGCCCCATGACCTTCACCGGCAGGCTGGCCGGCGCCTTGGTCAGCAAGCCGTTGAGGCCCAGGCGCCCCCCGGCGCCGATCAGGTCGATGGACAGCTCGTGGGAGGTTTCCGGGGACAGTTTGAACAGCAGCTCGCGGGCCAGGGTGTACATGGGCGGGTATCGATCGGCGGGATGGGCCGGCGATTATAGCCGCCAGCCCCGGCTCAGGCGAGGCGGCGTAGCGCCAACAGCGAGCCGCCGGGGTCGAACTCCAGCTCGAATGAACCATGAATGCCATCATGGGTCAGAAAAGGCCGCAAATGATGCGCAGGCAAGCTAACCTTGCGCCCGTCGCGGCTGCGCAACATCACTCGGTTGGCGTGGCCCTGGTAGACCGCAAGAAAGCGCTCGGCACTCAGGGAAATATCCAGCACCAGGCTGGGCATGGAGGCATCCTCTTGGTTGATATCAACACCAGTATCGTTCCGCAGCCCCTGGCGACGCCAGGTTTCAGCGCATCGGCGGGCAAAGCCGTGCAGCCTCGCCCGACCTCTGCCACACTGGCACTCGTGACCCGGGAGTCCTAGTCTGGCCATGAGTTCGCAGTCGTCCCCATCCTCTCTTTCCTCACGCCTGGCTGCCCTCGCGCAGCGCCTTGGCCTGGGAGGACGTGCGCCGCGCCTGCTGGAAAGCGCCAGCCAGCTGCGATTGCCCTTCCAGCAATTGCCACCCCCGCAGGCCGATATCTGGTGGCAGAACGCGCCGCCCCTGCAACGCCTGGTCGACCTCCCCCGCAACGCCCTCTCCGGGCCGGTGCAGGAGGACAAGGCCCAGGCCCATGCGGTGTTGGTCCGGGTGGTGGAAGTGGAGCCGCGCGAGCTCGCCAATTTCGACCTGCGCCTGATCGATGGGTTCTGCGGCAGCGACTGTGTGGCAGCACCCAGCCCCAGCTTCGAAGCCTTCGCCGCCACGCCGGCCTGCCGCAGCGTGCGCATCATCAGCTACAAGGACTTCGTCAAGGCCATCAGCCTGCCGCTGCCGCGCTTCCTCGCCGGTGAGCGCATAGCCCTGTGCCAGTCCAGCTGGCATGGCAAACGGGTGTTCTGGAGCGGCACCCATCACCTGGAGGCCTTCGCCAGCGCCATCGCCTATGCGCGCCGGCGGGAGCTGGAAGTGGCCCTACCGGCCGAACTCACCACCTACCGCCTCAACCCGGCCGGCCTCGCCGATCTGGACACCCACTACCACGTCCTGGCCATGCCGGTGCAGGCCTGGAGCGATCCGGCCTTCATGGGCCTGCTGCTGGACGGCGGCATCCCCTACTCGCGCCTGTCGCTGCTGAAGAACAGCGGCGCCCCCGAATTCCTTTTGCTGCCCAAGGACCACCCCGAGGCCACCGCCCTGGGCGAAGGCCTGCGCCTGGCCGGCGCCGCCGATGTGGTGCGCTACCTCGCGTCCCTGAGCTGATTCTGCCTCACAAGCAACCGATCTCACCGAGGCAGCAAACCGATCAGCCCACAGTTCGTCACGAACCGTCCTTTGTCGATGAAGTTCCCACTGGCAGACCTATCGCTGACTCGGTAGTCCCCGCAGTCGGTGGAGAGGCGCTGATGGCTTATCCATGGCAGCAGGCGTCTTGTCTCGTTCGGCCGGCATACTCAGCTCGCAGTCGCCTGGGGCAGCGAGGTCAGAAGCACGCAACCGCAGGCACAACGATGGCCATGGAAGGCAACCGGTACACCGTGGTCGCTGAATACTGGATGCCCCTCGGCGATAACCGTCGGGCCATGTCCGGGAATTGCACAACTGACGGTATCACCCATACGCGCCACACCAATTCCATGAAACTTCATGACAGCAGAGCCGGAAGCAACTACGCCGCCGCCAGTGGTCTTGTCACCCACTCGGATGACTCCTTTCATTGGGCATACCTCGCGACCAAACTCATTGAAATTGGCCCCCCCTACATTAGCCATCAAAAAATGACTTGCGCGGATCTGGGGAATTGGGTCCACGGCGGTGTCCTTTTTCAGTTTGAGTCCATGGCCACCGCAGGCCGCCAGCAGCAGGCACAGGACAACCCGCCCCCAAGCTCTAGGCTTCACCGAGCATCTTCCACCTGACCGGCTCCGGCCCTAAGGTGACCTTCTCCGGCAGCGGCCATAGGCGGGGTGTGCGTTGCTCCAGGGTCAGCGTGGGCAAGATCTCCCCCTCCTTGAAATGACGGCGGACCTTGCCTTTCACGGTGATCCAGAAGAAATCCACACTCATCGCCGCCCAGTAGCCGGCACGCGGGCAAGGCTCCCCGCTGACGCAGATGAGTGACGAGTCCAGGTAGACGAAGTGAGGCGACTCGGGTGTTGGCCGGCCGGTGGCGGGGTCGAGGTGCTTGTCCCTGGCCAGTTGGCTGATCAGCGCCTCGCTGGGCTTGGGCGGCGGGATATTGGCCTTGCGCTCCTCCAGCCACTGAAGCTTGCCGTCCCAGGGCGGCAGCTTGGCAGGAGGCAGCGGGAGGATTTCGTTGATCTCGGGGACTTTGGGGGAGGCGTAGGAGTAGTCCGCAAGGATGCTCCAGATGGCTTTGTAGCGTTCGGCACGTTCGAGGTCTTTCTCTTGGCCCAGATAATTCATATCGTCTGTCGAATCAGCCCCAAGGAAGCCACGACTCAAGTAGCTTGCAGAGGTTTCATCACCAGCAGCGATTCCCAACTGAAAGGCCGATATGGCTTCTTGATAATTGCCCGCCATTGATAGATGAACACCAAGCGCTCTAGCCGCTCTTCCATGCCCCTGCTCCGCCGCACAGCGCCGCATCTGCCGGGCGATATCCGGTGCGATATCGATGGGGGCCAGTTTGTCGGCCACATAGGCCTGGGCCGTGGCGCTGCCCATATCGGCCGCCTTGCGGTAATACCGCAGCGCCATCTCCTTGTCCTCTACCAATCCCAGGGCACCCTGTTGCAGCGAGAGGGCGATGATGGTGTAGCCCGTCGCCACCTTGGCCTCGATCAGCGCTTCGGTCAGCCGCACATGCTCGGCGCTGCGCAACCTGAAGGTGCCCTGCATGGAACCGTTCTGCAGGTTGATATTGGCCTTGGCGTGGCCATGCTCTGCGGCAATGCGGTAGAGCCGCTCCACTTGCCCATCCACGCTGGGGTTTTCCTCGAGCTGGTTGTTCTTCTGCAGCCAGCGGGCGTACTTGAACAACAGGTCGCTGTCCGCGGTAGGGGCGGGGTATGCCTCATGCGTGCAAGTAAAGGCCAGGTTGGCACGGATCTGCGTGAGTGGATCCACGGTGAGTTCCTTTTCCGGAGAAGTGGCGGCGCCGTCAGGGTCGCAGGCGCTGATCAGCAGGCAGGCCAGCACACTCAGGACTCCTGGTAGCCAGACGCTAGGCTTCACCGAGCATCCTCCATCTCACCCGCTCCGGGCCTTCGGTGACTTTTTCCGGCAGTGGCCATATCCGGGACGTGCGTCGCTCCAATATCAGTGTGGGCAGTACCTCCCCTTCCTTGAAGTGCCGGCGGGCCTTGCCTTTCACGGTGATCCAGAAGAAGTCCACCTCCATCGCCGCCCAGTAGCCCGCACGCGGGCAAGGCTCGCCGCTGACGCAGATGGGCGGCGAATCCAGATAGACGAAGTGGGGCGATTCAGGTGTTGGCCGCCCGGTGGCGGGGTCGAGGTGCTTGTCCCTGGCCAGTTGCCTGATCAGCGCCTCGCTGGGCTTGGGCGGCGGGATATTGGCCTTGCGCGCCTCCAGCCACTGGAGCTTGCCGTCCCAGGGCGGCAGCTTGGCAGGAGGCAGCGGGAGGATTTCATTGATCTCGGGGACTTTGGGGGCCGCGTAGGAGTATCGGGCGAGAATGCGCCAGATGGTCTKGTARCGTTCGGCRCGTTCGAGGTCYWTWTCYTGGCCCAGGTARTRGRSRGTRTYYGYKGGSGRRGGSCCACKAAAGSCTTCYYMMAGAMRSCCTGCYGARSYYTCATCNCCCGSSSSMWSMCCCWRWNTGAAARGCYTCMAGYGCTTYTYGRWAKYGMYYRTCMYMWKYSARRTCWACSCCSAGGTCYGTMGCYGCATCGCCATGCCCTTGCTCCGCTGCACAGTGCCGCATCTGCCGGGCGATATCCGGTGCGATATCGATGGGGGCCAGCTTGTCGGCCACATAGGCCTGGGCCGTGGCRCTGCCCATATCGGCCGCCTTGCGGTAATACCGCAGCGCCATYTCCTTGTYCTCTGCCAGYCCCAGGGCACCCTGTTGCAGCGAGAGGGCGATGATGGTGTATCCCGTCGCCACCTTGGCCTCGATCAGCGCTTCAGTCAGCCGCACATGCTCGGCGCTGCGCAACCTGAAGGTGCCCTGCATGGAACCGTTCTGCAGGTTGATATTGGCCTTGGCGTGGCCATGCTCGGCGGCAATGCGGTAGAGCCGCTCCACTTGCCCATCCACGTTGGGGTTTTCCTCGAGCTGGTTGTTCTTCTGCAGCCAGCGGGCGTACTTGAACAGCAGGTCGCTGTCCGCSGTAGRGGYGGGGTATGCCTCRTGCGTRCAGGTAAAGGCCAGGTCGGCACGGATCTGCGTGAGTGGATCCACGGTGAGTTCCTTTTCCGGAGAAGTGGCGGCGCCGTCWGGGTCGCAGGCGCTGATCAAGAAGCAGGTAAGCAGCAGTAGGAGGCGCATCAGTCGAGGTTGCTCAGCCTGGGTTTGTCATAGAGGAATTCCACSAGWGGRGTWTCKGGYGGMAGMYTTYYTGATTGGCGCYYCTTGTTYTYCTTGATRMGKTCYTCCCAAGCCTTAAAGGCATCCTCCGGATCATCCTGCCCTCCCCTACCTGCGGTATGCAGATTCCAGAGCCGCCGACGCATGGCCTGGGTCACATGGGCCATCTCGTGGGCGATGTTCATTTCGCTGTCCACCTGCATGCTGCGGGTATTGATATTGGCCGAACCATGGGTGGTGAAGACGTCATCGACGATCATCAACTTGGAGTGGATGTACACCGGCACCCAGTCRTCGGCYGGCGAGTCACCGGAAACCAGTGAGCAGACGTGCACCTTGAGACCGGGGCGCTCCGGTGGACGGTTGACGGGGTTTCTTTTGATCTGATCGATCTCCGCCTCGAGATCGGCGGCGCGTTGCCGTGCCGCTTCGGCGGCCTGCTGCTCGGCCTCTCTGGCCTTGTCGCCCAATTGGGTGCCGCCCAGGGTATCGGACAGCGAGGCCATCGCCCCCAGAACCTTGCGCTCGGCTCGCTCATGCCAGGCGGGCTCCAGTTCTGCGGCACGCTGCTTGGCCTGGTCGATGCGGCGCAGCTTGGTGACTTCCGGAATCGTCTCTTCGCGCCCCAGTCGCTCCAGCATGCGCTGTGTATTGACGGTTCCAGCACCGATCCCGTCATCGGTAACGTTGGTGATCACGAACAGATGCAARGCGCCGTGAAGACCAGGGTCGCGGCCGTTGTTGGTCTGCACTTTGGCGGCCCGGAGAATGGCATCGGCCAAGGGTGGCCAACGGAAGTACTGGTTCTCGATGTAGATGAACTGGGTGGCATTGTTGATGGCTTGCAGATAGGCACGCTCGATATCGCGTTTGCCCTCCTGGGCCTGGGTGCGTAGCAACTGACCCATGATCAGCGGGTCCTTCTCCCACAGTGCCAATTTCTCGGCGACCGAAGCGGCTTGCCTCGTGACAAACAGGTTCTCTCCGGTTTCCCGTCGCCAGGCCGTGGCGAAGTTGTGATGCAGATGCGCCAGAATGGGGCCTGTCACTCTGCTGGAAATGTCCTGGCGCGGCAGATGCCCCCGCGCGCCCCGGTCGGGTGCTGGCCTGTCGGTGTACGTACGTCCCCACGCGGAGTGCTGGTCGGTGTCCCAGTACTCGTCGAGCATGTTGTGGCCCATGACGAAACCCACGGCCAGCTCGGGGATTTCATAGTCGACCAGCACCGTCTTCTGGTGATGGGTGACAGCCCCCGCCAGCGTGCCAATGGTGCTCAGGCTCAGTTCAGGATCCAGGCTGTGCAGCGCGGCCTGGTAAGCAATCTCAGTCCGCTGCATGAAGTCGAAACCACGGCTGACAAATACCGGACGCAGCCTATTCCAAACGGCAGCCTGGTCATCCCACGCGGCGCACTTGCTGAACCACTCCCGATCGTAGGCGTGTTGCTCGTCCGTTGAACTTTGTCCTGCACGGGCCCGCAAATGTGGACGCTTGCCCGGCAGGTTGGCTTCGCCTGCGACGCCGGCCGTGTTACCGATCATCTCCCAGCCCAGGATGCGTACACGTACAGGGTTTCTCCGGTCTTTCGCCTTGGCGATCAGGAGTTCGCCAATACAGGGAGCACTGCCGTCTCGAATGAAGTACATCGAGGGCTGGAAGCCCCAGCAAATGATGTCCACTGATCGGGTGGCGCGGGCGATAGCCTCGTGAACGGCGCGGAAGGCTTCCTCACCATTTATCAGCGGTCTGTATGTTGCAGGTCTGGGGCGATACTCGGTGTCACTGACAAACCAGGGGGAGGTGCACATCAGGTCCTGGGTATGCCGCAACGAAAGCGGAACAACGATTTCACGAACGGTCATGACTGCTCTTCTTCTCGCTGGGTAATACCCTCCAGTAGAGCGGCATAGTCGTTGCGGTGATCRGTATGCCGTACAGGGGGACCAATCTCCGAGTCGGTGCTCAGGGAGGGAAGGTTATGGAAGCCGCGATTGGCCAGATGCCCTTGCTCTGGATTGCGATAATCCTCGGGCACTGGAATCTCGTAACGCACGCCGTTTGCCAGCTCCAGCTGGTAGTGCCGGGTGATGACCTGGTGGTCGAAGGCCAAGTAACCGGTCCTGTCCAGCACGCCCTCTTCCAGCATCTCGCCGTCGGCAAATAGGCTGTATGGCATGCCGGCCCATGTGGTGTGCGGGTCATTGGGAGTGCGCGATATCCGTAACCTGACTCGCTGTGCCGACTCGAGCTTCGGGTACTGCGGGTGGGTGGCTTTCATGCTGGCCGGCCCCTGGTAGTCGAAATGCGCCGCCTTGATCAGGTGGTCCCCCTGGGTGCCGGATTCGATGGAACAGGCGTCGAGGCTGATGTAGCTGCCCCCGGCGTTGAGGACGATCTTCTTCTTGGCGGTGATGTGGATTTCGTCCTCGGTGCTGACGATGTCCAGCCCCTGGCGAGCCAGCAGTTCCAGGCGGTCGTTCTGCGCCTGGATCTGCACCGCGCCCTGGTTGGCGATGAGCTTCAGGCCAAGCTTGCGCACGAACAGGCTGACGCCCTCCCCCACACCGATGAACAGCCGCCTCACCACGCTCAAGGCCGCGTCCTTACCGGCGTTGGCGATCAGGCTCCGTTCCGCGGCAAGTTGCAGGTGGTGACCACTGCTGAGGGCGATGCCCTTGGGGGCACTGAGCAGCAGGACGGCGGACTTGATCTGCTCCAGGTCCTGCCGGAGCAGGTCGAGTTGCGCCTGTACGTCAGCCGGATCGGCCTTGGCGAGCTGTGCGTCGCCCGAGAGCGCCCCCATCTGTTCGCCCGCCTCGTGCAGCCGGGCCATGGCCTCCCCCATGGCCAGCACCTGCCCCTGGGCACGCGGCTGTTCATCGGCACTGATGAACATGCCCTTGCCGGAACGCAGCGCGCCCCTGCCATCGGTGCGCAGCTCGAAGCCTTCGCCGCGTTTCTGCCGCTGCCCGTCCACCAGGTGGCCGAGGTTGAGCTGGCTCTTGCCGCTGTGCTCGGTGCTGAGCTTGATGTGTTCCCGGCCACGGGTGTCGTCCAGGCGCAGCTTGTTGTTGGCAGGGGTGCGCAGAACGTTGCGCTTGTAGTTCTTCAGGGTGACCAGGTCGGGGTGCCGGCTGTCGTGCAGGGCGAAGGCGATGAAGCCACGGTCCGGGTCACCGTGCTCGAAGGCGATGCCGACCTCGGTGCCCTGGACCAGCGGCAGGTGCAGGCCGTAGGTGTCCCCGGCGTAGGGCCGCGCCAGGCGCAACCACATGCTCTCCTGGCCGGCGGGCCAGGTGTCCTGGTCGAAGAGGAAGTTGACCTTGTAGCGGCCCTCCAGGTCGATGTGACTGTAGAGGTCGTCGGCCTGCGCGCTGGTGACGCGGGCCGGGAGGGTGCCGGCGATCACGGGCCTGGGCAGCAGCGGCGAACGGAAGCAGACGCTGTCGCTGTAGGGGATGGCGTCGAAGCGCGCCCCGAAGCTGCGGTCACGGGCGGCGGTGGTGACCAGGCGGGTGATCACGGCGCCGGGAGCGAAAGCGGCGGGCGCACCGCCCTCGACCTTGAGCACCTGGCCTGGCGCCAGGGCGGCGCTGCTGGTGGTACCGGCGAGACGGGTCTGGCCGTTGAGGTAGCGCTCGTGGGCGAGGCGCGYATAGAAGTAGCCGCTTTCGCTCTGCAGGTCTTCGTCCTGGGCGTGAGGGTCGTCCAGCGCAATGTAGGGCTCGCCGTAGTGGTAGGCCTCGCCATAGGTGGTCGGGTCGCCGCGGGTCGGGTCGAGCTCGCCATCGAGGTAGGCAGCCGCATCACGCGGGGTGTAGGCACGGATGCGCAGGCTGCTTTCCACCACGCCATGGCTCGATTGCAGGTCCCAGGCGGAATCCTGCCCGCTGCTGCTGGTGCCGGATTGCGGGCGATAGGGCAGCTGCGCGCCGAACCGGTAGTTGCGCTGGTCGTCGTGGAATTCGACGACATCGATATTCAGGCGCTCGTCGGCGGTGAAGCGGTACCAGATGCCCACTTCGGCCAGCAGGCGACCGATGAAGGCCAGGTCGCTTTCGCCGTATTGCATGACCTGTTCGCGCTTGGGGTAGTCGCGCTTGAGGTCGAAGAAGAAGTCCTGCCCAGCCCAGCGGTGGCGGTCGCTGCGCAGGATCTGCTCGACGATCTCGGGCACCGAGAGGTGCTGGTAGATGCGGTACTGCCGGCCGCGACCGAGCAGTGCCAGGCGCGGTTGCAGGGTGAGTTCGTAGCGGGCTTCGTCATTGGAGCCGGAAAGCCTGCGGAACCCCGTGACCACGCCGTGCAGGGTGCGCAGCGGCTGGGCCGGCGGGATGCTCATGCCCGCGAAGGGCACCGCCACGGGCGGCGGCAGGAGGCTGAAGCTGGCGCCCTGCCCCAGGAGTCGCTCGGCGGGCAGGTCAGGTTGGGTGGAGGTGAATTCCACCCGGTAGGCGAAGGGCTGGCTGAGCGCTTCCTCGCCCCGGAAGGCGAGGACGTCGAGCACGGCGTCGAGGTCGCGAACCCACAGCCGGTGGCGGCTGTGATCGAAGAAGGTGCGGATTTCAGCGAGCATGTCGAGGCCTCATCGATGGGATGGCCCGTATGCATCGCTGGTTCGTGACCGTATCTCGGAGAGACCGCCAAGCCCTGCATCCGGGGCGAGACAGTAGGCTGAAAACCCTGATGAGCAGGGAATAGGGTAAAGCCCCCAAGAGCTCGGGAAGCTTCCGAAGAAATGACGGGACCTGCCGTAGGAACCCAATCACTCCAATAGCTTGCAAGCTGCCCGGCGTCCCGGACGTCAGCGCCACCCGGTCGGCTACGGGAACACCAGGCAAAAAAAGCCCCGCCGAAGCGGGGCTGAGAGCACAAGTTACTTGAGCATAGCGGCTATCAGGGGATGTTCACCCCGGATTGGCCGCTTTGCGCCAGGTCCATCAGCTCGCGGTTGGCCACGGCGTACATGGCGTAGTCGGTGCCGGTGGCGGCGCGCAGGTCGGTGAGCATAACCTTCCAGCGTTCCACCAGCGGGCGGTGCTGCTCCAGCCACAGGGCCACGCGCTCGTCCATGTCCGCCGGGGCGTCGTTCATCTGCAGCACCGAGACGGTGATCGCCCGTTGCTGGCCGTCGAGGTCGTCGCGGAAGGCTTCGCGGGCCAGGGCCTGCCAGTTGTTCTCCACCGGCAGGCTGGTGATCTGCTGCAGGTACCAGGACAGGTCCAGCGCGCCACCAACGGCGAAGTAGGCGGCCGCCACTTCGGCGGTGTCCTTGCCGGTGACGTCCGAGGCTTCGATGATCGGCAGCAGCGTGTACAGGTGGCTGGTGCCGGCGACCACACGGGCCAGCTCTTCCGGTGCGCCGGCTTCGACATAGGCCTGGTAGCGGGCCAGCCACTGCTCGCGGGCCGGGCCTTCCAGCAGCTCGTCCAGGCGACCGGCCAGCTCGGCCACGCGCGGGCCGAAGTGGCCGACGTCACGGGCGGCGTTCTGGTCTTCGCGACGGCTGCGCAGGAACCAGCGCGTAGCACGGCGGCCGAGGCGCATCAGTTCGTCCATCAGGGTCAGCTGCAGTTCGGCGGGGACCTTGTAGTCCAGCGCTTCGACCTGCTTCCACCAGTGGGCCAGGCGGAACACATCGCGCACCACCACGTAGGCACCGGCGACGTTGGCCGCGCTCATGCCGGTGGACTCCTTCAGGCGCTGCACGAAGGTGATGCCCATGTGGTTGACCAGGTCGTTGGCGATCTGGGTGCTGATGATTTCGCGCTTCAGGCGATGGCGGCCCATGGAGTCGCCGAACTTCTTCGCCAGCAGCGGCGGGAAGGCGGTTTCCATCTCGCGAGCCAGGTAGTCGTCGTCCGGCACCAGGGATTTGAGCAGCGATTCCTTGAGGTCGATCTTGCTGTAGGAAATCAGCACCGACAGCTCCGGCCGGGTCAGGCCCTGGCCGTTGGCGGTGCGCTCGTTGAGTTCCTCGTCGCTGGGCAGGAACTCCAGCGCGCGGTCGAGCTTGCCGGCAGCCTCCAGGGCGGCGATCAGGCGCTTGTACTCGCCGATGCGCTCACGGGCACGGCGTTGCGCCAGGGACAGCGCCTGGGTCTGCTTGTAGTTGTTGCCCAGCACCAGGCTGCCCACCGCGTCGGTCATCTCGGCCAGCAGCTTGTTGCGCTGCTTGCCGGTCATGTCGCCGGCCGCAACGATTTCGCCCAGGAGGATCTTGATGTTCACCTCGTGGTCGGAGCAGTCCACGCCACCGGCGTTGTCGATGAAGTCGGTGTTGCTGGCGCCGCCGTTGAGGCCGTACTCGACGCGGCCGAGCTGGGTCATGCCCAGGTTGCCGCCCTCGCCCACCACCTTGGCGCGCAGTTCGCGACCGTCGACGCGCAGCGCGTCGTTGGCCTTGTCGCCGACGTCGGCGTGAGACTCCTTGCTGGATTTCACGTAGGTGCCGATGCCGCCGTTCCACAGCAGATCAACCGGCGCCTTGAGCAGCGCGTTGAGCAGCTCGGTGGGGGTCAGCTTGTCGGCGCGGATGTCGAAGCGTTCCTTCATCTCCGGGCTGATGGCAATGCTTTTCGCCGCCCGCAGGAAGATGCCGCCGCCGGCGGAAATCAGCTTGGCGTCGTAATCGGCCCAGGACGAGCGCGGCAGGTCGAACAGGCGCTTGCGCTCGACGAAGCTGCTGGCCGCATCCGGGTTCGGGTCGATGAAGATGTGCATGTGGTTGAAGGCCGCCACCAGCTGCAGCGTGTCCGACAGCAGCAGGCCGTTGCCGAACACGTCGCCGGCCATGTCGCCGATGCCGATCACGGTGACATTGTCCTTCTGCACGTCGATGCCGCGTTCGCGGAAGTGACGCTGCACCGAGACCCAACCGCCCTTGGCGGTGATGCCCATGCCCTTGTGGTCATAGCCGGCGGAGCCGCCGGAGGCGAAGGCGTCGCCCAGCCAGAAGCCGTAGTCCAGGGCGATGCCGTTGGCGATGTCGGAGAAGGTCGCGGTGCCCTTGTCGGCCGCCACCACCAGGTAGGGGTCGTCGGCGTCGTGACGGACCACGTTGGCCGGCGGTACCACCTGGCCTTCCTTGAGGTTGTCGGTGACGTCCAGCAGGCCGCTGATGAAGATGCGGTAGCAGGCGATGGCCTCGGCCTGGATGTCGTCACGGCTGCCACCCACCGGCAGGCGACGGGGGATGAAGCCGCCCTTGGCGCCCATGGGCACGATCACCGCGTTCTTCACCTGCTGCGCCTTGACCAGGCCCAGCACCTCGGTGCGGAAGTCTTCCTCGCGGTCGGACCAGCGCAGGCCGCCACGGGCCACGTCGCCGAAGCGCAGGTGCACGCCCTCGACGCGCGGGCAGTAGACGAAGATTTCGAACTTGGGCACCGGCCGCGGGATGTCCGGAATCAGGCGCGGGCTGAACTTGAAGCTGAAGTAACCCTTGTTCTGGCCGGCCGCGTCGGGCTGGTAGAAATTGGTGCGCAGGGTCGCCTTGATCAGGTCGAGGTAGCGCCGCAGGATGCGGTCCTCGTTGAGCACGGCGACGTTGTCCAGCTCGCCGAGGATGGCCTGCTCGAGCTTCTGCTGCTTGTCTTCCAGGTCCTCGGCGGTGAGCTTGCGGGCCAGGTAGAAGCGGGTCTTGAACAGGCGCACCAGTTCCTTGGCGATGTCCACATGGTTGAGCAGGGTGCTGGCGATGTAGGACAGGTCGAAGCCCAGGCGGATCTGCTTCAGGTAGCGGGCATAGGCACGCAGCAGCGCCACGTCGCGCCAGGGCATGGAGGCGGTCAGTACCAGGCGGTTGAAGGCGTCGTTCTCGGCGTCGCCGTTGACGATGTGGATGAAGGCGTCCTGCAGGGTGTCGTTGAGCTGCTGGATGTCGACTTCCTGGCCCGAGGCGCTGGTGAAGGCGAAGTCGTGGATCCAGAACTCGCGGCCATCCTGGCGGTGCAGGCGGTAGGGGAACTCGCCGAGCACGCGCAGGCCCAGGTTCTCCAGGATCGGCAACACGTCGGACAGCGGCAGCGGCGTGTCGGCGTGGTACAGCTTGCAATGCAGCAGCTGCTCACCCTGGGTCAGCGGCTGGTAGAAGCTCATCACCAGCTGGCGCTCGTCGGAGAGGCTGTTCAGGTGCTGCATGTCGACCACGGCCGAGTGCGGGGCGAAGCGCTCGCGGTAGCCGGCGGGGAAGCCTTTCGGGAAGTCGGCCAGCACACGGGTGCCCTGGGCCTCGCCGAAGCTTTCATTGACCAGGCTGGCGTAGTCGTCCTTCCAGGAGCGGCAGGCCTGGATCACTTCCTTCTCCAGGCGTACCGGGTCGACCACGGCCTTGTTCTTCGGGTCCAGGCGCAGGATGAACTGCACGCGCGCCAGCACGGACTCGGAGAAGAAGGTCCAGAACTCGCAATCGCTGGCCTGCAGGCGGTCCATGAGGATCTGCTGGATCTTCAGGCGCGTTTCGGTGGAGTAGACGTCGCGCGGCACATAGGCCAGCGCGTAGGCGAAGCGGCCATAGGGATCACGGCGCAGGAACAGGCGGATCTTGTTGCGCTCCTGCATCTGCACGATGGCCATGGCGGTGGAGAACAGATCATCCACCGGGGTCTGGAACAGGTCGTCGCGGGGCAGCACCTCGAGCACCTGGGCCAGTTCCTTGCCCAGGTGGGCGCGGGCGTCGAAGCCGGAGCGGCGCTGGATCTCGGCGACCTTGCCACGGATGAAGGGGATCTCCGACACGCTCTCGCCGTATACGGCGGAGGTGTACAGACCCATGAAGCGGCATTCCTTGACCACGCGGCCCTTGGCGTCCAGCTCGCGGATGGAGACGAAGTCCGGGTAGGCCGGGCGGTGCACGCGGCTCGGCTCGGCGGCCTTGGCGAAGGACAGCAGCACCGGGCCGCGCAGGTAGTCGACGGCGTCCTTCTCGATGTGCAGGTCGGCGGCGCTGAGGCCGATGCGGCGCAGGCGCGAGACACCGAGCAGGGATTTCTCGTCATAGACCAGGTGGCCGCCGGCCTCGCCCTCGTCTACCACGGTGAACTCCTCGTAGCCGAGGAAGGTGAAGTGGTTGTCCAGCAACCAGTTCATGAAGACCTTGATCTCGGCCAGCTCGGCCGGCTCGACCTTGAGCTTGGCCTTGTCCAGCCAGGCCAGCAGCTCGCGGGCCTTGGTGGTCATCGGCTGGAAGTCGGCGACGGTCACCCGCACTTCGCCGAGCATGTCCTCGATGGCCTTTTCCAGGGCCTTGAGAGCGGTCGGCGCGGCGATGCGGTCGATCTCCAGGAACATCAGCGATTCCTGCTGCACATCCTTGCCCTGGGCACCCTTGGGCAGCACCTCGACCAGCTCGCCCTTCTTGTTGCGGCGCACGCTGAGCACGCTGTTCTGCAGCGTGTGGATGTTGTAGCCGCGGCGGTTCAGCTCCATGCGCACCGAATCCACCAGGAAGGGGATGTCGGGGTGCAGCACTTCCACCGCGGTGTGGGTGGATTGCCAGCCGTGCTTCTCGTAATCGGGGTTGAAGGCGCGTACCTGCGGCTTGGCCGGGTCGAAGCGTTCCAGCAGGCGCCACGACGACAGGGTGCAGCCCACCAGGTCGGAGAGCCGGCGCTGGGTGAGTTCGTCGAGGGCGATGATGCCGAAGAATTGTTCGGCGAACAGGGCTACTTGTGGCAAGGCCTGCTCGCTGACGTGCTGCGCCAGGGCCGCTTGCAGTTGATGCTGGAAGTCGGCTTTGCTGGCCGCGGTGAAGAACGCCATGGTTGTGCTCCGCTTGGCTCTGTTGTTGGGGGTTAAGCGTAGAACGCTTATCGCGCGGTGATGGATCAGGAGGAGATTCAAGGCAGTGTGACGAGTCGGAGCCGCCTGGGACCGACCAGTCATCCTCGTGGACAGATTAAGGGCGGCACCCGGTGCGACGCTTTTAGCCCTGCGACATATTCGGTCAATCTCGGACAGCCGCCTTCAGCAAGCCGACATGGATCACGGAAAAAAGACGACACGAGCACTTCGGTAGCGCCTACAGCGCGCCCACAGCGGCAGACCCGGTGCGGCCCCTAGACTCGCCACTCCCCTTTCCCATCGGAGCACCCACCATGTGCACCTGCCACGAACCGCATACCCCTGACCGCCCGGAGCGCCGGCGTTTCCTGCGCCTGGCCGGAATGACCGCCGCAGCAGTGGCCGCTGCGCCCCTGCTGAGCAACACAGCCCTGGCCGCCACCCCGGCTGCGGCCCCCACGCCCAAGCCACAGAACCAGTTGGCCCCGGACGCTGCCCTGGAACGCCTGATGCAGGGCAACCAACGCTATGTGGATGGGCTGACCCGCCGCCACGACTTCCTCACCGAACGCGAGGCCCTGGTCTCCGCACAGAACCCCTATGCCGCCGTGCTGGGCTGCGCCGACTCGCGCATCGCCCCGGAATACGCTTTCGACACCGCCCGGGGCGACCTCTTCGCCGTCCGCGTGGCCGGCAACCTGGTGACCGACGACGGCCTGGCCAGCCTGGAATACGGCGTGGCCGTGCTCGGCATCCCGCTGCTGATGGTGCTTGGCCACGAGGGCTGCGGCGCGGTGGAGGCCGGCCTCAAGATGGCTCGCGACGGCGCCAGCTACCCCGGCCATATCCAGGGCCTGGCAGCAGCCATCGCGCCGTCGGCGCAGGCGGTGCTCGAACATAAGGGCGACGTTCTGGAAAACGCCATCGCACAGAACGTGCGGGACAACCTCAAGCAGCTCACCGAGCGCTCCAGCCTGCTGCGCGACGCCATTGCCGAAGGGCGCCTGAAGGTGGTGGGCGGCATCTACCGGCTGGCCAGCGGCAAGGTCGAGCTGATCGCCTGAGCCTTCGCGGGCCGGGCGAATAGCGCTCGGCCCGTCACGATTTCGCTGCGCGTCCACGCGCTCGCCTAGGCCGCAGGCCTCTGCTTGGATTAAAGTACTTCGCCTTCTCCGGGGGCCTGGCTGCCCCCGTCCAACCCGAGCGAGCCCAACGATGGAACACCGCGAAGCACTGATCGCCCTGCGCCAGTACCTGTCCACCCAGATCCTCGGTCAGGAAAAGCTCATCGACCGCCTGCTCATCGCCCTGCTCGCCGACGGCCACCTGCTGGTGGAAGGCGCGCCCGGGCTGGCCAAGACCAAGGCGATCAAGGACCTGGCCGAAGGGGTCGAAGCCGAGTTCCATCGCATCCAGTTCACCCCCGACCTGTTGCCGGCGGACATCACCGGCACCGAGATCTATCGCCCGGAAACCGGCAGCTTCGTGTTCCAGCAGGGGCCGATCTTCCACAACCTGGTGCTGGCCGACGAAATCAACCGCGCACCGGCCAAGGTGCAATCGGCGCTGCTGGAAGCCATGGCCGAGCGCCAGGTGTCCATCGGCCGCTCCACCTATGAACTGCCGCCGCTGTTCCTGGTGATGGCGACGCAGAACCCCATCGAGCAGGAAGGCACCTACCCGCTGCCCGAAGCCCAGCTCGACCGCTTCCTCATGCACGTGAAGATCGGTTTCCCCGAAGCCTCGGTGGAACGCAAGATCCTCCAGCAGGCCCGTGGCGTCGCCCTCAACGGCGAAACCCGTCCCGAGCACCAAGTCAGCCAGCAGGCGATCTTCGCCGCGCGCAAGGAAATCCTCGGCCTGTACATGGCCGACGCCGTGGAGGAGTACCTGGTGCAACTGGTGATGGCCACGCGCACCCCGGCCAAGTTCGACAGCGAGTTGGCCGAATGGCTGGCCTACGGCTCCAGCCCGCGCGGCTCCATCGCCCTGGACCGCTGCGCCCGCGCCCACGCGTGGATGGCCGGCCGCGACTTCGTCAGCCCCGAGGACATCCAGGCGGTGCTCTTCGACGCCCTGCGCCACCGCCTGATCCTATCCTTCGAGGCGGAAGCCGCCGGCATCGACCAGGACCGGGTGATCCAGCGCATCCTCGACGTGGTCGCCGTCGCCTGACCCATGGACAGCCCAGCCGCCCAGACCGGCATCAAGGTCAGCCTCGCCGAGCTGATCGACATGCGCCATCGCGTCCGCGAGGTGCAGCTGTTCTCCACGCCTTCGCGACGCAGCCCGCTGATCGGCCTGCACCACTCCAAGCTGCGTGGTCGCGGCGTCGACTTCGACCAGGTGCGGGTCTACCAGCCGGGCGATGACGTGCGCACCATCGACTGGCGCGTCACCGCACGCACCCAGGAGCCGCACACCAAGCTGTTCCACGAGGAGCGTGAGCGCCCGGTGTTCATCATGGTCGAGCAGAGCCAGCGGCTGTTCTTCGGCTCCGGGCAGATGTTCAAGTCGGTGCTCGCCGCCCACGCCGCCAGCCTCATCGGCTGGGCCGCCCTGGGCCACAACGACCGCATCGGCGGCCTGGTCTTCAGCGACAACGAGCACCACGAGATCAAGCCCCGGCGCAGCAAGCAGAGCCTGCTGCAACTGCTCAACCGCCTGGTGCGCACCAACCAGGCCCTGGGCACCCAGCAGACGACCACCCGCGAAGGCTTCAGCCTGGCCCTGCGCCGCGCCCGCGAGGTGCTGCGCCCCGGCAGCCTGGTGGTGATCCTCTGCGACGAGCGCACCCTGTCCGATACCTCGGAGCAGCAGCTCGCCCTGCTCGCCCGCCACACCGACCTGATCCTGCTGCCGCTGTCCGATCCGCTCGACCATGCCCTGCCCGCCGCCGGGCTGCTGCGCTTCACCGAGCTGGGCGCCAAGCTGGAACTGGACACCCACAACCCCGAGCTGCGCCAGGCCTACCGTGACCTGGGCGATGCGCGCAAGGCGCGCTGGCAACGCCTGGCCCAGCGCCTGGGGGTGCTGCTGCTGCCCCTGAGTACCCAGGCCGGCATGGTCGACCAGTTGCGTGACCACCTGCACCACCGGGGTGGCAAGCGATGAACCCGCTCGACCAGCTGGAGCCGCTGATCGCCCCCGACGCCGTGCCCTGGTGGCCGCCCGCGCCGGGCTGGTGGGTGCTTGCCGCCCTGCTGCCGCTGCTGCTCTGGGGCCTCTGGCGCCTGCGCCACCGCCTGCCCCGCCGGCAACGCGGCGAGCGCGCCGAACAACCCCTGGAGCCGATGCGCGAGGCGGCGCTCAAGGAGCTCGCGCAACTGCGCAAGCCCTATGACGGCGTACCTGCGGGCCTCTGGCTGCAGCAGCTCAACGGCCTGCTCAAGCGCCTGTGCCGCCTGCACTACCCCAACGACCAAAGCCTCACCCTCAGCGGCCGCGCCTGGCTGGCCTACCTGGACAACCGCTGCCCCGCCGCCGGCCTGACCCGCTGGATGGTGCTGGTGGAGGGCGCCTACCGCCCCGAGTGCAAGCTCGACGACAAGGCCATCGAAGGCCTGACCCAGGCGGTCGACACCTGGATTCGCAAGCATGTTTGAACTCGCCTGGCCGTGGATCTTCCTGTTCGCGCCGCTGCCCTGGCTGTTGCGCGTGCTGCTGCCCCCCGCCGACAGCGGCGAGGCTGCGCTCAAGGTGAGCTTCCTCGGCGAGCTGGAAGCCCTCGCCGGCCGCCGCGCCCGCGCCAACCTGCCGGCCTGGCGCCAGCAGGCCCCCTTCGCCCTGCTCTGGCTGCTGCTGCTGTGCGCCGCCGCGCGCCCGGAATGGGTGGGCGAGCCGCAACCCCTGCCGGCCAGCGGCCGCGACCTGCTGGTAGCGGTGGATGTCTCCGGCTCCATGGACTACGCGGACATGGAGCTGGACGGCAAGCAAGTCAGCCGCCTGACCCTGGTCCAGCACCTGATGGGCGAATTCATCGACGGCCGCATCGGCGACCGCATTGGCCTGATCCTCTTCGGCAGTCAGGCCTACCTGCAGGCGCCGCTGACCTTCGACCGCCAGACCGTGCACATCTGGCTCGACGAGGCGCTGATCGGCATCGCCGGCAAGAACACCGCCATCGGCGATGCCATCGGCCTGGCGGTCAAGCGCCTGCGCCAGCGCCCCGCCGATAGCCGCGTGCTGGTACTGGTCACCGATGGCGCCAACACCGGCGGCGAGATCGAACCGCTCACCGCCGCACGCCTCGCCGCCGAGGAGCAGGTGAAGATCTACACCATCGGCATCGGTGCCGACCCGGAACAGGGCGGCGTGCTCGGCATGTTCGGCCTCAACCCCGGCCTGGACCTGGACGAACCCACCCTGCGCAGCATCGCCGAGCAGACCGGCGGCCGTTATTTCTGCGCCCGCTCCAGCAAGGAGCTGGAAGAAATCGAACACGCCCTGGACCAGCTCGAGCCCGTTTCGCAACTGCCCAGCCAGGCCCGCCCGGCCCTGGCGCTGTATTCCTGGCCGCTGGCCGGCGCCATGCTGCTGAGCCTGCTGCTGATCAGCCGTGAGCTCTGGCCCCACGCCCTGCAGCAACGCCCGCAGTGGCTGCGGAGGCGCCCATGAGCGAACTCTGGCCGCACTGGCTGCGCCCCTTCTGGCTGCTCCTGTTGCCGCTGCTGGCCTGGCTGATCTGGCAGCTCTGGCACCGCGAGCGCCGCAGCGGTCGCTGGCAGCAACTGCTGCCCATCGCCTTCCAGCCCTGGTTGCTGGGCGGTGGCCGGGAACGCAGCAGCCGCCTGCCATGGATCGCTTTAGGCCTGGCCTGGAGCCTGGGCCTGCTGGCACTGATCGGCCCCAGCTGGCAACGGGTGGAGCAAAGCACGCAGAAGCGCGCCGACCCGCTGGTGGTCATCCTCGAGCTGACGCCTTCGATGCTCGCGTCCGATCTGCCGCCTACGCGCCTGGAGCAGGCCAAGCGCAAGCTGCGCGACCTGCTGGATGCCCGCCGCGATGCGCAGACCGCCATCGTCGTCTACGCCGGCAGCGCCCACAGCCTGGTACCCCTCTCCGACGACCTGATGACCACCGGCAACCTGCTGGAGGCGCTCAAGCCGTCGATCATGCCGGAGGCTGGCCAGCGCGCCGATCTCGCCGTGGAGAAAGCCCTGGCCCTGCTCAAGCAGGGTGCCCAGGGCCAGGGCCGCCTGCTGCTGATCACCAGCAGCCTGAGCGAGGCGGAGCGTGACGGCATCCGCCATGCCCTGGGTTCGAAGAGCGAGCGCCTGAGCATCCTCGGCATCGGCACCGCCGAAGGCGCGCCCATCGCCCAGGAAAACGGCGGCTTCATCAAGGACGCCCAGGGCGCCATCCTCCTGCCGCGCCTGGACGCCGCGAGCCTCAAGCGCTTCGCCAACCAGCTGGGCGGCAAGTACGCCAGCGCCCGTGTCGACGAACGCGACCTGCGTACCCTCGGCCTGCTGGGGGGCGCCCGTACCCTGCGCGAAAGCCGCGAAACCACGCGCCTGGAAGCCTGGGCCGACCAGGGCCACTGGCTGCTGCTGCCGCTGCTGCTGATCGCCGCCTGCGCCGGGCGCCGTGGCTGGATCTTCTGCCTGCCGCTGTTCTTCGTGCTACCCCGCCCGGCCTTGGCCTTCGAAATGGAAGACCTGTGGCTGCGCCCCGACCAACAGGGCCAGCGCCTGCTGGAGGCCCAGCAACCGGCAGAGGCCGCGCAGCATTTCCAGGACCCGCGCTGGCAGGGCTATGCGCTCTACCAGGCCGGCAAGCACGCCGAAGCCGCCGAACGCTTCGCTGGCGGTGACAGCGCCGCCGACCACTACAACCGCGGCAATGCCCTGGCCAAGGCCGGCCAGCTGGAAGCCGCGCTGGATGCCTACGAATCCGCCCTGGAGCGCGAGCCCGACCTGCAGCCGGCGCTGAACAACAAGGCCCTGGTGGAGCAGTTGCTGCAACAGCAAAAACAGCAACAGGCGCAACAGCAGCAGGACGATCAGCAGGGCCAGCAGCAACCCCAGGAACAGCCTTCTGCCGCCCAGGGTGGCGACCCGGAAAAAGGCGAGGACAAGGAGCAGCAGCAGCCTGCCGAAGGCGCCTCCACCACCCCGCCCGAAGAGAACAAGCAGCCGGGCCAACAGGCCGGCGCCGACGGCCAACCCGCCGAGCCCGGGCAGAAACCCGCCGGTGAGCAACAGCCCAGCGACGCGCCGGGCCAGGCCGAGCCCCTGGGCGACGAGCGCCGGCAGTCCCTGGAACAATGGCTGCGGCAGATTCCCGACGACCCCGCCGAACTGCTGCGCCGCAAGTTTTGGTACGAACAGCAACGCCGCCAGGAAAACCAAGAATGATGCGCCTTCTCTGCGCCCTCCTCCTCAGCCTGCTGGCCTGCACCGCCAGCGCGGCGGGCTTCACCGCCAGCGTCGACCGCGCACGCCTCAGCGAGGGCGAAACCGTGGAGCTGATCCTGGAGTCCTCCGACCCGACGCTGTTCGGCAAGCCCGACCTCAAGCCGCTGGAATCGCAGTTCGAGGTGCTGGGCACGCGCCAGATCAACCGCATCAGCACCCTGAACGGCCAGGACGATCGCGCCACGCGCTGGATCGTCACCCTGCAGCCGAAGCAGAACGGCTTCGTGGTCATCCCTCCGCTGCGCCTGGGCGAAGCCGAGACCAAGCCGATCACCCTGCACATCCAGAAAAGCGACAACGCCGCCGGCAACAGCAAGCTGGCGCCGGTGTTCATCGACGCCAGCCTGGACGAGGAAAGCGTCTACGTGCAGGCGCAGACCATCCTCACCCTGCGCATCTATCACTCGGTCTCGCTGTATGACGACAGCAGCCTGACGCCGCTGCAGATGGCCGACGCGCGGGTCGAGCAACTGGGCGAGCCGCGCACCTACGAGAAAGAAATCAATGGCGTGCGCCACGGTGTGATCGAGCTGCGCTACGCGATCTTCCCGCAGAAGAGCGGCCAGTTGAGCATCCCCGCCCAGGTGTTCAGCGCCACCCTGGTGGAGCGCTCGGGGCAGGACGACTACCAGCCCTTCGGCCCGCGTCCCGGGCGCCTGACCCGGGTCAGCTCGCCGCAGATCCCGCTGGTGGTGAAAGCCAAGCCCGCCGACTACCCAGCCAACGCGCCCTGGCTGCCAGCGCGCAACCTGACCCTGGCCGAAGCCTGGAGCCCGGAGCCGGATAAGGCCCAGGTGGGTGATTCGCTGACCCGCAGCCTGATGGTCAAGGTCGAAGGCCTGGCCAGCGCCCAGTTGCCCGCCCTGCCCGCCACCAACGTGACCAACCTGCGTCGCTACCCCGACCAGCCGCAACTGGCCAACCAGTCCAGCGAGCGCGGCCTGCTCGGCAGCCGCGAAGAGCGCGAGGCGCTGGTGCCGACCGCCGCCGGCCGCATCGAGCTGCCACCGGTGGAAGTGGTGTGGTGGAACACCCGCGAGGATCACCTGGAGCGCAGCCAGCTACCGGGCCGCACCCTGGAAGTCGCCGCCAATCCCACGCTGGAGCCGGAAGCGCCCGTGGAAAGCAGCAATGGCAACCCGCATGCCGTGGAAGGCCCGCCGCTCTGGCCGTGGAAGCTCGCCACCCTGCTGCTGGCGCTGACCACTCTGCTGGGCTTCGGCCTCTGGTGGCACGCCCGCCGCCAGCCGGCGATCCTGCCCACCGCGCAGACCGGCCCGAGCCCGCGCACCCTGCTGGACGACCTCAAGCGCGCCTGCCAGGCCAACGATCCCCACGCCACGCGCCAGGCCCTGGATGCCTGGGCCCGCCAGCAGCCGGAGACCCTGGCCGACATGGCCGCGCGCTTCGTGCCGCTGTCCGACGCCATGGACGGGCTCAACGGCGCCCTCTACAGCGAAAGCGGTCAGCACTGGCAGGGTGAGGAGCTGTGGAAAGCCATCCGCGCCCTGCCCACGCCGCAGGTGCAGCAACAGGCCGCTGGCGAGAGCGGGTTGCCGCCGCTCTATCCGCGCTGATCCGCTCCCAACCCAAACCCGGAGTGCCACTTCGTAGCCCGTGCTTCAGCGCGGGGAAGGCGTAGCCGGCACTCCCGGACTGAAGTCCGGGCTACAGATGTAGGCGGTGCTCGCTGTAGGGCGGGTGAAACCCGCCGGAGCCTCGTGCCGGGCCTGTCGGGTTGCACCCGACCTACCTAGGAAGGTGTGGGCGGTGCTCCCGGGCTGAAGCCCGGGCTACAGGGTGAGGATGTGCTCGCTGTAGGGCGGGTGGAACCCGCGTGTTGGGACGACCCCTTTCGGATTTGACCCGCCCCCAATGGAGCGGCAACCCTTTGGGTTGCTGGGCGACTGAAGTCGCCCCTACAGGCTCGCCCCTACAGGGTTGTACGCGTGGTTTGCGGGTAGTCGATCGCCCATAAAAAAACCGCGGCCTGGGCCGCGGTTCTTTCATTGCCTTGAGGCTTAGTGGGCCAGCAGCGAACCACCGGTCTTGCCCGCCAGCTTCTCGGGGCGGATCAGGAAGCGTGCCAGGGCAGGCAGCAGCCAGAGCGCACCGAACATGTTGACGATGAACATGAAGGTCAGCATCAGGCCCATGTCGGCCTGGAACTTGATCGCCGAGAACATCCAGGTCGCCACGCCGATGGCCAGGCACAGGCCGGTGAAGAGCACGGCCTTGCCGGTGGACTTCAGCGTCTGGTAATAGGCCTCTTGCAGCGGCAGGCCGGCACGCAGGAAGCTTTCCAGGCGGCTGTAGATGTAGATGCCGTAGTCGACACCGATACCCACACCCAGCGCCACCACCGGCAGGGTCGCCACCTTCACGCCGATGCCGAGGAAGGCCATCAGCGCGTTACCCAGCACCGAGGTGAGGATCAGCGGCAGCACGATGCAGATGGTCGCGGCGACGGAGCGGAAGGTGATCAGACACATCACCGCCACGCAGATGTACACCAGGATGAGGATGGTCAGCTCGGACTGGGCGATCACCTCGTTGGTGGCCGCTTCGATGCCGGCGTTACCGGCGGCGAGCATGAATTCCAGCCCTTCCTTGTTGTGGTCCTTGGCAAAGCCTTCCACCGCCTTGACCGCGCGTTGCAGGGTCTCGGCCTTGTGGTCGTTGAGGAACACCAGCACCGGCGCCAGGGAGCAGTCGGTGTTGTACAGGCCATCGGCACGGCTGATGGAGTTGTTCAGCACGTCCTGGTTGCGCGACAGGGTTTCCCACTTCAGGTTGCCTTCGTTCATCCCTTTGATCACCTGCTTGGAAACGGTGACCATCGAAATGGCGGATTGCACGCCCTGGGTGTTCTCCATCGTCCACATCAGCTCGTCGATCGGCGCCAGCGCTTCGTGCGTGGAGCAGCCTTCCGGCTTGGTCTTGACCATCACCACGAGCACGTCGGAGCTGGTGGAGTAGTTGCTGATGATGAAGTTGTTGTCCTTGTTGTAGCGCGAGTCAGGACGCAGTTCCGGCGCGCCCTGGTCGAGGTCGCCGATCTTCAGGTTCTGGCCGTACCAGAGGCCGCCACCGAAGGCGACCAGGGCGATGACCACCGAGATCGGAGCCACCACCGGATGGGCGAAGTTGGACAGCAGGCGCCAGAAGGGGTGTTCGCGGGTCGCGTCCTTCTTGCTGCGCTCGATGGCCTTCTTGCTGATGCCGACATAGGAGATGGCGACCGGCAGCAGGATGAGGTTGGTGAACACGATCACCGCCACACCGATGGAGGCGCCGATGGCCAGCTCGCGGATCACGCCGATGTCGATGATCAGCAGGGTGATGAAGCCCACTGCGTCGGCCAGGATGGCGATCATGCCCGGCAGGAACAGCTGGCGGAAGGTACGCCGCGCAGCGGTCAGGGCGTTGTCCGCATCACTGGACTGCAGAGCGATACCGTTGATCTTCTGCACCCCGTGGGAGATGCCGATGGCGAAGATCAGGAACGGCACCAGCATCGAGTAGGGGTCGAGACCGAAGCCTACCGAGTGCATCAGGCCCAGCTGCCAGATCACCGCCACCAGGGTGGTGGAGAGCACGGCGATGGTGCTGCGGATACACCAGGTGAACCAGTACAGCAGCACCAGGGTGGTGAGGAAGGCGATACCGAAGAAGGCCACGACCATGATCAGGCCGTCGATCAGGTCACCGACCTTCTTGGCGAAACCGACGATGTGCACCTGCACATTGGGGTTCTGGGCCTGGTACTTGTCGCGGATCTTGGCTTCCAGCTCATGGGAGAACTGGCGGTAGTCGAGCTTCAGCAGCTTGCCCTGGTCGTTCGGGTCCGGGTAGGACTCGAGCAGCGGCACGTCGACGATGCTGGATTTGAAGTTGTTGGCCACCAGGCGACCGATCTGGCCGGACTTGAGCACGTTGTTGCGCAGTTCGTCGAGGCTGTCGTCGGAACCGTCGTAGGTCTGCGGGATCACCTCGCCACCGGCGAAGCCTTCCTCGGTGACCTCGGTCCAGCGCACGCTGGGGCTCCACAGGGACTTCAGGCCGGAACGGTCGACGCCGGGAATGTAGAACACCTCGTCGTGGATCTGACGCAGGGTGTCCATGTACTCCTTGCTGAAGATGTCCCCGTCCTTGGCTTCCACCGAGATACGCACAGTGTTGCCCAGGTTCGCCAGGTCGTTGCGGTGCTCCATCATCTTCTGGATGAAGGGGTGGTGCAGCGGGATCATCTTCTCGAAGCTGGTGGACGGGCGCACCTGGGTGGCCTGCCAGAAGAGGAAGATGCTGACCAGCAGGCAGATGACGATCACGGCCGGCCGGTTGTTGAAGATCAGGCGTTCCAGGAAGGTCGCCTTGTCCTGGTGATGGTTACTCATCGAAACTCCCCCGGCTTGTTATTGTTGGCCCAGCTCGGCGCCAGTCGGCGAGGCGACGCGCGCTCCGCCCTGTCCCACCAGGATCAGGTTGCCTTTGGTATCTGCGGTGGCGCTGGCCAGCGACAGGCGATCGGAACGGTTGACCACGCTGAAGGTGCGACCGGTATCGGTGCTCTTCAGGACGCTGCCACCATGGCCGACCACCAGCAGGGTGCCGTCATCGAGCAGGGTGCCGCCGGAAAGACCGAACTCCAGGGTGCCGCCACGGGCGTTCTTCAGTTCGATGGTTTCCCAGGTCTTGCCGAAGTCGGCGGAACGGAACAGGTGGCCGCGCAGGCCATAGGCGACGACCACGCCCGGCTCGTTGGTGCCGGTGGCACCGAACAGGGAACCCTCGTAGGGGCCTTCGAGGCGCTCCCAGGTCTGGCCCCAGTCGGGCGAGCGGAACATGCTGCCCATTTCGCCGACGATGAACAGACCGGAGTCCTTCACTGCGGTGATGGCGTTGATGTGGTACTGGTCTTCGTTGTCCAGGCGGTCGCTGACGTCTTCCCAGTTCTTGCCACCGTCTTCGGTGGCCAGCAGGGCGCCGTAGGAGCCGACGGCGAAGCCGGTGTTGGCGTCCTTGAACCAGACATCGAGAAGAGGAGCCTCACGCTCCAGGTCTTCGAACTGCTGGGTCCAGGTGGCACCACCGTCTTCACTGGCGAGGATCTGCGCGTCATGGCCGACGGCCCAGCCCTTCTTGTCGTCGACGAAATAGACGGCGGTCAGCATCTGCCGGGTCGGCACCTTGGCCTGGGTCCAGCTTTTGCCGTCGTCGTCTGAGTAAAGGATGTGGCCACGGTCACCGACGGCGACCAGGCGTTTGCCCGCATGGGCGATATCCAGCAGCAGGCTGCTCGCCGCCTTGGGCGATTCGATGGAGAACACGGGTGCTGATTCGGCGGCTTGCGCGAGAGGCGCGGCACCGAGAGTCAGGACGGAGAGCACACTGAACAGCGAGAGCGCTTTGGCCAGCGGCGAGTGGAAGCGGAACGCCGGTTGCGCCAGGGACTGCACGTCATGACCGGACTGGGTGCGCCGCAGGACGGGCTCACTCATACACCTTTCCCCCTTATTGTTATAGGTGGACCTTGCCTTTTGGCAGGCCGCCTATGCTATCCAGCTTTGGAAAGCCCTGACAATCGGCTGGACGTTATGTTTTGTTAAGGCAAACCCGCGTGATTGAGGCCTTATCAGAACCCCTGATAGCAAAAAGGCCGCTACCTGGGTAGCGGCCTTTCGATCACGCTGCGAATCCCTTATCGGGTACCGCGGCGACGCAGTGCCGAAGGCTTGAAGTAACCGTCGTCCGGGATGGCCTGGGTGAAGTCGATGGTGGTCGGTTCTTCGTTGTCCAGGTTCTGCACGTGGTAGCGACGGGCCTGAAGGTCATGGAACACGTCCAGCGCGGACCAGGTGGTCGGCAGGTCGTAGTAGTTCTTCAGGTAGGCCATCGATACGCGCCACAGCTCGCCACGACCGTCGTACTGGTCGACCACGGCAGCTTGCCAGCTGTCCTCGTCGAGGAACAGGGTGCGCTTGGAGTAGATGTGGCGGGCGCCGGACTTCAGCGTACCCTCGACGACCCACACGCGGTGCAGTTCGTTGCGGGTCACGGCCGGGTTCAGGTGGCCGGGCTGCAGCAGGTCCTTGTACTTAACTTCAGGGCTGGAGACCTTGTAGTTGTTGTACGGGATGTAGATTTCCTTCTTGCCCACCAGTTTCCAGTCGTAGCGATCCGGAGCACCGTTGAACATGTCGGTGTCGTCGGCGGTACGCAGGCCGTCGGCGGCAGCGATCGGGGTGTCGTAGGCCAGGTTAGGCGCACGGCGAACGCGGCGCTGGCCGGCGTTGTAGCCCCAGGCCTGACGCGGCTCCTTCACCTGGTCCAGGGTCTCGTGTACCAGTACCGCACCACCGGCCAGGCGTGCCGGGCTCTTGGTGAAGGACAGGTAGTAGAACAGGATGTTGTTCAAGTCGGCGTACGAACCTTTCGGGTTGTAGTACTTGAACAGGGCTTCCTGCTGCGAGGTGACCAGGGAGTAGTCGCCGTTACGCTGCACGGCCACTTCGGAGGCGCGACGCACGATGTAGGAACCGCGGTAGCGAACGATGTGGTTCCACAGCGCCTCGACACCGTTCTGCGGGATCGGGAACGGGATGCCGCCGTAGGCGTCGGCGAAACCGTTGCCGCCATCCAGCAGCTTGGCGGTGGTGGCGTTCTTGACGGTGTTGTCATACACCCACTGCGGCGCCGAACCGGAACGACGGGTCGGGTAGATCGGCATCTGGAAGGTGGTCGGGTAGGCGTTGAACAGGGCGATCTGACCGGGGGTCAGGTTGGCCTTGTACTGGTCCAGGTTGGCCTTGGTGATGGTGAAGAGCGGCTTGTCTTCCGGGAACGGATCGACATGGTGCTGGCCTGCCTTGTAACCGGCCGGGGCCTGGGTGATGCCACCGGTCCAGGCCGGAATGGTGCCGGCGGCGTTGCCGGCCTTCTCGGCACCGAAGGGGGTCAGGCTAGTGCCCAGCTTGGCGGCTTCCTGAGCCGACACCGCGGCCAGTGCGCTACCGGCGGACAGTGCGAACGCGACTGCCGCGCCAACCAGCGAAAGCTTTTTCAGCATGTTGGTTCTCCGTGAGGGTTCAGCGGCGGGCACCCGCAGGTGCCCGCATTCTTTCTAGTTAGAAGGAGTACTTGACGTTGACGCCGATGTTGTCGCGATCGCGGCTGGAGTTGTTCTGGCCAGCACCATAGAACTCGGTGTACTGGATCTCGCCTTCCAGACTGTTCAGGTAGCTCGCCTTGAGGCCGACGGTGTAGGCCTTGCGACCTTCGATGAAATTGCCGGTCTGGTGGGAGTTGCCTTGGAAGTCATCCTTGTAGACGACGAACGGGGATACGTTCACGCCGGCATACACGTCGTTCCAGGTACCGGACAGAACGAGGGTATAGCCGTAGGCGTCCTTGTTGACCTGATCGCCACGATCACCGCCGGACACGTAGGAGCTGTTGCCGCGACCGGAGTAGTAGCGATTGACGCCGTTGTAACCGGTGTATTGCAGGTCGCTGCCACGCAGATGCTCGGACGCCAGTTCGGCCACGCCGATCAGCGAGTCGAAGCTCAGGCTGGGTCCGAAGTTGTGAATGGCGCCCAAGGAGGTGTTGAAGACCTCGACGCGCTCGTAGTTGTGGATCGAGTCACCCAGGCGAACAGTGTTGCCCGCGATTTGTGCCGAGCCGTTCAGGCCACCGAGTGCGCTGGAAATCGGACCGGTATTGACCAGCTTGGCCGCTTGACCGATCAGGTCACCCAGCAGGTCGTTGGTGGTGGCGATGCCGATCGGCATGTTCGGGCGGTAGGCCAGCTCACCGAATACCGAGGTTTCCTGGATGGTGGTGTTGAAGCTCAGGCCGAACATGCGGATGTCTTCAGCATATTCACGACGGGCCTGGACGTTCGCCAGGGTGTCAAGCGTCGCCAGACCACCTGCCGCCTGGATGTTGGCCGGGGTCAGGCCGCCCGGCAGAAGACCGGCGACGGTATCCAGGTTGACGCCCTGGTAGTTGCCCAGGTCGGCGTAGATGCTCGGCTCTTTCGCGTGATAGTTCACGTAGTAGAAGCCGAACTCGGTCGAATTGAGTTCTTCGGCGATATAGCGGAATGCAACGCCGTACTGGCCGTCGTTCTTCGCATTCAGGTCAGTGCCGATATTGGCGACCTTGACGATCTGGTTACCTGGATAAACGAAGTTCTTCCCACCAGCGCACAGGCCACCCACCTGACCGGCACACAGGCCGCCAGCACCCGCGTTATAGAACTGCACGAGAGAGGCTCCGCCCAAGGCGGCCTGAGGAGCGGTCAGTGCACTACCAGCCAGGCTGGTGTAGGCGGTGTTGCCGCCATCCGCGAAGAGGTCGGTTTCGGAGAAGAAGGTGCCGCTCGGGTCAATGGCGCTTTCCTTCCAGTTGAACTGGTAGAAGGTTTCCATGGACAGGTTGTCAGTCAAGCCGACGTTGAAGCTCAGAGCCTCGACCGGAACCAGAACCTCCTTCAACTCAGAACCTGGCAAGCGGAACTTGGCAGCGTCCAGCGGGTTCGTGGTGTTGATGCCACCACGGTAGAAGATGCCCTCGCCCCAGTTGAACACCTGCTTGCCGATACGACCGGTGACTGGCATGTCGGCGATATCCCAGTTGCCATAGAGGTAGGCGTCGAGGATCTGCGCATCACGCCCCGCCTTGTGGCGGGTGTCGTGGGTGAAGCGGTCGTCCTTCGGATAACTCTGGCTGGGCTGACTCGGGCTGTTGTTGTCGTAGTAGTCGTTGCGCTTGTCCATGATCTGGGTGTCATAGAAAGCGGTGCCGCGGACGAACAGACCGTAGTTCTTGTAGGTCGCTTCCAGGTCGGAGGTGATCTTGTACACCTCGGAAACCAGGCCGGTGTCGAAGTTGCGGTTGCCGTCGTTGGTGTTGATGTCGTTGTTGGTCTTGTCCTGGCCCTGGACGCGCCACAGTTGGCCGTAGGAGACGGTGGTGTCGATGGAACCGCTGATCTCATCGTCGGCGAAGCTGAATTCGACCGCCTGGGCCTGGACGGCGCACATCAGGGGCAGGAGGCCGGCGAGGGCGAAACCGGCCTTGGCCGGCGCGAAGCGCAACAGGGGCTTGCGGGACTTGAGTTCCATCGAGACTTTACTCCGTGGACAGATCATTCATTTGTTATTACGGCCCCGTCTGGCAGGGACGCTGTTCAGCCGCTCGAGCGACCTTGTTAGTGGCGTGGGGCTGGCCCCAACGCGTCTGAACCGCGCCCTCCAGCGATTGCTCGCATTGAAAGGGCCTGGAACGGCGTCGAGACGTGCAACCATGGTGCCAAGTGCACATTTCCGGGGCGTTATATTTTTCTGAACGAAGGGCCAGATAATTTTCAAACGAGTGACTGATCATCCACTGATCAAATCCGACGAATCGGCCGATTTTGTCCTACAAGCTGGCTCGATTTGTCACTCAAAACCACACCTATAGCGCTTGCGCGCTCATACCTCGATCACCCCGTCAAGCAGGAAATGCCACGGAACAGGCCATTTACGCCTCAACGTTCGAGGGGATATTCCTTTGAGTAACAAAAAAGTGTTACCGGCAGATTGCCAGTAACACTTGTTGACGCCAGGGAAACGGCAGCGGAACCGCGAGCGCAGTTCCGGGAGGGGTCAGGCCAGGCTCTTGCTCAACACTTCGTAGACATCGCTGGACAGTTCGCCGGAGGCGAGGATGCGTTCCAGCTCGGCACGCATCAGCTTTTGCCGCGCCTCGTCGTACTTGCGCCAGCGGGTCAGCGGCGCCAGCTGGCGCGAGGCGATCTGGGGGTTCAGCGCGTTGAGGGTGATGACGTGGTCGGCGAGGAAGCGATAGCCGGCACCATCGGCCCGGTGGAAGTTCACCAGGTTCTGGTTGGCGAAGGCACCGATCAGCGCACGCACCTTGTTGGGGTTCTTCAGGGTGAAGGCCTTGTGGCCCATCAGCGCCTGCACCCGCTCCAGGCCACCTGGCAGGGTGCTGCCGGCCTGGACGCTGAACCACTGGTCCATCACCAGCGGGTTGTCCTTGAAGTGCTCGGCGAAGCTCGCCAGGGCCTTAGCCTTCTCCTCCTCGAAGCTGGAATTGACCAGTACCGAGAGCGCGGTGAGGCGTTCGGTCATGTTGTCGCAGGCTTCGAACTGCTCCAGGCAGGCATCGAGGATCTCGGCCTTGCCGCTGAGCATCAGGTAGGACAGCGCGATGTTCTGCAGGGTGCGCCGGGCGAAATGCTCGGCGGAGGCGACATAGGGCGTCTCCCGCGAGAGGGCGCGATTGGCTTGGTAACGCGCCAGCAGTTGCGGGAACAGCGCGTCACTGATCGAACGACGGGTGAACTCGCGGGCGGCGTGGATGGCATCGACATCGGCCACCTCGCTGATCTCGGTCAGGTACGCCTCGCTGGGCAGAGAGAGCATCTCGGCGACCATCGCCTGGTCCAGCGACTCGTCCTCCAGCAGGGTGCGGAAGGCATGCAGCAGGCGGGTGTCCAGCGCCAGGGCCTCGCCACGCTGGTGCTGGCCGATCAGCTCCTGCAACACCTGCACAGAGAGCTGCTGGCCCGCATCCCAGCGGTTGAACCCGTCGCTGTCGTGCTGCATGAGGAACATCAGTTGGTCGCGGCCATAGGGGAAGCTCATCTTCACCGGGGCGGACAGCCCGCGCAGCAGCGAGGGCAGCGGCTTCTCGGCGATATCGACGAAGGTGAAGGTCTGCTCGGCCTCGGTCACCGAGAGCACGCGGTTGCCGCCCTGGGCCTTGTCTTCGCCGGCGAGGCGCAGCGGCAGGTCGTTGCCCGTAGCGTCCAGCAGGCCCAGTTCCACGGGGATGACGAAAGGCAGCTTCTCGGCCTGGCCGGGGGTGGCCGGGCAGCTCTGGCGGAAGGTCAGGCTGTAGGTCTTGGCGGTGGCGTCGAAGGCTTCCTCGACGGCGAGGCGCGGGGTGCCGGCCTGGCTATACCAGCGCTTGAACTGGGTGAGGTCGACGCCGTTGGCGTCCTCCATGGCCTTGATGAAGTCATCGCAGGTCACGGCCTGGCCGTCGTGGCGCTCGAAGTACAGGTCGGAGCCCTTGCGGAAGCCTGCGGCGCCCAGCAGGGTGTGGATCATGCGTACCACTTCAGAACCCTTCTCGTAGACGGTCAGGGTGTAGAAGTTGGAAATCTCGATGAACGAGTCCGGGCGCACCGGGTGGGCCATGGGGCCGGCGTCCTCGGCGAACTGGTGGGTGCGAAGGAAAGCTACGTCCTCGACACGCTTGACCGTGCGCGAGTTCATGTCGGCGGAGAACTCCGCGTCGCGGAACACGGTGAAACCTTCCTTCAGCGACAGCTGGAACCAGTCGCGGCAGGTGACGCGGTTGCCCGACCAGTTGTGGAAGTACTCGTGGGCCACGACGGCCTCGACCCGCTGATGGGCGGCGTCGGTGGCGGTTTCCGCCCTGGCCAGCACGCAGCTGGAGTTGAAGATGTTGAGCCCCTTGTTCTCCATGGCGCCCATGTTGAAGTCGTTGACCGCGACGATCATGAAGATGTCCAGGTCGTACTCGCGGCCGTAGACCTCCTCGTCCCAGCGCATGGACTTCTTCAGGCTGTCCATGGCGTGCTGCACCTTGTCGACGTTCTCCGGCTCGACGTAGATGCGCAGGGTGACTTCACGCTGGCTCATGGTGGTGAAGACGTCTTCCACGCACCAGAGGTCGCCCGCCACCAGGGCGAACAGGTAGGCCGGCTTCTTGAACGGGTCTTCCCAGGTCGCCCAGTGGCGACCGCCCTCCTCCGCTCCGCTGGCCACCGGGTTGCCGTTGGACAGCAGCACCGGGTAGCGATGCTGTTCGGCGCTCAGGGTGGTGGTGAACGTGCTCATCACGTCCGGGCGGTCGAGGTAGTAGGTGATCTTGCGGAAGCCTTCGGCTTCGCACTGGGTGCAGAACATGCTGCCGGACTTGTACAGGCCTTCCAGCGCGGTATTGCTCTCGGGGTGGATGCGCACCGTGCTGTCGAGGGTGAAGGCGTCGGCGACGGGCTGCAGGGTCAGGTGGCTGTCGGTCAGCTGGTAGTCGGCGGCGCCGAGCTCGCGGTCGTCCATGGACAGCGCCAGCAGCTCCAGCTGCTGGCCGTCCAGCACCAGCGTGGGCAGGCTGCCGTTGGCGCGCTCCGGGTTGCGGCGCATCACCAACTGGGCGTGGACCAGGGTGTGGTCCTCGTGCAGCTCGAAGGTCAGGGTGGTCTCGTCGATCAGGTAGTCCGGCGCCTGATAGTCCTTGAGGTGAATGACTTTCGGTTGTTCGGTTCGCATGCTTGCCTCTCCGAGGCAGCCCGGGCGCCATGCCCCGGCTGCAGTGTGTGACCCTGCCGGGCGGGGCGGTGCAGCCTTACGGCTCGCTGCTCGCCACCACCTGATAGGCCGTGAACTTGCGGATGTTGATGACCCCGGTGTCGAGGATCAGGTACTGGCCCTTGATACCGCGCAGGGTACCCTCCACCACCGGCGTCTTGTCCAGATCGAGACTCACCACCTTGGTCGGGTAGGCCTCGACGGGGTAGCTGATCTCCAGCGGCTCGATGTCCTCGATCTTCTGCACCGCCTGCAGGCCGAAGCGCTGCTGCAGCGCCTGGATGCCGGCGTCGCAGGCCTCGAAGATGGCCTCGCGCACGGCGGGCAGGTCCAGCGCCTCGGCCTCGCCCTTGAGCAAGGCGCGCCAGTTGGTGCGATCGGCCACCTGGCTGCGCAGCAGGTCCTCCACCAGGCCGGACTGCTGGCGGGTGGCGACGCGCATGATCGGCAAGGCCTGGCGCGCGCCCTGGTCGATCCAGCGGGTCGGCACCTGGGTGGCACGGGTGATCCCCACCTTGATGCCCGACGAGTTGGCCAGGTAGACCACGTGGTCGGTCATGCAGAACGACTCGCCCCACGCCGGCTCGCGGCAGGTGCCGGCGTCGTAGTGGCAGCGCTCCGGGCTCATGATGCAGCTGTCGCACTGCGCCAGCTTGGTGAAGCAGGGGTAGCAATAGCCCTGGGCGAAGCTCTTCTTGGTCTTGCGCCCGCAATGGGAGCAATGGATGGCGCCGAGGAACTCCAGGCGGATGCGCCGGCCCAGCAGCGGGTTGACCGCCACCTGTTCATCGCCCAGGCGGAAGGCGTACTGCACGACCGGGGCCCCCAGTTGCGCCGACATCTTGCTCAGCGCACCGCGCCCCAGTTCCTGCATGGTGGACTCGCTCATCAGTGGATCGAGTCGGATTTGAACAGGATGTTCTCGATCTTCTCGGACTTGGAGCCGCACTCCTGCGGGCCCATGTAGCCGGTGCGCTCTTCCTCCGGCAGGTTCTTCAGCTCCCAGGCGATGACCGCCTGCAGGCTGAGCTCCTTCTGCTCTTGGGTCAGCTTGCGGCCGTCGGACCACTTGCCGATCTCCACGGCGAGCTTGAGGCTCTGGTAGACATCCTCGGTGATGTTGCTGATCAGCTTGGCGAAATCGGACACGGCGGTTTCCTGAAGGGCGGCGAAAACGAGCGCACATTCTAGCGACACCGCCGGTGTTGCGCATCGACGCCGGTCAGAGCGCCGATGCCTGCAGGGGCAGGCAATCTAGAAATCCCGTGACAGCTTCACCTGCTCCAACTCCTTCTCCAGCGAGCGGCGGAAGATCTGCGGCCCGGCGAAGCTGTACACCACGAAGCCCAGCCAGGCCCATTCGATGGCCTGGGCCAGCGTCTCGTGGCCATGCTGGTTGCTGGCGATCACCACCACCCGGTAGAGCACGAACATGCCCAGCAGCACGATGATCGAGCGGGTCGGCCCCAGCTCGGACATCCACGAGTTGTAGCGCCACCAGAGCCCCATGAAGGGGTTGCTGCGCGCCTTGACGGCGGACATCAGGTAGAGCGCGGCAACGTCGTTGGCGTTCTCGCGCAGGGCCCAGATCGCATGCTCGCGCGCGCCTTGCAGGTCACCCCGACGCAGCAGCAGGTGGCCCATGGTGACGATGGCGCCAGGGTGGTCGGCGCGCAGTTGCAGCGCCTCGCGGGCGTAGCGCTCCGCCGGTTCCACCTCGCCGCGCAGGCGATGGTAGTGGGCCAGGGCGGCCAGGCAGTCAGGGTTGTCCGGCGCCAGCTCCAGGGCCCGCTGCAGGCTCGGCAACTGCTGGGCGCGACGGCCCATCAGGTCGGCGAGTTCGGCGCGGGCCAGGTGGTAGCCGGCTTCCTGGGGGTTCATCTCCAGCACCTGGTCCAGGTGCTTCTCGGCCAGCTTGAAGCGCCGCCGCGCCATGGCCACGCGGGCCGCGACGTAATGGGCGAATTCCAGTTGCGGGTCGGCCGCCAGGGCCAGCCCGGCTTCGCGCTCGGCGGCGTAGGCGCGGCGCATCAGCAGCAGGCACAGGGCGAGCAACGCATGGGCCTCGGCGTGCTCCGGGTCATCGCTGAGCAGTTGTCGCAGGCTGTTGATCGCACCCTCGGCATGGCCACTTTGCAGGCGCTGATAAGCCAGGTGCAGCAGGTTGGTTTCATTCATCAGCTGAGCACCAGGAACCAGAGGGTGAAGGGCAGCAGGTTGAGCACCAGCCCACGCAGGAAGAAGGCACCCAAGAGCACCACCGGCAGGCCGAAGCGATTGAGCACGCCGCCGTAGTACTGGTAGAGCTCGATGGTGGAGGCCTGCATGACGACCAGCGCGTAGCCGATGGCCAGCTTCCACACCACCAGCACCAGCATCGCGTACTGCAGGCTGCCCTTGTCGAGGATGCCGCCCTGCCACAGGTAGAGCAGGCCGAAGGCCAGGCCCAGGCTGCCCAGCAGGCCGATGGCCGCCAGTACCGCCTCACGGACGCGTGTCGGGCTGCCCACGGCCATGCCGTTGAGCACGAACCAGGGCAAGCCCAGCCACGCACCGCCCAGCATCAGGCCCAGCAGCGGCCACAGCGGCTCCACTGCCAGGCGCGCCAGGGCGCCGGGGCGGGGTTCGTCATCCAGCCGATAGAGGTTGCGGTTGTCCATCAGCGCCCCTTGCCGTGCTTGTCGAGGAAGGCCAGCACCTCGTCATACTGGCCGCCCTCGTTGGAATAGCGCGCGTAGTTGCGCGCGGTGGTCAGCCATTCCAGGGTGGTGGCGCGCACCTCCTTGAGGGCCGCTTTGAGGTGGCGGTCGGTCACCGGCTGCTCGCGGCCTTCGGCAATGGACTCCTCGATGGCCTCGTCCACCGCCGTCTCCACCAGCTCGCGCAGGTCGGCACCGGAGAAGCCCGAGGTACTGCGGGCGAGGAACTCGTAGTCGATCTCCCCTTCGCTGGGCCGATCAGCCATCAGCATGCGCAGCAGGCTGGCACGCGCGGGGCGGTCCGGCGGCGGCACGAACAGCACCCGATCGAAACGACCGGGACGGCGGAAGGCGGCATCCACCGACCAGGGTACGTTGGTGGCGGCAAGAATCAGCACTCCGTGGTTGGACTGGGCGAAGCCGTCCATCTCGGTGAGGAACTGGCTCACCAGCTTCGACGAAGTGGCTTCGCGGGTGTTGGTACGGCGCCCGCCCAGGGCCTCCACCTCATCGAAGAACAGCACCGCCGGCGCCTTGGCCCGGGCTTCCTCGAACAGGGCGTGGAGCTTGCGCTCGGACTCGCCGATGTACATGTCCAGCACGTCGGAAATGGCGACGTTGAGGAAGGTGGCCTTGCACTCCCCCGCCGTGGCGCGGGCCAGCATGGTCTTGCCGCAGCCCGGCGGACCGTAGAGCAGGATGCCGCCGCCGACACGCTTGCGGAAGCGCTGGAACAGCCCCGGCTTCTGGTACGGCAGGATGATCTTCTTGTGGATGGTCTTCTTCAGCTCGTCGAGGCCGCCGACATCGTCGAAGGTCAGGGTCTCGGCGTTCGGCGTCAGCAGGCGGGTGGTCTCGGCCTTGTCGGTGTCGTCGTTGGAGATGACCCGCAGGCGCGGGCGCCCCTCGCCGCCACGGAAGTCCACCACCGAGGCACTGAGGCGGCGCTGCAGGGCGACGTCCTCCAGCGCCGGGCTGGCCTCGACCGCAGCACGGTACTCGCGCAAGCCTTCCTCGCGGCGCTCCAGATCGGCCAGGGCACGGGCACGCAGCAGGCGCTCGGCCGGCTCGTCACCGCCCAGCAGGGCCAACGCCCGCTCAGCCTCACCGGCCCCCAGGCACAGGCGCGCGGCTTGCTGGCGCAGCGCCGGGGCATCGAGCCGTGAGGCGAGCCCCTCGGGCAGGAAGGCCAGGCCCCGGGCGCATTCGTTGCGCTCGATCCACGCCGGCAGCAGCAGCCCCAGCAGTGCGTCGTTGTCGGGCGAGGCGGACAGCGCCGCCTCCAGTTGAACCAGTGTCGCGTCATCCATAGTGCGCGAGGACTCCATTGAACGATTCAGGACGGGCGCCGCTCAATGCGGCGCTTCCGGGCGCTCCACCTCGACCCAGACGAACTTGTCCGGATCCAGCCGGGCTTCGGCATCCAGCCGGTAGGCCACCAGCTTGCCGTACATCACCGCGCTGTAGTCGAGGCAGGCGAGATTGGGGCGGATCGGTGCCGGGCGGCCCCGACGCCAGTAATGGCCGACGAACAGCAGCGGCTCGTCGGCGCCGTAGCTGAGCAGCGCGGACTTCTGCGCCGCCGAGAGCGGTTGGCGGGCCACCTGCTCGGGCAACGCATCGGGCTGGAAGACCACGTCGCCGTAGGTCTGCGGGTCTTCCTCCCAGAACTTGGTGCGGAACACCGAGCGGGTGAAGCCGTCGCTGCCGGTCAGGGTCATGCCGCTGGGCAACGGCATATCGGTGCCGCGCAGCAGCCGGTTGAACACGCGGAAGGCGAAGCTGCCGCGTTCGGCGGCAGCCTTGATGAAGGCTTCGTCGACCCGGCCATCGGGGTGCAGGGTGCGCAGCGGCTCGATCAGTTCGTTGTCCCAGCAGGCGTGGACCATGCGGAAGTGGCCGCCGTCGATGAACAGCGGCAGTTCCTGGAACCAGCCGAGGAAATCACGCCAGTCGCCCGGGTGGCCCTCGAACTGCTCCAGGGTTTCCTTGAGCAGGCGTGCGTGGCGCGGCGTGTGCTCATGGACGAACTGGCGCCCGCTGCCAGGCGCCGCCGGGGTGCTCCAGCCGATGGCATTGAACTCGTGGTTGCCCATGATGCAGCGCGCCTGCCCGGCCTCGACCATGGCGTGGACCAGGTGCAGCGCCTCGCGGATGCGCGGGCCGCGGTCGATGATGTCGCCGAGGAACAGCGCCATGCGCCGGGGGTGCTGCCAGACGCCGCCGTGCTTGCGGTAACCGAGGCGATCGAGCAAACGCTCCAGGGTGCGCGCGCAGCCGTGCACATCGCCGATCAGGTCGTAGCCGCGCACGGCGTCGAGGTTCATCAGTCGCCACCACCCAGGCGGCTGCCCCAACCCAGCTTGGTGCGGCAGACCTCGTAGTAGTTGTGGTCCAGCGGGTGGATCAGGCGCAGCTTCTGCGGCTTCTTGGCCACCGTGATGGTGTCGCCGGGGGCGCAGGTGAAGTGGTTCTGGCCGTCACAGGACACCAGCGGGTAGATCTGCATGTCCGGCGAGACCACGATCTTCAGTTCGCTGTTGCTGTCGACCACGATCGGGCGGCTGGACAGGGTGTGCGGGTACATGGGCACCACGCCGATGGCGTCCAGCTTCGGGTGCATGATCGGCCCGCCGGCGGACAGCGCGTAGGCGGTGGAGCCGGTGGGCGTGGCGACGATCAGGCCGTCGGCCTTCTGGCTGCAGACGAACTGGCCGTCGATGTGCAGCTCGAACTCGATCATTTTGGTCGACTTGCCGGGGTGCAGCACCACGTCGTTGAGCGCGTCGCCCTGGCCGATGGCCTCGCCGTGGCGGCGTACTTCGGCCTCCAGCAGGAAGCGGCTCTCCACCAGGTACTGGCCGTCGAGCACCTCGGCGACCTTGATCTCCAGTTCGTCCGGCTTGATGTCGGTGAGGAAGCCCAGGCTGCCACGGTTGATGCCCAGCACCGGCACGTTGTGGCGGGCCAGGGCGCGGGCGGCGCCGAGCATGCTGCCGTCGCCGCCGACCACGATGACCATATCGCAGACCTCGCCGAGGATCTTTCGCGAGGAGGTCTGCAGGCCGTGGCCTGGCAGGACTTCGGCGATGGTGTCTTCGAGGATCACATGCAGGTGGCGGTCCAGCAGGAATCGTTTCAGGCGGCGGATGGTATCGAGCACATGGGGGCTGCCCAGGCGACCGATGATGCCGATATTGCGGAATTGCTCCATGGGGCTCCAGCAGGGCTCTGCAACGGGGTGGAATGCTCGGATTATGGGCGAAAGCCCGCGACAGCGGCAAACCAGCCTCGACTATGCTCGCAGCATGCATCCCTTCGCCGCCCTCGCCGCCCTGCCCCGCCATTTGCGCCAGAACGTCGTGCGTGACCTGGCCTGGGTGCTGCTGTCGCCGCCGCTGCTGGCCCAGGCGCCCTGGTGCCAGCGCCACCCGCTCAGCGCCAGCACCTGGGCCGCCGAACCGGCGCGCCTGGCGGCCTGGCTGGAACAGCAGGACGCCGCGCCCGCCGAGCTGGAACACTGGCTGAGCCTGGGCTCCAGCCGGCGCCTCGGCCTCTACTACGAACGCCTCTGGCAATTCGCCCTGGCCCGGGCACCAGGCATCCGCCTGCTGGGTGCCAACCTGCCGGTGCGGGTGGCCGGCCAGACCCTCGGCGAGCTGGACCTGTTGCTGCAGGATGAGGAAGGCGTCCATCACCTGGAACTGGCCATCAAGCTCTACCTGGGGCCACGCCACGGCCAGGGCGAGGACGCCGCGCAGTGGCTCGGGCCGGGCAGCCTGGACCGCCTCGACCTCAAGCTGGAACACCTCGCCCAGCACCAGCTGCCACTCTCCTCCCACCCGGAATGCCGCCCACTGCTGGAGGAGCTCGGTGCCTGGCCGGCCAGCGCCGAACTGTGGCTGGGCGGCTACCTCTTCTACCCCTGGCCCGGTGACTGCACCGCCCCCCTGGGCGCCCACGGCGAGCACTTGCGCGGACGCTGGCTGCGACGCAGCGACATCACCGACTTTCTCGCGCAAAGCCCCGAGGCCGTCTGGCAACCCCTGGAGCGCCACTCCTGGCTGGCACCCGCGCGGTGCGAACCTGCGGACCTCTGGCCTCGCGAGCGGTTGGAGCACTGGCTGCTGGAACTCCCTGCAGAGGCCCCAGCACGCATGCTGGTACGCCTGGAGGATGCGGGGGATCGATGGGAAGAGCGGGAGCGGGTGTTCCTGGTCAGCGATCGTTGGCCGCAGACGATGGGAGGCTGAGAGCTGGGAGCTGGAAGCTGGAAGCTGGAAGCTGGAAGCTGGAAGCTGGACAGTATGTAGGTCGGGTGCAACCCGGCAGCCTTTCGCGGGTTTCACCCGCCCTACAGGGGCTATCCCAGTGGGAGCGAATTCATTCGCGAAAACGGTAAGCCCACTCGGGGCTTACCGGCTGCGTTCGGTCCGTCCGCCGGAACGGGCCAGGTAGCCGGCGCCGTCTTCACAGAGCAAGGCATCGCGCTGCACGGCGGGCAGTGCATCCAGGCCATCGCGCAGGGCGTAGGCCTTGAAGCCCAGCTGGGAGAGGAGGAACACCGCGCTGGCGCTGCGCTTGCCGCTGTCGCAGTAGCACAGGTAGGCCTTCTCGCGGTCGAGCAGGCGCGCCTTCAGGCGCAGCAGGTGCAGGGGCATGTTCAGCGCCTGGGGGGCATGGGCGCGCTCGTATTCGTCCTGCAGGCGCACGTCCAGCCATTGGCCGCCAGCGGCCAGCAGACGCGACGCCTCGCCGAGGGAGACTTCGTCCACCACCGGGGCCTTGAGCAGGGCGAAGAAGTCCTGGCGATCCAGGCGCAGCACCACGCCCTCTTCCAGCAGGGTGACGGTGGCGTTGCGCGGCCGGTCGGAGAGCAACGCCTCCTCGCCGAAGCAGGCACCCACGTCCAGCTCGGCGAGCACCTGATGCTCGCTGCCGGCACCGCGGATCACCTCGGCGCGACCCGATTGCAGGAAGTAGCAGCAATCCCCCGCCTCGCCCTCGCGCAGCACTTCGCTGCCGGCGGGCAGTTCGACGCGCTGCAGGCGCGCCACCATCTCCTGCACGTTGGCCGGCGGCACCTTGGCGAACAGCGGGTTCTCCAGCAGGCGTTCCAGCCATTCCTGGTCGCCGTCCGGGTCCAGTTGCAGGAGCAGGTCCTGGTAGGCGGAGCGCCAGGTGATCAGACGCGCCAGGGTGGCACTGTCGATGGCCAGCACGCTGACTTCGGTCAGCGCCAGGGCCTCCTGCAGGCGCGGCAGGCTGGGGGACAACGGATGGCAGCTGGCCTCGCTGCCGGCGACCAGGCGCTGCTCGCTGCCATCGGCGTCGCGCAGCTGCAGTTCACCGGCCAGCAGGTAATAGGTCAGCCGCGCCTGGTCGCCCCGGCGGAACAGGGCCTGGCCGGCGAGCAGCGGCTGCGGTACCAGCTGGCTGCGCAGTTCGCGCCACTGCTGCTCGGACAAGGCATTGAGCGGCGTCAGGCTGCGCAGTTGGTCCGGATTGAGCGGTTCGGTCATCCCATCATCCTGAGGAATCAGCTGAGTTGGCAGTGTAGCCAGCCAGTTGCAACAGGCGCGGCAACATGGCTCGACGGCCTTGCAGGCCACCGGTATGCAACATGATCACGCGACTGCCGGCGGCAAGGTAACCGGCCTCCACGTACTGGCGCAACGCTATTAACGCCTTGGCGGTGTAGAGCGGGTCCAGCTCGATGCCGGTGCGGGCCTCGAAGTCGAACAGCGCCGTCGCCAATTCGGCATCCACCCGGGCGAAGCCGCCACGGCTGGCGTCCATCAACCGATAGCCGGTATCGGCGGCGCCGGCCTCCGCCAGCAACGCCCGCACCTGCTCGGCGACGCCATGGTCAGGCGGCACCGCCAGGGCACCGAACACCGGGTGGCGCCCGCTCTCCCCCAGCACCAGGCCGGCCAGGGTTGTGCCGGTGCCGGCCGCCAGCCAGAGCGCGTCGTAGTCATCCCAGCCGAGGCTCGGCAATTGTTGGTTGATCATCGCCACCAGCGGTGCGCAGCCCAGGGCGCCCGGCAGGCCGCCGCCGCCTTCGGGCACCTGGACGAAGCCCGGATAGCGCGCCGCCCAGGGCTCCCAGAACCCCGGCAGGTGGCGTGCGCGGTAGCCGCCATAGCCGAGCCAGTGCAACTCCATGCCCAGCTCGCGCAGGTCGACCACCGTCGGCGTCTCCACGGGTTCCCCACGCAGCAGGCCGACACAGGGGAAACCGAAACGCCGCCCCGCCGCCGCCAGGGCATGCAGGTGGTTGGAATGGGCGCCGCCCAGGCTGATCACACCCTCGGCGCCCTGTTCGGCGGCCCGCGCCAGGTGCGGCGCCAGCTTGAACCACTTGTTGCCGCTCACCAGCGGGTCGATGCGTTCCAGGCGCAACAGGGCGAGGCTCACCGACGCGCGGTCGAGCCAATCGAGACGGATAGGGTCGAGGCTGGCGCTGGGCGTCCAGTCGGGCAAGCGAAGGGGCAAGGCGGAGTCCGGCAACGGAGCGGTGACGAGCGGCAGGATACGGCAGGCGCCGCCCCGCCGCGAGATCAGCTGACGGTGCGCAGGCGGCTGCTGGCCTTGTGGCGGGCGCAGCAGTTGGAATCACCGGCGACGAAGCGGCTGGGCGAATCCACCCGGTCGATGGGCATGGAGCAACGCTCGCCGCTGGGCAGGGGCGCTTCGCAGGTGGGTTGCTGGTAGTGGGTCAGCCACTGGCGGTACTGGGCCTCGGAGACGAAGCACTTGGACGCCGCGTAGGCCAGCGGGTTGTCCTGGTAGCGGGCGACATCCTGCAGCGGGATGGTCAGGTGCCCGGCACCCGGGTGATAGACCACGAAGACCACGCCGAGACGGGCCAGGCGCTCGAGGATCTGGTCGCCCCCCTGGTTCACCAGTTGCTCGCGTTCCTGCTTGAGGCGGTCGATCTCCTGCTGCAGCTGGGCGTCCAGCTCGTTGCGGTAGGCGAGCTCGACGTCGCGGATGGCGATCTGCTCCTTGTAGTCCATCACCGCGGCGGCGATCTTGGCCTGCATCTCGCTGTCGAACTGCGAGCGCAGGATGTCCACCTCGGTGCGGCCATGACGCTCCAGCGCACGCAGCTGCTGGCTCATCTCCTCGCGGGACTTCTGGAAGCCGTCGGTCTGGGTAAGCAACTGGCGCTTGAGGTCGGCGTTGAGTTCTTCCTGCTGACGCAGGTTCTGCTGCAGGCCCTGGATCTGCTCCTGCAGGCTGCGCGCCTGTTCTTCGGCGGACAGGCGGTATTTGGCCAGGGCCTCTTCGTTCTGCTGGCCGAGGCTGGCGATGCGCAGGCGCTGCTGCTTGATCAGCTGCGCGGTCTTCAGGCGGTGTTCCTGCTCGAGCTTCTGCGCCAGTTGCTCGGCCACTTCGGCGGACGCGTCCGGCGGCGCATACCACTTGTCTTCGGGTGCCATCTGCAGGCGCTGGGGCTCGACCGCCTGGGGCTGGTCGTCCTCCACCATCAGGCCGAGGCCATTGCGCTTGACCGTATCCCGGACCAGGGCCAGGTCATTGCTGCCCGGGGCCAGATTCGGGTCCCACATGTGCATCTGGTGCCAGGACACCGGGCACTGGCTGCGACAGGCGAGGCGGATCGGCCCGGCACCCAGGTCGGGGCCACGGCCAGCACGTTCGGCGAGGTGACGCAGGGGCATGTTCCAGCCGGTGTCGGCCTGGCCCTTCTCGTCGAAGTCCAGGTAGAAGAACACCAGGGAACGGACCAGCAAACGGGGGTTGATCAGCACATACGCCAGGCGCATCTGCTCATCGGCGTACTCGGGCATGTTCACCACACCGTCGAGCATCGCCTCGAATTCGGGGAAGAGCATTTCCTTGCAGACGCCACGCTCATTGAAGAACAGCACGGCTTCAACCATCTGCGGCTTGTTCTGCATGCTCATCGGTTTCCCTCTAGGCCAACGCGGTGAGTCCCTGGGCGGGACGGGTGACATTCCTGTCGGTGGTGCTACGCCTGGGAGACAGGCGTACATCCTGATTCACGGAGTCTAGGGGAAAAAGCGCAACGGGCAATGTGACTGGGTTGGCACTCGACCCGCCCCCATCGGGGAGCGGACCGGGCGCACAGTGAAAATGTGATGGGGTTGGAGACTTTCAGCTTTTCATCGCGGCGAGATAGGGCGCCAGACGCCTTCCCATCTCCTCGCCGAGGGCGGCGAGACCGCTCATCGGGCGGATCATCACCTCGAAATCGACGATCTTGCCCTGTTCGTCGAAGCGGATCATGTCGATGCCCTTCAGCTCGCGCTCACCGACTCGGGCACTGAACTCCAGCACCACGCTGAGGCCATCGGCGCTAGCCAGTTCGCGGTGGTAGGCGAAGTCCTCGAACACCTTGATCACGGTGTTGAGGATCAGGTTCACCGCCTGCGCGCCCGGGTAAGGCGTGTGCGCCATGGGCGAGCGGAACACCGCCTGCGGGTGCAGCAGCTCGGGCAGCTGGCTCAGGTCCTGGCTGGCGATGAACTGGTGCCAGCGTTGCAGGCTGGCGGCCACGGCGGGATTCAATCGGGCTTCGAGGGACATCGGCTACTCCTTGTTTTTATCAGCCTATAAAGGGCACCTCAAAAAACTACCTGCGTTGTCATCGCCTACGTTTTTAGAGATGCCCTTAAAGAGAACGCCCCGCACGAGGCGGGGCGTCTTTCCATCAGAGCTCGGCAGCGAGGCGCGAGCCCTGGTTGATGGCGCGCTTGGCGTCCAGTTCCGCCGCCACATCGGCACCGCCAATCAAGTGCACGCTCTGGCCGGCGGCGACCAGGCCGTCGTGCAGCTCGCGCAGCGGGTCCTGGCCGGCGCAGATGACCACGGTGTCCACCGGCAGCACCTGCGGCTCGCCTTCGGCGATGCGGATGTGCAGGCCGGCGTCGTCGATCTTCAGGTACTCGACCGCGTTGAGCATCTGCACGTTCTTGTTCTTCAGGCCGGTGCGGTGGATCCAGCCGGTGGTCTTGCCCAGGCCGTCGCCGACCTTGGATTTCTTGCGCTGCAGCAGGAACACCTGGCGTGCCGCCGGGTGCGGCTGGGCCTTGATCCCGGCAACGCCGCCACGGGCTTCCAGGTCGCCGTCGATGCCCCACTCCTTCCAGAACGCGTCGCGGTTCTGGCTGGTGGCCTCGCCTTCATGGGTGATGAACTCGGAGACGTCGAAGCCGATGCCGCCGGCGCCGATCACCGCGACCTTCTGGCCCACCGGCTTGCGCTGCAGGATGGCGTCCAGGTAGCTGATCACCTTGGGGTTGTCGACGCCGGGGATTTCCGGGGTGCGCGGGGCGATGCCGGTGGCGAGGAGCACCTCGTCGTAGCCGCCCTTGACCAGGTCATCGACGCTGACGCGGGTGTTCAGGCGCAGGTCGACACCGGTGGTTTCCAGCTTGCGCTTGAAGTAGCGCAGGGTCTCGTAGAACTCTTCCTTGCCCGGCACGCGCTTGGCGACGTTGAACTGGCCACCGATCTCGGCGGCGGCGTCGAACAGGGTCACCTGGTGGCCACGCTCGGCGGCCACGGTGGCGGCGGACAGGCCCGCCGGGCCGGCACCTACCACGGCGATCTTCCTGGCCTGGGTGACCGGGATGTAATTGAGCTCGGTCTCGTGGCAGGCGCGCGGGTTGACCAGGCAGCTGGTCAGCTTGCCGCCAAAGGTGTGGTCCAGGCAGGCCTGGTTGCAGCCGATGCAGGTGTTGATCTCGTCGGCACGGCCTTCGGCGGCCTTGTTGACGAAGTCCGGGTCGGCGAGGAACGGGCGGGCCATGGAAACCATGTCGGCGTCGCCTTCGGCGAGCACCTGCTCGGCCACTTCCGGGGTGTTGATGCGGTTGGTGGTGATCAGCGGGATCGACACCTCGCCCTTGAGCTTGGCGGTGACCTTGGTGAAGGCCGCGCGCGGCACCTTGGTGGCGATGGTGGGGATGCGCGCCTCGTGCCAGCCGATACCGGTGTTGATAAGGGTGGCGCCCGCGGCTTCGATGGCCTTGGCCAGGATGACGATCTCTTCCCAGGTGCTGCCGCCTTCCACCAGGTCGAGCATCGACAGGCGGTAGATGATGATGAAGTTCGGGCCCACGGCCTCACGCACGCGGCGGACGATCTCCACTGGCAGGCGCATGCGGTTCTCGTAGCTGCCACCCCAGCGGTCGTTGCGCTGGTTGGTGTGGGCGGCGAGGAACTGGTTGATGAAGTAGCCCTCGGAACCCATGATCTCGACGCCGTCGTATTCGGCCTTCTGCGCCAGTACCGAGCAGGTGACGAAGTCCTGGATCTGCTTCTCGATGCCTTCCTCGTCCAGCTCGCGGGGCTTGAACGGGTTGATCGGTGCCTGGATGGCGGACGGCGCGACGGATTTGGGGCTATAGGCATAGCGGCCGGCGTGAAGGATCTGCATGCAGATCTTGCCACCCGCCTCGTGCACCGCCTGGGTGACGACGCGGTGCTTCTCGGCCTCTTCCTCGGTGGTCAGCTTGGCCGCACCGGAGTAGACGCCACCTTCCTCGTTCGGGCCGATGCCGCCGGTGACCATCAGGCCGACGCCGCCACGGGCACGTTCGGCGAAGTAGGCGGCCATGCGCTCGAAGCCGTTGGGCTTCTCTTCCAGGCCGGTGTGCATGGAGCCCATCAGGGTACGGTTGCGCAGGGTGGTGAAGCCCAGGTCGAGGGGCGCGAGCAGGTTCGGGTAGGCGGAAGCGGTCATGGATGTCTCCACAGCGGGCGTTGCATTCACGGAATGCCGCAGCGTCTTGGGCCACGGTCGGTTTATGGGGCAGACGATAGTCAGCCAGCCGGGCGCGCTCAATGATCGAAAGTGACAACTTATTGATCCAAACGCACAGGGCGACTTGGCAAGCGCCATGCGCTCCCCTACCCTGACCGGCACATTCCTCGATGCCGAATCCCATGCGCAAACTGCTGATTGTCCTGGCCTCCGCCCTGTTCGCCGGCGTGCTGGTCAGCTATGCGATCTGGACCGACGAGCGCCCGGTCGGCCACTACCTCTCCGACCTGCGCAGCGAGGTCGCCCTCAACCTCGGCGAGCCCGGCGACCGCGGTAACCTGCTGGGCATCCAGCCCGAACTCTTCGCCGCCGACTACCAGAGTGTGGACCGCCTGCGCCTGAAGCTCGCCGCCTACCTGGAGAAGGCCCGCAGCGAAGGGCTGCTCAACGAACGGACCATCGTCGTGCTGCCCGAGCATATCGGCACCTGGCTGGTGGCCGCCGGCGAGAAGAACCAGGTCTACAGCGCCCACAGCCTCGACGACGCCATGCTCTGGCTGGCGGCCGCCAACCCGATGAAACTGGCCCGCGCGCTGGTCGCGGCCGAAGGTGAGCAACGCCTGGTCGATGCACTGTTCCGCATGAAGGCGACGCGCATGGCAGGCGACTACCAGGCCCTGTTCGGTGGCCTCGCCCGGGACTTCGGCATCACCCTGGTGGCGGGCTCCATCCTCCTGCCCGAACCACGTATCGAAGGTGGCAACCTGCTGGCCGAAAGCGGCCCGCTGTACAACGTCAGCCTGGTGTTCGACCACAAGGGCCTGCCCATCGGCCAACCCCAACGCAAGCTCTACCCGATCCGCGACGAACAGGGCTTCACCGCCGCCGCAGGCGCCGAGCAACTCAAGGTGCTCGACACCCCGGCCGGGCGCCTGGGCGTGCTGATCTGCGCCGACAGCTGGTACCCGGCGGGCTACGCGGCACTGCGCGAGCAAGGTGTGGAGCTGCTGGCGGTGCCGGCCTTCCTCAGCGGCAACGGCAGCTGGAGCAAGCCCTGGAACGGCTATAACGGTGCGCCGACACCGGCAGACGTGAAACTGCGCGCCGGCGAACTCAGCGAAGGCGAAGCCTGGCAGCGCCTGGCCATGGCCGGACGCTTGCCGAACAGCGGTGCCCGTGCCGGGCTGACGGTGTTCCTGCGCGGCCAGCTGTGGGACCTGGGCAGCGACGGCCCCGGCCTGGGTACCGATGCCAACGGCACCCGCGTGGCCGATGCCGGGCGTGGCGCCCGGCTGTTGAACATCTGGCTATGAAGCCGACACGGGTTCGCCTCGGCGACCTCTCGGTGGGCTTCGTGCAGAACCTCGCCGACGCGGTGCGCGAGGCCGGCCAGGACCCGAGCCCCCTGCTCGCCCAATACGGCCTGGATGCCGCGCGCCTGGCCGAGCCGCGCGGGCGCCTGTCGATCCCCCGCTACATGCGCCTGGGCCATGCTGCCATGCAACTGATCGGCGACCCGGCCCTGGGCCTGCTCATGGGACGCATCAGCCGCCTCAGCCAGGTCGGCCTCACCGGCGTCACCGCCATGCAGGCGCCCAGCGTGCGCGAGGCAGCGCGCACGCTGATCCGCTTCGAACCGCTCTATGCCCACAACTACCGGGGCCAGTCGAGCTTCCACGAGGACGCTGGCGGGGCCTGGCTGCGCTTCTATTCCATCAGCCCGTACAACGCCTACAACCGCTTCGTGGTGGACTCCGTGCTGGCCAGCTGGGCTTGCCAGTTCGGCGCCCTGGTGGGCCAGCCGCTGGCGGTGGAGAAGGTGGAGATCGAGTTTCCCGCCCCCGACTACGCCGAGCGCTACACGGAGCTGTTCGGCTGCCCGGTGGAGTTCGGCGCCAGCGCCAATCAGCTGCGCCTGTCGCAACCGACCCTGGCCCTGCGTGGGCGCGAGCATTGCCCCAGCACCTGGCGGCAGTTGCTGGAGCTCTGTGAACAGGATCTGGAGCAGCGCACCCGCACCCGCAGCCTGCGCGAGCGCATCACCCAGTTGCTGGGGCCGCTGCTGCACGGGCGCGAGCCCGATCTCGAAGAAGTGGCCGCACGCCTGCAACTGCCGACCTGGACCCTGCGGCGCAAGCTGGCCGAGGAAGGCACGCAGTTCCGCAGCATCCTCAATGACACCCGCCGCGACCTGGCCATGGCCTATATCCGCGACACCGAGCTGGCCTTCGGGGAAATCGCCTACCTGCTGGGCTTCGCCTCGGCCGAGGCCTTCCAGCGTGCGTTCAAGCGCTGGAGCGGCAGCACCCCCGGGGAATTCCGCCGCGCCCAACGCCAGGCGGGCTGATCACATCTCGGTGGCGTCGTCCGCCGGCTCCACCGCGTCTTGCTCGCTGGCGTGGAAGTCGAGAATCTCTTCCTGATAGTCATCCATCGTCGCTCTCCTTTTTCTGTCGTCCCCTGAATGAAACAAGGAACGTGCCAATAGGGTAACGAGTGCGGGTGACCGAAAAATTAACCCAGGGCAATGCCCGGTACGATGAGCAGGCGCAAGGCGCACTTTTTTTCCAGGCAAAGAAAAAACCCCCAGGTATTTCTACCTGAGGGCTTTCCTTTATATGGCGCAGCGGACGGGACTCGAACCCGCGACCCCCGGCGTGACAGGCCGGTATTCTAACCGACTGAACTACCGCTGCGTGTCGGTTGGACTTTCGTCCGGTGGAACCTTTGCTTCGTCTGGCAGCGAGCGTTTCGAGCTACTCGTTACCTCATGCCTGGCCTGAACCTGACATGGAAAATATGGCGCAGCGGACGGGACTCGAACCCGCGACCCCCGGCGTGACAGGCCGGTATTCTAACCGACTGAACTACCGCTGCGCGTCGGCCGGACTTTCGTCCGAATTCACAAGGGATGGTGGGTGATGACGGGATCGAACCGCCGACCCTCTGCTTGTAAGGCAGATGCTCTCCCGGCTGAGCTAATCACCCATCGCCTTGCGAGGCGCGCAATTTACGCAGAGGGCTTACCTAAGTCAACACCCTGCTTGAAGTTTTTTCTAAAAAGCTGATTTTCGTGCCCTTTCGCCAATGCTCCGTTGGCAGCGTTCCGCACTGGCGACGCATGGCCCTGGGGAGACGGGTGAAGGGGCGCCGCCCACCAAGCTGGTGCACAGCCGGGGGCAGCGAGCCTCAACAGGGTGCAGGCTCAGCCGCCGACGCGCAGGGTCAGCCGTGCAGCGACCCGGCCATCCTCACCACGGTCCAGCCCGGCCTCTTCGATGCGCACACCCTGCGCTTCGAGGCCGGCAAACCAGCGCAGCAGCTTGGCGAACGCGGTGGGCTCCAGGCTGACCTGCACCTGCCCGGGGGCATCGCTGTCCATGCGCTCCACCGACAGGCCCTGCTCGGCAGCGCTGGCGGTCACCAGCCCTTGCAGGCGCTCCGGCTCGACAGTGGCCTGTGGCGCTTCCTCGGCCGCACGGGCACGGGGCGCCTGCTGCTGCATGTACTGATGCAACGCACGCTGTTGCTCGTAATGGTTGCGGGCACTGATCACCCCCAACTGGGCCGGGCGCCAGAGGGCGAGGTAGAGCAGCACCAGCAGCAGGAAGCCCCCCAGCAGTGCCAGCGCCAGGCGATCCCGGGGCGGCATCGCCTTCCAGCGGGTGGCCAGGGCCGACCCTTGCCATTGCGTCTGCAGACGATCCTTGAAAGCCATGGTCATGCTCATCCCCCGATCACCAGTCGCGCACTCACGGCAGTGCCTTCACGGCTGGCCGACCCCAGTTGCACCGCGAGCCCGGCGGCGATCAATCGCTCGCGCAGGCGCTCCAGGGCATCGAACCCCGGCGCCTGCACCTGCATCGACAGGTCGCCCCGTGTGTTGCTGAAATCCAGTTGCTGCACCCGCACCTGCGCCCCTTCGGCGAGCAGAGCGTCGGCCGCCTGGTCGAGCAGGCCGAGCAAACGCCCCTGCCCCGTCGCAGTTCCGGCGGCGAGATGCTGGTCGAACTGCGCGCGCAGGTTGATCAGCTTGCTGTCCTGGGGGAACAGCTCCCGGTACAGCGCCTCGTTGGCCGCCGCATAGTTGTCGCCCTCATGGCGCAGGTGCCAGCCCTGGGCCAGGTAGAAGCCCCACTGCAGCACCACCCAAAGCCCCACCAGGGCCAGCACCGGACGCAGGAAGCGCTGGTGGCGATGTTCCTGGCGCACCTGGAATTCCGCCTGGGCCAACTCGCTGCCAAGGTGCGAGGCGAGCCATTGATAGGGTTGCGCCTGCTCCTGCCACTGGTCGATGCCTTCCAGCACCTGGCGTTCACGCGGCGCTCGGCCATGCAGCGGCAAGGCACAGGCCTCGCGCAGGTGCGGCCAATCCTCGTCCTGCAGACCGAGGCGGGCGCTTTGTTCGCCGCCCAGCAGCCAGCGGCCGTCCAGCCAGAACAGCTGGGTGCCCTCCTCCGGCAACAAGTCGGCATCCACCTGCAGGCTGGTGGGCACCGAGCCCAGCTCCGCGGCCAGGTCGACCCAGGCGCTCAGCCAGCTGCGGCGCACGGCGAAAATACGGTGCAGGCCATCCGGCAGCTCCCCCCCCAGTGCCAGGTGCAGGCTGTCGACGTCCTCGGCCAACAACTCTTCTACGGCGAAGGGAAGGGCCTGGCGCAACCAGCGCGCCTTTTGCGTGGGCAGGCGCGCGGCGCAGGCGGTCACCGCCTCCACCGGCAACACCAGGCGCCAATCACCGGAGAGCGCCGTTACCGCAGCGGCGAACGGCAGTTGCCGGGCATCACCGCCCTGCACCAGCCAGACCTCCAGTTCGCCATCGACGCGAGTAACCGCCGCCGCCGGCAGGAAAATACTTGCCTGCTTCATTCTTCGTCCTTTTCCTTGAGAAGGGCCGGCGGCAAGCCGCCCTGCCCCATGTCGCGGGAAAGCACCCGCACGCGGCCGTCGTTGCCACGCTGCAGGGTGCTGACCAGTACCTGGCGCCTTCCGCCAAGGTGCACTTCGCTGGTCACCCGGAAATATTCGCTGCCCACCGCCAGCCCTTGTGCCTCCATGCCCATGCCGGCCAGGGCGGATTGCCCCAGGAAAGCATCCAGGGTCTGGAAGCCAGCCTTGCCGCGGGCCGCCACCAGCGCCTCACCCACGCTGGGCGTCAGGGTGTCGGCCAGGCTGGAAAGCACTATCGCGCCCGCGGTGTTGACGTTGAGCGTGGCGTTGTCCGGCAGCGCTGCGACGTAAGGCAGCAGGCGACGATAGTCCGCCTCGGTCATGCCTGCCAGCAGGCGCAGTTCGGAGACATCCGCCATGGCTCGGTTGGCTGCCCGGTAGGGCGGCTGGTTGAGCAGGTATTCGTTGTCTTCGGCGCCGTTGGCACCGGTGGGCTCCTGGTCCTTGTCGAGCCAATCCACCAGACGCTCGGCATAGGGCGCCTCGATCTGCAGGCGCAGCAGCAGGCGGCGGAACTGCAGCAGCGACTGCTCGTTGACCTTGCCCTGGCGCACCACGGAATTGAGGTTGAAGCGCGCGGTGGCGTCATCGATGCGCACCAGCAGTTCGCCGCCATCATCCAGGGGGAAGTTGTTCAGCGGCCGGGCCCAGGCTTCACCCAGGTGATCCACCGGCGTGCGCGGGTCACCGGCGCGCAGGTCGCGGAGCAGCATGCCACGGGCCAGCGCCTCGCCGCCCAAGGCGTACTGCAGGGCCTGGCGCGCATGCAGCTGGTTGGCGCTGGAACGGATCGCCAGCTGCTGCCGGGCGATCATCCCGGCGCAGACGACGGTCACCACGGCCACCACCAGCAGCACCGTGATCATGGCCATGCCCCGTTGCCGCATCATGGCGTACCGCCTTCGTCAGCCGGCACGTCGCCGCCGCCGTCATCATTGTTGTCGTCGCCATTGGGCACCTGGGGCTGTTGCTGCGGTGGCTCGTCCACCAGGCGCAGCACCCGGCGCAGCTCGCCGTAGCGGCGATGCTCGAGGGTCAGTTCGATGGCCCGGGGCAACTTCTCCAGACTCTTGTCGCCGGTCTCGCCGTCGGCGGGCCAGACCTCCACCCAGTTGTCGGACTTGTCCAGGTAACGCAGCTTCAGGCGGGTCACCCCGTCCAATGCCTGCTGCACCTGCGGCTGGCTGTCCTGGGCCTGGTCGAGCACCGTCCAGTAGCGCCGCTCGAGCTTCTCCCCGGAGAGCTGCCAGCGCACCCGCTGCATGCGTGAGCGCGGCGCGCCAAGGGGGTTACGCCAGCCGCCACGGCTCAGTTCGACGCTGTCGTTGTCGCCGCTCTCGCCCACCAGTGCGCCGCGCCATTCGCCATAGGCGTCACGCACCGGTCGCGGGTTCACCTGCTGCAGGTCGCGCTCGATGGCGGCCATGGCCCGCACCAGCTCACGCAGTTGCTGCTCCTGGGCGCGGGTGGCGCGGTCGCTGGCGAGCACGCTGTCGAGCATGCGGTAGGTGCCCAGGGCCAGCAGCGCGAAGATGGCGATGGCGATCAGCAGCTCCAGCAGGGTGAAGCCGGCGCTGCGCTTCATTGCTGGGTCTCGATGAAGCCGACCAAGCGCGCGGCGGCGCGGTCTTCCAGCTTGCCCCGGGGGCCGCGGTCGTTGCGCTGGGCGACCCACAGGGTGGCACGGCGCAAGGCCGGGTCGGAGGTGGCGTCGACCTGGCTCTGCCATTCCCAGCGGCGCCCGGCGAAATCCAGCTCGCCCTGGTCGCGCCCTTCGCTCGGCGGCGTGGCGGCGAGCTGCATCTCGGCCAGGCGGTTGTCGGCGATCCACATCGCCAGGGTCTTGTCTTCCAGGCGCGCGGCGTTCTGCAGGCTGCGCGCACTGGTGGCCAGCACCGAGGCGGCGACCACGGCGAAGATCGCCAGGGCCACCAGCACTTCGAGCAGGGTGAAACCGCGCTGGGCCTTCATCCTGCCCGCCCCTTGCCGGCCAAGGCTTCGACCTTGGGCAGGCGGAAGCCATCGCTGCTCATCTGCAGGCGCACACCGTCCTTGCGACGCTCCCCCAGCTCCAGGCGGAAGGGGCTGAGCTCGCCACTGGAGAGGATCAGCAATTGCGGTGCACGGGGTTGTTCCTTGGGTTTCTCGTCGTCATCGGCCACCGGGCTGGGCAATGCCAGCGCGGCGCCTTCCAGCTCGAACTTGAGCTCGGCCCAGGTCGGCAGCTTGTGGCTTTCTTCCCCCACTTCCTGCCAGCGCGCCTTGGCTTCGTCGAAGCGCAACACGCGGTAGCCATCGGCGTCCAGGCGCAGGCCGTATTCGCGGTTGTCGAGCACGGCTTCGTCCACCAGTACGCCGATCAGCCCGGCCAGGCGCTCGGCTTCATTGTTCAACTCACGGGAGGGGCCGGCCACGCCGGTGCTGAGCACCGCCAGCCCGACCAGGCAGCCGATGATCACCAGGACCACCAGCAGCTCGATCAGGGTGAAGCCGCCCTGCCCCTTGGCGGGCGGGCAGCCTGGGCAGCGCGACCGTGGGGGCATCAGTTTTCCCAGTTACCGATATCGGCATCGGCGTCGGTGCCGCCTTCCTTGCCATCGGCGCCGAAGGAGTACAGGTCATAGGGGCCCTTGGTCCCGGGGGCCAGGTACTGGTAGGGGTTGCCCCAGGCGTCGACTGGCAGGCGCTTGAGGTAGCCGTCCTTGTTCCAGTTCTTCGGCTGCGGGTTGCCACTGGGCTTCTTCACCAGCGCCTCCAGGCCCTGCTGGGTGCTGGGGTAGGCGAAGTTGTCGAGCTTGTACATGTCCAGCGCGGCGCCGATGGCCTTGATGTCGCCCTTGGCGACCGTGACCTTGGCCTGGTCCGGGCGGTTCATCACCTGGGGCACCACCAGCGCGGCGAGGATGCCGAGGATGACCACCACCACCATGATTTCAATGAGCGTAAAGCCCGACTGTTTGCGGCGCAGTTTCACGCGATTACCCCACGAGTTGGTTGAGAGAAAGGATCGGCAGGAGGATGGCGAGGACGATGACCAGCACCACCGCGCCCATGAACACCAGCATGAAGGGCTCGAACAGCCCCACCAGCAGCGCGATCTGCGCGCCCAGGTCGTTCTCCTGGTTGCGCGCGGTACGGGCCAGCATCTGGTCCAGCTCGCCGGAGCGTTCACCGCTGGCGATCATGTGCAGCATCATCGGCGGGAACTGACCGCTGGCCTCCAGCGCGCGAGTCAGGCTGCCGCCTTCGCGGACCTTCTGCGCGGCCAGTACCACGTCGGCGCGGATCACCCGGTTGGCGATGACCTCGGCACCGATGCCCAGCGCCTCCACCAGCGGCACGCCGCTCTGGGTGAGGATCGCCAGGGTGGAGGCGAAGCGCGCGGTGTCGGTGGCGCGAACCAGGCCGCCCACCAGCGGAATGCGCAGCACCAGGCCATGCCAACGGGCGCGTATCGCCTCCTCGCGCAGCGCCATGCGGGCACCGATGAAGGCGGCGATGGCGAGCAGGGCCGCCAGCCAGCCCCAGTGCTTGACCAGGTCGCTGAGGGCGATGAGGCCACGGGTGAGCAGCGGCAGGGTCTGCCCGGAATCGATGAACACGCGCACCACGTCCGGGACCACGTAGCCCAGGAGGAAGGAGACGATGCCGAGGGAGGCGCACATCAGGATCACCGGGTAGAGCAGCGCGAGCTGGATCTTCTGCCGCGACTGCTGGCGCTGCTCGGTGTAGTCGGCCAGTTGTTCCAGCACCGGGCCGAGGTGGCCGGCGTGCTCCCCCGCCGCGACTGTGGCGCGGTACAGCTCGGGGAAGGCCGCGGGAAACTCCCTCAGGCTGCCGGCCAGGCTATGGCCTTCGAGCACCCGGGCACGCACCGCCAGCAGCATGGACTGGATGCGCGGCGAGGTGGATTGGGCCGCGGCGGCGCGCAGCGCTTCCTCAATGGGCAACGCGGCCTGCACCAGGGTCGCCAGCTGTCGGGTGACCAGCGCCAGGTCGCGGGCGGACAGGCCCCGAGCGAAGCCGAGACGACCGCCACCGGCAGCCTGTTCGCGGGTGCGGGTGGCCTTGACCTCCAGCGGTGCCAGCTGTTTTTCACGCAGCAACTGGCGCACCTGGCGGGCACTGTCGGCTTCCAGCACACCCTTCTGCGGACGCCCACGGGCGTCGAGGGCGAGGTATTCGAAGGCGGCCATTATTCTTCCTGGGTCACACGCAGGACCTCTTCCACCGTGGTCACGCCTTCAAGCACCTTGCGCTTGCCGTCATCGCGGATGCTGGGGCCGAAACGGCGGGCGTGGCGGGTCATCTCCTGCTCCGCCGCGGAGTTGTGGATCAGGCTGCGCATGTGGTCGTCGAAGACCACCAGTTCGTAGATACCGGTACGGCCGCGGTAGCCCTGCTGATGGCATTCGGGGCAACCACGGGCGTGGTAGAGGGTCGGCGGGGCCGCCGGGTCGACGCCCAGCAGCGTGCACTCGGCGGCATCGGCGCTGTAGGGCACCTTGCAGTGGTTGCAGAGCACGCGCACCAGGCGCTGGGCGAGCACGCCGAGCAAGGAGGACGACAGCAGGAAGGGCTCGACGCCCATGTCCACCAAACGGGTGATGGCGCCGATGGCACTGTTGGTGTGCAGGGTGGAGAGCACCAGGTGACCGGTGAGGGACGCCTGCACGGCGATCTCGGCGGTTTCGTGGTCGCGGATCTCACCCACCATCACCACGTCCGGGTCCTGGCGCAGGATGGCGCGCAGGCCACGGGCGAAGGTCATCTCCACCTTGGCGTTGACCTGGGTCTGGCCGATGCCTTCCAGGTGATATTCGATGGGGTCTTCCACCGTGAGGATGTTGCGGGTGCGGTCGTTGAGGGTGACCAGGCTGGCGTAGAGCGTGGTGGTCTTGCCCGAGCCGGTGGGGCCGGTGACCAGCAGGATGCCGTGGGGCTTGCGCACCGTGGCCTCCATCAGGTCGCGGTCACGCGCGCTCATGCCCAGGTGCTGCAGGGTCAGGCGCCCGGCCTGCTTGTCCAGCAGGCGGAGTACCACGCGCTCGCCGTTGGCGGAGGGCAGCGTGGAGACGCGGATATCCACCTCGCGGCCAGCGACGCGCAGGGAAATACGGCCGTCCTGGGGCACGCGCTTTTCGGCGATGTCCAGCTTGGCCATGACCTTGATGCGCGACACCAGCAGCGCCGCCAGCTCACGCTTGGGTTCGAGCACCTCACGCAGGATGCCGTCGACGCGGAAGCGCACCACCAGGCGTTTTTCAAAGGTCTCCAGGTGGATGTCCGAGGCGTTCTCGCGGATCGCCTCGCCGAGGATGGCGTTGATCAGGCGGATGATCGGCGCGTCGTCCTCCTGCTCCATCAGGTCGGTGGTCTCGGGCATCTGCTCGGCCAGCGCGGCCAGGTCGAGGCTGCCGCCGAGGTCTTCGGCCAGTTGCATGGTGGCGGAGGAGTCGTGCTGGTAAGCCTGGGCCAACGCCTGGTCGAACGATTCGACCGGCAACGGCCGGAATGGCAGCGAGCGGCCGACGAAGCGACGCGCCTCGGCCAGGGCCACCAGTTCGGCGCCTTGGCGATGGGCCAGGCAGGGCTCGACGCCATCCTGCAGGAAGACGCCGTGACGCTTGGCAAAGCCGAACGGCAGGCGCCGCAGAGGCGCCTCGATCGAAGAGTTCATCCGTGTAATGCCTTCATGAATTCACCGGGGCAATTATCACAACGCTGTCTGACCGTTGTGCAGCAGATCCCTGCCATTTTCTTGTCGTTGTGATCGGGCACGCACGCAAACCCGTAAAAAAACCGGAATATCTTTAGCACATAGACCTCCGCGATACACCTGCTGTCGGGTTGTAGCGTGAATGCGTCGTACTGCTATGATTCAGAGCTTTCGCCGAATCAGAAAATCAAGAACAACTCGCGGAGACCCCCACTTGCCCACAACTGGTGCTCGACACTGGCTGCAACAGCATTCGCCCGCGCTTCTGGGCGCGGGCTTGGTGATTGCCATGAGCCTGAGCCTCGCCTGGCAATCCGCCGACTGGATCAGATTGCTCCGCAATTCCCCCGATACCAGCAGTGACCCCACCAGCACGGCGGTGGTTCCAGCCAGCCTGGAACGCCTCGAACCGCTGTTCGGTCCGAACCGCGCGCAGAGCGATGCGCCACCACCGGCGACCAACCTGCGCCTGACTCTGCTGGGCAGCTTCATCAACGCCGATGAGGCACGCTCCAGCGTGATCATCCGCAGCGAGGGCGACAAACCCAAGCGCCTGCACAGCGGTGAGGAACTTAGCCCCGGCGTGAAGCTCCATGCCATCTACCGTGATCGCGTGGAAATCGACCGGGGCGGCCGCCTCGAGACCCTGACCTTCCCCCGGGCACGCCTCGCCGTGCCCAACTCGCCCGCCATGGAGGCGGAGCCGGCAAATGATGCTGTCAACGACCTCGGCGGCCTCCAGGAGGACAACGCCGCCGAACTGCGCGAACGCATGGAAGCACTGAGAAAACAGATGGAAGAATCCGGCGGCCTCTCGCCGGAATCACCGCCCGAACAGCCCCTGGAAAGCGAATGAATCAATGCCCACACTCCTCTCGCGCCTGAGTATCGCCCTGCTGGCTGCCGGCCTCGCTGCCGCGCCGTTGCCCTTGCTGGCCGCCGATCCGCAACCCCAGGCCGAAAACAGCCAGCAGGAAGGCTGGACCATCAACCTCAAGGACGCGGACATTCGCGAATTCGTCGACCAGGTGGCCGACATCACAGGCGAGACCTTCATCGTCGATCCCCGGGTCAAGGGCCAGGTCAGCGTGGTGTCCAAGGCGCCGCTGAACCTGTCCGAGGTCTATCAACTGTTCCTTTCGGTGATGGCCACCCACGGCTTCACCGTGGTCACCCAGGGTGACCAGGCCCGCATCATCCCCAACGCCGAAGCCAAGGCCGAAGCCGAAGGCGGGCCGGCAGCGCCGGACAAGCTGGAGACCCGGGTGATCCAGGTGCAGCACACGCCGGTGACCGAGCTGATCCCGCTGATCCGCCCGCTGGTGCCGCAATACGGCCACCTGGCGGCGGTGACCTCGTCCAACGCCCTGATCATCAGCGACCGCAGCGCCAACATCGCGCGCATCGAAAGCCTGATGCGCCAGCTGGACCAGAAGGGCGACCGCGACTACACCGTGCTCAACCTGCAGAACGCCTGGGTGATGGACGCCGCCGAGGTGCTCAACAGCGCCGTCAGCCGTGGCCAGGCCAAGGGCACCAACGCCGCCCAGGTGATCGCCGATGCCCGCACCAACCGCCTGATCATCGTCGGCCCGCCCTCGGCGCGGGCCAAGCTGGTGGCGCTGGCGCAGTCCCTCGACACCCCGACCTCGCGCTCGGCCAATACCCGCGTCATCCGCCTGCGCCATAACGACGCCAAGGCCCTGGCCACCACCCTGGGCGAGATTTCCGAAGGCCTGAAGACCCCGGAAGGCGGCGGTGAGCAGCAAGGCAAGCCGCAGAACATCCTGATCCGCGCCGATGAGAGCCTCAACGCCCTGGTGCTGCTGGCCGAGCCGGACACGGTCAACGCGCTGGAAGACATCGTCCGCCAGCTCGACGTACCCCGCGCCCAGGTGATGGTGGAAGCCGCCATCGTGGAAATCTCCGGCGACATCACCGACGCCCTCGGCGTGCAGTGGGCCGTGGATGCCCGCGGCAAGACCGGCGGCCTCGGTGGGGTCAACTTCGGCAACACCGGGCTCTCGGTGGGCACCGTGCTCAACGCCATCAAGGACGAAAAGCTGCCCACCACCCTGCCCGACGGCGCCATCATCGGCATCGGTACCGACCACTTCGCCGCGCTGGTCACCGCGCTCTCCGCCAACAGCAAGAGCAACCTCCTGTCCACGCCGAGCCTGCTGACCCTGGACAACCAGAAGGCGGAGATCCTCGTCGGCCAGAACGTGCCCTTCCAGACCGGCTCCTACACCACCGATGCGGCCGGGGCCAACAACCCCTTCACCACCATCGAGCGCAAGGACATCGGCGTCACCCTCAAGGTCACCCCGCACATCAACGAGGGCGCCACCCTGCGCCTGGAGATCGAGCAGGAAATCTCCTCCATCGCCCCCAGCGCCACGCTCACCGCCCAGGCGGTGGACCTGATCACCAACAAGCGCTCGATCAAGAGCACCATCCTCGCCGAGGACGGCCAGGTGATCGTGCTCGGCGGCCTGATCCAGGACGACGTCACCACCACCGACTCCAAGGTGCCGCTGCTGGGCGACATCCCCCTGCTCGGTCGCCTGTTCCGCTCCACCAAGGACAGCCACGTGAAGCGCAACCTGATGGTGTTCCTGCGCCCGACCGTGGTCCGCGACCGCGCCGGGCTGGCCGCACTCTCGGGCAAGAAGTACAGCGACATCCGCGTGCTCGGCGACCAGACCGACAAGGAAAGCCGCCCAAGCATCCTGCCGCGCACGCCGGCGCAGCTGTTCGACGGCGGCCAGGGCACCCCGGCCATCGATGTGCGCCCGCCGGAAAGCCCGGCGCCCTGATACCCGAGCCTTCGGAAAAACCAACGGGTGGCAGTGCGAAGGCACTGCCACCCGTTTTTTGTTTGTACCGGAAGCCTGTGGAACGATCAGGAGCGGTGCGTACCGGGAGCTCCGCACGGTGGAGGTAAAGAGCGACCTCCACCCTACTTCTGCCAGAGCGATGTGCCCGGCTGGTAGGTCGGGTGAAACCCGACGCCCGCGCACGAGAGCCCCGGGAAGATCGGGATCAGTCCAGGTAGATCATCTTGCGGGTCATGCCGCCGTCCACCAGGAACTCCTGGCCGGTGACGAAGCCACAGCCGTCCGAGAGCAGCCAGGCGACCATGGAGGCAACGTCCTCCACCTTGCCGACACGGCCGGCCGGGTGCTGGTCGTGATCCCATTCCGACAACGGCGCCTCTTCGCGGGCGGCGCGGTCGCGGGAGTCGATCCAGCCGGGACTCACCACATTGACGCGGATGTCCGGCCCCAGGCTGATGGCCAGCGCGTGGGTCAGCGCCACCAGCCCGCCCTTGCTCGCGGCATAGGCTTCGGTATCGGCTTCGGACTGATGGGCACGGGTCGATGCGATGTTGACGATGGCCCCGCGATGCCCACGCAGGTAGGGCGCGCAGTGCTTGGCCAACAGCATCGGACCGGTGAGGTTGACCGACAGGGTGCGGTTCCACTGCATCAGTTCGAGGCTTTCCAGCGGCGCACCATGGGCTTCGGCGACGCCGGCGTTGCACACCAGCGCATCGAGCCGGCCGAACTGGCCGAGCACTTCGGCAACGCCCACGGCGACCTGGCTTTCATGGGCCACGTCCATGCCGACGAACCAGGCGTTGCCGCCCAGTGCCTTGGCCACCTTGCTGCCTCGGGCGCGGTCGATATCCGCGAGCACCACCTGCCAGCCTTCGGCGATCAGCCAAGCGGCGATGCCCAGGCCGATGCCACGGGCCGCGCCGGTGACCAGCGCGACCTTGCCGTTATGGGCAGGCGCCGATTCCATGGACCAGTCGATCACAACGCGGCAAGGCCACGCGCGAGGTCGGCCTTGAGGTCGGCGATGTCTTCCAGGCCCACGGCGACGCGGATCAGGTTGTCAGCGATGCCGGCGTTGGCACGCTCCTGCGGCGACAGGCGCCCGTGGGACGTGGTGGCCGGGTGGGCGATGGTGGTCTTGGTGTCGCCCAGGTTGGTGGTGATGGAGATCACCCGGGTGGCGTCGATGAAACGCCACGCCGCTTCCTTGCCGCCGGCCACTTCGAAGCTGACCACGGCGCCGAAGGCGCTCTGCTGACGCTTGGCCAGTTCGTGCTGCGGGTGGCTTTCCAGGCCGGCGTAGTAGACACGCTCGATGCCAGGCTGCTGCTCCAGCCAACGGGCCAGTTCCAGGGCGCTGGCGCAATGGGCCTGCATGCGCACACGCAGGGTTTCCAGGCCCTTGAGGAAGATCCAGGCGTTGAACGGGCTGAGGGTCGGCCCGGCGGTACGCAGGAAGCCGACCACGCCTTCCATCTGTGCTTTGCGACCGGCGACCACGCCGCCCATGCTGCGGCCCTGGCCATCGATGTACTTGGTGGCCGAGTGCATGACGATGTCGGCACCGAGCTTCAGCGGCTGCTGCAGCGCGGGGGTGCAGAAGCAGTTGTCCACCGCCAGCAGCGCACCACGGGCATGGGCGATCTCGGCCAGGGCGGTGATGTCCACCAGCTCGGCCAGGGGGTTGGACGGCGACTCGACGAAGAGCAGCTTGGTGTTGGGCTTGAAGGCCGCTTCCCAGCCGGCCAGGTCGGCCAGCGGCGGGTAGTCGACTTCGACACCGAAGCGCTTGAGGTACTTCTCGAACAGGCTGATGGTCGAACCGAACACGCTGCGCGACACCAGCACATGGTCGCCGGCGCTGCACAGGCTCATGACGATGGAGAGGATCGCCGACATGCCCGAGGCGGTGGCCACGGCCTGCTCGGCACCTTCCAGGGCGGCAATGCGCTCCTCGAAGGCCCGTACGGTGGGGTTGGTATAGCGCGAATAGACGTTGCCCGGCACCTCGCCGGCGAAACGCGCGGCGGCGTCGGCGGCGGTGCGGAACACGTAGCTGGAGGTGAGGAACATCGCCTCGCCGTGCTCGCCTTCCGGCGTGCGGTGCTGCCCGGCGCGTACCGCCAGGGTGTCGAAGGCCGCGCCTTCGAGGTCACTGTCCAGCCGGCCGGCTTCCCATTCCTGCGTCATATCCCCACCTCTTGGAAACGAAGCCCGGGACAGGGCCCGGGCTGGCAACGTTCAGCGTGCGGCACGAGGCCGCGAACTCAATTGTTGTACAGGTCGATGATCGCGCTGACCACGTTGACCTTGGCCTTGCTGGCGTCATTGCGCGCCTGCTCGATCTTGTTCAGGTAGTGCTCGTCGACATCGCCGGTGATGTACTTGCCGTCGAATACCGCGCAGTCGAACTGGTCGATCTTCACCTTGCCACCACCGACCGCCTCGATCAGGTCCGGCAGGTCCTGGTAGAGCAGCCAGTCGGCGCCGATCAGCTCGGCCACTTCCTCGGTGGTGCGGTTGTGGGCGATCAGCTCGTGGGCGCTGGGCATGTCGATGCCGTACACGTTCGGGTAGCGCACCGCCGGGGCGGCCGAGCAGAAGTAGACGTTCTTGGCACCGGCCTCGCGGGCCATCTGGATGATCTGCTTGCAGGTGGTGCCGCGAACGATGGAGTCGTCCACCAGCATCACGTTCTTGCCGCGGAACTCCAGCTCGATGGCGTTGAGCTTCTGGCGTACCGATTTCTTGCGCGCGGCCTGGCCCGGCATGATGAAGGTACGGCCGATGTAGCGGTTCTTGACGAAGCCCTCGCGGAACTTCACGCCCAGGTGGTTGGCCAGCTCCAAGGCCGCGGTGCGACTGGTGTCCGGAATCGGGATGACCACGTCGATGTCGTGGTCCGGGCGCTCGCGCTGGATCTTCTCGGCGAGCTTCTCGCCCATGCGCAGGCGTGCCTTGTAGACCGAGACGCCGTCCATGATCGAGTCCGGGCGCGCCAGATAGACGTGCTCGAAGATGCACGGGGCGAGCTTCGGCGCCTTGGCGCACTGGCGGGTGTAGAGCTTGCCGTCTTCGGTGATGTACACCGCTTCGCCCGGCGCCAGGTCGCGGATCAGGGTGAAGCCGAGCACATCGAGGGAGACGCTTTCGGAGGCGATCATGTACTCCACGCCTTCGTCGGTGTGACGCTGGCCGAAGACGATCGGGCGGATGGCATTGGGGTCGCGGAAGCCGACGATGCCGTAGCCAGTGATCATCGCCACCACGGCGTAGCCACCACGGCAGCGGTCATGCACACCGGAGACCGCGGCGAACACGTCTTCCTCGGTGGGCTGCAGCTTGCCGCGATGGGCCAGCTCATGGGCGAACACGTTGAGCAGCACTTCCGAGTCGGAACTGGTGTTCACGTGGCGCAGGTCGGATTCGTAGATTTCCTTGGCCAGCTGCTCGACGTTGGTCAGGTTGCCGTTGTGCGCCAGGGTGATGCCGTAGGGCGAGTTGACGTAGAACGGCTGCGCCTCGGCGGAGGTGGAGCTGCCCGCAGTGGGGTAGCGCACGTGGCCGATGCCCATGTGGCCTACCAGGCGCTGCATGTGGCGTTGCTGGAAGACGTCACGGACCAGGCCGTTGTCCTTGCGCAGGAACAACCGGCCGTCATGGCTGGTGACGATGCCGGCAGCGTCCTGGCCGCGATGCTGGAGAACGGTGAGCGCGTCATACAGCGCCTGATTGACGTTCGACTTACCGACGATACCGACGATGCCACACATGCGGTGCAACCCCTGCTGCTAGTAGTTCAGGCTAATACCGGGCGACGGGCCGGGCAGTTGGTGCCCCGCTCGCCACCCTTTGTTTGGCGGCTCAGCTTGGTGCGCTGACGCTGCCGGCGAGCCACTGGCTGGTGAAACCCAGAATCAGGTTCTTCGACCAGTCGGCGACCATCAGAAAATGCGGTAGCAACGTTGACTGCTGCCACCATGGATCCTGTTGCACCGGCGCCAGGCTCAGCAGGCCGACCAGCACCACCACCAGCAGAGCCCCGCGCGCCGCGCCGAAGACCATGCCGAGGAAGCGGTCGGTGCCGTCCATGCCGGTGACCCTGATCAGCTCACCGATCAGGAAATTGACCAACGCCCCCACCAGCAGGGTGGCGATGAAGAGAATGGCGCAGGCCGCGATCACGCGCGCCGACGGCATTTCGATGAACTCGGTGAGGTGCTGTGACAAGGCCCCGCCAAACATCCAGGCGACTATGCCGGCGATGATCCAGGTGAGCAGCGAAAGCGCTTCCTTGACGAAGCCGCGTTTCAGACTGATCAGGCTGGAAATGGCGATGATGGCGATGATCGACCAATCGACCCAGGTGAATGCCACGTATGCAGCTCACGAACAGAAAAGGCGCTGCATTTTAGCAGAGCCCCGTCGCTCCGGTAACCCGCGGATCAGATTGCTCCGATAGAGAGAGCGAATCAGCCCTTTTCAGGCTGGAAACGCACGATGAAGCCATTGAGCTTCTGTTGGCGGCTCAGGGAATCCCGCAGCCGGTCGGCCTCAGCGCGCTCGATCACCGGGCCGACGAACACCCGGTTCATGCCTTCGGCACTGCGGATGTAGGCGTTGTAACCCTGGCTGCGCAGGGTCTGCTGCAGCTTCTCGGCGCCGGCGCGGCTGGACAGGCTGGCGAGCTGGATCGACCAGCTGACCGGCAGGCCATTCGGGTCGAGGCGCTTTTCATCGGCCTTGGGCGGCGTGGCGGCCGGCGGCACGGCCTGGGCCTGCTGCTGGGCCGGCGGCTGTGCGGGAGCCTGGGGCTGGGCCGGCTGCGCGGATGCCGCAGGCTGTTCGGTGGGAGCAATGGGCAGGGCGCTGGCCTGGCCGTTGGCATCCAGCGACGGGACGGGCTCTTCCGGCAGCACCTGGGGCTCTGGCACCTCGACGGTTTCCATTTCCACCGGCGGCATCTCCGGGGTTTGCGGCATGGCCGGCGCGTCGATGCGCACCTGGCGCAACTCGTCCTCGCGGGTGAACAGCATCGGCAGGAAGATCACCGCCAGCGCCAGCAGCACCAGGGCACCGACGATGCGTTGCTTGAGTCCCTTGTCCAGCACAGCCACTCCCCCTTAAACCTGATGCGCGAGCCAGGCCAGCGCCTCGGCCACGCAATAGAAAGATCCGAACGCCAGGATTTCATCGCCCTCCCCGGCTTTCTCGCACTGTGCCTCCAGCGCCGCGGCGATATCGCCATGGCTGCTGGCGGTAACGCCCAGCGCGAGCAACGCGGCCTGCAGTTCGGCCGCCGGCCGGCTGCGCGTGGACGGCAGCGTGGCCACGGCCCAGTCCGGCAGCACGTCCTTGAGCGGCGCGAGCACACCGGCCAGGTCCTTGTCGGCCAACAAGCCGAACACTGCCAGGCGCCGACCGGCGACCGGGCGGCTGCGCAAGCGCTCGGCCAGGTAGCTGGCCGCGTGGGGATTATGCCCAACATCCAGCAGCAGCGTGAGTGACTTGCCGCGCCAATTCAGCGCGCGGCGATCCAGGCGCCCGGTGACCCGGGTGGCTTGCAGCGCCTGGGTGATAACGGCTTCGTCCCAGGGCTGGTCGAGCAGCGCATAGGCTTGCAGGGCCAGCGCTGCATTTTCCAGGGGCAGGTCGAGCAGCGGCAAATCATGGAGCTGGCGACCCTGGCCATTCCGATCCAGGCCACGCCAGTGCCAGGCACCCTCCCCCACCGCCAGGTCGTAGTCACGACCACGGAGGATGAAGGGGGCGCTGAGGGCAGCAGCCCGCTCGGCGAGCGGTGCAGGCGGGTCGAGATCGCCACAGAGCGCCGGCTTGCCGGCACGGAAGATGCCGGCTTTCTCGAACGCCACGCTTTCGCGGGTATCGCCGAGCCAGTCGGCGTGGTCGATGCCGATGCTGGTGACCAGCGCCAGGTCGGCGTCGACCAGGTTGACCGCATCCAGCCGGCCACCCAGGCCGACCTCGAGCACCACGGCATCGAGGCCGCTGCGCTCGAACAGCCAGAAGGCCGCAAGGGTGCCCATTTCGAAATAGGTCAGGGAGGTTTCGCCACGGGCCGCTTCCACGGCCACGAATGCCTCGCAGAGCGCTTCGTCGCTGGCATCGACGCCATCGATCTGCACGCGCTCGTTATAGGCCAGTAGGTGCGGCGAGCTGTACACGCCGACCTTGAGGCCCTGCGCCCTCAGCAGTGAAGCGAGGAAGGCGCAGGTCGAACCCTTGCCGTTGGTCCCGGTGACCGTGACCACCAGCGGCGCCGGCCTGTGCAGGCCAAGTCGCTGGGCGACCTGGTGACTGCGTTCCAGCCCCATGTCGATGGCTGTGGGGTGGAGTTGCTCGAGGTAGGCGAGCCAGTCGGCGAGGGTTCGTTGGGTCATGCAGTGGCCGGTGAGGGTAGATGCATGAACTGCGCGAGCAGCCGCGACAGGCGGGCACGCAGTTCATCGCGGGGAATGATCATGTCGATGGCGCCGTGCTCCAGCAGGAACTCGCTGCGCTGGAAGCCTTCAGGTAGCTTCTCGCGAACGGTCTGTTCGATCACGCGAGGGCCGGCAAAGCCGATCAGCGCCTTGGGTTCGGCGACGATTACATCACCGAGCATGGCCAGGCTGGCGGACACGCCACCGTAGACCGGGTCGGTGAGCACGGAGATGAAGGGCAGGCCCTCTTCGCGCAGGCGCGCCAGCACGGCGGAGGTCTTGGCCATCTGCATCAGCGAGATCAGCGCTTCCTGCATGCGCGCACCGCCCGAGGCGGAGAAGCACACCAGCGGGCAACGCTTCTCCAGCGCCACGTTGGCAGCGCGTACGAAACGCTCGCCGACTACAGCGCCCATGGAGCCGCCCATGAAGGAGAACTCGAAGGCGCAGGCGACGATGGGCATGCCTTCCAGGCTGCCGCTCATGGCGATCAGTGCATCCTTCTCGCCGGTGTCCTTCTGGGCCGCGGTGATGCGGTCCTTGTACTTCTTGCTGTCACGGAACTTCAGGCGGTCCACCGGCTCCAGCTCGGCACCCAGCTCCTCGCGGCCGTCGGCGTCGAGGAAGATGTCCAGGCGAGCACGCGCGTCGATGCGCATGTGGTGGTTGCACTTGGGACAGACGTCGAGGGTCTTCTCCAGTTCGGGCTTGTACAGCACGGCCTCGCAGGACGGGCACTTGTGCCAGAGGCCTTCAGGAACCGAGCTCTTCTTCACCTCGGAACGCATGATCGAAGGGATCAGCTTGTCTACCAGCCAGTTGCTCATGCTCTCGTTCTCCATAGCTTCAGGCCCGAACACGCGCTAGCGGCCCGGAGCCCTGCGCATGTTCTTGAGCGAATTCACGATTGCGGACGGGGTTGGCGGCATCGGCGGGATGGCGACGGTACGCCCGGCCCCGCACGGTGACGCCGGGAAGGCCCCGGCCATCTGGGCGACGGGCACCGCCAGGGTGCCGTCGCGAAAAGCAAAATCGGCCCGATCCGACACCGTGCGCATACGCGCGTGCCCGGGCAACTGGGTTATGGACGGCAGCGCAGGCGGCGCCGTCACATCTGTGGACGACGGGTTCAGCATGCCGCCCTTGCCGCATCGATGAAGGCTCGCACCTTGTCGTGATCCTTGATGCCCTTGCTCGCCTCCACCCCGCCGCTGACGTCGACCGCGTAGGGCCTGACCTGCACCACCGCGCTGGCGACGTTTTCCGGGGTGAGGCCGCCGGCGAGGATCACCGGCTTGCCCAGGCCGACCGGCACCAGGTTCCAGTCGAAGGCTTCGCCGGTACCACCGGGGATGCCGGGCACGTAGGTATCCAACAGCACGCCCGAGGCGCCGGGGTACTCGCTTACGCGGGCCGCCACATCGTCGCCGGGCTTGACCCGCAAGGCCTTGATATAGGGACGACCATGGCCTTCGCAGGCTGCCGGGGTCTCGTCGCCGTGGAACTGCAGCAGGTCGAGGGGCACCGCTTCGAGAATCGCCGCCAGTTCAGCGGCGGGCATATCGACAAACAGGCCCACGCTGGTCACGAAGGGAGGCAGCGCCGCGACTATCGCCCGGGCCTGCTCGACATTCACCGCTCGCGGGCTGGCGGCATAGAACACCATGCCGATGGCGTCGGCACCGGCCGCTGCTGCGGCGAGGGCGTCCTCGACGCGGGTGATGCCACAGATTTTGATGCGAACGGCTGGCAAGTTGCAGGCACCGGTGGGTAAAAGATGCTGGATGGTAGCAAAGGCTCGGCGGAGCGTCAGCCCGGGTTTTCCGGTAACCAGGAGAGAAAATGCGGCCCGATGTAACGGTGCGGCAGCTGGAATTCCTCGGGGTACTCCACCTGCACCAGGTACAGCCCATAGGGATGGGCGGTGACGCCACCGGTACGCCGCACGCGGCTTTCCAGCACTTCACGGGCCCATTCCGGTGGGCGCTCGCCGGCACCGATGGTCATCAGCACGCCGGCGAAGTTGCGCACCATATGGTGAAGGAAGGCGTTGGCGCGGATATCCAGCACGATGAAGCGCCCGTGCTCGCTGAGGTGCAGGTGGTGCACCGTCTTGATCGGCGACTTGGCCTGGCACTGACGGGCACGGAAGGCGCTGAAGTCATGGGTGCCGACCAGATGGGCGGCGGCCTCGCGCATGCGCTGGATATCCAGCGGGCGATGGTTCCAGGTGACTTCCTCGGCCATGTGCGCCGGGCGGATCTGGTCGTTGTAGATGACATAGCGATAACGCCGCGCCATGGCACTGAAGCGCGCGTCGAAATGCCGGGGCATTTCCTGGGCCCAGGCCACGCTGATGTCGTTCGGCAGGTTCATGTTGGCGCCCATGGTCCAGGCATGCATGGAGCGCTGCACCGGCGTGTCGAAATGCACCACCTGGCCACTGGCATGCACCAGGGCGTCGGTACGCCCGGCACAGCTGAGGGTGACGGGAGCACCGCCGGCCACCTTGGACAAGGCCGTTTCCAGGGTTTCCTGGACGGAGGGCACCCCGGCGCGTTGACGCTGGAAGCCACGGTAGCGGGAGCCCTTGTACTCGATGCCGAGGGCGATTCTGTAAATGCCAACGGCAGCCGAGTCGGCTGCCGTTGTGGGTACTGCTTGGGTCATTGATCAGCTGATACGGGCGATGAGCTCGCGCGCTTCCTGTTGCTGGTTTTCACTGCCCTCGGACATCACTTCGTCGAGGATGTCGCGGGCGCCTTCGGTGTCACCCATGTCGATGTAGGCACGGGCCAGATCGAGCTTGGTGGCGGTTTCGTCAGTGCCGGAGAGGAAGTCGAAATCATCGTCGCCATCCAGATCAACTGCCGGAGCGGCGGTGCTGGCAGGTGCACTGTCGGCCGGCGACTGGTCGAGGCTCTCGGCGAGCTGGTCGAGCTCGGCGGTCACTTCATCGAGCTTGGCGGCGAAGCTGTCGGAGAGCGGCGCTTCTTCGGCGGCGGGCTCGTCTTCCGGCATCGACAGGTCGAAATCGGACGGCAGTTCGAAGGCCGATGCAGGCTCTTCCTTGGCGACCGGCTCGGCACCAGGCTGGGAGCCGCCCAGGCTCAGGTCGTCGTCCAGGCTGAGAAGGAAATCATCTTCCTCGGCGATGGACGACTTGCTGTCGCCTTCCAGCTCCAGGCTGAAGTCGGCCAGGTCGTCGCCCAGATCCAGCGATTGCTCGCCCAGCGGCTTGTCGTCCAGCTCCAGGTCGAAGCCGAGTTCGTCGTCGTTGCGGGCAGCCGGGGCGCTCGGAGCGTCGAGGTTGAGGTCGGCATCCAGGTCGATCTCGTCCAGGCCGGCCAGGGCATCGTTGCCGGAGGCAGCTTGCAGGTCGCGGTCGAGGTCGGCTTCCAGTTCATCCAGGCTCAGGTCGAAGGCATCGTCCATGTCGTCCTGGGCGGCAGGCGCCTGGGCAGCCGGAGCAGCAGGCTCGTCCAGGGTCAGGTCGTCGAGGCTGAAGCTGTCGAGGTCGTCACTGGCGGAACCGGCGGCGAAGCCGAGGCCGGCAGCGGCGGCCAGCGCCATGGCCGGGTACTTGGCCTTGAGCTGGTCGACTTCGGCATAGGCACCACCGATTTCACGCAGCTCGCTTTCCTGGCGGGCGAAGCCGTCGCGGTCACCCAGTTCGGCGTAGACCTCCATCAGCTTCAGGCGCAGGTCGGCACGATGCGGCTCGTCGTTGATCGCGTTCTGCAGCAGCTCGGCAGCCTGGTTGAAGCGGCCGTAGGCGATGTAGATGTCGGCTTCGCTGATGGCATCGCCGGTCTGGGCGGTGACACGCTCCTCGGCCTGGGCCGGAGCAGCGGCGACCGCAGCAGGCTCGTTTTCGAGGCCGGCGAAGGCGTTGTCCTGGATGTCCAGGTCGTTGTCGAAGCCGGTGTCGTCATCCTGGGCGGCCAGGCTGTTCTGCAGCTCGGCCTCCTTCATGGCGTTGCGACGGGAGAGGATCATCAGTGCAACCAGCAGAAGCAGCAGCGCGCCGCCACCGGCGATGCCCAGCAGCATCGGGTTGCCCATCAGGTCGTCGACGAAGCCAGGCTGTTCGGCTTCAGGTTCCGGCTGCACGGGCGCCGGAGCGGGCTCGACCGGCTTGGCAGCTTCTGCCGGAGCAGCAGGTTTTTCAACGGCATCAGCCGGCTCACTGGCCGGCTGCTGGTTCTGGGACTGGGCGGCTGCATCAGGTGCAGCCGGCTCCTCGTTGTAGTTGTAGTCCGGTGCCTGCCCGGCCGGGGGAGTGGCCTGAGTTGCATCGGGTGCCGGAGTAGCCGGCACCGCTGCAGGTTGTTCGGCAGCCGGAGTGGCCGGGGTGGCGGAAGCGGCTGGCGCTGTCGGCGTGGCCGGTGCTGCCGGAGCGGCGGCCTCGGGTTTCTTCGCCAGGTCGCCCTGCAGCTTGGCCAGCTGATCATCCTTCAGCTGGATCAGGCGTTGCAGTTTATCCAGCTGGCTCTGCAGGTCGGTCATCCGGCCCTTGAGCTCGTCGTTCTCGCGACGGGTGGTGTCCAGGCTTTCCTGGGTCACCGCCAGTTTCTCGGCCAGCGCCTTGTTGTTGCCGTTGCCAGCACCCTTCTCGCTGCCGGCAGTGGACTTGCCACTCTCGGCGGATACCAGGCGCAGGTTATCCTTGCTTTCGGTCTTGGCCGGAGCGGCACCGGCGCTGGCGCGCTTGGTGGCGTCGAGCTGGCGCTGGCCGGCGGTACCGGCTACGGCGCTGCCGTCACGCCAGGCGGCGTTCTGCGCTGCGACCTGGGCAATGGCTTCGGATTGGGAACGGCTGGCGATCTGCGCATCGGTCGGCATGCGCAGCACCTGGCCGCTCTTCATGCGATTGATGTTGCCGCCGACGAAGGCATCCGGGTTCAGGTCCTGGATGGCCAGCATGGCCTGGTGCACGGAGCCGCTGGAGCGATTGCGCTGGGCAATTTCCCAAAGGGTGTCGCTACCGGTGGTCTTGTATTCTTCGCCACCCGCCTTGGCGGTGGAGGCAGCCGAGGCGACAGGCGCGGACGGACGCGGTGCTTGGGCAGCCGGGCTGGCGCTCGGACGCGGTGCAGCAGCCGGGCGCGGAGCCTGGGCCGGAGCGGCGATGGGCATGCTCGGCACGACGGCAGCGGTGGTTTCGGGGGAGTAGGTCGGCGGGTCCAGCAGCAGGGTGTATTCGCGCAGCAGGCGGCCGTTGGGCCACAGCACTTCCACCATGAAGTTCAGGTAGGGCTCGCGCACCGGCTTGTTGGAGGTCACGCGGATCACGCTCTTGCCGTTGGGCTTGAGCACCGGCGTGAACTTGAGGTCGGTCAGGAAGTACTGGCGATCGACGCCAGCCTTGCTGAACTCTTCGGCCGAAGCCAGGCTCGGAACGACTTCGTTGGAGGCCAGATCACGGACCTCGAGCAGCTCGATTTCAGCGACCAGCGGCTGGTTCAAGGCGGACTTCAGGGTCACTTCCCCGAGCCCCAAAGCGTGAGCCATGCCGGAGGTCAGCGCCGAAGCAGCCGCAATTGCCAGCACCAGTTTGCGAACCCGAATCATAGCGTAATCCCTTGTTTTATCTTTTTTTCTCGGCCGAACGAGAGAGTATTTTGATCGCTGCCACAACACGCCATAGCGGTTCCCCGTCAGCGACGAAAACTAAACCAGTATTGTCAAGCTAGAAAAGTTCTTCAAATTTTCAGGTAAGTATCTTTTACAGATAGTGTTTTATCAATAACTCGCCGGACTGTACGGCGTTGAGTGCAGCGCCTTTTCGCACATTATCAGACGCAATCCACAAATTGACTTGGCGCGGGTCTTCCAGCCCTTTTCGCACGCGGCCGACGTAGATCACATCCTGCCCCACAGCGTCACCTACCGCCGTCGGATAGTCGCCCTGCTCCACCAGTTCGATGCCCTCCGCCGCCTCCAGTTTTTCCAGCACGACGGCCAGGTCGACGTCCTCGCGCACCTGCAGCGAGACGCTCAGGCTGTCGCCGAAGAACACCGGTGCCAGCACGCAGGTGGCGGCCACATCCAGGGCCGGGGCAGCCAGCAGTGCTCTCAATTCGCGTGCCAATCTCTTCTCTAGCTGGGCGTGGCCCGCCTCATCCACCGCATCGGGCTGGGCGAGGATGTTGAAGGCGACCTGGCGATCGAAGAAGCGCGGCTCCAGCGGACGGGCGTTGAGCAGCTCGGCGGTTTGCCGGGCCAGTTCGGTGACCCCCTCGCGGCCACGGCTGGAAACGGCCAGGCAGGCGGTGACCGTGACCCGCTCGATGCCCAGGGAAACCAGCGGCGCCAGGGCACAGGCCAGGGCGACGGCAGAAGCGCTCGGGCTGCACAGCTTATAAGGAGGGGCCAGTTCGCCGAGCAGGCCGGCATTGGCTTCCGGCACCAGCGGCTGGGCGTCGTCCAGAACACCGGAAAGATCGATCACCGCGCAGCCCGCCTGGTTGGCGTGCACGACGAAGCTGCGGCTCACCGCCTCGCCGGCGGCGAAGAAGGCCAGGCGCACCTGGGAGAAATCGAATTCGGCGACATCACGCACGCGCAGGTTCTTGCCGCGGAACTGCACGGAGGCGCCGGCAGACTCGATGCTGGCCAGCAAATGCAGAGTTCCGACGGGGAATTCACGCTCGGCAAGGAGTTCGACGAGGGTTTCGCCAACGGTACCGGTGGCGCCGACAACGGCGATATCGAAGGACTGGCTCATGGACATTGCCTCTGGCGAAACGGGAGCGGCACTTTAACCGTCGCCCCGCACGCAGGCAATTGAGGGAAACCGGGCGCCGACGAGCCTCGTCGGCGCCCGCTGTCGATCAACGCTCCAGGAGGATGCGCAGCATGCGGCGCAGCGGTTCGGCCGCGCCCCACAGCAGTTGGTCGCCCACGGTGAAGGCGCCGAGGTACTGCGTGCCCATGTTGAGCTTGCGCAGGCGGCCGACCGGGACGCTGAGGGTGCCGGTGACGGCGGTCGGGGTCAGCTCGCGCATGCTGATCTCGCGTTGGTTCGGCACCAGCTTCACCCAGGGGTTGTGCTGGCTGATCATGCCTTCGATATCGGCGATGGGCACATCCTTGTTCAGCTTGATGGTCAGCGCCTGGCTGTGGCAGCGCATGGCGCCGATGCGCACGCAGATGCCGTCCACCGGGATCGGGCTCTTGAAGCGACCGAGGATCTTGTTGGTTTCGGCCTGGCCCTTCCACTCTTCACGGCTCTGGCCGTTGGGCAGTTCCTTGTCGATCCAGGGGATCAGGCTGCCCGCCAGGGGCACGCCGAAGTTCTCGGTGGGATACGCCTCGCCGCGCATGGCTTCGGCCACCTTGCGATCGATGTCGAGGATGGCGCTGGCCGGGTTGGCCAGGTCATCGGCGACCGCCGCGTGGGTCGCGCCCATCTGCTTGATCAGCTCGCGCATGTTCTGGGCACCGGCGCCGGAGGCTGCCTGGTAGGTCATGGCGCTCATCCACTCCACCAGGCCGGCTTCGAACAGCCCGCCCAGGGCCATCAGCATCAGGCTGACGGTGCAGTTGCCGCCGATGTAGTTCTTGGTGCCGGCGTCCAGTTGCTGGTCGATGACACGACGGTTGACCGGGTCGAGGACGATGACCGCGTCATCCTGCATGCGCAGGCTGGAAGCGGCGTCGATCCAGTAGCCCTGCCAGCCGGCTTCGCGCAGCTTGGGGAAGACTTCGCTGGTGTAGTCGCCACCCTGGCAGGTCAGGATCACGTCGAGGCTTTTCAGCTCATCGATGTTGTAGGCGTCCTTCAGCGGGGCAACGTCCTTGCCGATCGCCGGGCCTTGCCCGCCAACATTGGAGGTGGTGAAGAAAACCGGCTCGATCAGGTCGAAATCCCGCTCTTCAAGCATTCGCTGCATGAGCACGGAACCCACCATGCCACGCCAACCGATCAGACCTACACGCTTCATGACAACTACACCTTTCAGGAAAAAGTGGACCGCCGGTATTCCGGCGAGCCCGACAGATTACAGATTACGCAGGGCCTCGACCACTGCATCGCCCATGGCTTGGGTACCGACCTTGGTGGTACCGGCGGAGAAGATGTCGCCGGTGCGCAAGCCCTGGTCGAGGACGAGGCTCACGGCCTTCTCGATGGCATCCGCGGCGGCACTCTGGTTGAAGCTGTAGCGCAGCATCATCGAGACCGAGAGGATGGTCGCCAGGGGGTTGGCGATGCCTTGGCCGGCGATGTCCGGCGCGGAGCCGTGGCACGGCTCGTACATGCCCTTGTTGTTCGCATCCAGGGAAGCGGAAGGCAGCATGCCGATGGAGCCGGTGAGCATGGAAGCCTCATCCGACAGGATGTCGCCGAACATGTTGTCGGTGACCATCACGTCGAACTGCTTGGGCGCGCGCACCAGCTGCATGGCGGCGTTGTCGACGTACATGTGCGACAGCTCGACGTCCGGGTAGTCCTTGGCCACTTCCTCGGCCACCTCGCGCCACAGCTGGCTGGAGGCGAGCACGTTAGCCTTGTCCACCGAGCAGAGCTTCTTGCCGCGCACGCGGGCCATGTCGAAGCCGACGCGGACGATGCGGCGGATCTCGCTTTCGGCATAGGGCAGGGTGTCATAGGCCTGGCGCTCGCCGTTTTCCAGCACGCGCTGCTCGCGGGGCTGGCCGAAGTAGATGCCGCCGGTCAGCTCACGGACGATGAGGATGTCCAGGCCCGCGACCACTTCCGGCTTGAGGCTGGAGGCATCGGCCAGTTGCGGATACAGGATGGCCGGGCGCAGGTTGGCGAACAGGCCCAGTTGCGAGCGGATCTTCAGCAGGCCGCGCTCCGGGCGGATGTCGCGCTCGATCTTGTCCCACTTCGGGCCGCCCACGGCGCCCAGCAGTACGGCGTCGGCCTGGCGCGCACGCTCCAGGGTCTCATCGGCCAGGGGCACGCCGTGCTTGTCGATGGCAGCGCCGCCGATCACGTCGTGGGTCAGCTCGAAGCCGAGCTGGAACTTGTCATTGGCCAGCTCCAGCACCTTGACCGCCTCGGCCATGATTTCCGGGCCGATACCGTCGCCAGGGAGAACCAGAATCTGTTTGCTCATGAGTCTTTCCTTCGGAAAAAAGCTTCAAGCCCCAAGTCGCAGGCCCCAAGTACTTGTCGCTTGGAGCTTGCAGCCTGGCGCTCAGTTATTTAGTGGCCCACAGCACCAGTACGTCGGTACTGAAGGAGCCGTCTTCGGTGATTTCGAAATACTCGCGCACTTCCTCGCCCACCGCATTCTGCAGGGCGAGGATGGCGTCGCGGAACACATCCGGCGTGCGCATGCGGGTGATCCAGGAGGCGAACTCCAGGCGCAGCCGCTGACGCGCATGGCGATCGACGAACAGACCGGCCTCGCTCACCTGGCGCAGCCACTCGGCGACGGAATAGTCACGCACATGGCTGGTGTCGCGCAGCACTTCCACGGCCTGCAGGTGGGTGTCGAGCAGCGGGCTGCCCGGCGACGCCACGTCGATGAAGGCAGCGGTGCCGCCCGGCTTCAGCACCCGACGCACCTCGCGCAGGGCCAGGCCCAGGTCGCTCCAGTGGTGCGCCGAATAACGGCTGAAGACGAAATCGAAGCTGGCATCGGCGAAGGGCAGGCGCTCGGCCACCCCGCGCTCGGTGCGCAGGTTGCCCAGCCCGCGCTCGGCGGCAGCAGCGGTGACCACCTCCAGCATCTGCTCGGAGAGGTCGTAAGCCACCACTTCGCCGACCAGCGGCGCGACATGGAAGCTGACATGCCCGGCGCCACAGCCGAGGTCGAGCACCCTGGCGTCGCCCCGGCCATCGACCGCCGCCTGCAGCAGCGCGAATTCGGTGCCCTGGGCGTGCACGGCACTGCTCAGGTAGGCACTGGCCTGTTCGCCGAACTGGCGCTGCACCACCTGGGCATGGGCCTTGTCGCTCATCTCGCTCCCCTGCCTCAGGCGTCGCGGAACAGCCAGGGCTGCGCCTGGCGATGGCCACCCTCGAAGGCGCGGATGGCGTCCGCGTCCTGCAGGGTCAGGCCGATGTCGTCGAGGCCGTTGAGCAGGCAGTGCTTGCGGAACGCGTCCACTTCGAAGCTGTACTGCTTGCCGTCCGGGCGGGTCACGGTCTGTGCGGCGAGGTCGACGGTGAGCTGGTAGCCCTCCTCCGCTTCGCACTGCTTGAACAGCTCGTCCACCTCTTCATCCTTGAGGATGATCGGCAGCAGGCCGTTCTTGAAGCTGTTGTTGAAGAAGATGTCGGCGTAGCTCGGCGCGATGATGGCGCGGAAGCCGTACTCCTCCAGGGCCCAGGGTGCGTGCTCGCGGGAGGAGCCACAGCCGAAGTTCTCACGGGCCAGCAGCACGCTGGCGCCCTGGAAGCGCGGGAAGTTGAGGACGAAGTCCGGGTTCACCGGGCGCTTGGAGTTGTCCTGGTTGGGCTGACCGACATCGAGGTAGCGCCACTCGTCGAACAGGTTGGGGCCGAAGCCGGTGCGCTTGATCGACTTGAGGAATTGCTTGGGGATGATCTGGTCGGTGTCGACGTTGGCACGATCGAGCGGAGCGACGAGACCGGTGTGTTGGGTAAAGGCTTTCATCTCGCTCTCCTTACTTGAGCATCTCGCGAACATCGACGAAGCGGCCGTTGACGGCGGCTGCGGCGGCCATGGCCGGGCTGACCAGGTGGGTACGACCACCGGCGCCCTGGCGGCCTTCGAAGTTGCGGTTGGAGGTGGAGGCGCAATGCTCGCCGCTTTCGAGGCGGTCCGGGTTCATCGCCAGGCACATGGAGCAGCCCGGTTCACGCCATTCGAAGCCGGCCTCGATGAAGATCTTGTCCAGCCCTTCCTGCTCGGCCTGCTGCTTCACCAGGCCGGAGCCCGGTACCACCATCGCCTGCTTGACGGTGGTGGCGACCTTGCGGCCCTTGGCCACTTCGGCAGCGGCGCGCAGGTCTTCGATGCGCGAGTTGGTGCAGGAACCGATGAACACGCGGTCCAGCTGGATATCGGTGATCGCCTGGTTGGCGGCCAGGCCCATGTACTTCAGGGCACGGGTGATGGAATCACGCTTGACCGGGTCGGCCTCGACGGCCGGGTCCGGCACGCGCTGGTCGACCGGCAGCACCATCTCCGGCGAGGTGCCCCAGCTGACCTGGGGAATGATGTCTTCGGCGCGCATCTCGATCACGGTGTCGAAGTGCGCATCGGCGTCGGAAACCAGGTCGCTCCAGGCCGACACGGCCTTTTCCCAGTCGGCGCCCTTGGGCGCGAAGGGGCGGCCTTCGACATAGGCGATGGTCTTCTCGTCCACCGCCACCATGCCCACGCGGGCACCGGCTTCGATGGACATGTTGCAGATGGTCATGCGGCCTTCCATGGACAGGTCACGGATGGCGCTGCCGGCGAACTCCAGGGCGTGGCCGTTGCCGCCGGCGGTGCCGATCTTGCCGATCACCGCGAGCACGATGTCCTTGGCGGTCACACCGAAGGGCAGCGTGCCCTCCACGCGCACCTGCATGTTCTTCATCTTCTTGGCGATCAGGCACTGGGTGGCCAGCACGTGCTCCACCTCGGAGGTGCCGATGCCGTGGGCCAGCGCACCGAAGGCGCCGTGGGTGGAGGTGTGCGAGTCACCGCAGACCACGGTCATGCCCGGCAAGGTGGCGCCCTGCTCCGGGCCGACCACGTGGACGATGCCCTGCCGTACGTCGTTCATCTTGAACTCGAGGATGCCGAAGTCGTCGCAATTCTCGTCGAGGGTCTGCACCTGGATGCGCGACACCTCATCGGCGATGGCTTCGAGGCCGCCCTGGCGCTCGGCGCGGGTGGTCGGCACGTTGTGGTCCGGGGTCGCGATGTTGGCGTCGATGCGCCACGGCTTGCGGCTGGCCAGACGCAGGCCTTCGAACGCCTGGGGCGAGGTCACTTCGTGGAGGATGTGACGGTCGATGTAAATCAGCGACGAACCATCGTCGCGGCGCTTCACCTCGTGCAATTCCCAGAGCTTGTCGTACAGCGTCTTGCCGGCCATCGGTGGGTCCTCATCAGCGTGTTTCTATGCCAGGGCTCTCATGGATAAAAAGGCCCCTTGGCTTGTGGGGATGATCCTAGGGATTTGACATGAATAACTCAAATTCATATTTTTCATCCAATGGATTCCCCTCAGGAATACCCTTAGCCACGCCCCCTGCCTGGAGCTCAAGCGCCAATGGACCTCGCCAGCCTCAATGCCTTCATCGCCATCGCCGAAACCGGCAGCTTCTCCGAGGCCGGCGAACGCCTGCACCTGACCCAGCCGGCGGTGAGCAAGCGCATCGCTTCCCTGGAGCAGCAGTTGAACGTGCGCCTGTTCGACCGCCTCGGCCGCGAAGTGGGCCTGACCGAAGCCGGCCGCGCCCTGCTGCCGCGTGCCTACCAGATCCTCAATGTGCTGGACGACACCCGTCGCGCCCTGAGCAACCTCTCCGGTGACATCAGCGGCCGCCTGACCCTGGCCACCAGCCACCACATCGGCCTGCATCGCCTGCCGCCGCTGCTGCGGGCCTTCACCCGTGCCTACCCGCAGGTGGCGCTGGACATCCAGTTCCTCGATTCCGAAGTCGCCTATGAAGAGATCCTCCATGGCCGCGCCGAGCTGGCGGTGATCACCCTGGCCCCGGAAACCGCCCTGCCCGTGCAGGCGGTGCCGGTTTGGGACGACGCCCTGGACTTCGTCGCCGCCCCCGAACATCCGCTGGCCCGCGACAAGACCATCTTCCTCGCCGACGTGGCCAAGCACCCGGCGGTGTTCCCCGGCGGCAACACCTTCACCCACCACATCGTGCGGCGCCTGTTCGAGGCCGAAGGTCTGACGCCGAACATCGGCATGAGCACCAACTACATGGAGACCATCAAGATGATGGTCTCCATCGGCCTGGCCTGGAGCGTGCTGCCGCGCACCATGCTCGACGAGCAGGTGGTGCGCCTGCCGCTGCAGGACATCCAGCTGAGCCGCAAGCTCGGCTACATCCTGCACACCGACCGCACCCTGTCGAACGCAGCCAAGGCCTTCATGGCCCTGCTCGACGCCCAGCGCGACAATCTTGCGTAGCCCCCGAACCAGGGGCTAACGTGAGCCGCATAACGATAAGAAAAGGCCCGTGCATGCCCCAGCCACCCCGCCCACTCTCCGCCCGCACCGCGCCACACTGCAGCCTCCGGACCGGAAAGGGCCGCCATGACCAAGCCATCTGATCGCCCGCCACTGCCCTTCATCCCCGCCCTCGACCCCGGCGAGTTCGAGCAGAGCTGGCAGGACACGCAACGCCTGCTCGCCGCGCTCAATGGCGCGCGCCTGGGCGCCTGGGACTGGGACATCGCCAGCGGCCGGGTCAACTGGTCCCGCGGCGCCCAGGCGCTGTTCGGCCTGGACCCCAAGCGCCCGCTGCGCACCCAGGTCGACTACATCGAACTGATTCCCGAGGAAGACCGCGCCGGCGTGCTCGAACTCTTCGCCCGGGTGCTGTCCGGCGCCCACCCGGACCGCGCCTTCCGCCACCGCATCCGCTGGCCCGACGGCAGCCTGCATTGGCTGGAGATCAGCGGCAGCCCGCAGGAAGACCCCGACGGGCGCAAGCGCATCATCGGGGTGATCCGCGACGTCACCGAGCAGCAGGAGCGGGCCGAGGCGCTGGAGAACTCCCAGCGACGCTTCTCCAGCCTGTTCCACTTGAGCCCCGATGTGATCCTGCTGGTGCGCATGGACGGCGGCATCATCACCGAGGCCAACCAGCACTTCGAAAGCGTGTTCGGCTGGCCGGCCGCCGAGGTGGTCGGCCGCAGCACCCAGGAACTGGGCATCTGGGTCCACCCGCAGCAGCGTGAACTGCTCTACCGCAACAGCCACGGCTCGGAAGACCCCATCGTCCAGGAGGTGCAACTGCGCACCCGCGACGAGCGGGTGCTCGACGGGGTGCTGTCCAGCCAGTTCGTCGACCTGGACGGCGAATCCTTCCTCATCAGCACCTTCCTCGACACCACCGAGCGCAAGCGCGCCGAAGCCGCCCTGCGCACCAGCGAGGAGAAGTTCTCCAAGGCCTTCCGCAGCACCCCCGATGCCGTGGTCATCACCGACCGCGAGACCGGTTGCTTCATCGAGGCCAACCCCGGCTTCCAGCGCCAGTTCGGCTGGGATGCCAGCGAAACCATCGGCCGCAGCTCGCTGGAACTGGGTATCTGGGTCAATGTCGAGCAGCGCCGCGAGATGCTCGACGCCTTCGGCAACAGCGGCATCCTCGCCGGCCTGGAAGTGCAACTGCGCGGCCGCGACGGTACCGTCAGCACCAACCTGCTGTATGGCGACCAGATCCAGCTCAATGGCCGTACCTGCCTGGTACTGACGGTGCGCGACATCACCGAGATGCGCGCCCAGGAGCGCGCCTTGAAGGACAGCCAGGAGCGCCTGGCCCTGGCTCTGGAATCCGCCGACCTGGGCACCTGGGACTGGCACATCCCCAGCAGCAGCCTCTATGGCTCGGCCCGGGCCTCGGCGCTGCACGGGCTGGCCACCGAGCCGTACGAAGGCGACTTCAAGAACTTCTTCAGCTTCGTGCCCCTGGAAGACCAGATGGCCATGCGCCAGGCCTACCAGGACCTGCTCACCGGGGTAACCAAGGACTACCAGTTCACCTACCGCTCACGCTTCGCCAATGGCGAGATCCATTTCCTGGAAAGCACCGCCAAGCTCTACCGTGACGAAGCGGGCGAGCCGCTGCGCATGGCCGGCATCCTCATCGACATCACTGAACGGGTGCGCCGCGAGCAGCGCCTGGCGGCGTCGGAGGAGAAGTTCGTCACCCTGTTCCAGGCCAGCCCCGACCCCATCTGCGTGACCCGCGTGCGCGACGGCGCCTTCATCGAGATCAACCCCAGCTTCACCGAGGTGTTCGGCTGGCGCCCCGATGAGATCGTCGGCCGCTGTGCACCGGAGATCGCCTTCTGGGCCGACCTGGAGCAGCGCGACCAGCTTTCGCGCACGCTGATGCGCGACAAGGGCCTGGACAACGTCGAGGCCCAGTACCTGACCCAGGACGGACGGATGCTGACCTGCGTAGTGTCCAGCCGCTTCATCCGCGTCGACCGCCAGCTGTGCATCACCACCACCTTCCGCGACATCACCGAGCGCCAGCAGTCCGAAGCGGCGCTCAAGGCCAGCCAGGAGAAGTTCGCCAAGGCGTTCCACTCCAGCCCCGACGCCATCACCATCACCGAGCGCGACACGGGCCGCTACATCGAGGTCAACGAAGGCTTCTGCCGCCTCACCGGTTACAGCGCCGAGGAGGTGATCGGGCGCACCGCCGACGACCTGCACATCTGGGCCCGGCCCGATGAGCGCGAGCACCTGATCGAGGTCATGCGCCGCGATGGGCGCGCGCACCACCTGGAGATGTCCGGCCAGCACCGCGACGGCACGCGCAAGGTGGTGGAGGTCTCGGTGGAGCAGATCGACCTCGACGGCAAGGCCTGCCTGCTGCTGACGGCCCGCGACATCAGCGCGCTGAAGGACGCTCAGGCGCAGATCCAGCACCTGGCGTACCACGACTCGCTGACCAACCTGCCCAACCGCGCCCTGCTGATGGACCGCCTGACCCAGCAGATCGCCCTGCTGCGCCGCCACAAGCTGCGCGGTGCCCTGCTGTTCCTCGACCTCGACCACTTCAAGCACATCAACGACTCCCTCGGCCATCCGGTGGGCGACTCGGTGCTGAAGATGGTCACCGCACGCCTGGAAGCCAGCGTGCGCCTGGAAGATACGGTCGCGCGCCTGGGCGGCGACGAGTTCGTGGTGCTGCTCACCGGCCTGGAGGGCAAGCGCTCCGAGGTGACGCGCCAGGTGCGGCAGATCGCCGACAAGCTGCGCAAGCTGCTGGCCGAGCCCATGTTGCTGGACGGCCACCACCTGCAGGTCACGCCGAGCATGGGCGTGGCGCTGATTCCCGATCACGGCGAGACGCCCGCCGACCTGCTCAAGCGCGCCGATATCGCCCTGTACCGAGCCAAGGATTCGGGGCGCAACGCCATCCAGATGTTCCGAGCCACCATGCAGGAGGCGGCCAGCGAGCGCCTGCGCCTGGAAAACGACCTGCGCCTGGCCCTGGTTCGCGGCGAGTTCGAGCTGTACTTCCAGCCCCAGGTGGACGCCCGCAGCAACCGGGTGATAGGCGCCGAAGCGCTGCTGCGCTGGATGCACCCGACCCTGGGGCCGCAGTCGCCGGCGCAGTTCATCCAGGTGCTGGAGGAAAGCGGGATGATCCTCGAGGTGGGCAGCTGGGTGCTGGCCGAGGCCTGCCGGGCCTGCGAGCGACTGCTCGTCGATCGGCTGGCCAGTTCCGACGACTTCAGCCTGTGCGTGAACATCAGCCCCCGGCAGTTCCGCCAGAACGATTTCGTCGAACGCATCGAGAAGAGCCTGGTCGATACCCGCTTGCCACACGGCATCCTCAAGCTGGAGATCACCGAAGGCATCGTCATCCAGAACCTCGACGACACCATCGGCAAGATGCGCCGCCTGAAGAAGCTCGGCGTGAGTTTCGCCATGGACGACTTCGGCACCGGCTACTCCTCCCTGACCTACCTCAAGCGCCTGCCGGTGGATGTGCTGAAGATCGACCAGTCATTCGTCCGCGATGCCACCAACGACCCCAACGATGCCGAAATCATCCGCGCCATCGTCGCCATGGCCCGCAGCCTGGGCCTGGGCATGGTGGCCGAAGGGGTGGAGCAGAAGGAGCAGCTGGACTTCCTCGAACAGCAGGGCTGCCACCTGTACCAGGGCTACCTGTTCAGCCGGCCGGTGCCGCTGGAGGAGTTCCGCGCGCTGCTGGCCAGGAACAACCAGCAGGCCCTCCCCCCGGCCCCATGAAAAAGGGCGCCCGCAGGCGCCCTCTTCGTTGCAGCAAGCGCTGCCGGATCAGTTCTCCAGCACCGCACGAGCGCCATTGATGGGGATGCGCTTGGCCTTGGCGTCTTCCGGCACGATGCGTACCAGGTCGATGTTCAGCAGGCCGTTCTGCAGCCCGGCGCTGCGCACTTCGATGTGGTCGGCCAGGCGGAACGACAGCTTGAAGCCGCGCTGGGCGATGCCCTGGTGCAGGTAGGTCACGCTCTCGACACCCTTGTCGCGCTTGCCACCACTGACGGTGAGCACGCCACGCTCGACCTGCAGCTCCAGGTCTTCTTCCTGGAAGCCGGCTGCAGCGACCACGATGCGGTACTGGTCATCACCGTGCTTCTCGACGTTATAGGGCGGATAGCTGCTGCCGCTGTCGTTGCGTTGGGCGGACTCGAACAGGTCGTTGAAACGGTCGAAGCCCACGGAATGACGGAACAGCGGAGCGAGGGAAAATGCAGTGGTCATGAAAATCTCTCCTGAATAATCAGCAAGTGTCTAAAGTCGCGGGACCCGACTTCGGCATCCCGCATTCCCCTAGATAGGGACGGCCGAAATGATTTCAAGGGCCTTTTTTTCAATGGAGGTTCCATGCACAAGGTCATGCTCATCACCGGCGCCAGCCGTGGCATCGGCGCCGCCACCGCGCGACTGGCGGCGGCGCGCGGCTATGCGCTGTGCATCAATTACCGGCGACAGCGCGAGGCGGCCGAGCAACTGGTGGACGAGATCACGCGCCAGGGCGGCCGGGCCATCGCGGTTGCCGCGGACGTGGCCGACGAGCGACAGGTGGCACAGTTGTTCGCAGCCATCGATAGCGAATTCGGGCGCCTGGACGTGCTGGTCAACAACGCCGGAATGCTCGAACGCCAGGCACGCCTGGATGAGATCGACGGCGCCCGGCTGCTGCGGGTGTTCGGCGCCAACGTATTCGGCAGCTTCCACTGCGCCCGCGAGGCGATCCGCAGGATGTCCACCCGCCACGGCGGCCGGGGCGGCGCGATCATCAACCTGTCGTCCATCGCCGCGCGCCTGGGCGCGCCCAACGAGTACATCGACTATGCGGGGGCCAAGGGCGCCATCGACGCGATGACGGTAGGGCTGGCCAAGGAAGTAGCGGCCGAAGGCATCCGGGTGAACGCGGTGCGGCCTGGGGTGATCCGCACGGAAATCCACGCCAGCGGCGGGGAGCCGGGGCGGGTGGAGCGGGTCGCCGCCAGCATCCCCATGGGCCGGGGCGGTGAAGCGGAAGAAATCGCCAAGGCCATTCTCTGGCTGGCCAGCGACGAGGCCTCCTACACCACCGGCGCCCTGCTGGACGTCGCCGGTGGCCGCTGAGTACGCATATCGTAGGTTGGCGCCGAGCGCAGCGAGGCCCAACGAGACAACCCTGATGCTGCGCTTCGTACCTCAGTGCGTAGCCCGGGCTTCAGCCCGGGAAAACCAAGGAACAAAGCGCATCAAGCCGCCGCGAACTCCCGCTCCAGGCTGGGCAGGCCCAGCAGGGCGTCGATGCGGGCACAGTCGCTTTCGCGGCGGATCTCGGTGAACAGCAGCACGGCTTCCGGGTAGGTGCGGGTGAGCATCGCCAGCCATTGCTTGAGCCGCCCTGGGGCGTAACGCGGGGCAAGCTTGCGCCGAGCCTGGCGCCAGAAGTCACGGAGCAGCGGCTGGAACTCCGCCCAGCTCATCTCCTCGGGTGTTTCGCCGGCACGCACGGCGGCGATCTGCCGGGCCAGGTCGGGGCGCGAGACCAGGCCGCGACCGAGCATGATGTCCTCGACGCCGCTGACCTCGCGGCAGCGTCGCCAGTCGTCCAGCGTCCACACCTCGCCGTTGGCGAATACCGGCACCTTGACCACATCCTGCACCCGCGCCACCCATTCCCAGTGGGCCGGCGGCTTGTAGCCCTCGACCTTGGTGCGTGCATGCACCACCAGTTGCGAGGCGCCACCTTCGGCCAGGGCCAGGGCGCAGTCGAGCGCGCCATCAGGGCTGTCGAAGCCCAGGCGCATCTTCGCCGTGACCGGAATGGCGGCAGGCACCGCACAGCGCACGCCGCTGACGATGGCATGCAGCAGCTCGGGCTCCCTGAGCAGCACGGCGCCGCCACGGGACTTGTTCACCGTTTTCGCCGGGCAGCCGAAGTTAAGGTCGATCACCGGCGCGCCCAGCTCGCAGGCGTATGCAGCGTTTTCCCCCAGGCACACCGGATCGGAGCCCAGCAGCTGCACGCGCATCGGCGTGCCGGCACGGGTACGCGCACCACTCTCCAGCTCGGGGGCGAGCTTCTGGTAGGTGCTGGCCGGCAGCAGGCGATCGCTGACGCGGATGAACTCGCTGACGCACCAATCGATGCCGCCCACACGGGTCAGCACGTCTCGGAGAATCTCGTCGACCAGGCCCTCCATGGGCGCCAGGGCGATTTGCATAGGGGAAGCCTTGGAAAAATGGGCGCGTAGTGTAAGCGCGAAGCGGGCCTGCACAGAATCCTCCCGACGAAAACCGCGGGAGCAAGTTCGCGCCGGCGCAGTCGAAAGCCATACGCCCTGGAGAAGGAACCGCCGATGAAGACGCTCCGCCCTGCCCTGCTCTGCCTGGCTCTTGGCAGCCTGGCCCCGCTGGCCGATGCAGAAACCCTATTGGAGAGCCCGCTGCAACCGGCGCCCGACTCAGTGGCGGAGCTGGTGGTCAGCCGCGACGAGAACGCCGCCAATGCCTGCGAAGTGGGCCTCTACCTGCAGGACGAACTGGTGGCGCAACTGTCTGCCGGGCAGGCCATCAGCCTCAGCGTGCCGGCCGGCGAGATGACCCTGAACGTCGCCCAGAGCCCCTCGGGCTATTGCGCCGGCAACCTCACCGGGCGCCCGCAGTCGGTGCTGATCCAGCCCGGCGAGCGGCGGCACTTCCGCATCGTGCAGAACCCGACCGAGCTGTTCCTGTCGCCAGCGGTGGACTGAGCGCTCAGAGCTCCAGGGGGAACGGCTGCATCAATGCGCGGCCATAGCCCTCGACGAATTCCGGCGGCATGCGCTTGGGGCGGCCGCTGGAAAGCTCGATGCAGACGAAGGTGGTCCTGGCCCGCAGCAGGGTCGCGCCGTCTTCGGGGCGGATCAGCTGGAAGCGGCGGTCCATCTTCAAGCGCTGGTCGGATTCGACGATCCAGGTGGCCATCTGCAGCTCCTGCTCCTCGTAGGCGGCAGCGAGGTAGTCGATCTCGTGGCGCACCACGGCCATGGCGCGATCCAGGCGGCGGTATTCGGCCAGGTCCAGGCCCAGGCTCTGGGAGTGGCGCCAGGCGCAACGCTCCAGCCAGCTGACGTAGACGGCATTGTTGGCGTGGCCGAGGCCGTCGATGTCATCGGCGGCGACCTTGATGTCGATGACGAAGGGGGTGGGCAGGTCCCAGTTCATCAGGCGTGCTCCGAGCTGCTGGCCAGCTCGCGCGCTTCGGCGGCGAGCTGGGTGATCTGGTCCCAGGCGCGGGCGCGGATCAGGCTCGACGGCGCGATCCAGGTGCCGCCGACGCAGGCGACGTTGGGCAGCTGCAGGAAGCCTTGCAGGTTGTCCGGCGTGACCCCGCCGGTGGGGCAGAAACGGATGCCGGTAAAGGGCCCCTTGAAGCTCTTGAGCATCTTCACGCTGGCATTGCCGTTGGCCGGGAACAGCTTCAGCGAGCGGTAGCCGTATTCCAGGGCCAGCAGCACTTCCGAGGGGGTCATCACCCCGGGCAGGTACGGCAGGCCGGAATCCTCCGCCGCTGCGGCCAGGCGTTCGGTGCAACCGGGGCTGACGGCGAAGTGGGCACCGGCGTCGCGAGCCTCGAGGAACTGCTCGGTGTGGATCAGGGTGCCCGCGCCCACCAGCAGGTCCGGGAATTCCTTGCGGATCGCCGCCACCGCGTCCAGGGCACGCGGCGTGCGCAGCGTCACCTCCAGCACCTCGATCCCACCGGCACTGAGCGCGCCGGCCAGGTCCAGGGCCAGCCCCGTGTCTTCGATGACCAGCACCGGCAGGACGGGTCGCGCCCGCTGCAGCACCACATCCATAGTCAGGCTCATTGCATCTTTCCCCTTGATTCGTGCCTCCGGTCCCGCGTTCGGGCCCGGAATTGATTCGCCCCGGCGACCACGCCCGGGCCGCCGCTGGCGGCGCAACAGACATGGACCTTGGAAGCGCAGCATCGACGGCAGGTCACCGACCGGCGGTGGGCCTTCGACGCATTCCATTGGCGAATCTTCCTGCACCCGGCGGCTGTCGCCAAGCCCGCCGTGCAAGGGGAGCGCAATCAGGCGCTGGCGCGCAGGCCGACCTCGTCGAACAGATGCAGCACCGCCGCCACCACACGCGGGTCGGACAGTACCCGCTGGTGCCCTCCTCCCTCCAGGCGCAGCAGCTGGCTGGCGGACCAGGCCTCGTGGATGCGGCCGGCCTCGATCACGGGGACCATGCGATCGTCCTCCGCGTGGACGATCAGGCCGGGAATATCCAGGCGGTAGCGGCGTACATCGATGTCCTCGGCGGGGATACCGGCGTGCTCGCCGACGCGCCTGATGAACTGCTCGCCGGCCCGGGGCGGCAGGCCGATGAAGCGGGCGAAGCCGCGCAGCATCCCGAGGACGCGACTGGGCGCGGCGATGGTGACCAGGGCCTGGGTTCGCAGTCCCAGCTGGGTGGCGAGCATGGCGCTGACGCCGCCCATGGAGTGCCCGACCACTCCATGCAGCGGTGGCAAGTCCTCGGCCGCTTCGAGCAGCGCGCGGGCGAAAAGCACGATGTTCGCCTCGCGCCCCGGCGAGTGGCCATGGGCGGGCGCGTCGAGGGCCACCACGCCATAGCCGGCCTGTACCAGGGCATCGATCAGGCTGGCGAACTGGGTCGGGCGCCCCTCCCAGCCATGCATCAGCAGTACGGTCGGGCCGCTGCCCCAGCGCAGCGCGGAGAGGCCGAAGCGCAGGGTGATGCGCTCGGCGCGCTCGAGCCAGGGCAGCTCCCAGTCACGGGGATGAGTGTCGCGAGGCGTCATGAAGCGCCGCCGGGCCTGGTCGGCGACGTGCCAGGGTGCCACGCGGCCGACGGTGGCGTTGAATCCTCGGAGCAGGGCCAGGCTATTCATCTCGTATCTCCTAGATCACCGCCATACGGGCGGCACGCAGTATCCGGTCCGACAGCTCGCCGGCCCCCAGGGCTCGGGCAAGGGCGAGGCCGCCCACCATCAGCGCGATGTCGGCCAGGGCCTTGTCGCCGTCCTCGGGGGAAACGGCGAGATCGGCGGCGAGCAATTCGAGGTGTTCGGCCAGCAAGTGCTGGTAGGGCTCGGCGTTGCGCGCCACCTCGCCCACCGAACCGGGGAGCGGGCAACCACGGTCAGTGCTGTCGCGGTGACGACGGGATAGGTAGAAGGCCGCCGCGAGGGTGCGCCGGTCAAGTGGCGCGAGCGTCGAGTCGAGCTGTTTCATCGATTGCCGCCGCTCCCGCAGCAGCTCACCGAACGCCTCCACCATCAACGCCTCCTTGCTGTCGAAATGGGCATAGAAGCCACCCACCGTGAGCCCGGCAGCCGCCATCACCTCGCTGACACTGGGCTCCAGCGGGCCCCGGGTGAACAGCGCCCTGCCCGCCTCGGCGAGGATACGCTTGCGTGTCTGGCTGCTCTTGTCACTCACGGCCGTCTCCCGGTGCATGATGGCAATAATATTATATTCATCATTCAATCTGGCAAGCCTTTATGCACACCACCGGTCGAGAGACGGCAAGAGCGGGAAAAAAAGAGGGGGATGAGATTTATCGGAGCGAAAAAACAAAAGGGCCACTCCATGACGGAATGACCCTTAAAAGCCCCGCAGAGCGGGAAAAAGTGGCGTCCCCTAGGGGACTCGAACCCCTGTTACCGCCGTGAAAGGGCGGTGTCCTAGGCCACTAGACGAAGGGGACTTTAAACCTTCGAAAAGCAAGGCCAGCCCGGAGGCTGGCCTTATTTCGATGCACTGGGCATCTGATTTGGTGGAGCTAGACGGGATCGAACCGTCGACCTCTTGCATGCCATGCAAGCGCTCTCCCAGCTGAGCTATAGCCCCGAAACCTTCTCGGTGCGCGATCAACCTGATGGTTGTCGCTGCTGGAAAGTGGCGTCCCCTAGGGGACTCGAACCCCTGTTACCGCCGTGAAAGGGCGGTGTCCTAGGCCACTAGACGAAGGGGACTTTAACCTTCGTAGGACCGCAGCCTTGGCTGCGAATCCTGGCAATTTGGTGGAGCTAGACGGGATCGAACCGTCGACCTCTTGCATGCCATGCAAGCGCTCTCCCAGCTGAGCTATAGCCCCACAGTAACGCTGGACCATCTCACTTCGCTTTCTAGTTCGTCGTGAGAACGGGGCGCATACTAAGGGCGACCCTGAAGGCTGTCAACAAAATTTTTCACCGGGATCGAAAAAATTTCATCGCAAGAACAATCACTTACCGGATTCGGCGGGAAGCACCCGTGCGCTGCCACCGATGAGCGAACCTAGCGCCCTCCCCCGGACATGAAAAGGCCCGCGCGAGGCGGGCCTTGTCGAAGGAGAAATCACTCAGCCAGGAATGGCGTCGCGAATCTTCTCCCACTCCTTGGTTTCCTTCTTCGACGCACCGCCCAGCAGCTCCAGCGCCTGACGCAGGCGGAAGCGGGTGAGGTCGGCACCGAGGACTTCCATGGCATCCAGCACGGAGACGGAGCTGGCCTGGCCAGTGATGGCCGGGAACATCAGCGGCATCACGTCACGCAGCTTGAGCTCAAGGTGCTCGGCGACAGCCTGGATGCAGGCGGTGATGCGCTCCTTGTCCCACTGGCGCAGCGACTCCAGCTTCCACAGGACCAGCTGCATGACCTGGCGCACCTGGTCGGGCGAGAGCTTCTTGTGCTCGAAGAGCTTGGCATCCAGCGGCAGCGCACCGGCGAAGAAGAAGCCGACCAGCGGGGCGATCTGGCTGAAGGTCTCGACGCGGCCCTGTACGTGGGGCGCGATCTTCATCAGGTACTCGGGATTCAGCGCCCACTTCTGCACCTCGGCGGCAAAACGCTCCACCGGCAGCTCGCGGATCCACTGGCCGTTGAGCCAGGAGAGCTTCTCCAGATCGAAGATCGGACCACCCAGGGAGACGCGCGAGAGGTCGAAGTGCTCGATCATTTCCGCCAGGGAGAACTTCTCGCGCTCGTCCGGCATCGACCAGCCCATGCGGCCGAGGTAGTTGAGCATCGCCTCGGGCAGGTAGCCCATGCGCTCGTAGAAGGTGATGGAGGTAGGGTTCTTGCGCTTGGAGAGCTTGCTCTTGTCCGGGTTGCGCAGCAGCGGCATGTAGCAGAGCACCGGCTGTTCCCAGCCAAAGTACTCGTACAGCTTGATCAGCTTGGGCGCCGAGGGCAGCCACTCTTCGCCACGCAGCACGTGGGTGATGCCCATCAGATGGTCGTCGACCACGTTGGCGAGGAAATAGGTGGGCAGGCCATCGGTCTTCATCAGCACCTGCATGTCCATGCGATCCCATGGGATTTCGACATCGCCACGGAGCATGTCCGGCACCACGCAGACACCCTCGGTGGGCATCTTCATGCGCACGACATGGGGTTCGCCGGCGGCGATGCGCTGGTCCGCCTCTTCGCGGCTCAGGTCGATGCAGTGGCCGTCATAGCGCGGGGTTTCCTTGCGCTCGGTCTGTTCGGCACGCAGCTTGTCCAGGCGCTCGGCGGTGCAGAAGCAGGGGAAGGCGTGGCCCTTGTCCACCAGCTCCTGGGAGTACTTCTTGTAGATCTCGCCACGCTCGCTCTGGCGGTACGGGCCGTGCGGGCCGCCGACGTCGGGGCCCTCGTCCCACTCGATGCCCAGCCAGCGCAGGGCGTCGTAGATCTGCTGTTCGGATTCGCGGGTGGAGCGAAGCTGGTCGGTGTCTTCGATGCGCAGGATGAACTGGCCACCGTGCTGACGGGCGAAGCAGAGGTTGAACAGGGCGATATAGGCGGTGCCGACGTGCGGATCGCCGGTTGGCGAGGGCGCAATGCGGGTACGGACAGTGGTCATGGCGGGTCCTGGTGCGGAACGGTCAAAGGCGCGATGTTAGCAGGGGCGCGGCGCCATGCTCCAGCCAGTGGCTGCGATCATTCGGCAGGCTGGCCATGAGGAAATCGAGGAAGGCCTTGACCTTCATCGCCTGGAAACGCCGGGAAGGATAGACGGCGTAGATTTCGCCGCTGGGCAACTGCACGCCCGGCAGCAATTCCACGAGTTCGCCGCGGCGCACCGCGTCCTCGGTGATCATCAACGGCAACGAGGCGATGCCTGCGCCGCTGAGCACCGCCTCGCGGGCGAAGGTGATGTTGTTGCAGTGCAGCACACGCTGGCAGGGCACGCTTTCGTCCAGCAGCGGCCAGTAGCGTTGCGGATCCTGGGGCAACAGCACGGCGCGATGGCCAGCCAGGGCGAGCACATCATGGGGGGTGCCGTGCGCTGCGAGGTAAGCGGGACTGGCGCAGAGGCGGCGTCCGTTCTCGAACAGCTTGCGGGCGATCAGGGTGGAATCCTGGGGCTGGCCGACCATGATGGCGATGTCGACCCCCTCTTCCAGCGGGTCGACATCCCGCGAAGTGATCTCCACTTCGGCGGTGATCTGCGGGTACTGGCTCATGAAGGTGCCGAGGACCTTGCCGAGGAACAATTGGCCGAACTCGATAGGCGCGGTGATGCGCAACAGGCCGGAAGGCTCCTGCTGCAACTGCATGACGGCCTGCTCGGCCTCGGCGAAGTCGACCATGATCTGCCGGCAGCGCTCGTAATAGGCCTGCCCGACCTCGGTCAGGCGCAGCTTGCGCGTGGTGCGATTGAGCAGACGAACGCCCAGGCGCTCTTCCAGCAGGGCGATGCGGCGGCTCACGGTGGACTTCTGCATGCCCAGACTGTGCGCGGCCTGGGTGAAGCTGTGCAGCTCTACGACGCGGGTGAAGATCAGGGCGTCATCCAGACCCATTATTGTTCCCCATAAGCAACAAAGTTTCTGAAGTGTACTGGCTACTTGCCTGACTGGAACAGTGCTAGATTCCCGCCTTTCCGCCCGCCCTTCGAGCTCCTGGAATGCCAGCCAAACTGCAACGTCGCCTGTTTATCTTCATTGCCCTGCTGATCCTCGTGGTGGGCGGCTTCTTCCTGCATTGGCTGCTGGTAGGCCGCTTTCTGGAAACCACCGATAACGCCTATGTCCAGGGCGAGATCACCCGCGTCTCCAGCCAGCTCGGTGCGCGAATAGAAGAAGTGCTGGTGGGCGACAACCAGCACGTGAAGAAAGGCGACCTGCTGGTGCGCCTGGAAGCAGAGGACTTCAAACTGGCCCTGCAGCGCGCCCAGGCCACCCTGGCCACCCGTGAGGCGGAGCTGGCCCAGTCGCGCAGCAAGCTCACCCAGCAGGACAGCATGATCGCCGCCAGCGAGGCCGACGTAGCGGCCAGCCAGGCGACCCTGGGCCGCACCCAGATCGACCTGTCCCGTGCCCAGACCCTGCGCAAGCCGGGCTATGTTTCCGAGGAGCGCGTCACCACCCTCTCCGCCGATTCCCGCGTGGCCCGCTCGCAAGTGGCCCGCGCCGAGGCCGACCTCAAGGCCCAGCGCGTGCAGACCGACGCACTGCGCGCCGACGTGAAGCGCCTGGAAGCGCAGATCGCCAACGCCCGTGCCGATATCGCCCAGGCCGAGCTGAACCTGACCCGTACCGAGATCCGCGCCCCCATCGACGGCATGGTCGGCCAGCGCGCCGCGCGCAACGGCCAGTACGTACAGGTCGGCGCCCACCTGATGTCGCTGGTGCCGGACCAGGACATCTGGGTCCAGGCCAACTTCAAGGAAACCCAGATCGAGCACATGCAGCCCGGGCAGAAGGCCGAGCTGATCTTCGACAGCTTCCCGGGTAACCCCATCGAGGCGAAGGTCGAGAGCCTGTTCGCCGCCTCTGGCGCCCAGTTCAGCCTGCTGCCGCCGGACAACGCCACCGGCAACTTCACCAAGGTGGTGCAGCGCATCCCGGTGAAACTGACCTTCGACCGCGACAACCCGCTCAAGGGCCGCATCCGCCCCGGCATGTCGGTGCTGGTGAAAGTCGCCATCAAGCTGGATGAATGACGGTGGCCGGTGACACCCTGATCCGCCCCACCGGCGAGCCCAGCCGCCGCGACTGGATCGCCGTGATGAGCGCCATGCTTGGCGCCTTCATGGCGGTGCTGGATATCCAGATCACCAACTCCTCGCTGAAGGACATCCAGGGCGCGCTTTCGGCGACGCTGGAGGAAGGCTCGTGGATCTCCACCTCCTACCTGGTGGCCGAGATCATCATGATCCCGCTCACCGCCTGGCTGGTGCAGGTGCTCTCGGCGCGACGCCTGGCGGTCTGGGTATCCCTGGGTTTCCTCGCCTCTTCCCTGCTCTGCTCCTTCGCCTGGAGCCTGGAGAGCATGATCGTGTTCCGCGCCATGCAGGGTTTCACCGGAGGCGCGCTGATTCCGCTGGCCTTCACCCTGACCCTGATCAAGCTGCCGGAGCACCACCGTGCCAAGGGCATGGCGCTGTTCGCCATCACCGCCACCTTCGCGCCCTCCATCGGCCCGACCCTGGGCGGCTGGCTGACCGAGAACTTTGGCTGGGAATACATCTTCTACATCAACGTGCCCCCGGGCCTGCTGATGATCGCCGGGCTGATGTATGGCCTGGAAAAGAAGGCGCCGCATTGGGAGCTGCTGAAGAGCACCGACTACGCCGGCATCCTCACCCTGGGCCTCGGCCTGGGCTGCCTGCAGGTGTTCCTCGAAGAGGGCCATCGCAAGGACTGGCTGGAGTCGCAGCTGATCGTCGGCCTGGGCAGCATCGCCCTGGTGAGCCTGGTGCTGTTCGTCATCCTGCAGACCTCGCGACCCAACCCGCTGATCAACCTGGGCATTCTGCGGAACCGCAACTTCGGCCTCTCGAGCATCTCCAGCGTGGGCCTGGGCATGGGGCTCTATGGCTCGATCTACGTGCTGCCGCTGTACCTGGCGCAGATTCAGGGCTACAACGCGTTGCAGATCGGCGAGGTGATCATGTGGATGGGGGTGCCGCAGCTGTTCCTCATCCCGCTGGTGCCCAAGCTGATGAAGATCATCTCGCCCAAGCTGCTCTGCGCCCTGGGTTTCGGCTTGTTCGGCGCGGCCAGCTTCGCCTCGGGGGTGCTCAACCCGGACTTCGCCGGCCCGCAGTTCAACCAGATCCAGATCATCCGCGCGCTGGGCCAGCCCCTGGTGATGGTGACCATCTCGCTGATCGCCACCGCCTACATCATGCCGCAGGACGCGGGCTCGGCCTCCAGCCTGTTCAACATCCTGCGCAACCTCGGCGGCGCCATCGGCATAGCCCTGCTGGCCACCCTGCTGGACAGCCGCGCCAAGGTGTATTTCGACTACCTGCGCGAATCCCTGGTGCCGAGCAACCCGCAGGTGGCCGAGCGCCTGGCCCTGCTCAGCGAGAAGCTCGGCAGCGACCAGGCGGCCCTGGGCAAGCTCAGCGAGATCGCCCATCAGCAGGCGGCGATCATGGCGTACAATGACGCCTTCCATTTCATCGGCATCGCACTCGGCATCAGCATGATCGCCGTGCTGCTGACCCGTTCCCTGCCCGCTGGCGCCTCCGGCGGCGCCGCTCACTAACCCCGCGCGCTGCCTGAAGCGGCGCGCTTCCGCTTCAGGCTTTGCATGTCCAGCATCAACGCAAGAACCCGCGCCCTCCTCCTGGTGGGCGCCTTCGCCCTCATCTACATCGGCTGGGGCACCACCTATCTCGCCAACCACTTCCTCCTGCGCGAGCAGCCGCCTTTCGTCATCGCCACCCTGCGCTTCCTCTTCGCCGGCCTGCTGGCCCTCGGCTGGGTGCTGCTGCGTGGCCAGGCGAAGGTGCAACGCAGCGACCTGGGCAGTGCCTTCATCGGCGGGGTGATGCTGATCGCCGTCGGCCAGGGCGCGCTGATCTACGCCAACCAGTACCTGCCCACCGGGATGCTGGCGATGCTCTACACCACGCTGCCTCTATGGAGCGTGGCGCTGGAGTGGCTGCTGGACGAACGCCCGCCGCTCTGGGTGCTGTGCGGGCTGGCCATGGCCAGTGGCGGCATCCTGCTGCTGATGGGCAACGGGCTGGGCGAGAACCCTGGCTTCGAGCAGTGGTTCGCTGGCGCCCTGGTGGTGACCGCCACCCTGCTCTGGGCAGTCGGTGCCTGGCTGTTGCGCAAGCGCGGGCCCTTCCGCTCCAGCTGGATGGGCCTGGCCATGCAGATGCTCATGGGCACCGTGCTGCTGGCCGGCTTCGGCCTGTGGCGTGGAGACTGGCAGGGCTTCGAGCTGGCGCGGCTGTCCCCGACTGGCTGGGCGTGGCTGGCCTATCTGGTGCTGCCGGTGAGCCTTGGTGTCTACCCTGCCTATTTCTGGCTATTGCGCGAAGTGCGCCCGAGCCTGGTGTCCACCTTCGCCTTCGTCAACCCGGTGGTGGCGCTGCTGCTAGGTTTCCTGATCCTCGATGAGCGTCTCAGCGTAACGGCATTGCTGGCCTGCCTGGCGACCTTGGGCGGGGTGATGATGATCATCTTCGGCCGGCGCTGAGCCGCAGACCGCGGATGGAAGAAGGGCGCCTGATGGCGCCCTTTTCGTTCACACCTGCAGCAACCTGTCGCGGAGCTTCTGGATCTCGTCGCGCAGCTGCGCGGCGGCCTCGAACTCCAGGTCGCGGGCCAGCTGGTACATCTTCTCTTCCATCTGGCGGATGCGCTTGGTGATCTCGCTCGGCGAGCGCAGTTCGGCTTCGTAGCGCGCATGCTCCTCCGCCACCTTGGCCATGGCCTTGCGCTTGTTGCTGCGCGAGCCGGGCACGGTGGCGCCTTCGAGGATGTCCTGGACGTCCTTCTGCACGCCCCGGGGAACAATGCCGTTCGCCTCGTTGAACGCGATCTGCTTGTTGCGGCGGCGATCAGTCTCGTCGATGGCCCGCTGCATGGAGCCGGTCATGTTGTCGGCATAGAGGATCGCCTTGCCGTGCAGGTTACGCGCCGCGCGGCCGATGGTCTGGATCAGCGAGCGCTCGGAGCGCAGGAAGCCTTCCTTGTCGGCATCGAGAATGGCCACCAAGGACACCTCTGGCATGTCCAGCCCCTCACGCAGCAGGTTGATGCCCACCAACACGTCGAAGGCACCGGTGCGCAGGTCACGGATGATCTCGACACGCTCCACGGTGTCGATGTCCGAGTGCAGATAACGCACACGCACGTCGTGGTCGGCGAGGTAATCGGTGAGGTCCTCGGCCATGCGCTTGGTCAGGGTGGTGACCAGCACGCGCTGCTCCACGGCAACGCGCTTGCGGATCTCGGAGAGCAGGTCATCCACCTGGGTGGTGGCCGGGCGCACCTCGATCTCGGGGTCCACCAGGCCGGTCGGGCGCACCACCTGCTCCACCACGCGACCGGCATGCTCCGCCTCGTAGGGCCCGGGCGTTGCGGAAACGAAGATGGTCTGCGGGCTCATCGCTTCCCACTCGTCGAAACGCATGGGTCGGTTGTCCAGCGCCGACGGCAGGCGGAAACCGTACTCCACCAGGTTTTCCTTGCGCGAGCGGTCGCCCTTGAACATCGCACCGACCTGCGGAACGCTGACGTGGGACTCATCGATCACCAGCAGGGAGTTGGCCGGCAGGTAGTCATAGAGAGTGGGTGGCGCCTGACCGGGCTCACGTCCGGAGAGATAGCGCGAGTAGTTCTCGATGCCGTTGCAGTAGCCCAGCTCGACGATCATCTCCAGGTCGAAACGGGTGCGCTGCTCAAGGCGCTGGGCCTCCACCAGCTTGTTGTTGCTGCGCAGGTAGTCGAGGCGCTCCTTGAGCTCCTCCTTGATCTTGTCCACCGCGCCCAGGATCACTTCCCTCGGCGTCACGTAGTGGCTCTTGGGATAGAAGGTGAAGCGCGGCAACTTGCGGATCACCTCACCCGTCAGCGGATCGAAGGCCGACAGGCTCTCCACTTCATCATCGAAAAGCTCGACGCGGATGGCTTCGAGGTCGGATTCCGCCGGGAAGATATCGATCACATCGCCGCGAACACGGAAGGTGGCACGGGCGAAGTCCATATCGTTGCGGGTGTATTGCAGGTCCGCCAGGCGACGCAACAGCTCGCGCTGGTCGATCTTGTCGCCCCGATCCAGGTGCAGAACCATCCGCAGGTAGGACGTGGGGTCGCCCAGGCCATAGATGGATGAAACCGTTGCCACGATGATCGCATCGGACCGCTCCAGCAGCGCCTTGGTGGCGGACAGGCGCATCTGCTCGATGTGGTCGTTGATCGAAGCATCCTTCTCGATATAGGTATCTGAGGAAGGAACGTAAGCCTCTGGCTGGTAGTAGTCGTAATAGGAGACGAAATACTCGACGGAGTTGTTCGGGAAGAAGGCCTTGAACTCGCCGTAGAGCTGGGCAGCCAGCGTCTTGTTCGGCGCCAGTACGAGCGTTGGGCGCTGCACCTGGGAGATGACATTGGCGATGCTGAAGGTCTTGCCCGAACCGGTCACCCCCAGCAACGTCTGGTGCGACAGGCCCGCTTCCAGGCCCTCTACCAACTGGCGAATGGCTTCAGGTTGGTCGCCGGCCGGCTGGAAGCGGGTGACGAGTTGAAACTCTGACATGGCTGACCTCGGCAAAATGATGTGACACCCGCCCAGTGGCAGCGTCAAACCAGGCGAAAAGCTAGCGTACGTTGTCGCGGCACGCGACCTTGACCGCTATAATACCGGCCCGATTGCGCAACCCCAATGCACGATGCTCGCGGGGTTGCCAGGCCTCCAACTTCCTTCCTCTCGAGCAGCCGCATCATGAGTCTGTTTTCTGCCGTCGAAATGGCTCCGCGCGACCCCATCCTGGGCCTCAACGAAGCATTCAACGCCGATCCGCGCCCGACCAAGGTCAACCTTGGCGTGGGCGTCTACTACAACGAACAGGGCCGTATTCCACTGCTGCGCGCCGTTGCCGAGGCCGAGAAGGCCCGCATCGAAGCCCATGCACCGCGCGGCTACCTGCCGATCGAAGGCATCGCCGCCTACGATCTGGCCGTGCAGAAGCTGCTGTTCGGTAGCGACTCGGCGCTGATTGCGGACGGCCGTGTTATCACCACCCAGGCCGTCGGGGGCACCGGGGCCCTGAAGACTGGTGCCGACTTCCTCAAGCGCCTGCTGCCTGACGCCGTGGTCGCCATCAGCGACCCGAGCTGGGAAAACCACCGCGCCCTGTTCGAGTCCGCCGGCTTCCCGGTGCAGAACTACCGCTACTACGACGCGGCCAGCCACGGCGTGAACCGCGCCGGCATGCTCGAAGACCTCAAGGCCCTGCCTCCTCGTTCGATCGTCGTGATGCACGCCTGTTGCCACAACCCGACGGGCGTCGACCTGAACCTCGACGACTGGAAAGCCGTTCTGGAAGTGCTGCGCGAACGCGAGCACGTGCCCCTCCTCGATATCGCCTATCAAGGCTTCGGTGACGGCATCGAGCAGGACGCTGAAGCCGTTCGCCTGTTCGCACAGTCCGGCCTGAGCTTCTTCGTCTCCAGCTCCTTCTCCAAATCGTTCTCGCTGTACGGCGAACGCGTTGGCGCCCTGTCCATCGTCACGGGCTCCAAGGACGAGGGCAACCGCGTGCTGTCGCAAGCCAAACGCGTGATCCGCACCAACTACTCCAACCCGCCGACCCACGGCGCCACAGTCGTCGCCTCGGTGCTCAACAGCCCCGAACTGCGCGCACTGTGGGAAGAGGAACTGGGCGAGATGCGCCAGCGTATCCGCGACATGCGCCTGGCCATGGTCGAGCAACTGGCCGCCTTCGGCGCCAAGCGCGACTTCAGCTTTGTAGCCCGCCAACGCGGCATGTTCTCCTACTCCGGCCTCACCGCCGAGCAGGTAGAACGCCTGAAGAATGAGTTCGGCATCTACGCCGTCAGCACCGGCCGCATCTGCGTCGCCGCATTGAATAACAGCAACCTGGAAAGCGTCACCCGCGCCATCACCCAGGTACTGTGAAAAAAGCAGGAGAAGCTCAAGCCAAACGCTTGACTTCTCCTTCTTAATCAGTAGGATACGCGTCGTTGTTCCGCGATAGCTCAGTCGGTAGAGCAAATGACTGTTAATCATTGGGTCCCTGGTTCGAGTCCAGGTCGCGGAGCCAAATTCAAAGCCCTCGGCACATGCCGGGGGCTTTTTCGTTTAAGCCACTGGACTCTCCTAGGGACTTCGTCCCCGGTTATTCGGACCTTCGGCCCTCACCCTCCGTGGCCGCGCTGAAGCGCGTTCGACGTCCGTCAAACCCAGCACTACGGTTGCGGTAACGAACAAGCAATCAGCAAGGCACAAAAAAGCCGGCTATCAAGCCGGCTTTCTTCGTGTCACTCTCAACGCTTATTCAACACTGAGCCTATCACGGTTAGCCTCAAGGGTCTTGGCACCAATCCCCTTGACCTGCAATAGATCGTCTACTGACGAGAAAGCGCCATTGGCTTCACGATATTCCACTATCGCCCTGGCCTTCAGCTCACCGACTCCGATCATCACCTCCTGCAGTGCCGCAGCGTCAGCCTTGTTGATATCGATCTTCTTGCTGACCTGTTCGGCGGCAACCTTTGCCGGCTCGCTCTTGGGTGGTACCTCTGCAGCAATGGCAGAACCGGCGAAGCCGAGAAAAACGAACAACAGGGACAGAATCCGTACGAGGGTCATCACTTGAATCTCCATGTGACTAGCTTAAAGGGCGGTACTCCTAGATCCGCCGAGCCAAACTAGCCATTAGAGAGATGCGGTTCAATTCCACGCCATTGATGGATTCAGTCAAAAACTTCCTACTCAAGAGGGTAAATATTGGCAGTTTCCTGTAGGACCTCACGAATCAATCCATAGTCATCCGCTCGAAAACCTACATGCAAGCATGAGATCAGCTCGAAAGCTCACCGCTTGTCTTGGTGAAGATTGAGCGACCAAGAACAAACCATCATGACGAACATGGCCCGCCCTAACCGGCCGCATCATATTGATGCACTAATTAAACAGGTCAGCACCTCTAACGAGCAACCTTTAATACAAACCGGATGCCATGCTCCGCAAATCATTGAAAATCGCCTTCATGGTATCAAGAGCCCCGTACTTGCCATCTAGGTAACCCTCCATATAAACGGCGAATTCGACAGTTCCACGAAGTCTTATTTCTCGCCCTACATCAATGGTAACCTTCCCATTAACAATAGGGAGATAGACACTGGAGAAGGTTACACGCCGGCGCTCTTCTTGCCAGTCGATACCTCCGCCCCAAGCCTCACAATGAATAAAATGGTTATTATCAGGAACTCTCGCAAAAATCTGCGCATAGTTCATTCCGCCACTGCCCGCATCGATAGGTATATAGGCCTTCATCTTGACCAGCACCAATACATGAGTCGCTGTAGATGGAATTTTAGATGGATCGACTTTATAGACATACCTGACTTGGCTGGCGGTCTCCGCTGCAGGCGAATCCGAAAGGACTGGTTCAAGCTCATCGTATGCGATAGGGATGGCAGCGCTACCAGTCATAATCATGGAGTCATGCTTTGCCGGTGCTCCCGAAAACAAAAACAATCGGCCGCTTTTAGACTCACTCAAAGAGTAAAAGCCCAGAAAAAAACACAAGAAAAGCCAAAAATACTTCAATCAGCCCCCTTTCAAACGAATACCAGCCCATCACTGGCCCTGAACGACCATATCCAGAGCAGCAAAAGCCAATCAAGGCACACCAGACCGCAATCACATGAGACCCAACAATTAATCTGAGAACCTAGAGCCCATAGGAAAGGCCCAGTATAAATCAGCTCAATGTGCGCTTCGAATGCATCCAGTCAACTATTTCACCCTCTGGAGCATAACCAGAAACTGCCTCACGCAATAGCTGGCGTACGCGATCATAATCATCCTGCTCGACAGATTCGATCAAATTGACAATAACCTCCTTGAAAGCCTCCCACGGTAGATGCTCTTCATTAGCACGCATGATCATCGGATGGTCAGTAGGACTTACGTTGTCACCGATCAAGAGTTCTTCATAAAGCTTCTCACCAGGCCGTAAGCCTGTGAATTCGATTGAGATGTCCCCGTGGGGATTAGCCTCGGAGCAGACACTTAGCCCTGTTAGATGAATCATCTTCTCGGCCAATTCGGCAATCTTCACAGGCTGTCCCATATCCAGAACGAATACATCACCACCCTGACCCATTGACCCGGCCTGGATCACCAGTTGTGCGGCCTCGGGAATAGTCATGAAGTAGCGAGTTATATTCGGATGAGTGACTGTCACGGGCCCACCCTTACGAATCTGATCGTAAAAGCGTGGAATGACAGAGCCCGAGGAGCCCAGCACATTGCCAAAGCGCACCATGGTGAAGCGTGTCTTGTTTTCTTGGTGCAGTTGCTCTTCATCACCGAACAATACGGGCGCAACTTCTTGACTCAATGCCTGCAAAACCATTTCAGCTAAACGCTTTGTGCTACCCATGACATTTGTAGGGCGCACTGCCTTGTCAGTGGAAATCAGAACGAAGTGCTCAACACCGGCGCGCAACGCTGCCTGAGCCGTATACAACGACCCCAGCACGTTATTCATGACTCCTTCGGCGATATTGTGCTCCACCATCGGTACATGTTTATAAGCTGCCGCATGGTAAACGGTGTTGACAGCCCACACTCGCATCAACTCATACAGACGCTCCTGATTACGGACCGAACCGAGAACAGGGAACAACCGCACGCTGAGAGACTCCCTGCGTATCCGTTGCTCCAACTCCGTGTGAATGCTGTATAGATTAAATTCGCTATGCTCGAACAACAGTAATATCTTTGCATCGGTAGAAAGAATCTGCCGGCACAACTCCGAGCCGATGGAGCCACCCGCCCCTGTCACCATGACCACTTGGCCTCGAATGCAACGCTCGAACAATTCTTGCTGTGGCGGCACTGCGTCGCGCCCGAGAAGATCGGCGATGTCCACTTCCTGAACATCCTCTACCTTTACACGACCACTCGCCAAGTCCATGAAGCCCGGTACGGTTCGAACATGCAGCGGATATTGCTCCAATGTTTCCAGTACTTGCCGTCTGCGTGTACGACTTGCAGATGGCACAGCCAAAAGAATTTCTACCGCACCCGTTTCGTCGATCATCTGCTGAATGTGACCAGGCGAGTACACGCGCAGGCCTGCTATTACACGATTACAGATATTCTGATCGTCATCGATGAAAGCAACAGGCCGCATGGCACGCCCCATGCGGAGGGCTGCAGCCAATTGATTTCCAGCAGCTCCAGCCCCATAGATCGCAACTCGAGAAAGTCGGCTATCGAACCCACCGAATCTGGACGGCTGCTCAGGCGAAAACCAGTTGCCCACGAAATAGTGACGCATGCATAGCCGCAAACCACCGATCAACATGATGCTCAACCACCAGTAATTCAGCACCATGGATCGAGGAATCATTGCGGGAGCATCTCGATACCAGTACACCGCCAATGCCAAGACCAAGGCAGACAAACTCACAGCCTTAACAATAGCGAGAAGTGCGTCATTCCCCAGATAGCGTGTGACGACTCGGTACATACCAAAACGAATGAACAGCGGTATGGACACCAATGGTGCAGCCAAGAACAACCATAAGTGCCCACTGAATGGAAAGATATTGTCCATGTCCCCGAGGCGTATCACGAATGCCAACCACAAGGCGACCCACAGCAACACAACGTCCATGAAGATCTGGATTGATCGCTTGTAACGACGCGGCAAGCGCAGCATGCGTTCTCTGAGTTTGTCAGCTAGTCTCAACACAACAACGGCACCATATCCTTCAAAAAGCCTGGTTCTGCGCTGGCAGCCCCAAGCAAAGTCCTGCAACTGAAGCGATCTCATCGACCACTACGCACACGTTTCCACACCATCGTGCCGTCCGCAACCGACAACGAATGAACTGTCCACTCTCGTAAAGTGCCAGGTCTGGCCAGACACTCGCACTTTCGTGCATGACGCAACCTGTGGCTTGATGGCTAAGGAGACTCCGCCCCCAACCGCATCATTTGATCTCGAGGTCTTGCCGCATAACAGCTTGAGGCGGGTGGGAGCAGGCAGCTAAACATGACACGCCACCAAGCAGCCACCCTCCACTTCCCACAGGCAGAAGCAATATTTCTCAGAGAGGAACACAGTCCTCTCTCCTCACCCCATCAAAACTTCGCAAAAATCTTCTTAGCGGTATCTATCACACGATCCTGCTCCCGCTCTGTCATATTGGATCCGGAGGGCAGGCAGATGCCATGAGCGAAAATATGATCGCTGACGGAATAATCCTCATCATGAGGAAAATAAGCACACCCTTCGAAAAGCGGCTGCAGGTGTAGCGGCTTCCATATCCTTCGTGCCTCAATACGATGCTCCGCCAGTCGCTCGATAAAGCGCTGAACATCAACACGGCCCTCAGAGTCAAAAACGCCGCAACTAAGCCATCGTGTCGAGCGGCCAAAGGAGGCCTCAGGCATCCACTGAAAGCTCTCTCCACCGATGCCACTGTCGCGATATCGTTCGAACACCGCACGTCGCTGGCCAACTCGCTCCTCCAGAACGCGCAACTGCCCACGACCTATACCAGCCAGGACATTACTCATACGGTAATTGAAACCGGCACTCGTGTGCTGATACCACGGTGCTGGATCTCTAGCTTGCGTCGCAAAGAAGCGTGCTCTCTCAATCAAAGCTCGATCATCCGACACCAACATCCCCCCTCCGGAGGTAGTGATGATCTTGTTGCCATTGAACGAATAGATACCGAGCTTACCGAAAGTACCACTGGCTCTGCCTTTGTAACTGGCACCTAGAGACTCAGCAGCATCCTCGATCAGCGGGACATTGAACTTGTCACAAATCGCTACGATAGGATCGAAATCCGAGCTCTGCCCATACAGATTGACGACAATCACAGCCTTTGGAAGACGTCCATCCCGAGCAGCCTGCTCAAGGCCACGCTGCAATGCTGCAGGTGACATATTCCAGGTTTCAGGCTCGGAGTCGATGAATACCGGGACAGCCTTCTGATAGAGAATAGGATTGGCACTGGCGACAAACGTCAGACTGGAACAGAACACACTATCCCCTTCATTAACCCCCAGAAGGATGAGTGCGAGGTGAATAGCGGCGGTGCCCGAACTCAACGCCGCCGCATGGCCAACGCCAACTTTCTCCGCCAGCTCTCGTTCGAAAGCATCGACGTTGGGGCCAAGAGGAGCAATCCAGTTAGTATCGAAAGCCTGGTTGATGAAGGAGAGTTCCTGATCCCCCATATGCGGCGTCGACAAAAGAATAGGCGACTCAAGGTCGCGAGCACGTAGCAGCTCTATTGGACGCCCGAAGTCATCAAGCACGGGGATATGATTGACATCATTTTGCTTCATCAGATCGAGAGCCAGCTCTCGGTCCGTCCCATCTTGCACCGTAATCGGCGTCTTCTCTGGAAGCTCGAACTGCACCTCCTCCAATGCGGTACCAGCCAGTAACAAGCGGCGAAGATCACCATCGGTAACGGTCCGAACCAAGCGGCCACTTCCATCTACCAATAGCAGAATTTCTGCACCGCCCTGATCCATGCGAGCAAGCAGCTCCCTCAAAGAAAGCCCTTGGTGAATAATGACGCGCTGTAACTCAATCATCACAAAGAAATCCTAGCAGGAACACCAACCAAAACAGCGCCTGCAGGTGCGTTGCGTGTAACCACCGCCCCGGCACCAACACGCACGCCATCTCCAATGCAGATACCAGGCAAGATTACCGCCCCACTGCCTATGAGAACTTCATTGCCAAGCGTAACGCCCCCACCCAATGTGGAATTCGGAGCGATATGGCAACACTCACCAACCCTGCAATCATGATCAACTATTGCACCATGGTTGATAATTGTAGATCGACCAACAATTGCATCTGGCCCAATAACAGCATACGCAGCAACGAAACAGCCATCGGCCACTTGGGCGCTTACTGCAACGCTTGAGTGGGGATGTATAACAGTAAACCAACCTAGAACTTGATTATCAAACGTCGCCAGCAGTCGTCGCCGAGTTAAATTTTCCCCAATGGCTAAATGACCGTAGAACGAAGAGCCAGTCAGAACAGGCTGCAACTCAATTGCATGATCGAGCAGTATCTCACCCACTCGAGAAGAATTATTATCGAACAAACGGACAGTACGCCCGTTCCGAACATAGGCATCCAGCACGACTTTGCCATGCCCGCCGGCGCCAAGAATAAAGTACTCAGTATGCATTGCACTTGAGCAACAAGTCGCGGTTCAAGGGAAGTCTTTCGAGCAGGTCAGTAATACGCAAACCAGCAGCACCATCTCCATACACATTTCTTACGGCAACTCTCCCTTTGGCCAAGACTTGGACCAGCGCGCGCTGTATTGCGGTTACATCAACCTCGACATCCACCACGTTATCACTCCGCTCCCGCCCTAATTGACGATTACCGACATTGACCACTGGGGTATGAAAACTGGCTGCTTCGATGATGCCGCTGCTGGAGTTCCCCACCATTACGTCAACAATCGACATCCAACGGCAGAAGTCGTCTCGCTGCAAATGATCGACCACTCGCACACCGAGAGCTGGATCTGACAAGACCGCGCGAATAGCTTCCCCACCAGCATCCGCATTGGGCATCAGCACCAGTGCCTGAAGATCGTCCACCAGACGAATGCCTTCGAGCAACGTTCGCATCTGCCGGTCAGCAAGCTCTGCGTGCTGCACTACCGGGTGAAAGATAACCAACGCAATAGGGAGTGAGGGATCAAATCCATACCCCTGCGCTATCTCGTCACGCACAGGTAACTGAATATCAGCAAGACCGTCGAGCCCGGGCGCCCCTGTAACGAAAATGTTCTCTTCTCGTTCCCCCATACGAAGCAGTCGCTCACGCGCACCAGCTGTCGCAGTGAAGTGGTAGTGTGCGAGTTTGGATATAGCGTGGCGTACAGGCTCATCGACAGTACCCGAGCGCTCTCCTCCGTGAATATGAACAATCGGGACATTCAGATGAAGTGCGGCAATTGCTCCCGCCAGCATCTCACCCCGATCGCCCAGCAGCATCACCACATCGGGTCTCCACTGCTCGAACGCCTCGACCATCCCAAGGATCTCCACGCCAATGGCCTTTGCCATGGCGGAACCGCTATCGGAGCGAAGCTCTACAGGCACACGGGCAACTATCGAAATACCGCAGGACTCAACTTCACGGATAGTATCTCCGTACTGCGAGTCCAGATGCATACCCGTCGCTAGGATTCCTAGCTCCAAGCCTGGACGGCCATGAATCATGAGCAAGGAAGAACGCATGAGGCCAAAGTCAGCACGGGTTCCAGTGACATATAGGATACGGCGCATTAGCTTAGCATTTCCCATTGGAGAGTCGTTCCGCTAACCATGGACTCACCAAGGGTTTGACCTATTACCTGATCCAGGGCAGCAGGCGGAATTCCGTTACCCGGGCGCAGCAGGCATAAATCCTGAGCGCTCAAAGTCTCCCCAGCCTTAACATCGCGCGCCAATGAAACGCTGCGTCGTACCAATGCTCGAACAGGTAGTTCAGATGTCGCGGGGGCCTTGATACTGGAACCCAAAGCCTGCTCGGTCACACGAATTTGCGCCACCAACTGTGCAAGCTCATCAGGATCAAGCGAAGCTTGATGGTCTGGACCAGGTAGCGATTTATCCAATGTAAAATGCTTCTCGATTACCGTAGCGCCAAGCGCTACCGCTGCGGTTGAAACAGCCACCCCTAGCGTATGGTCCGAGTAACCGACCGGCAGACCAGTTGCCTCGGCGATCGTATTCATTGCTCGAAGGTTCACATCCCGCGCAAGCGCTGGATAATTGGAGGTGCAATGCAGAACGCACAAGACACTGGACAGCGCCTCCGTCAGACCGGCACTCGTCCGAGCCTCTGCAATCGCCGCTACAGCTTCCACAACTTCATCAAGAGATGCCATTCCAGTTGAAAGAATCAGGGGAACATTCTTTTTTGCCAAAAAGCGCAGAAAGGGCCAATTGGTTATTTCACCGGAAGGTATCTTGATTCGCCGCATGCCGGAAGCAAGTAAGAAATCAGCAGCCTCTTCATCAAAAGGGGTCGACATGAATTCGATCCCGAGCTCCGAGCAACGCAAGATCAGAGCATCGTGTAACTCTGGAGACATCTCCAACTGCTTGAGCATGTCAAACTGGTCACCTTCACCTGTAGCGCTCTTTTGATAAGCCGCTTTCTCTGCGCCACGTCGAACAAGCTTTTCCGCAGTAAAAGTTTGAAACTTTACCGCATCAGCACCGCAGCGGGCAGCGGTCTCAACGAGCTTAATAGCCAGTTCTGGCGAACCATTATGATTGACACCAGCCTCAGCGATAACGAAAGTACTATTCATGCTCACCAGACCGTTAAACCGCCGTCAACCACTATATTTTGCCCTGTCACATACCCAGCCGCATCTGACAGCAGATAAATAAGAGCGCCAACCAAATCATCTGCTTGTCCCATACAGCCGAATGGAACCCGCTGGGAATAACGATCAACGAACACTTGATTCTGGCCGCTTTGAATGCCGCCAGGTGTAAGCGCATTGACGCGAACGTGGCGACTCCCCCAGTAGGAGGATAAATAACTGGTCAGCCCCCATAACCCCGCCTTGCTCGCACTATAGACCGCAGGGGTATTGATCGCTCGCCCTAGATATTCAGAGCCTTCGTATATTCGCTGATCAGGCGCAGCAATACCGTATATAGAAAGAACATTGACGATACTGCCATAGCCTTGGAGCGCCATGCGGCCTCCAAACTCCTGACAGCAAACGAACGCCCCCTGTAGATTAACGGACATGACATGATCCCAATCCTCCAGCGGGAACGTCTCAAACGGCTCGAAGAAATTCTCACTTTTAGTCGCGGCATTATTGAGCAGCCCATCTATACGACCAAACTGCTCAAACACCGCATCATGGACCAAGCGCAGCGCTTCTCTGTCTCTAATATCAACGCAGTGAGTAGTCAGGCGCGTCGACAGTTGCCGCTTCGTAAGCTCTGCCAATGCTTGACTATTGGAGTCAAGCCCAATCACCTGGGCGCCATACTCAAGCAACGCATCGCAAAATCTGCTACCAAGTATGCCTGCCGCACCGGTTACGACAATAACTTTCCCTTCAAGGGAGAATCTATCCATTATTCACCTCCGCATCACGTGCAGACAGAAGCATCTCGACTATCTTGAAATCCAACGGACTATCAATATCGATTGATCGCTCCCTCGGCATCACATGAAGCTTAAGCGCTCCATTCCAAAGCCCCTTGGCGAGCGTCTCACGATGCCAAACGTAAATAGAGGCATTCATCGAATAAACTGAAGGTGCTAGCTGACGAGCAACGACTCCACCCGTGGTATCGCAAACCAGCCCTAAAAGCCCTGATTCTTTGTACTCCACCATATTGAAATATGGATTCTTCTCCGACTCGAATGCAGTTATGACCGCGTCGGTTTTATTATCCAACAGGCTTATGCAAGCCTCGATATCAGAAATAAGCCTTAAAGGAGAAGTAGGATCAAGGTCAACAATGCGATCAAAAGGCCCTACATTTTCGAGAACCCAATCGCATAGGTGTTGAATTACAGGAATTTTAGCGGCGGTACTTGTCGCCAACTCGGCTGGACGGAGAAACGGGACAATTGCCCCATAAGCACGGGCTACTTCGGCGATTTCAGGGCAGTCTGTTGACACATAAACAGATTCGATTTGGTGTACCGATAGCGCCTGCTCAATGGTGTAGGCGATAAGCGGCTTGCCTTTGAGAAGTGAAATATTCTTTCTCGGCACGCCCACAGAGCCGCCTCGAGCACAAATGGTAGCGATAGTTCTCATACGCCATACCGTGATAAACGAGTTGAATTAGAGCTAAAAATCAGCTCCAAAGCCGAAATACCATTTTCAATACCTTGCGATGTCACAGCTTGCTCATCGATTGCCCGCAGAAGCTCGGACATCGCTGCTACATAGGTCTGAGAAATATCGAATGCATCTGGCCCCAGCGGTGCTGCAGTGGATCCCTTATCCGTTGTCACGCGAAGCGTTCGACTGGGCAAGTCCCACTCAGCGGTGCTTTGGTCGCCAACGATTCGATAACGCCTAAATGGTGAGCGACTTACATAATTGACATGTACAGAGACGAGCGCACCCAAGCGAGACTTCATCAAAAAAGAAGCTGAGTCTTCAACATCGATCTCAAGCGCTGAAGCTTTCGCGAAAATGGCTTGTATGTCGTACAACTCACCCAGCATCCAGCGCGCAGAATCAAGCTCATGAATAAGGTCTAGAGCAACTCCGCCACCTAAGCTTCTTCTCGCACTGTAAGAGGTCCTGTAGTCAATGTCGGGCCGCCAGTCTGGCAGCCATTGTCCAGCCTCGAAGCTAGCGTGAACAATATTCCCTAAGTCACCACTCTCAACCAGCTTCCTTAGCGCTTGTAGAGAAGGCAGAAATCGAAGATTACAACCGACGATGTTCGGCGGCAGTATTTCATGCTCACCAATGCAACGCTTGAGTGCGCCCAAGTCTTCAGCCGAAGACACAACAGGCTTTTCAGCGTAAAAAGGAATGCCTTCTCCGATAGCGACCTCCAATAACGGCAAGTGCAAAGCACTGGGATTGGCAATTACCATCAACTGAGGTCGCTTACTAATGGCCTCAGTCAGGCTAGAAGACACTGTAAAAAAAACGCCCTCATCAACCAGGTTCGATCTCGGAGGTCGCTCTCGCAAAACATCGAAGCGCACGTCTGGACGAAGCGCTTGGATGGTTCGCATATGCCTTCTGCCAATTGATCCGGTACCGATTACTAAAACTCGCATTCGCAGGATCCTGAAAAGCCACCATCTTCACGGCGTCGTTTATGCAAACAACAAAGGGACCAGATTTCCCCTAGCCTAAGAATTTCTTAATCAATTCAAGTCCGGCAGTACCACTGCGCTCCGGATGAAATTGAGTTGCAAAAATGTTATTGCGACGAACCGCCGCGCATATCCGATGCCCGCCGTATATGCACTCGGCCAGCTTATCTTCATCGCGGTCGGGGTGGGCGGAGTATGAATGCACGAAATAAAATGCAGGCTGTTCACTCTCCCACCCATCCAGAGGCGTTCCTGCCCATGAAGGCTGGGAATGCGGAAGCACAAGATGATTCCAGCCAATATGAGGTACACGCTGCGCATCGCCCTCAACTGTCTTGGCCGGCACCGCTTTTACTTGGCCTGGAAGTATCCCCAGGCCATTGTGGTCACCAAATTCCTCACTCCCATCGAAAAGCATCTGCATTCCAACGCAGATGCCGAACAGTGGTCTCTCGGTTTCCGAGAATCGGCGAATGGCTTCATCGAGCCCGCGTTCCGCGAGCTCTCTAATTACATCTGCAAAAGCCCCAACACCTGGCACTACGAGACGATCCGCAGAAACAACGTCTTTAGGATCCTCAATAATGCGAACAGTAGCGCCGCAATATTCAAATGCCCTGGCGACATTCAGTAAATTCGCCATACCGTAGTCAAGTAACGTGATATTTCTATTTACCAAAGGTCACCTTCCTAACAGGCAAATCAGCCGCTAGTGCCGCACTACGAATGTCATCAATAGTCAGTCGGTTATAGTGCAATACATCAGCCATTGCGATGGCATCTGCCTTACCTAACTTGGCCGCATCCACCATATGCTCGACTTTACCCATACCACCGCTAGCGATAACAGGTACCGAAACCGCTTCACTTATCTGGCGAATCAAGTCAATGTCAAAGCCTTTCCGAGTGCCCTCTCGGTCCACTGAGGTGACGAGCACCTCACCAGCACCTAACTCGACACCTCTTACAGCCCACTCGACAACATCCAGCCCTGTGCGCTCCCTACCATTATCTGTGTAGGCTTCCCACTTACCTGGCGCTTGCTCTTTTGCCTCGATAGACAAAACCATCGCCTGAGAGCCAAAACGCCTTGAAACCTCACGAATCAGCTCCGGCCTCAATACTGCGGCCGTATTTATGGCAACTTTATCCGCCCCAGAACGCAAGATGTGTCTCGCATCATCAATACTGCGTATCCCACCCGCCACGGTAATAGGGACAAATACCCTATCAGCAGCACGGCGAATGATATCGCTTAGATTATTTCGACCATAGAGGCTCGCAACGATGTCAACATAAAGCAACTCATCAGCGCCCGCCTCGGCATAGCGGACTGCATATTCCTGAGGGTCACCAACAACACGCAACCCCTCAAGGTGAATGCCCTTGATGAGATTGGGCCCCTTGATATCTAAGCGCGGTATTAATCGCAAATTGCTCATTTAAAAGTCCAGCCCATTACTTCTTGTGCTGTTCGTGCCATACCGCATGACGCAGCTTCCACTCACCATTGTCCCACGCCCAAAGATGTGGACTGCGGAAAGTGTCAGCCAAGGTAGTGAAGTATTCGCGCGACATAATAGGCTCTTCAAACATCTGGCTAGCACGAGGGAACTCTTCAGGCGTGATACTCAGGTAGCGGAAAATCTCCTCAGCAAACCGCTCCGGAAACTCATGATCAAATCGTTTTACAAGCGCTGCCCCTTCCTCGCGAGTGATGTCGCCCGATCGAATTTCCTGCGCAGCATCGTAACTGGCTCGACCCAGGCCAAACTTCACGCCTGTCGTGTAGTAGTGGAAGTCATCAATCCTGTCATCAATGCTATTGTACTTACTGTAAGTGCCTGGCGTTCTTTCTGGTGAAGCCTCAAAACCGCCATGCTCAACGGCATAGTAATAGCAACTCTGCGGATGCCATTTCAAGTAATAGCCCAGATAATGAACTTCGACCTTCTGCTCTTCAATCTGGTGCGGATCAGCGGGCAGATAAGGCAGCAGGTCTTGCTGCTCTACATCGAAGAATTTCTTTAAATCAGGTACAGACACGCCACCTAGACTGACCTTCGACTGATCGTCGGAAGTAAAATATGACCAATCTCGTTTGGCCGATTCAGTATCCCCAATTGGATTACCATATTCAGCTTCGTTTTCACCAAAAAAAACCAATGGTATTTTATGCAGAAGCGCCATTTTGGGCGCAAGTGCCTTTTGCCCAAACATAAAAGCTTGGAAAGGATGAAAGAGATTATCTACCGCGAGGCGAGTTAATAGGCGATGCACTCGACCATTGGGTGTCATCAGGAGGTTGTCATGGCCTGCATGAATCCAACTTTGGAAATTACGCCACCCCCACTCTGTGTATACGTGTGGTGCCCACGTCACAGTTAGCGGGTGCATACCATACTTGGTTCTCAATATATGGGATGCGTAAAAGCTATCTTTACCACCAGAGCCGGGAACAATACAGTCGTAGCTACCGTCCTTACTACGGTGCTGGTCGCACAACTCACGCAACTGACGCTCGCGATCATCCCAGTTGATACTGGCATGCTTTCTCTCCGCGAACCGGCAGGCATCACACACGCCGTGCTCATCGAAGTGAATGGTCTTCTTTTTGGTTGCCTTAGTGTGGGAGTATTCAACTGCCGAGTTTGGTCGCTGATTGGAAATGACACAGCGCACGCAATACTGCACTTCGCTAGGCAAGCCATATTTAGCTTCGGAAGTATCTGCCGAAACTGAAAATGCAGCCTTATCAATTTTCGAAGGGTACGGAATTTTGTTCATAAGAAACCACTATCCATCAATAAATATTTTAACGCTCTATCAGCTAGTCAACACACTACAACTAACCAATACCCGTATCATCAGCACTCTACCTTCAATTGCCATGAGGCAATAAAATAGGGCGCCCTTTAAACTGAAGCCTTCCAGTATCAGCGCGACACTTGACCTTCAGCATATTACAAGATTTATTCAGGAAACGCATCGCGCGGCACCCATGCAGGCCCTGAAGCTCACACTCCGCCTTCCAGCAGTTCCAGAATCACCGCCTCCACTCTCGCAGCAGCACCTCCGTCAAAAAGGTGAGGCCGCTGAAGCTCAAGAGGACGGTCGAGAACGTCGCGAATTGCCCCCCCCAGATCTCTATGAGCCTCTACCGCTCTGGCTACGCCAAGCTCTGCAAGCGGTAAATCGTGAGAAAAAATAGAATCCATGCACTGGATGACTGGCAGGCCTAGGTAAGCTGCCTCCAGCCCGACAGTCGAGCTTGCGGTGACAATACAGTCCGCGGCGCAGAGCAAATGGTCCAGCGCCTCAGATGAATCACTGTAATGAACACGATCTGCCACAATTGACGGGGGGCGAGACTCACTGGGATGCAAGCGCATGATCAGGTGCACATCAGGATCATCGCCAAATGCCTCAAAGAGGTATTTTTCGACATTAACAGGATAGTTTTCGTCACCAAGGGCGCCAGAAAAAGGATGCCGACTTGGTTCTGGCTGCGAGATCCATACAACTAGCGATTGAGATTCCTCAATGCCTAATCGATGACGGAACATACGCCTACACTGAGAGCGGTCAATGTGAGCCAATCGATCAAATGCCGGATTACCCGTGACGCTGATTCGAGACAAATGCAAACCCGCTCTCTCGAAGCGCTCGCAAACCTGCTGGTTCAAGACGCAGACCTTACTTGCGTAGCGATCTGACGCACACCATTCAATTTCATAGTATGCATACAGATCGACCAAGCAAACGGAGGGAATACCCAGTTCGCGTGCAGCCTCGAGTGCCGCACGCTCTGACCTTGGAGAGTTGGTGGAAACAACCAGCCTTGGTCGCTCCTTTTTAAAAAGCTCAATAAAGAAATCAGTGGGGAGGAATATCTGCCTGCCGGAGAGGGCGTACATTTCTTTGGCTTTTACCAAGCCGTACTCTCTCACCAGCGCATGAAATCCGACACCTAGGTAGGCAGCCGTATCCCGGGGGCTAACCAGGGGATGAGAAGCGTGAGCCTTGGCCAGTATTGAACCGACATAGGGAGCACGCCTATAGGGTCGTACCCTTCCAATAAGAGCACTAAAATCTAATGTACTGATTCCCGCGCGCTCTATAGCCTGCTTTGCTGTTGTCAACCCAAGGACGGCAACATCCACCTCCCGATCTCTAAGGCGCTTTATTACAGGCAGCAACGCAGCGGAATGCCCACCACCGTAGCAGACAAATAGAATCTTATCCTGAATGCTACTCATACCCTTTCCTTGTACCATGCCCGAGTTGGCGGATAACATTCTGCCCTTACCGCAAGTGGAACCTGACAGATAAACATGAATAGAGGAACAATCAAAGCAACAACACCTAGTCCCTCAAGAAAGAAAGCCGGAAGGCCCGCAAAAAACAACAAGCCATACCCACTAAACTCTCGAACACATAGAGACAAGAGTATAATCAAGAGCGCCGCAAATAAAAACGCAAGATATACCCCACCTCTGATGTAGTCGCCCTCATAGAACGAGGTAAAAATAGTATTCCTAGTCAGCACTCCCAAAAGCCCACCCCCACCTATAGACACGGTGGGCTGATAGCCAATACTGGCCGACATGAAGCCAACTATTTTGTCCTGCAATGAGACCACAAAGGAGAGGATCAGACTTATAAGAAATGCACCTAAGCGCCAGTTCCACGCCGAAAACCTAAAAGCATAGATACACACCACCAGGATACCGATCAACACAGACGCGGAGCTTAGATTCAAGAACACAAAAGAGCATATTAGATAAATCGCCCGCCTAGAACAGAGAAAGTACAAAAAAATATAACCAACAGACAAAGCAACAAACACAGCACGGTAGCTAACCAATGCAATCAAGACAGGCAGCAAGATAGAAAGATATGAAAATCTCGCATGGACAAAGAGCCGCATGATGGGAATGAAGAACAGCGCAACGCCGAATGCCACCAGCCACGCTCCACCTATATAACTCAAGAAATCAAAATAATAAAACAAACCGGACCGTATCAAGTGGATCCAGATAAGTGGAGGCTGATCAAGAATATTACCTCCGAGATCGAGAATTTCGCGCACATAGAGAACTTGTGACGTATACCCATCAATCGCCTCCCCCTCCCCTGCCACCGGCAAAAATCCCTTACCACTCAGGGACACTTGAATCCAACATACGAAGAGAGAAAAACAAAACAGGATTTTAAAAAAAACCTTATTGATTGATTCCTGCATAGATCTCTCTTTTATCTAACCAGCACCGTCAAGCCCTCTAAAAATCAGACCATGTCTGCCCAGTGCTTTAACGCGATGAGAGCGCGCAACTCTCTAGTCCGGTTTCGCTTACTCGAAAAATGCTCTTCACAAATAGTATTTAATTCATCATTGGAGAAAGAATCTTTGGGGAGATTGGACAGGCAGTATTCCTTCTTGGTCGTTTTGAACCACTCACCTACAGGGACTGTAAACATCTGCTTTTTTCGATAAGCGAGATGCTCACCAATAAGTGGCGCCACGGCCTTCTTGTAGATATATTTGGTCACACCATCCTTGAGCTTTAATTCACCCGGCATACGAAAGGCAAATTCCATCATCCGGTAGTCGAGAAACGGAGTACGCGCTTCAAGAGAAACAGCCATCCCCATTCGATCAGGTTTTACTAGATTATTGCCACTGAGCAGCAATTGCATATCCAGGAATAGAGCCTGATTAATCCTGTCCTGATGAGAAACTGCTTGAAAATAGGGAGCAGCAATATCGAAGGACTCAATACCACGCAGACGGGCAGCCATGTCTGGCTTGTAAAGTGCAGACTTGCCATGATCGGTAAACAAGGAAATACTATCAAAATAACGACGCTGAAACTCGCTATCTGTAAGTGCCCCAATATCAGGATTGGAGAAGAAATCCTTGTGCTTGTCATAACCGGCAAACAACTCGTCGCCGCCATCACCTGTTAGCACGACCTTTACATGTTTAGCTGCTAGCGCAGAAACGCGATAGGTAGGAAGAAACGACACATCGCCATGGGGTTGATCACAGTGATAAGTCGCCATGGGCCAGAGCTCGAGCATGTCAGGCGCGACACGCTCCATAATGTGCTGAGTGCCAAATCGACTGGCCGCCTCTTGGGCGAATATCGACTCATCGTAGCGGGGATCATCAAAGCCAATACAGAATGTCTTGACCGGCTCACTCATATGCCGGGCCATTAAACCTACGACAGTGCTGGAATCCACCCCACCCGACAAAAAAGCGCCAAACGGAACATCGCTTCTCAAGCGAAGCCGTACTGCATCATCGAGGATGTAGTTGAACTCTTCTATCCAATCAGCTTCGGATCGGCCATGTACCGGCTCGACGGGAGCCAAGTCCCACCAACGTGATACCGAGCTGCCCGCCCGGGTAATCTTCATCACATGTCCCGGCATGAGATGATGAACACCCTGATATAGAGTGAGCGGGGCAGGTACATAGTTAAAGGTCAAGTAATGATGCAAGGCCTCCTCATTCATTGCAGGATGAGGCATCCCAGCACGGAGCAGTGACTTTATTTCGGAACCAAAAGTCAGCTGAAGTCCATCGTCGTGCACATAAAGAGGTTTAACGCCAATCCGATCCCTGACTAAATAGACGGACTGCTCACGGGCATCATAAATGGCAATGGCAAACATTCCATTTAGCTTGCTGACAAAAGAAATGCCTTCACGCTCATACAAGCGCAATAGCACTTCCGTATCCGAGTGAGTGCGGCACGGGTATCCCGTCCGGGCCAAATCGACGGCGAGTTCAACGTGGTTAAATATCTCTCCGTTTTGGACGACGACAATTTGCCCGTCATCTGAAACAAATGGCTGATGACCGCCTGCAAGATCAATTATCGAAAGTCTCTGATTGCCCAGCGCGAGGCCGGGGGCACTGAAAATCCCCTGATCGTCAGGCCCGCGATGCTGAATCGCCATTCCCATGGCGCTCAATTTCTCAGGGGAAAGGGAGCGCACTCCCCGGTGGAAATAGCCAAAAATGCCGCACATTTCAGTTGCCGCCCTTTCCGAAAACTTGTTTGAACGTCAGCAGGATAATCTGAATATCCTTGAGCAGGGAGACCTGTCGAGCATATTGCAAATCCAACTCCTTGCGCTGACTCTCTGTAGCCGCCGAACGTAACGTTGCCTGAGCAAGACCCGTGATACCCGGACGCACACTGAGGCGTAGGCTCCATTCCGCATCAGTGTAAAGCGACCGCTGTGCAGGTACATCTGGGCGAGGTCCCACAACACTCATTGATCCCGAAAGCACATTCAGTAATTGAGGCAGCTCATCAAGGCTAGTTCGCCTGATAAACCTTCCCACTCTGGTGATACGGGGGTCCCCATCTGCGGTGGAATAGCCCCCAAGCTTATCAGCATCTATTACCATGCTACGAAATTTATAGATGAAGAACTCATGCCCACCCCGACCAATACGCTTCTGCTTGAACAGCACGGGGCCGAAGTCAGAAAAATAGATAGCAGCTGCAACTCCGATCATGAGGGGTGAAAGAAGAACAATCGCCACAAGTGAGCTAGAAAAATCAAATATTCGCTTCATTAAATGCCACTCTTTCCCGTGATCGCATCATATGGAGTACCGCGATAGCACTGATACCGAATGCTATTCCCGCCAATCCTAAGCGCCATATTGCCAACGGCCCCACTAGCCATGACCCGGCAGGCTTCAAACAGAAGAAATCTATCAATACTGCCACTGAGACCACGACAGCAATTAGCGCTCCGAGCGGAAGAATGTACGCCCCTCCTAGCCCAGCGTTAAGCACAGCCCCTCCAGTAGCCCGAGCAAGATTAATAGCCAGCATCATATGAAAAATCGGTAGAGCCAACATCAGAGCAATAGGTTCTTTCAGCCAAAGGCCAGGAATGCAAAGTAAAGGAAGGAACAACATGACCGCAGCGGTACGGCGCAGAACCTGCCCGGGCCGTCTTTGCGCATTTACAGCAGCCGCAGCGAGGCTTGAAATACCAACGAAGGGTACGCTTAGCAACGCGACCTGTGTGAGAGTCGTAATGTGCTGTAGACCCGCAGTGCTTATCTGCCCGCCACCAAATAGTATGAATATCGCAGCATCGATGAATGGAAGCCCACACAGTACGATTACGATGGACAGCAGCACCGACCGCTGTAACGACACACGCAGAATCTCGTTGAAAGCAACGATATCCTGTCGATCATGAGCCTCACTCAATCGAGGAAAGGCCACAGTAGCGAGGGTGGTAATAAGAATACCAAGCGGCAATTCGATCAACTTAACGGCGTAATTGAACGCCGCTAACTCGCCCTCTCCGAGCCATGATGCCCCCGCCCGAAGGACTAGGGGCACTATCACCAGTAGAGAGGCCGAAGCTAGCCCTGCAACAAAACCAAGCAATAACTGGCGATCCAGAACCCACCCACAAGACACGTCATGCTTTTTAGGCAGACGTCCGACTCGAAGCGCTGAAAGCTGAATAACCCAGCGAGCTAATGCACCTAGGAAAATCCCGGCACATAGCCAAGAGAGATACCGCCCACCAACAGCCAACGCGTAGAACAGCCCACCAATAATGCAGAGGTTGAATATCAACGTACCGCAGCCTGCCACAAAAAAACGGTCTTTTGAATTCAACGCCGCCGAACTAACACCAGATAGCGCAGTTAGCGGGATAGCGGCCGCAATGGCATAGATCATCCAACTGTCCAGCCAGCGCAACGGACTGAGCAGACCTGGAGCAAGCAAGTAGAGCCAAACAGTCGGCGCCACTGCAAATATCGCCGCTAGCACGGCGAATCCCCCTCCCACTACAATAGAGGCCTGGAGAAAAAGCGCCGCCGCTTTGTCTGAGTCTGCCGATCTCAATGCAGGAACTAGCGCGACACTTAATCCCCCGGACAAGAGGAGATTGACAAGAAGATCAGGGATCGAGAGAAGAATGATTGCGATATCTGCTTCAGCGGACAAACCGAAAGAAGACGCGATTAAAACTTCCCGACCGAAACCTGCCAGCCGCCCGCCCATCAAAGCCAAGCCCAAAAAGAGCCCAGCCCCAAGCAAGTTTCGCTGCGCCTGCGTCATCAATTCAACCTGCGTGCCTTTATCGACTCAACTATCATCTCTACTTTTTCTTGAACGTCTCGATGCTTAGCTTGCAAAAGCTCCGAATCATACCCCTTACTTTCCTGATATGCGCTCTTTAGTTTGCTAACTTCGGCGGAGAAGTCCATTTGCTTTTTGATTTCGGCAACAGACGAAGCCTGACGATGAAACGTTCTAGACAGAATGGCGGCACTGGATCCTAGACGAGCATGCTCGGCCAGTAGCAGCTCCGCTGGCAACAACCCCTCGCCGACACGAGCGATGCCGCCTATGCCAAAAGGTTTACCACTATCGCGTAATATCGTAGCCATGCTATCGACCATTCCGCTGGCCAGAGGCTCAAACATGAAGTCGAGGCCAAGCTCCAGATGAAGGTCGTTTAGACCGATATGCACCTCATCAACACCTGGCACTTCGATGCACGCTTTCAAATTGGCAGCAGCAGATACCGTCTCAACGAGAAGGTTGCAGCGCGCACGCCCCCCCACAGCCGCTATGAATAACTCAACCTCCTCTACACGATGAAACATCGGAAGCATGAGCACATCAGCACCTGCCTCAATTGCGAGATCGATCTCAGCCTTGCTTCCCTCATGGATTGGGTTCACACGAACCAGCAAACGCCCCTCTGGCACTACAGGCCTAATCCTACGAACATCATCCAATGTGTGCCGACTGATCACGGTGTTAAGGTGCCCCTGACGCGCATCCTTACCAAGAATCTCAGTATCTACAAAGATACGATCCACGCCACTAGTGATGGCAAACTCTGCCAGATCGAGGCAATTGGTTATCATGAAAAGCTTCATCAATAAACCTCTGCACCCAGAAAAACATGATCAGCAAAAAAAGCCATATAGTCATCCATACTAATTTAGCCACGGAGCCTTACAAGAGCCCCAACCATCAGAAGTAGCATTGAGTTCATTAATTCCAAAAGGAAACAACAGACATATCAATAGCGAGCCTTTACAGTGAACCTGAAGCAGCCATGCAAAATATTTTATGTCCTTACAATAATCAGAAACAGATCACTTGGCGCCTAAGTACTACCAGTAATCACTTCATCCTTCACTGTGCCAATGGCGCGTAGCGGGAACACGGCCTAGGGACGCTGGAGCCAATCGATAGGAAATCCAATCGAAGCACTCAACCACTCGCGGGTCGGATTGAGAGCGCTTAGTCCATAGAAAGAAAATTTGCGGGCCGTAGCAGTATCGTACAGCGCCGAAAAGAATACCCAGAGGAAGGATCAAGGAGTACCGCACAAGCAAATCCCTTAACGATAACGAAACCAGAGGGACTCAGCCCTAGGTGCGAGCTACTGGCTTAGCTACCTGCAATACGCCAGAGAGTGGAGAAACGACCTTGCTCCAACTAGACAACTGGAGTCGCATTCTGCCTGCTTCCTAGTATTTCGCAAGCAGGGAGGTGTCAGCACCAGCCTTGAAGACGGGGGATTCACAGCGCGCCCCTCCGCTCAATTACTTCAAGCTAAAGCCTACTCCTCTTCGTTAACCCGATCCCGCAACTCCTTACCCGGTTTGAAGTGCGGCACGAACTTCCCATCCAGACGAACAGACTCGCCGGTCTTTGGATTGCGTCCCGTCCGCGGCGCGCGGAAATGCAAGGAGAAGCTGCCAAAGCCGCGTATCTCGATACGATCCCCCGTGGCCAATGCCTGGGACATCTGCTCGAGCATGGTCTTGATGGCAAGCTCCACATCCTTCGAGGAAAGCTGGCCCTGGTGGGTAACGATTCGTTCGATCAACTCCGACTTGGTCATGGTTTTTCCCTTCTATATCAAGCGGCTAGATCAGCTCTATGCGGTTTTAGCATGACCACGGAGCTTTGAACAGCCCTAATAACCGAGGGTAAAACTCAGACAACAAAAAGGGCGGCCGAGGCCGCCCTTTTTGATGAAGGAATCAGGACTTAGCCCTGGTTCTCCATCTGAGCGCGGATCAGATCACCAATGGTGGTCGGACCGGTGCTCTCGGATTCCTGCTTGCGCAGTTCCTTCATTGCGTCTTTCTCGTCGTCCACGTCTTTCGACTTGACGGACAGGCTGATGACGCGGCTCTTACGGTCGATGCTGATGATCTTAGCTTCAACTTCTTCGCCTTCTTTCAGCACGTTGCGCGCGTCTTCAACGCGGTCACGGCTGATTTCGGAGGCTTTCAGGATGCCTTCGATGTCATCGCCCAGGGTGATTACAGCGCCCTTGGCATCAACTTCCTTGACGATACCGCGCACGATGGTGCCTTTCTCGTTCAGGGAGGCGTAGTTGGAGAACGGATCGTCTTCCAGCTGCTTGATACCCAGGGAGATGCGCTCGCGCTCCGGATCTACGGACAGGATGACGGTATCCAGCTCGTCGCCTTTCTTGAAACGACGTACGGCCTCTTCGCCAACTTCGTTCCAGGAAATGTCGGACAGATGAACCAGGCCGTCGATGCCGCCTTCGAGACCAATGAAGATACCGAAATCGGTGATCGACTTGATGGTGCCGGAGATCTTGTCGCCTTTATTGAAGCGACCGGAGAAGTCTTCCCACGGGTTGGATTTGCACTGCTTGATACCCAGGGAGATACGACGACGCTCTTCGTCGATGTCGAGAACCTGAACTTCCACTTCGTCGCCAACCTGAACGACTTTGGACGGGTGGATGTTCTTGTTGGTCCAATCCATCTCGGAAACGTGCACCAGACCTTCCACGCCTTCTTCCAGCTCTGCGAAGCAGCCGTAGTCGGTCAGGTTGGTAACGCGCGCAGTTACGCGGGTGCCTTCCGGGTAGCGAGCCTTGATGGCAACCCATGGGTCTTCGCCCAGTTGCTTCAGGCCCAGGGAGACGCGGTTGCGCTCGCGGTCGAACTTCAGAACCTTGACGTCGATCTCGTCGCCAACGTTGACGATCTCGGACGGGTGCTTGATGCGCTTCCAAGCCATGTCGGTGATGTGCAGCAGGCCGTCTACGCCGCCCAGGTCAACGAATGCGCCGTAGTCAGTGAGGTTCTTGACGATACCTTTGACTTGCTGGCCTTCCTGCAGGGATTCCAGCAGAGCTTCACGCTCGGCGCTGTTCTCGGCTTCCAGGACACTGCGGCGGGAAACGACAACGTTGTTGCGCTTCTGGTCGAGCTTGATGACTTTGAACTCGAGCTCTTTGCCTTCCAGGTGAGTGGTGTCGCGCACGGGGCGGACGTCCACCAGGGAGCCCGGCAGGAACGCGCGGATGCCGCTGACGTCGACGGTGAAACCGCCTTTGACCTTGCCGTTGATAACGCCCTTGACCACTTCTTCAGCAGCGAAAGCAGCTTCCAGAACAATCCAGCACTCGGCGCGCTTGGCTTTCTCGCGGGACAGCTTGGTTTCACCAAAGCCATCTTCTACCGCGTCCAGCGCAACGTGAACTTCGTCACCCACGCTGATGGTCAGCTCGCCCTGTTCGTTGTAGAACTGCTCGACCGGGATGACGCCCTCGGACTTGAGGCCAGCATGCACGGTGACCCAGTCACCGTCGATGTCGACCACGATGCCGGTGATGATGGCACCCGGCTGCATGTCGAGGGATTTCAGGCTTTCTTCAAAAAGTTCTGCAAAGCTTTCGCTCATGATCATACCTGTAGTCAAAGGCCACTAAAGGCCCTATTCCGCACTACCAGCAAATGCGGTCAAGTCAGTGATTAAAGGTGAAAGGGACGTTAACTGGTATCCCGTCCCACCCCTGCGGCACCACGCTCAGTCGGACGACTGGCAATGAGGCACATCCTTTCGGAATCAGAACCGACTCGACCTCTAACGAGAGAAATCAAGCCGACATAAGGGCTGGAATGTTAGCAATGAGGCTGACTGCCGTCAATTGCCACGACTTGGCGAAGCCGGGCATTCAGCCCGACGGATCGCCAATGCCCTGGTCGCTGTGAAAACGACAACGCCGCGACCGGGGGCCGCGGCGTTGTCGGCGTAGATACCCGATCAGTCATCCAGCCCCAGATCAGCAAAAGCCGCGAGAATCCGCTCCAGCACCTCGTCGATGCTCAGATGGGTGGAGTCGAGGATCAGCGCATCCGCAGCGGGCTTGAGCGGCGCGACGGAGCGCTGTGTATCACGCTCATCCCGCTCGATGATCTCGTTCAGCAGGGAAGCCATCTCGACTTCCATGCCCTTGCCTTTCAGTTGCAGATAGCGGCGGCGCGCGCGCTCCTCTGCAGTGGCGGTGAGGAATATCTTCAGCGGTGCATCGGGGAACACCACGGTGCCCATGTCGCGCCCATCGGCGACCAGGCCGGGCGCCTCCTGGAAGGCACGCTGACGCTGCAACAGCGCATCGCGCACCGCCGGCAATGCGGCAACCTGCGAAGCCCCCGCCCCCACCGTCTCGGTGCGGATGACGTCGGAGACGTCCTCACCTTCGAGGATGATCCGCTGCACGCCACCGGCATTGGAGAGGAACTGCACATCGAGATGCGCCGCCAGAACCTTCAGCGACTCCTCGTTGGTCAGGTCGACGCCATGATTGCGTGCGGCGAAGGCCAGCAGGCGATAAAGCGCACCGGAGTCCAGTAGGTTCCAGCCGAGGCGCTTGGCCAGCAAGCCCGCGACCGTGCCCTTGCCCGAGCCACCCGGGCCGTCGATGGCGATGACCGGCGCTGCAGTACTCATCACTTGCCCTCTTCGGCGACTTGGATGCCGACCTGCGCCGCCAGCCCGAGGAAGTTCGGGAAGGAGGTCGCGACGTTGGCGCAATCATGGATACGGATTGCCCCGCCCGCCCGCAGCGAAGCGACACTGAAGGACATGGCAATACGGTGGTCGCCGTGGCTCCAGACCTCACCACCACCGAAGGCCCCGCCGTCGATGATGATGCCGTCCGGGGTCGGCTCGGCCTTCACGCCCAGCGCCACCAGGCCATCAGCCATGACCTGGATACGGTCGGATTCCTTGACCCGCAGTTCTTCGGCGCCACGCAGTACGGTACGCCCTTCGGCACAGGCGGCAGCGACGAACAACACCGGGAACTCGTCGATGGCCAGCGGCACCAGGTCCTCGGGAATATCGATGCCCTTGAGCTTCGCTGCGCGCACGCGAATATCAGCAACCGGCTCGCCACCCACTTCGCGCTGGTTCTCCAAGGTGATATCGGCGCCCATCAGCTTGAGGATGTCGATCACGCCGGTACGGGTCGGGTTGATGCCCACGTGTTCCAGCAGTAGTTCGGAGCCCTCGGCGATGCTCGCGGCGACCAGGAAGAAGGCTGCCGAGGAAATGTCCGCAGGCACTTCGATATGGGTCGAAGACAGCTTGTGACCGCTTTCCACGGTTGCAGTGCTGCCATCCACGGCAACGGGGTAGCCGAAGCCCTGCAGCATGCGCTCGGTGTGATCTCGGGTCGGCGCGGGCTCGGTGACGGAGGTCTCACCGGCGGCATAGAGACCGGCGAGCAGCAGGCAGGATTTGACCTGAGCACTGGCCATCGGCATCTCGTAGCTCATGCCGGTAAGGCGGTGGCCACCACGGATGACCATCGGAGGACGGCCTTCGGCGGCAGTTTCGATCACCGCGCCCATTTCGCGCAGCGGCTTGGCCACGCGATTCATCGGGCGCTTGGACAGCGAAGCGTCGCCGGTCAGGGTGGTGTCGAACGGCTGGGCGGCGAGCAGGCCACTGAGCAGGCGCATGGAGGTACCGGAGTTACCCAGGTACAACGGGCCGGGCGGCTGCTTCAGGCCATGCAGGCCAACACCATGGATGGTCACGCGGCCATGGTGCGGGCCCTCGATAACCACCCCCATGTCGCGGAACGCCTGCAGGGTCGCCAGGGCGTCTTCGCCCTCGAGAAAGCCCTCGACCTCGGTCGTGCCCTCGGCCAGGGAGCCGAGCATGATCGAGCGGTGGGAAATGGACTTATCGCCCGGAACGCGGATACGCCCGGAAAGGCGGCCACCCGGCTGGGCCAGGTAAATCAGGTCGTTATTGTGCATGGCGTCCACATAGGCCCTGCGGGCCAGGATTTTACTGAAATGTTCGCGGGCGACGCGGGCGCGAGTGAAAACGCCCAGCAGTTGATGCCCATCCCCAGCGTCGACCGCGTCGCGCAAGGCGTCGAGGTCGCCACGAAATGCGTCCAGCACCCGCAGCACGGCCTCGCGGTTGGCGAGAAAGATGTCGTGCCACATGACTGGATCACTGCCAGCGATCCGCGTGAAGTCGCGGAAGCCACCGGCGGCATAGCGGAAAATCTCCAGGTTCTCGCTGCGCTTGGCGAGCGAATCCACCAGGCCGAATGCCAACAGATGCGGCAAGTGGCTGGTGGCGGCAAGCACTTCGTCGTGATGCTCGACCTGCATGTGCTCGACGTCGGCACCCAGCTCGCGCCAGAGCGCATCGACCAGAGCCAGCGCGTCGGCATCGGTGGAATCCTGAGGCGTCAGGATCACCTTATGGCGACTGAAGAGCGCGCCATTGGCCGCCTCCACCCCGCTCTGCTCGGAGCCGGCGATGGGGTGCCCGGGCACGAAACGCGCCGGCATACCATCGAAAGCCAGGCGCGCGGCACGCACGACATTGCCTTTGGCGCTGCCGACATCGGTCAGCACCACATTGCCGAGATCGAGCTGCGCCAGCTCTTTCAGCAGGCGCTCCATGGCCAGGATAGGCACGGCGAGCTGGATCACCGCAGCCCCCTGACAGGCGGCAGCGAGATCGACCTCGCAACGGTCGACCACGCCCAGCTCCACGGCCAGGCGGCGCGACTCGGCGTCCAGATCGACACCCACGACTTCATCGAACGCCCCCTTCTCACGCAGCCCCTTGGCAAAGGAGCCGCCGATCAGGCCAAGCCCGATCACCACGAGGCGCCCGAGCTTAGGAGAACGCTGTTGCAGCGGCATGACATCAGCCACGGGCAAGCACCTGCCCCAGAACGTCGAGGAAGCGCTGGTTCTCCTGGGGGAGACCGATGGAAACACGCAAGAAGTTCGGCATGCCATAACCGGCTACCGGGCGCACGATAACGCCAGCAGCCAGCAAGGCCTTGTTGATCCCGGCAGTATCACGACCGAAATCGATGGCAATGAAGTTGCCACGGGACGGAATCCACCCCAAGCCCAGCGCGCGGCAACCGTCTTCCAGTTGCGCCATGCCGGCATCATTGAGACGACGGCTTTCGGCCAGGTAATCCACATCCGCCAGGGCCGCGCACGCGGCTGCCAGGGCGAGACTGTTGACGTTGAACGGCTGGCGCACACGGTTCAGCACATCGGCGACACGGGCCGAGGAAATCCCGTAGCCGACGCGCAGCGCAGCGAGGCCGAAAGCCTTGGAGAAGGTGCGGGAGACCAGCAGGTTCGGATAGCGCGCCAGGTAGTCGAGACCATCAGGCAGCTCATCGCCCGATGCATACTCGATATAGGCCTCATCCAGCACCACCAGCACGTTCTCCGGCACCTTGGCGAGGAAACCATCCAGCGCTTCCGGGCCGAACCAGGTACCGGTCGGGTTGTTCGGGTTGGCGACGAAGACGACGCGGGTCTGCTCATCGATGGCCGCCAGCATCGCCGGCAGGTCATGCCCCCAATCCTTGGCCGGCACCACCTTGGCAGTCGCACCGACAGCCTGGGTGACGATGGGATAGACGGCAAAAGCATGCTCGCTGAAGACCGCGTTCAGCCCCGGAGCCAGGTAGGCACGCCCCACCAGCTCGAGGATGTCGTTGGAGCCGTTGCCCAGGGTTACCTGCTCCGGCTTCAGGTCATAACGCTCGGCCAGGCGACGCTTGAGCTCGAAGCCATTGCCGTCCGGGTAACGGGTCAGCTCGGCCAGCTCGGCACGAATGGCCTCGAGCACCTTCGGGCTCGGGCCCAAGGGGTTCTCGTTACTGGCCAGCTTGACGATGCCGGCCGGGTCGAGGTTCAGCTCGCGGGCCAGCTCATCAACCGGCTTGCCCGGCACGTAAGGCGAAAGTTTCTGCACGCCCGGCTGTGCCAGGGCGAGGAAGTCGCAGCTCATGGGCGCTCCTTGGGAAATCTCTTGGGTTCAGAGAACCGCTTTCGGGTAGGACCCCAGCACCTTCAGCGCCACGGCTTCCTGGTTGATCTTCTCCAGCACATCCTTGATCAGCGGATCACGGTGATGGCCGATGAAGTCGATGAAGAACACATAGGTCCACTTGCCGCTGCGGGACGGGCGGGTCTCGATACGGGTCAAGTCGATGCCATTGGTGTGGAAGGGCACCAACAACTCATGCAGCGCGCCGGGCTTGTTGCGCATGGAGACGATGACCGAAGTCTTGTCGTCGCCGGTGGGCGGCACTTCCTGGCTACCGATGATGAGGAAGCGCGTGGAGTTGTCCGGGCGGTCCTCGATCTTCTCGCAGAGCTTGGTCAGCCCATAGAGGCTGGCGGCCACGTCGCCGGCGATGGCGGCGGAGTTCCACTCACTCTTCACCCGCTTGGCGGCGTCGGCGTTGCTGGAAACAGCCACACGCTCGACGTTCGGGTAGTGCGCGTCCAGCCACTTGCGGCACTGGGCCAGGGACTGGGCGTGGGAATAGATGCGGGTGATGTTGTCGGTCTTGGTGGTATCCCCCACCAGCAGGTGATGGTGGATACGCAGCTCCACCTCACCGCAGATAACCATGTCGTGCTCGAGGAAGCTGTCCAGCGTGTGGTTGACCGCACCCTCGGTGGAGTTCTCCACCGGCACCACGCCGAAGTTGACCGCACCGGCCGCCACTTCGCGGAACACTTCGTCGATGGCGGCCATCGGCGTGCTGATCACCGCGTGACCGAAGTGCTTCATCGCCGCAGCCTGGGTGAAGGTACCCTCCGGCCCCAGGAAGGCGACCTTGAGCGGCTGCTCCAGCGCCAGGCAGGACGACATGATTTCGCGGAACAGCCGCGCCATCTCTTCGTTGTCCAGCGGCCCCTGGTTGCGCTCCATGATGTGCTTGAGCACCCAGGCTTCACGCTCGGGGCGATAGAAGATCGGCTTTTCGCCTTCCGGCAGAGCGGCCATCTTCACCCGCGCCACATCCTGGGCGCAGCGGGCGCGATCACTGATGAGCTCGAGGATCTTCTCGTCGAGGCTATCGATACGCAGGCGCAGGGCCTTCAGTTCGTGTTCGGACATCAGCCGCGCTCCTTCTCGAACTCCGCCATGTAGGCCACCAGGGCTTCGACTGCGTCCAGGCCAACGGCGTTATAGATGGAGGCGCGCATGCCGCCCACCGAGCGATGGCCCTTGAGGTTGAGCAGGCCACGGGCGTCGGCACCGACGAGGAAGTCCTTGTCCAGGCGCTCATCGGCCAGGCGGAACGGAACGTTCATCCACGAACGCGCATTCACTGCGATCGGGTTGGTATAGAAGTCGCTCTTGTCGATGTAGCCGTAGAGCAGTTCCTTCTTCGCGCGGTTGCGCTGCTCCATAGCCTCGACGCCGCCCTGCTCCTTCAGCCACTCGAACACCAGGCCCGAGAGGTACCAGGAGAAGGTCGCCGGCGTGTTGTACATGGAGCCGTTATCCGCGGCGATCTTGTAATTGAGCATGGTCGGGCAGGAGGAGCGAGCGCGACCCAGCAGGTCTTCGCGGACGATGACCACCACCAGGCCGCTCGGGCCGATGTTCTTTTGCGCGCCGGCGTAGATCAGGCCGAAGCGGGACACATCGAGCGGGCGGGAGAGGATGTCGGAAGACATATCCACAACCAGCGGCACATCGCCGGTCTCGGGAATCCAGTCGAACTGCAGGCCACCGATGGTTTCGTTGGAGGCGTAGTGCAGATAGGCGGCATCAGCACTGAGCTTCCAGTCGTTCTGCCCAGGGATGGCGAAGTAGTCCAGGCCCTTGGCGCTGGCAGCAACGTTGACGCGGCCATAGCGGGCAGCTTCCTCGATGCTCTTCTTCGACCAGATGCCGGTCTCGACGTAGTCGGCCACGCCGTTTTCCGGAAGCAGGTTGAGCGGGATCTCGGCGAACTGCTGGCTGGCACCGCCCTGGAGGAACAGCACCTTGTAGTTGGAGGGGATGGAGAGCAGGTCGCGCAGATCCTGCTCGGCCTTCTCGGCGATGGCGACGTAATCGTCACTGCGATGGCTCATCTCCATGACGGAGAGGCCCTTGCCTTGCCAATCGAGGAGTTCCGCCTGGGCGCGTTGCAGGACAGCTTCCGGAAGCGCGGCCGGGCCGGCGCAGAAGTTAAAGGCTCGCTTGCTCACATCCACTCTCACTGGGTAGCGCGGGGGCACCTGCACCCCCACTGATGGTCTTCTACCGAGTGGACAGGCCGGCTAGGGCCCGCCCGCTCTGCAGCTTCTTACTCTTCACCTGCCGGTTGCGCGTCATCCTGCTGGACGTCGTCCGCCGGAGCGTCGGCTGCGGCATCGACTGCCACCTCGCCGTCTTCCAGCTCCTCGTCCTCGTCGACGCCGGACGGCTCCTGCACACGCTCCAGGCCAACCAGGGTCTCGTCCTTGGCCAGCTTGATCAGGGTCACGCCCTGAGTGTTGCGGCCGGAACTGGAGACTTCGTCGACACGGGTACGCACCAGGGTGCCCTGGTCGGAGATCAGCATGATCTCCTCGCCGTCCTGCACCTGAATGGCGCCGACCAGCTTGCCGTTACGCTCGTTGATGACCATGGCGATCACGCCCTGACCACCACGGCCACGGCGCGGGAACTTGCCCAGGCCGGTGCGCTTGCCGAAGCCGCGCTCCGATGCGGTGAGGATCTGCGCACCGGTTTCGGGGATCAGCATGGAGATCAGTTGCTGCTCCTTGGCCAGGCGCATGCCGCGGACACCACGGGCGGTACGGCCCATGATGCGCACCATGCTTTCGGCGAAGCGGATCACCTTACCGGCGCTGGAGAACAACATGACTTCCTTGGCGCCGTCGGTGATGGCGGCAGCGATCAAGGTGTCACCCTCATCCAGGCGCAGAGCGATCAGGCCACTGGAACGCGGCTTGCTGAACTGCACCAGCGGGGTCTTCTTCACGGTACCGAAGGCGGTGGCCATGAAGATGTAGGCACCGGTAGGCTCAGCCACCAGTTCCGGGGTATCGCCTTCGACTTCCTCGACTTCCTGCTCGACGATCTCGCCTTCGAGCACTGCGCCCTCGGCTTCCTCGAGGTCATCCTCGTCGCCGGCTTCGCGCTGCAACGCTTCCAGGTCGATCTGCAGCATCGCGGTGATGCGCTCGCCCTCGTCCAGCGGCAGCAGGTTCACCAGCGGACGACCACGTGCGGTACGCGAGGCTTCCGGGATTTCGAAGGTCTTCAGCCAGTACACCTTGCCCTTGCTGGAGAACAGCAGCAGCGTGGCGTGGCTGTTGGCGACCAACAGGTGTTCGATGTAGTCCTCGTCCTTCACACCAGTGGCGGACTTGCCGCGGCCACCGCGACGCTGCGCCTGATAAGAGGCCAGCGGCTGGGACTTGGCGTAGCCACCATGGGAGATGGTGACGACGCGCTCTTCTTCGGTGATCAGGTCGGCGATGGTCAGGTCCACCTGGGACGCGACGATCTCGGTGCGACGGGCGTCGCCGAACTCGGCCTTGACCTTCTCCAGCTCCTCGCGGATGACTTCCATCAGGCGCTCGGGGTTGGTGAGGATGCGGATCAGCTCGCCGATCAGGGTGAGGATTTCCTGGTACTCGGACAGGAGCTTCTCGTGCTCCAGGCCGGTCAGGCGGTGCAGGCGCAGCTCGAGGATGGCCTGGGCCTGCTCCGGGGACAGGTAGTACTTGCCTTCGCGCAGTCCGTACTGCGGATCCAGGTCTTCCGGACGGCAGGAATCGGCACCGGCGCGCTCGACCATGGCTTCCACGGCAGAGGATTCCCAGGCGGTGGCGATCAGGCGGTCCTTGGCCTCGGCCGGGGTCGGCGAGTTCTTGATCAGCTCGATCACCGGGTCGATGTTCGACAGGGCGACGGCCTGGCCTTCGAGGATGTGGCCGCGTTCACGGGCCTTGCGCAGCTCGTAGACGGTACGGCGGGTCACCACTTCACGGCGGTGACGGATGAACACCTCGAGCATGTCCTTGAGGTTCATCGTGCGCGGCTGGCCGTCGACCAGGGCCACCACGTTGATGCCGAACACGCTTTGCATCTGGGTCTGGGCGTAGAGGTTATTGAGCACCACCTCGCCGACTTCGCCACGACGCAGCTCGATCACTACGCGCATGCCGTCCTTGTCGGACTCGTCGCGCAGCTCGGTGATGCCTTCGAGCTTCTTCTCCTTGACCAGTTCGGCGATCTTTTCGATCAGACGCGCCTTGTTCAACTGGTAGGGCAGCTCGGTGACGATGATCTGCTGGCGGTTGCCGCCCTTCTCCATGTCCTCGATTTCGGCGCGGGCACGGATATAGATGCGGCCACGGCCGGTGCGGTAGGCCTCGATGATGCCGGCACGACCGTTGATGATGCCCGCGGTCGGGAAGTCCGGACCGGGGATGTACTGCATCAGCTCATCGACGGTCAGCTCGCCGTTGTCCATCAGCGCCAGGCAACCGTCGATGACTTCGGACAGGTTGTGCGGCGGGATGTTGGTGGCCATGCCCACGGCGATGCCGCTGGAGCCGTTGACCAGCAGGTTGGGGATCTTGGTCGGCATGACCGCCGGGATCTGCTCGGTGCCGTCGTAGTTGGGCACCCAGTCGACGGTTTCCTTGTCCAGGTCCGCCAGCAGCTCGTGGGCCAGCTTGGACATGCGCACTTCGGTGTATCGCATGGCCGCGGCGTTGTCGCCGTCCACCGAACCGAAGTTGCCCTGGCCATCGACCAGCATGTAGCGCAGGGAGAAAGGCTGGGCCATGCGCACGATGGTGTCGTACACGGCGGTATCACCGTGGGGGTGGTACTTACCGATCACGTCACCGACCACACGGGCGGATTTCTTGTACGGCTTGTTCCAGTCGTTGCTCAGCTCGCTCATGGCGAACAGCACGCGACGGTGTACCGGTTTCAGACCGTCGCGCGCATCCGGCAGGGCGCGCCCGACGATCACGCTCATCGCGTAGTCGAGGTAGGACTGTTTCAGCTCGTCTTCGATATTGACCGGGAGGATTTCTTTGGCCAGTTCGCCCATGAGAAGCCTGATTCCTTTTTCTAGTGAAACCCCGACACATCCTTCCTGGATGACGCGAGGCTCGTCGCCTGGCTGCGCCAGCACGACTCACGACAAATCAACGAGTTAAGCCACGGATCCGCACAGAATGCCGACCTTGCAAAGGGAGGCTCGATAACTGGCGGAGCTTACCACAGTCACTGCCCTGCACCCAGCCCCGCCGGGCGCAGGCCCACGCCTCAATGCAGGCGTTTGCGGCACATCAGCTGCGCCAGCTTGGCGGTGTCGGGCCGTTCGACAATGCCTTTCTCGGTCACGATGGCGTCGATCAGATCCGCCGGGGTCACATCGAACACCGGATTGACCGCATGCACATCGGCCGCCACCCGCTTGCCACCCAACTCGAGCAACTCGCGCCCTTCACGCTCCTCGATCGGAATGTCATCACCGCTCTCCAGCGCCATATCGATGGTGGAGCTCGGCGCCACGACCATGAAGCGCACACCATGGTGCATCGCGCACACCGCCAACTGGTAGGTGCCGATCTTGTTCGCCACATCGCCATTGGCAGTGATGCGGTCCGCCCCGACTATCACCCAGGTGATACCGGCGGTCTTCATCAGGTGCGCTGCCGCGGCATCGGCATTGAGGCTCACCGGCACGCCTTCGTTGGCCAGCTCCCATGCGGTAAGGCGCGCCCCCTGCAACCAGGGGCGGGTCTCGTCGGCATACACGCGCTCCACCAGCCCATCGAGGTGGGCGGCGCGAATCACCCCCAGCGCAGTCCCGAAGCCGCCCGTGGCCAGGGCACCGGTATTGCAATGGGTCAACAGGGCCTGGGGATTGCCCTGGTGCTTGCGGATCAGCTCCATGCCCAGTTGGGCCATGGTCAGATTGGCCTCGCGGTCGCTTTCGTGAATGGAGACCGCTTCTGCCTCCAGCACCTGCAGCGGGTCTTCGCCATCTTTGAGGCGATCCAGACGCTCGCGCATACGATTGAGCGCCCAGAACAGGTTGACCGCCGTGGGTCGCGAGTCCGCCAGCACACTGAAATCCTGCTCCAGTGCCTCACGCCAATCGCCGCCGGCCGCCAGCCGCGCACGGACACCCAATACCAACCCGTAGGCGGCACTGATGCCGATGGCCGGCGCACCACGCACCACCATCAGACGGATCGCGTCAGCGACGTCGGCCGCCGTGGCGTATTCCAGCCAGGTTTCCTCCTGGGGCAGGAGGCGCTGGTCGAGCAGTCGCAGGACCCCGTCCCGCCAGTCGATGGCGATCACCTTCTCGGCTGCCAACAGTTGCTCACGCATGGAACACCTCGCCACCAATAAACTCGCGGAAAAACCGCGGATTATAGCGATCCCGAGCCTGTCTGGCTCGGGTATACTGCCGCGATATTTTCCTGCGCCCAGGATGCGCCACCATGCCCGACGCCAAAGCCCCGCTCGACCTGCTCCTGCTGCCAACCTGGATAGTCCCCGTGGAACCCGCAGGCATGGTTCTGCGTGACCATGCGCTGGGCATCCGCGACGGGCGTATCGCGCTGATCGCCACGCGCGAAGAGGCCCTGCGCTGGCCCGCGACGGAAGTGCGCGAGCTGCCAGGCATGCTGCTGGCTCCCGGGCTGATCAACGCCCACGGCCACGCCGCCATGTCGCTGTTCCGTGGCATGGCGGACGACCTGCCGCTGATGACCTGGCTGGAGCAGCACATCTGGCCGGCCGAGGCCAAATGGGTCGATGAGGCCTTCGTCCGTGACGGCACCGAACTGGCCATCGCCGAGCAGATCAAGGGCGGCATCACCTGCTTCTCCGAGATGTACTTCTACCCCGCCGTGGCCAGCGAGGCGGTGCACGGCAGCGGGATCAAGGCGCAGATCACCATCCCGGTCATCGACTTCCCCATTCCCGGCGCCCTCGACGCCGCCGAAGCCATCCGCCATGGCCTCGAACTGTTCAGCGACCTCAAGCACCACCCGCGCATCAAGGTCGCCTTCGGCCCCCATGCGCCCTACACGGTCAGCGACGACAAGCTGGAAAACATCCGCATGCTCGCCGAAGAGCTGGATGCCGGCATCCACATGCACGTGCAGGAAACCGCGTTCGAGGTCCAGCAGAGCCTGGAGCAGCGCGGTGAACGCCCCCTGGCCCGCCTGGCCCGCCTCGGCCTGCTCGGCCCGCGCTTCCAGGCCGTGCACATGACCCAGATCAGCGATGAAGACCTGGCACTGCTGGTAGAAAGCAACACCAGCGTCATCCATTGCCCGGAATCCAACCTCAAGCTCGCCAGCGGCTTCTGCCCGGTGGAGCGCCTATGGCTGGCCGGGGTCAACGTCGCCGTGGGCACCGACGGTGCCGCCAGCAACAACGACCTCGACCTGCTGGGCGAAACCCGCACCGCCGCCATGCTGGCCAAGGCCGTCGCCGGCTCGGCCACCGCCCTGGACGCCCACCGCGCCCTGCGCATGGCTACGCTCAATGGAGCGCGGGCCCTGGGAATGGAACAGGACACCGGCTCGCTGGAGATCGGCAAGGCCGCCGACATGGTCGCCTTCGACCTCTCCGGGCTGGCGCAGCAACCGGTCTACGACCCGGTTTCGCAGCTTATCTATGCCACCGGCCGCGATTGCGTCCGGCATGTGTGGGTCGACGGCAAGCCCCTGCTCGATGCAGGCCGTCTCACCCGCCTGGACGAAGACCGCCTGATCGCCACCGCGAAAGCCTGGGGCGAGCGGATCGCCGGCCACTGAATTCCGATTGATGAAAAGGTGTCTCCATGAGCAACGTCGACCACGCTGAAATCGCCAAATTCGAAGCCCTCGCCCACCGCTGGTGGGACCGCGAAAGCGAATTCAAACCGCTGCACGACATCAACCCCCTGCGGGTCAACTGGATCGACGAGCGCGCCCGCCTCGCCGGCAAGACGGTGCTCGACGTCGGCTGCGGCGGCGGCATCCTCAGCGAGGCCATGGCCCAGCGTGGCGCCAAGGTCACCGGCATCGACATGGGTGAAGCGCCCCTGGCCGTCGCCCGCCTGCATCAGCTGGAATCCGGCGTGCCGGTGGAATACCGCCGCATCACCGCCGAAGAGCTGGCCGCCGAGATGCCCGGCCAGTTCGATGTGGTCACCTGCCTGGAGATGCTCGAACACGTGCCGGACCCGGCTTCGGTGATCCGCGCCTGCCAGACCCTGGTCAAGCCGGGCGGCCAGGTGTTCTTCTCCACCATCAACCGCAACCCCAAGGCCTACCTGTTCGCCATCGTGGGCGCCGAATACATCATGAACCTGCTGCCCCGCGGCACCCATGACTTCAAGAAATTCATCCGCCCCTCCGAGCTGGGCGCCTGGAGCCGCGCCGCCGGCCTGCAGGTGAAGGACATCATCGGCCTCACCTACAACCCCCTCACCAAGCACTACAAGCTGGCCAGCGACGTGGACGTCAACTACATGATCCACACGCTGCGCGAGGAGTGACCGGCATGCGCCTCAGAGCGGTACTCTTCGACATGGACGGCACCCTGCTGGACTCGGCGCCGGACTTCATCGCCGTGACCCAGGCCATGCGCGTCGACCGGGGCCTGCCGGTCCTGGACGACAAGCTGGTCCGTGACCAGGTCTCCGGCGGCGCCCGCGCCATGGTCGCCGCCGCCTTCGACATGGCCCCGCAAGCCGAGGGCTTCGAAACCCTGCGCCAGGAATTCCTGGAGCGCTACCAGGCCCATTGCGCCGTGCTCACCCGCCCCTTCGACGGCATCGATGCACTGCTGCAGGATATCGAGAAGGCACGCCTGATCTGGGGCGTGGTCACCAACAAGCCGGTGCGCTACGCCGAGCCGATCATGCAGCAGCTCGGCCTGGCCGAACGCTCGGCGATCCTCATCTGCCCGGACCACGTGAAGAACAGCAAGCCCGACCCCGAGCCCCTGCTCCTGGCCTGCAGCCGCCTGCAGCTGGACCCGGCCAGCGTGCTCTTCGTCGGTGACGACCTGCGTGACATCGAGTCCGGCCGCGCCGCCGGCACCCGCACCGCCGCCGTCACCTATGGCTACATCCACCCCGACGACAACCCCAGCCACTGGGGCGCCGACGTGGTCGTCGACCACCCCCTCGAACTGCGCGCCGTACTCGATCGCGCGCTGTGTAGCTGCTGACGCAGCAGGGGCGAGCTTCAAGCCACAAGCTGCAAGACGCCCCTTCACCTTACTTTTCAGCTTCAGGCTTGCAGCCTGCAGCTCTCCGAAGGAGCCCGACATGTTCCAATATTCCGCCCGCCCCGACCTGCTCAAGGGCCGGGTCATCCTGATCACCGGCGCAGGCCGCGGCATCGGCGCCGCCGCCGCCAAGGCTTTCGCGGCCCACGGCGCCACGGTGCTGCTGCTGGGCAAGACCGAAGCCAACCTCAACCAGGTCTATGACGAGATCGAAGCGGCGGGTCACCCCCAGCCTGCGGTGATCCCCTTCAACCTGGAAACCGCCCAGCCGCACCAGTACGACGAGCTGTCGGCCATGGTGGAGAACGAATTCGGCCGCCTCGACGGCCTACTGCACAACGCCTCCATCATCGGCCCGCGCACGCCGATGGAACAGTTGTCCGGCGACAACTTCATGCGTGTCATGCAGATCAACGTCAACGCCATGTTCATGCTGACCAGCACCCTGCTGCCGCTGCTCAAGCTGTCCAGCGACGCCTCGGTGGTCTTTACCTCCAGCAGCGTTGGCCGCAAGGGCCGCGCCTACTGGGGCGCCTACGGGGTCTCCAAGTTCGCCACCGAAGGCCTGATGCAGACCCTGGCCGACGAACTGGACGGCATCGCCAACGTCCGCTCCAACAGCGTCAACCCCGGCGCCACCCGCACCAGCATGCGCGCCCAGGCCTACCCGGGCGAGAACCCGGAAAACAATCCGCTGCCCGACGCCATCATGCCGGTCTACCTCTACCTCATGGGTGCCGACAGCACCGGCGTCAACGGCCAGGCCTTCGACGCCCAGTAACCCGACACCCCGCCTCACGCGGCGACCGCAACGGTCGCCGCCGCCCCTCCGCCATTAAACCGGCACCGCCCTCTCGTGAACGGCATCACATTGCCAGGCGTGCGCCAATCCACCGGCAAAAGCTTGCCACCGGCTTTTTGCCACTACAGATAACACCTTGAATCCAAACGCTTTTGAAGACGAAAAACGGTTCTGGCACGGAAATCGCTCTATGCCTGGTGTCGTCGCTTCGAGCGTCAGAGGTTCGCCAAATGGTCCCGTCCACCCCTACCAACACCATAGATTTCGATGCTGCCAAGCTTCAGCGCCTGGGCTTTACCAGCCCGGCCCAAAGCAAGCTGCGGCAGATGACCCTGCTGGAACTGCGTCGCCAGCTGAGCATGCAGCTGCAGACCAGCCTGGATGTGGAGCGCATCGTCAGCCTGTTCTTCCGTGAAGTGCAGCGCCTCGTCCCCCTCGACGCCCTGGCCTACCAGCACCAGAGCAGCGACCTGCGCCTGGAATATGGCGAACGCGCCGCCCACTCGGCCGGCTACCGCCTGAGCCACGAGGGCGAGTACCTGGGCGAGCTGATCTTCCGCCGCCGCCAGCGTTTCGACGATGCCGAACTGAGCCAGCTCGAATCGCTGCTCGCCTGCATGCTCTTCCCGCTGCGCAACGCCCTGCTCTACCGCACCGCGGTGCAATCGGCACTGCGCGACCCGCTGACCGACACCGGCAACCGCATCGCCATGGACCAGGCGCTGCAACGCGAGGTGGATCTGGCGCGCCGCAACCTGCAGCCGTTGTCCGTACTGATGCTGGACATCGACCACTTCAAGCGCATCAACGACGAATACGGCCACAGCACCGGCGACGAAGTGCTCAAAGCCGTGGCCGCCACCCTCAAGGGCAAGCTGCGCAACGTCGACATGGTGTTCCGTTACGGCGGCGAGGAATTCCTCGTCCTGCTCTCCAACACCTGCCGCGAAGCCGCCGGCATGGTCGGCGAGCGCCTGCGCATGGGCGTGATGGAAATCCAGCACCTGGTGGGCGGGCGCCCCATCGAGCTGTCGATGAGCCTGGGCTGCGCCACGCTGCTGCCGGCCGAATCAGTGGACAGCCTGCTGCGTCGTGCCGACAGCGCCCTCTACGTGGCCAAGCGCAATGGCCGCAACCGCCTGTCCATGGCTGGCTAAGCCCCGCCGACGCGAACGACACCCACGAAAAAGGGGCCCATCGGGCCCCTTTTTCATTGCATCGACAAATCAGCGCTTACGGCCGAAACCGGGGCGCTGGCCCTCGCCTGCCGGCCCGTTGGTGCGCTTGCTTACCGGGCGTGCCGGCTTGCGCTGCGGGCGTTCAGCCACTTCGCTGGCATCACCCTGGGGCTTGCCACGGGGCTTCTTGGCCACATCACGCGGGCGCTCCGCCAGGGGCGTGCCACGGTTCTGCTCGCCACGGGCCGCCGGGCGCGGAGCACGGGCGGGACGTTCAGCACCTTCGCCACGGGGGCTGCGTGCCGGGCGGTCCGCACCCTCGCCACGAGGAGCACGGGCCGGACGATCGGAACCTTCACCACGCGGCGCACGACTCGGGCGCTCGGCACCCTCACCACGACCACGGGCCGGGCGCTCATCGCCCTGGCGCCGGCCACGGCCGCTCACCGGCTTGACCAGCTTGCGCTGCATGCGCTCGACCTTGTCCTTGTGCTTGCTGGAAACCTCCGGCAGCTGGATAGGCTTGAGGCCCACTTCGCCACTGAGGATGTCCACTTCGGACTGGCTCATCTCGCGCCAGCGCCCCATGGTCAGCTCGGAGGTGAGGAACACCGGGCCGAAACGCACGCGCTTCAGGCGGCTGACCACCAAGCCCTGGGATTCCCACAGGCGACGTACTTCGCGGTTGCGGCCTTCCATCACCACGCAGTGGTACCAATGGTTGAAACCTTCGCCGCCGGGCGCTTCCTGGATGTCGGTGAACTTGGCGGGGCCGTCTTCCAGCATCACGCCGTTCTTCAGGTTCTCCAGGATCTCCTCGGTGACTTCGCCCCGCACGCGCACGGCGTACTCGCGGTCCATCTCGTAGGAGGGGTGCATCAGGCGGTTGGCCAGCTCACCGTCGGTGGTGAACAGCAGCAGGCCGGTGGTGTTGATGTCCAGACGACCGATGTTGATCCAGCGGCCAGCGCGCAGCCGCGGCAGGCGCTCGAATACGGTAGGGCGGCCTTCCGGGTCGTCGCGGGTGCAGACTTCGCCGTCGGGCTTGTTGTAGATCAGCACGCGGCGGACGGCTTCGGTCTCTTCCTCGCGCTTGAGCAGGCGGCCGTCGACGCTGATGGCGTCATGACGGTCGACGCGCTGGCCGAGGGTCGCGGCCACGCCGTTGACCTTGACGCGGCCTTCGGTGATCCAGGCCTCGATGTCTCGGCGCGAAGCCAGGCCAATGCGGGCCAGGACCTTCTGCAGCTTTTCCCCAGCGGGGCTGTATTCGTCTTCGTTCATCTGGGCACCTCCCGGTGTAGTCATTCAAAAAGGTCGCGCATCATACGCGGCGGGCGAACCTCAGGCTAGCTGAGAGCGCGCGGGGTCGTCAGCGTTTTCGCCGGCCGGTCGCGGCGAGGGCCAGCAGGCGCATATCGGCTTCGACCAGCACCTCGCGGCGCGCCTGCTTGCCGAGCTTCTTCCAGCCCTTGATTTCGCTGCGGGTACGTCCGCACCCCCGGCAAACGTCGTCGGCAAACTGGCAAACCTTGATGCAGGGGTCCTTCATCGCAGCGCCTCGTCTTGTGGCCTCAGTGACGGGTCTCGTCAGGCGCCTCATCGAACAGCGCCTCGTCGCCCGCGCCCACCTCGGCGGGCTCCTCGCCCGCCGGTTGCTCGGCGTCGGCGACGGGCAGGTCGTCGAAGTCGATCTTCAACCCCTGCTCCATGGTGTCCAGCTCCGCCAGCAAGGAGCGGAAGCTGGTTTCCTCGCGGGGCTCGGCGGGCTCTTCGCTCGCCAGGTCGGCGCGCGCCTGCAAGCCTTCGGGCACCGGCACGTCGACGTCATCGAGGGCCAGAACCGGCTCGGGCTCCAGCTCTCTCAGGGCGGCGAGCGGCGGCAGGTCATCGAGGTTCTTCAGGTTGAAATGGTCGAGGAAGCCCTTGGTGGTGGCGAACATCGCCGGGCGGCCGGGCACATCGCGGTAACCGACCACACGAATCCACTCGCGCTCGATCAGCGTCTTGACGATCTGGCTGTTCACCGCCACGCCACGGATGTCCTCGATCTCGCCCCGGGTGATCGGCTGGCGGTAGGCGATCAGCGCCAGGGTTTCCAGCATCGCGCGGGAATAACGCTGCGGGCGCTCCTCCCACAGGCGGCCGACCCAGGGCGCGAAGCGTTCACGCACCTGCAGGCGGTAACCGGATGCCACTTCCTTGAGTTCGAAGGCGCGCCCCTTGCAGGAGGTGGCCAGGATCGCCAGTGCGGCACGGATCTGCGCGAGCTCCGGTCGCTCGGCCTCCTCGAACAGCTCGGCGATGCGCTCCAGCGACAGCGGCTTGCCGGAAGCCAGCAGGTACGCCTCGAGCAGGGAGGCCAGCTCCTTGGGGTCGTTAAGGTTCATCTACTCGGCTCTTGCGCGGACGTGGATGGGTGCAAAGGCCTCATTCTGCACCAGTTCCACCAGTTGTTCCTTGATCAGCTCCAGCACTGCCATGAAGGTCACCACCACGCCCAATCGCCCTTCTTCGGCGGTGAACAGGCTGACGAACGGCAGGAAGGCGCCCCCCTTGAGGCGCTCCAGCACTTCACTCATGCGCTCGCGGGTGGACAGCGCCTCGCGGGTCACCTGGTGGCTTTCGAACATGTCGGCGCGGCGCAGCACCTCGGCCATGGACAGCAGCAGTTCTTCCAGGCTCACATCCGGCAGCAGCTTGCGGGCCCGCGCCTCGGGAGCATCCAGGCGCGGCACGGTGTTGTCGCGGCCAACCCGGGGCAGCATGTCGATGCCTTCGGCGGCGGCCTTATAGCGCTCATACTCCTGCAGGCGGCGGATCAGCTCGGCGCGCGGGTCTTCTTCCTCGACCTCCGCCTCGCTGGAGCGCGGCAACAACATGCGCGACTTGATCTCGGCGAGCATGGCGGCCATCACCAGGTACTCGGCGGCCAGCTCCAGACGCACCGACTTCATCAGCTCGACATAGCCCATGTATTGGCGAGTGATCTCCGCCACGGGAATATCGAGGATGTTGATGTTCTGCTTGCGGATCAGATAGAGCAGCAGGTCGAGCGGCCCTTCGAAGGCTTCGAGGAACACCTCCAGGGCATCCGGCGGGATATAGAGGTCGATGGGCAGCTCGGTGACCGCCTGCCCGTAGACCAGGGCGAACGGCAGCTCCTGCTGGGCACCGGCCTGGCTATCGACCTGGGGCGTAGCCTCTGCACTCACGCTTCGGCGTCCGTCAGGAAGGGCGCCGGGTCACCACACCCCGCGCGCACCAGGCGCGGCTCGCCTTCGGACAGGTCGACCACGGTGGAGGCTTCCATGCCGCCATAACCGCCGTCGATGATCAGGTCCACCTGGTGCTCGAGGATCTGGCGCATCTCGTAGGGATCGCTCATCGGCAGGGCTTCACCGGGCAGGGTCAGGGTGGCGCTCATCAAGGGCGCGCCCAGCTCCTCCAGCAACGCCAGGGCGATAGGGTGGTCCGGCACCCGCAGGCCGATGGTGCGGCGCTTGGGGTGCAGCAGCATGCGCGGCACTTCGCGGGTGGCGCTGAGGATGAAGGTGTAAGGCCCGGGCGTATGCGCCTTGAGCAGGCGGAACGCAGCGGTGTCGACCTTGGCGAACAGCCCCAGCTCGGAAAGGTCGCGGCAGACCAGAGTGAAGTTGTGCTTGTCATCCAGGCGGCGCAGGCGGCGGATGCGTTCCACGCCGTTCTTCTCGCCGATGGCGCAGCCGACCGCATAAGAGGAGTCGGTCGGATAGACGATCACGCCCCCCGCCCTGACGATCTCCACCGCCTGTTTGATCAGCCGCGGCTGGGGATTCTCCGGGTGGACCTGGAAAAACTGACTCACGTTATCTCCCTGTTCAGCGTTCAGTTGGTCGTTGTGCATGTTGGAAACGCGCCGCCAGGGGCGGCAGGCCCTCCGGTATGGGTCGGTACACGCCCAGCTCCGACCAGTCCCCAGGTGCGTGGAAATCGCTGCCGGCACTCACCAGCAAGCCGAATTCGCGGGCGAGAATGGTCAACACGCCCACCTGCTCCGCAGGCTGCATACCGTTGACCACCTCTATGGCGTGGCCGCCGGTGGCGATGAAATCCGCCACCAGCTTGCGACGCTTGGTCTTAGTGAAGTCGTAATGGTAGGGATGCGCCAGGCTGATCCAGGCCCCGGCGGCACGCAGCGTACCCACCGCCTCGGCCAGGGGCGGCCAGTGCTGCTTGACGTCGCCGAGCTTGCCCGAGCCCAGCCATTTGCGGAAGGCCTCGGCGCGGTCGCGCACATGCTTCTCGCGCACCAGGAACTCGGCGAAATGCGGGCGTGCCGGCGCGTTACCGCTGTCGCCCAGTTCGCGCTGGATCGCTCTCGCACCTTCCAGCGCCCCGGGCATGCCCTTGGCGGCCAGGCGCCGGTCGATCTCCTCGGCCCGCGACCAGCGGCCCTGGTGCAGGTCGGCGATGGCCTGGCGCAGCTCTGGCGCGTCCTGACGGAAGGCATAGCCGAGCACGTGAATCGTGGCGCCGCCCCAGGTGCAGGACAGCTCCACGCCGTTTATCAGTTCGATATCCAAGTCGGCGGCGGCGCTGCGCGCTTCCTCCAGCCCTTCGAGGGTGTCGTGGTCGGTCAGCGCCAGCACCCGCACGCCCTTTTCATGGGCGCGCGCCACCAGTACGGCGGGCGCCAGGGCGCCGTCGGAGGCCGTGCTGTGACAGTGCAGATCAATGTGCATGGCGTGCGCTTTCGCTACGAGAATGGTTTGTTATTATGCCGCCACATCCCGCTTCTGGCTGCCGCCGTGAAACAATTCATCGACTTCATCCCGCTCATCCTCTTCTTCATCGTCTACAAGCTCGAGCCACGCGCCATCGAATTCGCCGGGCACAGCGTCATGCTGGGCGGCATCTTCAGCGCCACCGCCGTGCTGATCGCCGCCTCGGTGGTGGTCTACGGGGCGATCTTCGTCACCCAGCGCCGCCTGGAAAAAGGCCAGTGGCTGACCCTGGCCGCCTGCCTGGTGTTCGGCGGCCTGACCCTGGCCTTCCACAGCGAAACCTTCCTCAAGTGGAAGGCGCCGGTGGTCAACTGGCTGTTCGCCCTGGGCTTCGCCGCCAGCCACTTCATCGGCGACAAGCCGCTGATCCAGCGCGTCATGGGCCACGCCGTGGCGCTGCCCCAGGCCATCTGGGTGCGCCTCAACCTGGCCTGGATCGTCTTCTTCCTGTTCTGTGGCTTCGCCAACCTTTATGTCGCCTTCACCTATCAAGAGTTCTGGGTCGACTTCAAAGTCTTCGGCAGCCTGGGCCTGACCCTGCTATTCCTCATCGGCCAGGGCATCTTCCTGGCGCGCCACATGCACGATCCCGAATCCGAAAAACCTCAAGAATAAGGACTGTCATGCTCTACGCGATCATCTCCACCGATGTTGCCGACTCCCTGGAAAAACGCGTGGCCAACCGCCCCGCGCACCTCGTCCGCCTGGAGCAGTTGAAAGCCGAAGGCCGCCTGGTACTGGCCGGCCCGCACCCGGCCGTGGACAGCAACGACCCGGGCAGCGCCGGCTTCACCGGCAGCCTGGTCGTCGCCGAGTTCGAGTCCCTGGTCGCCGCCCAGTCCTGGGCCGATGCCGACCCCTTCCGCACCTCGGGTGTCTACGCCAACGTGACCGTAAAACCCTTCAAGCAGGTCTTCTGACAGCAGCACGCAGAATCCATTCGTAGGAAACAGGAGTTCCGATGCGCCACGCCTCGCTGTCCCTGCTGTTCGCCCTGTCCTTGACCGTCGCGCTGGCCCAGGCCGAAGAGGCCCTGCCAACGGTGGCCCCCAACGTGGCGGTGGAGCCGCGCCCGGTGGAAAACGTCGCTGCCCAGGAGCTTGCCGCCCTGCAGCAGCGCCTGGCGGAAAGCGAGCGCCAGCGCAACGAGCTGGCCGCCCAACTGGCCAACGGCACCACGGCCGAACGCGACACCGCCTTGCTGGCGCGCCTGCGCCAGGAAAACCAGCGCCTCAAGCTGCAACTCAAGGAGGCCCAGGCGGATCGCTCGCCGCGCCTGGTCAGCGACGACCAGATGTGGTTCGCCATCGGCGGCGGCGTCGCCCTGCTGTCGCTGCTGATCGGCCTGTTCGCCCGCGGCGGACGACGCCAGCCCCGCCCGTGGATCAACTGATGCGAAACGACGGCCATGAGTGAACTGCTGCTGATCGACGACGACCAGGAACTCTGCGAGCTGCTCAACAGCTGGCTGAGCCAGGAAGGCTTCAGCGTGCGCGCCTGCCACGACGGCGTCAGTGCCCGCGCCGCCCTCGCGGCCCATGCACCGGCGGTCGTCGTGCTCGATGTGATGCTGCCCGACGGCAGCGGCCTGGAACTGCTCAAGCAATTGCGCGGCGACCACCCCGAGCTGCCGGTGCTAATGCTCTCCGCACGGGGCGAGCCGCTGGACCGCATCCTCGGCCTGGAACTGGGCGCCGACGACTACCTGGCCAAGCCCTGCGACCCGCGCGAGCTCACCGCCCGCCTTCGCGCCGTGCTGCGCCGCACCCAGCCGCCGGCGCAATCCAGCCAGCTGGAGTTGGGCGACCTCTGCTACAGCCCGGTGCGTGGCGTGGTCAACGTCGGCGATCACGAAATCAGCCTCACCGTTTCCGAAGGCCGCTTGCTGGAGGCCCTGCTGCGCCAGCCCGGCGAGCCGCTGGACAAGCAGGAGCTCGCGCAACTGGCCCTGGGCCGCAAGCTCACCCTCTATGACCGCAGCCTCGACATGCACGTCAGCAACCTGCGCAAGAAGCTCGGCCCGCACGCCGATGGCCGGCCACGCATCGTCGCCCTGCGCAGCCGCGGCTACTACTACAGCGCCTGACACGCCTCACCCGGCGCCGCGTCGCAGAGCGCCCCGGGCCTTTCGTAACAGTTCCCTGAACCTCTCTTTACCCAAGCTTTACCCTGGCCTGACCGCCCTTGACCTTGCCCTCCCTAGACTGAGCACATCCGGCAACCAGCCGGTTCAGAGACAAGGAGATAGACCATGCGCAAGACAATCGCCGCCCTGCTTCTCGCAGCCGCCCTGCCCACCGTCGCCATGGCCATGCCCGAAGGTGGCCCCGGCCCGGAACGCGGCTTCGGCGGCCCCGGTCACGGTGGCCCCGGCCTGTTCAAGGAGCTGGACCTCAGCCGCGACCAGCGCCACCAGGTCGGCAAGCTGATGGGCGAGTCCATGAAGAACCGCCACGACATCACCCAGAAGTACCTGGACAAGCTGCCCGCCGCCGACAAGAAGGCCATGCAGGACGAGCTGAAGGCCAGCGAAGAGAAGAACCGCGCCGACATCCGCGCGCTGCTCACCCCCGAGCAGCAGAAGGAGTTCGACGCGCAGCAGAAGAAGATGGAAGAGCGCCGCGCCGAGCGGGCCGAGTTCGAAGCCTGGAAAGCCCAGCGCGCCAAGGCCCAATGACCGCGGCGGCCTGACCGCCCGTCCTACCGCCCATCAGGCCCCCGCCTGATGGGCTTTGCCGTTTCCGGAGGAGCATCGCGTGCGTTCACTGTTCTGGCGGATCCTCGCCGCCTTCTGGCTCGCCCTGGCGCTGGTCGCCGGCCTCGCCATGTTGCTGGGCCGCGCGCTCAACCAGGACGCCTGGATCCTCAGCCGCCACCCCGCCCTGCAAGGCCTGGCGGAAACCCTGGTGCAACGCTACGAAGTCGGCGGCCCGGACGAGGTGCAGCGTATGCTCGAGCAGTTCAAGCGCCGCGCCCGCATCGACGTGCAAATCCTCAACGACAGCGGCCAGCCCGTGGTGCGCGGCACCTTCCCGCCCCGCGCCGCCGCCTTCGAGGCCCGCCAGCACGATGAACGCCTGCCCTGGCGCCGCCTCACCGAGGAATACACCAGCACCCGCAGCGGCGATTCCTTCCTGCTCATCTACCGCATCCCCTACCCCGAACTGGAAGCCTGGCACCGTGGCAGCCTGCTCTGGCCCTTCAGCGCCCTTGGCATCGCCCTGGTGGTACTGACCCTGTTCAGCCTGGCGTTAACCCTCTACATCACCCGGCCACTCAACCGCCTGCGCCGCGCCGTGCACGACCTCGGCCAGACGGCCTACCAGCAGGACAGCCTGGCGCGCCTGTCACGGCGTCGCGACGAGCTGGGCGTGCTGGCCGGCGACTTCAACCGCATGGGCCAGCGCCTGCAGGGCCTGATCGGCAGCCAGCGCCAGCTGCTGCGGGACGTCTCCCACGAGCTGCGCTCGCCCCTGGCTCGCCTGCGCATAGCCCTCGCCCTGGCCGAGCGCGCCGGCCCGGAGCAGCGCGAGGCCCTGTGGCCACGCCTGAGCCAGGAATGTGACCGACTGGAAGCGCTGATCAGCGAAATCCTCGCCCTCGCTCGCCTCGACGCCGAGCCGGGCGCCACCCGCCCGATCGCGGTGCGGCCGCTACTGGTAAGCCTGGCCGATGACGCGCGCCTGCTGCACCCGGATCAGCGCATCGAGATCCGCTGCCCCGCCGAGCTGCGCGTGGACGGCTGGCCGGACATGCTCGAACGAGCCCTCGACAACCTGCTGCGCAATGCCCTGCGCTTCAACCCGGCCGAACAACCGGTGGAAATAGACGCCAGCCAGGCCGACGGCCTGCTGCACGTGCAGGTGCGTGACCATGGGCCCGGCGTGCAACCCGAGCACCTGGCCCAGCTGGGTGAGCCCTTCTACCGGGCCCCGGGCCAGGCAACTCCCGGCCATGGCCTGGGCCTGGCCATCGCCCGTCGCGCCGTGGAGCGCCACGGCGGCACCCTGGCGCTGGCCAACCACCCCGGTGGCGGTTTCGTCGCCAGCATCGAACTGCCGCTGCGGCCGCTGAACTGAACCACCCTCCAGGCAATAAAAAGCCCGGCGCAGGCAACCTGCGCCGGGCTCGTTGGGCCGCTGCCGATCAGCCCCAGGCTTTGACGAAATCAGCGGGCGCCAGCTCCGGCGGCCCACGACGCTCGCCGTCGACACTGCCCAGGTAAAGGAAACCCACCACCTGTTCGTTGTCCGCCAGGCCCAGGCCACGGGCGACATGGCGGTCGTAGCTCAGCTCGCCGGTGCGCCAGATGGCGCCCAGCCCCTGGGCATGGGCGGCCAGGAGGATGCCGTGGGCAGCACAGGCAGCCGACAGCACCTGTTCGCTTTCCGGCACCTTGTGCCCCGCGGTCAGGCTGGCGATCACCACCACCACCAGGGGCGCACGCAGCGGCATGCCGAGGGCCTTGTTCACCGCCGCCTCGGGGGCTTGCGGGTCCTTGGCCTTCACCGCCTCGGCCAACAGCTCGCCCAGCCGGTTACGGGCCTCGCCCTCGACGGTAAGAAAGCGCCAGGGCCGCAGGTAGCCGTGATCCGGTGCACGCAGGGCGGCGCGGAACAGCACCTCGCGTTGCGCCGCATCGGGCGCCGGCTCCACCAGGCGGGACAGGGATACACGGTTGAGCAGAGCGTCTAGAGCCTCCATCGGGCCACCTCCAGATTCGAGTGAAGCGGCATTCTAGCCGAAGTTGCGACGCATTCCGGGCTCACACTCTGCTTTACAGCGTCATGCACCTACGTAGAATCTCGCTCCTTTTCCCTCGGTCCAGACTTGCCATGGCACTGCCGACCCTCCGCATCATCGCCTTCATCATCGGCATCTTTCTCATCACCCTGTCCGTCAGCATGGTCGTGCCCATGCTGGCACTGCTGGTGTTCGAACGTACCGACGACCTCAGCGCCTTCACCTGGTCGAGCCTGATCACCTTCGTCTGCGGCCTGGCCCTGGTCGCTCCGGGCCGTCCCGAACACCTGCACATGCGCCCCCGCGACATGTACCTGCTGACCACCAGCAGCTGGGTGGTGGTGTGCTGCTTCGCGGCACTGCCGATGGTGCTCATCCAGCACATCAGCTACACCGACGCCTTCTTCGAGACCATGTCCGGCATCACCACCACCGGGTCGACCGTGCTGACCGGGCTGGACACCGCCTCGCCGGGCTTGCTGCTGTGGCGCTCGATGCTGCACTGGCTGGGGGGCATCGGCTTCATCGGCATGGCGGTGGCCATCCTGCCGCTGCTGCGTATCGGCGGCATGCGCCTGTTCCAGACAGAATCCTCCGACTGGGGAGAAAAGGTCATGCCGCGCTCGCACATGGCGGCCAAGTACATCCTCGTCGTCTACATCGGCCTCACCGCGCTAGGCACCCTGGCCTTCTGGCTGGCTGGCATGACCCCGTTCGAAGCCATCAACCACTCCGCCTCGTTGATCTCGACCGGCGGCTTCTCCACCTCCGACAGTTCCATCGCCCATTGGCCGCAGCCGGCGGTGCACTGGGTGGCGATAGCGGTGATGATCCTCGGCAGCCTGCCCTTCACCCTTTACGTTGCCAGCCTGCGAGGCAATCGCAAGGCCCTGATCCGCGATCATCAGGTCCGAGGCTTCATTGGCTTCCTGGTCATCACCTGGCTGCTCTTCGGCACCTGGTTCTGGGCCAACTCGGCAAACAGCTGGCTCGACGCCGTTCGCATCGTCGCCGTGAATGTCACCTCGGTGGTCACCACCACCGGCATCGCCCTGGGTGACTACACCCTCTGGGGCAGCTTCTCGGTCATGCTGTTCTTCTACCTGACCTTCGTCGGTGGCTGCTCGGGGTCCACCGCCGGCGGCCTGAAGATCTTCCGCTTCCAGGTGGCCCTGGTGATGCTCAAGGCCAACCTGCAGCAACTGGTGCACCCGCGCGCGGTGATCCGGCAGAAGTACAACGGGCATAACATCGACGAAGAGATTGTCCGCTCGCTGATCACCTTCTCCTTCTTCTTCACCGTCACCATCGGTGTCATCGCCCTGGGCCTGTGCCTGGTTGGCGTCGATTGGGCCACCGCCATCACCGGTGCCGCCACCGCCGTCTGCAACGTAGGCCCAGGCCTGGGCCCGACCATCGGCCCGGTGGGCAACTTCTCCAGCCTGCCGGATGCGGCGAAGTGGATGCTAACCGTCGGCATGCTGCTGGGGCGCCTGGAGATCCTCACCGTGCTGGTACTCTTCACCCGGGCATTCTGGAAACACTGACCTCACCGGCAGGCCGGCCGTGGACAGGCGCCCCAGCACGGCTAGAATGGCGGCCTTCACCTTTCAGAGCTTGACCCATGGCATTGCCGACCCTACGCATCATCGGTTTCATCATCGGCATATTCCTCATCACCCTCGCCGTGAGCATGGCCATCCCCGTGCTGACGCTGTTCATCTTCGAACGCACCCAGGACATCCACTCCTTCGTCTGGTCGAGCCTGATCACCTTCCTCGCCGGCCTGGCCCTGGTCATCCCCGGGCGCCCGGAGCATGTGCACCTGCGCCCACGCGACATGTACCTGCTCACCGTTTCCAGCTGGGTGGTGGTGGCGATCTTCGCCGCGCTGCCCTTCCTCTTCACCCAGCACATCAGCTACACCGACGCCTTCTTCGAAAGCATGTCGGGAGTCACCGCCACCGGGGCCACCGTGCTCAGCAGGCTGGACAGCATGTCCCCCGGCATCCTCATCTGGCGCTCGCTGCTGCACTGGCTGGGAGGCATCGGCTTCATCGGCATGGCGGTGGCCATCCTGCCGCTGCTGCGCATCGGCGGCATGCGCCTGTTCCAGACCGAATCCTCCGACCGCTCCGACAAGGTCATGCCGCGCTCGCACATGGTGGCCAAGTACATCGTCCTGGTTTACGTCAGCTTCACCCTGCTCGGCACCCTGGGCTTCTGGGTCGCCGGCATGAGCCCATTCGACGCGGTCAACCACGCCATGTCGGCCATTTCCACCGGCGGCTTCTCCACCTCCGACCAGTCCCTGGCCAAATGGCCGCAGCCGGCGGTGCACTGGGTGGCGGTGGTGGTAATGATCCTCGGCAGCCTGCCCTTCGCCCTCTACGTCTCCACCCTGCGCGGGCACCGCAAGGCGCTGATCAAGGACCACCAGGTGCGCGGCTTCCTCGGCCTGCTGCTGGTGATCTGGCTGGTACTCGGCACCTGGTACTGGGCCACCACCAAGCTGCATTGGCTCGACGCCCTGCGCCACGTGGCGGTCAACACCACTTCGATTCTCACCACCACCGGCTTCGCCCTGGGCGACTACAGCCTGTGGGGCAACTTCTCGCTGATGCTGTTCTTCTACCTGGGTTTCATCGGCGGCTGCTCCGGCTCCACGGCCGGCGGCATCAAGATCTTCCGCTTCCAGGTCGCCTACATCCTGCTCAAGGCCAACCTCTACCAGCTGATCCACCCGCGCGCGGTGATCAAGCAGAAGTACAACGGCCACCGCCTGGACGAAGAGATCGTCCGCTCGATCCTTACCTTCTCCTTCTTCTTCACCATCACCATCTGCGTCATGGCCCTGGGCCTCTCGCTGATGGGGGTGGACTGGATCACCGCGCTGACCGGCGCCGCCAGCACCGTCTCCGGCGTCGGCCCCGGCCTGGGCGAAGTGATCGGGCCGGCGGGCAACTTCTCCAGCCTGCCCGATGGCGCCAAGTGGCTGCTCTCCCTCGGCATGCTGCTGGGCCGCCTGGAGATCATCACCGTGCTGGTGATCTGCACGCCGTACTTCTGGAGGCATTGAGGCTCCCGCATGCGCTGAGAACCGGCTCCTGCTCTTCAGGTGGAGATCGGAGGCCGGCGGATGCGAGGCGGCGCGGGCGCCGCTGGGCGACTGAAGTCGCCCCTACAGGCCCGGAAGGTGATTACAGGCGCGCGCGGTACTCGCCAGGCGTGGCGTCGAACCAGCGGCGGAAGGCGCGGAAGAAGTTGCTCGGGTCGGCAAAGCCCAGCAGGTAGGCGATCTCCAGCAAGGTCAGGTTGGGCTGGGCCAGGTACTGCCCGGCCAGTTCGCGGCGGGTGTCGTCCAGCAGTTGCTGGAAGCTGGTGCCCTCTTCCTGCAGGCGACGCTGCAGGGTGCGTTGGGACAGGTGCAAGGCGCTGGCCACCACTTCCCGCTTGGGTTCGCCCTGGGGCAGCAGGCGGCACAGCACCTGGCGCGCCTGGTGGGTCACCCGGCTGCCGGAGAAACGTGCCAGGTACTCGCCCGCAAAACGGTCATGCAATTGCGCCAGGGACTCGTTGGCCGTGGGCAGCGGCGTCTCCATGTCGGCGCGATCGAACAGCAGCGCATAGTGCTCGGCGTTGAACCGCAGCGGCGCCTGGAACACCTGGCGATAGGGCTCCATGTCAACAGGCGGCGGGCCCTGGAAACGAATCTCCAACGGGTTGATCGGCCGCCCGGTCATCCAGCGGCAGAAGGCCAGGGAATAGGCCATGGACGCCTCGGCGCTCTGCCGTGCCGGTGGCAACCGGTCGCCATGGATCGCCAGGATCAGCGCATAGCCTTCCGGCGTAGCGCGAAAGCTCAGGTCCGCGCCTTCGGCGATGATCCGCTGGTAGCGCACCAGGCGGGCGAAGCCCTCCTTCAAGGTGCGGCTGGACATCAGCGCATAACCCACCACATGGAAAGACGCCGGCCTCACCACCTTGGCCATGTTCAAGCCGATGGCCGGGTTGCCCGAGAGCTCCACTGCACGCAACCACAGGCGGGTCATGCCGTCCTGGGGGAAACGGGCATCGGGATCGCTCAGTGCGGCATAGTCGAGGCCCAGCTCGGGAAACAGGTTGCGGCAGTCGACGCCGCCCATTTCCAGCGCCTGGACAATCCCCAGGGCCCAGCTCGATGACGTGGTACGTTCGCTCATGGCGCCTTCTTGTTCTGTCAGACACGGAGACCGCAGGACACGGCCTGGCGACGAAGGATACTAACCCAAGAGGGTGAATGTAAGGCTCAGTATCTATGCGGCTTTCAGCGATCTCACCGCACTGAAAACCGGATATAAACGGGCTGAATTGGCTGGGTTATGCCGGCTTGATGGCAGCCTGCTCAGCCTCTTGCTCCATAGCGACAGCCCCATCACGGTGAAGGCATGACGCCATACACCTGACACGGAGGTCGCACTGCGCGAGGCCTCCCCATACAGTTACAAGATCTCCGGTCACTACGGCGCGCCCCGGGCAACTGACTCCTCTCCCCTCCTCCTCATATCCGCCAGCCTAAACCAAAACCTGCCGCGTGCTGGCAATCAGCTGGTTGATCTGGAGCACCACTGATTCATCAGTCGGCGTCTCTGGCCCTCTCCCTTCCGGGCAAGGCATTTGGGGTGTAGTTCCGAATAGCCTGCAGATGAGCGGCCTCTGCTCATAGGCCTCACATCCATTGGGGCCAAGGTGGACGCAGTTCCACTCCCCCAGGGCGGCTTCATGTTCGGCCTCACTCTTGACGGGGAGCCTGGCCAACTCCACCGAGCTCGCAGTAACCGGCCCGCAGCAGTCGTGACAGCCCGGCTTGCACTCGAAGCCGGGGATTCTCCGACGTAACTGATCAATCCTGCGGCTCAAGCTATCCATTGGCACATCCTGATTTTGGGGCGCGGATTGTACATCCACCCGCACCTCCCACACCGAATCCCGCCTTGACGGCCCAGCTAGCCAGACCAACACACAACAGCTGGACGCTACTCAAATCGGGGGAGACGTCGCTCCTTTTCGCCGGAAATGCCCGCTTGATGGCAACAATCAACCCGAAAGCCCCGGAATCACTGGCGGCGCGTCGGGATACTAAACTGGCACCTAATGTCACTGGTCTGGAAAGGCCCCGGTCCTACACTCTCTCCCAACAAGAAAGAGGAGATATCCCATGAGCACCGTGCCCGCCGAGCGTTTCAACAGCTTTGCCGAGTTCTACCCCTATTACCTCCAGGAACACAGCAACGACGTGTGCCGCCGCCTGCACTACGTCGGCAGCCTGCTGGTCCTGAGCATTCTCGCCTACGCCATCCTCACCCAGCAGTGGCTGTGGCTGCTGGCCCTGCCGGTGGCCGGCTACGGTTTCGCCTGGGTCGGCCATTTCGTGTTCGAGAAGAACCGCCCCGCCACCTTCAAGTACCCGCTCTACAGCCTGATGGGCGACTGGGTGATGCTGAAGGACGCCTTCACCGGCCGCATCCGCTTCTGAGGAAGCGGCAGGCCCCCGAAAACAACAACAAGAGAGGCCCCTGATGAATGCCCACGCCCGCTTCACCCATATGGAAGACGGCACCGCCGAGGACTGGGGCATCATCGCCCAGGACTTCGCCCGCTACGCCGCCCAGTTGCCCGATCGCATCCTCACCCACCTCAAGCTGCTGGACGGCGACTTCGGCGGCTTCCCGGTGGACCGCCTGACCCACTCGCTGCAGACCGCAACCCTTGCCCACCGCGACGGCAAGGACGAGGAGTACGTGATCTGCGCACTGCTCCACGACATCGGCGACACCCTCGGTTCCTTCAACCACGCCGATATCGCCGCCGCCATGCTCAAGCCCTTCGTCAGCCCCGAGAACCACTGGATGGTTGAGAAGCACGCGATCTTCCAGGGCTATTACTTCTTCCACCACCTGGGCCTGGATCGCCACCTGCGCGAGCAGTTCAAGGACCACCCGCAGTACCGCCAGACCATCGAGTTCTGCGCGCGCTACGACGCCGCCGCCTTCGACCCGGAAGCCGAGTACCTGCCCCTGGACTACTTCGAGCCGATGCTGCGCCGGGTCTTCGCCCAGCCCAAGCAATCCATCTACAAGGCCGCGATGGAACGCAACGCGAGCTGACCGTCCATTCCGCCCCACCGTTCGGCGGCCACGCTTGGCCGCCGTAGTGGCACTTGGTTATGATCCCGCACCCGCCAGGCATTGGCTCAGGTCTTGCAGACCATCGGACGCCCGTACAACGCGTCAGAAAAACATCAGGGATCGTTCGTTTACATGAAGTCAGCCAATCTAGACCGGCTCAGCAGTCTTCCGACCCCGCCGCTCCGCGAGTATTACTCCCGCGTACTGGCCTATATCGCCACCGCCGCCAGTATCGCCGCCGGCACCTACACCCAGTACTTCGGCTTCGATGTGCTGTGGATCGTCCCCTACGCCCTGCTCTATCCGCACCTGGCCCATCACCTGAGCCTGCGCTTCAAGCGCGACCACCCCGAGCGCACCCACCTGGTCCTGCTGTTCATCGACGCCCTGCACGCCGGCGCCGGTGCGGCCCTGCTCGGCTTCTCGGTGGTGCCGAGCCTGATGTTCCTGCTCACCCTGTCGTTCAGCGCACTGATCATCGGCGGCCTGCGCCAACTGGGCCTGGCCATCCTCGTCGCCGCCAGCGCCACGGTACTGACCACGGTAATCGCCCACCCCGACCTCAAGCTCGGCACGCCGGCCCTGGTGTCCTTCGTCAGCATCTGCTTCACCACGCTCTACGTGTGCATCACCGCCTTCTTCGTGCATCAGCAGGGCCTGCGCCTGGCGCTGGCGCGCAGCGAGATCAAGCTGGAGCAGGAAAAGGCCGCGCGCCTGGCCCGCAACCTCGCCAAGTACCTGTCGCCGCAGGTCTGGGAAATGATCTTCAGCGGCAAGCGCCACGTGCGCCTGGAAACCCAGCGCAAGAAGCTCACGGTGTTCTTCTCCGACATCAAGGGCTTCACCGAGCTCTCCGAAGAACTGGAAGCCGAAGCGCTCACCGACCTGCTCAACAACTACCTCAACGAAATGTCGAAGATCGCCCTCAAGTACGGCGGCACCATCGACAAGTTCGTCGGCGATTGCGTGATGGTGTTCTTCGGCGACCCCTCCACCCAGGGCGCCAAGAAGGACGCCGTGGCCGCCGTGTCCATGGCCATCGCCATGCGCAAGCACATGAAGGTGCTGCGCCAGCAGTGGCGCGCCCAGGGCATCACCAAGCCCCTGGAAATCCGCATGGGCCTGAACACCGGCTACTGCACCGTGGGCAACTTCGGCGCCGACACGCGCATGGACTACACCATCATCGGCCGCGACGTGAACCTCGCCAGCCGCCTGGAAAGCGCCTCCGAAGCCGGCGAGATCCTCATCTCCCACGAGACCTATTCGCTGATCAAGGACGTGATCATGTGCCGCGACAAGGGCCAGATCACCGTCAAGGGCTTCGCCCGCCCGGTGCAGATCTACCAGGTGGTGGACTTCCGCCGCGACCTGGGCGCCACCTCCAGCTACGTCGAGCACGAACTGCCGGGCTTCTCCATGTACCTGGACACCAACGGCATCCAGAACTACGACAAGGAAAAGGTCATCCAGGCCCTGCACCTGGCTGCCGAGAAACTGCGCGACAAAGTCATTCTCTGACCTAATGGGTCACAAGAAGGCCGCCCTCGGGCGGCCTTTTTCATGGGCGCGATGCAGGTGTCTCAGGCCGCAAGGACGTTTTTTCACATACGTCCATGGCACCCTCCGTAGGAGCGAGCTCTGCTCGCGAAGCTGTACGTCGGCTGGCGCGAATCCATTCGCAATCGGGATCACGGGAATTAACCCTACGACAGCGACCCTTCCCCCACCGCCTCGCCGCACAGCTCGCCATCCAGCAACGGCTGGCGTGCCAGGAACTCCTGGGCGGAGGCCCGCCAGGACAGGCGCGCGGCACGCTCGGCGCAGACGCCACGGTCCAGCTCCAGTGCGCGTAGGCAGGCAGCGTGAAGATCCTCGTCCATCACCCCGGTGAGGTCCGCTTCCAGCACGTCCAGCGGGCCGGGCACCGGGAAGGCGGCCACCGGCGTGCCGCAGGCCAGGGCCTCGAGCATCACCAGGCCGTAGGTATCGGTGCGCGAAGGGAAGACCAGCACGCTGGCGCCGGCAAAGGCATCGGCCAACGCCTGGCCGTGGCGGTAGCCGAGGAAGCGCGCATCGGGGTAGTCGGCTTCCAGCTCGGTCCGTTGCGGCCCATCACCCACCAGCCATTTCTCGCCGGGCAGGTCCAGGTCGAGGAAAGCCCGCAGGTTCTTCTCCGGGGCGATACGGCCGACGTAGAGGAACACCGGCTTCAGCGGTCGCGGCTGTTCCGGGCGCGGGTGGAACAGGCGGGTGTCCACGCCCTTGCGCCACAGCGACAGGTGGCCCAGCCCACGGCCGGCCAATTCGCCGCGCAGGCGCTCGGTGGTCACCAGCACCGTCTGACTGGGGCGGTGGAAGGCCCGCAGCACCGCGTAGCCCCATTCCAGCGGTACGCGTGGCCAGCGGGTGTGCACGTATTCGGGGAAGCGCGTGTGCACCGCGCTGGAGAAGGCCAGGCCTCGGCGCTTCAGCCAGCGCCGCGCGGCCCAGCCCAGCGGCCCTTCGGTGGCGAGGTGCACGCAGTCCGGGCGGAAATCGCGGATCGCCGGGCCCACGCGCCAGAGGTCCCACACCAGGGGGATCTCCGGGTAGGTCGGGCACGGCCGCGAGCGGAAATCCCGGGGCGACAGCACCTTCACCAGGTGGCCAAGCCCGTGCAGTTCGGCCACCAGGGCCTGCAGGCTGGTGACCACGCCATTCACCTGGGGTGCCCAGGCATCGCTGACGATAAGAATCCTCATGCAGCGGGCTCGAGGGCGGGCTGTTTGGTCTCGGTCGCCAGGCGCGCCTGGTCATCGGCCAGGCGGTACAGCTCGATGGTGCCGTCCCAGTGCTCGATCAGCGCCGTGCAGGATTCCACCCAATCGCCGCAGTTCATGTACTCGACACCGCCCACCTGGCGGATCTCGGCGTGGTGGATGTGGCCGCAGACGGCGCCGTCCAGCCCGCGCTTGACGCACTCGTGGGCGATGGACTCCTCGAAGTCGCTGATGAAGTTCACCGCCGTCTTGACCTTGTGCTTGAGGAAGGCCGACAGCGACCAGTAGCCGTAGCCCCAGCGCTCGCGCCAGTGGTTGAGCCAGCGGTTGAGGGTCAGCGTGAACTCGTAGGCCGAGTCGCCGAGGAAGGCCAGCCACTTGTGGTAGCGGGTGATGACGTCGAACTGATCGCCGTGGATCACCAGCAGGCGGCGGCCGTCGGCGGTCTCGTGGATCGCTTCGTCCACCAGCTGGATATTGCCCAGCATCAGGCTGGAGTAACGGCGCAGGAATTCGTCGTGGTTGCCGGTGACATAGATCACCTCTGTGCCACGCTTGCTCATGGTCAGCAGGCGGCGGATCACGTTGGTGTGTGCCTGGGGCCAGTAGATGCCGCCACGCAGCTTCCAGCCGTCGATGATGTCGCCCACCAGATAGATGCGGTCGGCATGGTGGCGCTTGAGGAAGCGCGCCAGGTGCTCCGCCTGGCAATCGCGGGTGCCAAGGTGAACGTCGGATATCCACAGGGTGCGGACGCGTTGCTTGCGGGGACGAGCCGGGTCGGCCGGCTCCAGGCGTTGAACGCTGCTCATGGGCGGCCTCCAGCTGGGTTTTTCCGATCTTGCGCAGGCCCGGTGAAGTGCAGGTGACGGTTAGGCTGCAGAACGATGACACTGGCGGCGCCCGCGCCGGGGAGTAGACTGGCCACCTGCCGAGGAACACCCCATGAGCCCGATGCTGACCCTGCGCCGCTACAACCACGACCTGCTCGCCCACAGCCACGACCACGCCCAGCTGGTGTTCGGCCTGAGCGGCAGCCTGGAATTCGAGGTGGGTGGCATCGGCGCGCGGGTCGAGCGGCAGAACCTCGCCGTGGTCCCGCCGGGCGAACACCATGCCTGCGGCAGCCCGCGCGGCAGCCTGTGCCTGGTGCTCGACGTACCCGACGACGCCTGGCTGCAACGCACCCTCGGCGGTCACTTCGACGCCAGCCGCCGCCTGCTGGAGAAACCCGGCGCCCTACAGCTCGCCCCCGCCCAGAGCCAGCTGGTGGGCTGGCTCGCCGCCAGCCCCATCGATGACCCGGTGATCGCCACCCAGGGCGTCGGCCTGCTGCTGGCCAGCCTGGTGGCACCGAGCGCCATACCAGCGTCGGAGCAGAACACGTTGCCGCTGACAGCCCTCGACGCCTATATCGACCAGCACGCCGCACGCCCCCTGCAGGTGGCCGACCTGGCCCGGCTCTGCGGCCTTTCGGTGGCACGCTTCCACAGCCGCTTCCTCGCTGCCACCGGGCAAACGCCCATGGACTACCTGCGCACCCGGCGCCTGCTCCAGGGCCGCCGCCTGCTGCTGGAGTGCAGCCTGAGCGTGGCCGAGATCGCGGCCCAGGTAGGCTACAGCTCGCAGAGCGCCTTCACCGCTGCACTATCCCGCGAGTTCGGCACCACCCCGCGCGCCCTGCGCCGCCAGCGCGGCTGACGCGAGGGCCGCGACGAAAGCCGCGAGTCCCGCGACAGACAAGCCACCCCGCCGCCCTCTAGACTGCGGCCATCGTCAAACAAGGGGGCTGTATGTCATCGACCATCGAATGGGCGGATTTCGAGCGCGTTGAACTGCGCGTCGGCACCGTCGTATCCGCCGCACCCAACGTCAAGGCCAACAAGCCGGCCTATGTGCTGGAAGTGGACCTGGGCGAGCTGGGGGTGAAGACCTCCAGCGCGCAGATCACCGCCCACTACGCCGCCGAGGAGCTGGTCGGCCGCCAGGTGCTGTGCGTCTGCAACTTCGCACCCAAGCGCATCGCCGGGGTGCGCTCGGAAGTGCTGGTCACCGGCGTCCACGATGCCGAAGGCAAGGTGGTGCTGGCCGGCTTCGACAAGCCGCTGCCCAACGGCGCGCGCCTGGCATGAACGAACGCAACGCGCTGCTCGCCATCCACCTGGGCGCCCTGCTCTTCGGCCTCTCCGGCATCTTCGGCAAGCTGGCGGAAACCACGCCGGTGGTGATCACCTTCGGCCGCGCGCTGTTCGCCGTCATCGCCCTGGCGCTGTTCGCCCAGCTGGTCGGCGGCGCCCGTGGCGGCGCGCCCTCGCGGCGGCAGATTCCCCTGCTGCTGCTCGGCGGCCTGCTGCTGGGCGGGCACTGGGTGCTGTTCTTCCAGGCGGTGAAGATCGGCGGCGTGGCCATCGCCACCCTGGGCTTCGCCAGCTTCCCGGCCTTCACCCTGCTGCTGGAGGGGCTGCTGTTCCGCGAGCGCATTCACCTGCGCGAGTTCGTGGTGGTGGCCCTGGTCAGCCTGGGCCTGGTGCTGGTGACGCCGGACTTCGATTTCGCCAGCGATGCCACCCAGGGGCTGATCGCCGCCATCCTCTCCGGCCTGCTGTTCTCCCTGCTGTCGCTGCTCAACCGTGCCAGCACCAAGGGGCTGGACCCGGTGAAGGTGGCGCTGTGGCAGAACCTCTGCATTGTCGTCTGCGTGCTGCCCCTGGGCTGGGCGGTACTGCCCACGGTGCGGGCCATCGACTGGCTGTGGATCGCCATGCTCGGCGTGCTCTGCACCGGCCTCGCCCACAGCCTGTTCGTGGCCAGCCTCAAGGTGCTCAAGGCGCGCACCACGGCGGTGATCTTCGCCCTGGAGCCGGTCTACGGCATCGCTTTCGCCTGGTGGCTGTTCAGCGAGGAGCCCTCGCTGCGCATGCTTGCAGGCGGCACGCTGATCATCGCCGCCATCGCCTTCCCGGCGCGCAAAACCAACGCGGTGAAGCCCGCCGAAGCGGCGAGCTGACGGTAACCACCGGAAGCCCGGACTGAAGTCCGGGCTACGCACCGCCCCCTGCGCAGCCCGCCGTTTTCAGTTCACGCTGTACCCACGCCCCATCAGGCAGGCGCCCAGCGCGCGGCGGTAGCGGTCGGTGCTGTCGCTGCCCACCGGGCGGGTGACGGTGGCCGGGTCGAAACCGCTCTGGGACACCGCCCAAGTGTGGCACTCATAGCGGTCGCGGCCCTGCTGGTCGACGCTCTGGCCATTGGCCGGGTAGGCGATCACTTCATAACTGACGGCAGCGTTGCCCTGGACCACCGCGGGCGGCGTCACCACTTCGTAGCGCTGCACATTGGCGTTCCACAGGTAGTAGGTGCCGGCGGCGACGAAGTACAGCGCACTGCCGATCCACAGTTCGCGGGCGCCGGACGGCAGGCCCCGGTCGTGCCCACCGCCACCCGGGCCCGGGCCCCAGCCAACCTGCCCGCCCGGGCCGGGACCACCGCCATGGGCGCCGGGGCCACCCTGGCCGGGGCCGGCGAATAGCGGGGTGGACAGGCCGAGCAGCAGTGCCAGCGCCAGGGTTGTTTTCAAGGACATCATTCACCTCGTGCAATACGGCCGTAGGGTTCGCGGCCTCTGGAGGGAATTATTCGCCCGGCGCCCCCGGGCGAGCGTCAGCCCTGTGTAAATCCGGGGTAAACGTCCTGATACACGCCCGCCTCAGGCCTGCTCCTGCTCCTGCTCCAGCAGCCAGCGGCAATAGCGCGCCACGCCGGTCTCCAGGTCGAGGAAGCCCTCGCCGGCACCGGCCTCGCGCAGCAACTCGATGTCTGCCTGGGTATGGCTCTGGTAACGACCCCGGAGCACGGCGGGGAAGTCCTCGTAGTGCAACACGCCCTGCTCGATCAGCGCGGCCAGGCCCAGGGGCGGCCGATCCTCCTCGGCGCGCAGGGCATTGACCACCGCCATGGCCACCGCATTGAAAGGCCGGGCGACGCCGGTGCCGAGGTTGAAGATGCCCGAACGCTGGGAATGGTCGAGAAAGTGCAGGTTGACCCGCGCCACGTCCTCCACCGACACGAAATCGCGCTGCTGCTCGCCAGCGGCGTAACCGTCGCAGCCGCCGAACAAGCGTACCCGCCCCTCCGCCCGGTATTGGTGGAAGCAGTGCAGCGCCACCGAGGCCATGCGCCCCTTGTGCCCTTCGCGCGGGCCATAGACGTTGAAGTAGCGCAGCCCCACCACCTGGGCGCGGGCATGGGGCAGCAGGCGCCGCACGCGCTGGTCGAACAGCAGCTTGGAGTAGCCGTAGACGTTCAGCGGCAGCTCGTGCTCGCGGCCTTCACGAAACACCTGGCCCGCGCCATAGACGGCCGCCGACGAGGCATAGATGAAGGGCAGGCCGCGACGCTGGGCGGCATCCAGCAGCTCGCAGCTGTAGCGGTAGTTGTTGTCCATCATGTAACGCCCGTCCGCCTCCAGGGTGCTGGAGCAGGCGCCCTGGTGGAACAGTGCGCGGACCATGCCGAACTCGCCGGCGGCGAAGCGCGGCACGAAGTCGCGCTTGTCCAGGTAGTCACGGATCTCGCAATCGACGAGGTTGCGGAATTTGTCGCCTTCGGTCAGGTCGTCGACGGCGATGATGTCCGTCTCGCCGCGCTGGTTGAGGGCCTTGACCAGGTTGCTGCCGATGAAGCCGGCGGCACCGGTGACGATGATGCTCATGACGGCGCTCCAGGGAAGTGGAAGTACCGTCAGGCTATGCCTGCGTGATCAGCCCGCCGTTGACCTGGGGCAAGGCCGCTCAGGGGCGGTCGTTGTGGCCCAGGTCACGCGTCGGATCGATGCAGTCACGCACCCGCTGCTTGAGCACCTTGGCCTCGGGGAAGCCGCCGTCGGCCTTGCGCTCCCAGATCTGCTCGCCGTCGCAGGTGATGCGGAACACACCGCCGGTGCCCGGCTCCAGGGCCACCCGGCCGAGGTCGTCGGCGAAGGTGCTGAGCAGTTCCTGGGCCAGCCAGGCCGCGCGCAACAGCCATTGGCACTGGGTGCAGTAGGTGATGACGATCTCGGGCCTGGAACTGGACATGACGGGACTCGGTGGCGGCGTGCAGGGCGCCTATAATAGCGGCCTTTTTCCTCCCCGCCTGACCAGGGATGCGTTATGCGCCGCGTGCTCGTTTTCCTCGCCCTTATCTTCCTGCCGCTGGCCACCCTGGCCGACCAGGCCCACCCACGCATCGGCCTGGTGCTGTCCGGCGGCGCCGCACGCGGCCTGGCCCATATCGGCGTGCTGCGAGCCCTGGAAGAACAGGGCGTGCACATCGACGCCATCGCCGGCACCAGCATGGGCGCGGTGATCGGCGGCCTCTACGCCTCGGGCTACAGCGTCGACGAACTGGAAAAGCTGGCCCTGGCCATCGACTGGCGCCAGGCACTCTCCGACGCGCCCCTGCGCGATGACGTCCCCTTCCGCCGCAAGCAGGACGATCGCGATTTCCTGGTCAAGCAGAAGCTCAGCTTCCGCGACGACGGCAGCCTGGGCCTGCCGCTCGGCGTGATCCAGGGCCAGAACCTGGCCCTGCTGCTGGAAAGCCTGCTGGTGCACACCAGCGACACCCGCGACTTCGACCGTCTGGCCATCCCCTTCCGCGCCGTGGCCACCGACATCTCCACCGGCGAGAAGGTGGTGTTCCGCAAGGGCCACCTGCCCCAGGCGATCCGCGCCAGCATGTCGATCCCGGCGGTGTTCGCGCCCGTGGAGGTGGACGGCCAGCTGCTGGTGGACGGCGGCATGGTGGACAACATCCCGGTGGACGTGGCCCGGGAGATGGGCGTCGACCTGGTGATCACGGTGGATATCGGCACCCCGCTGCGCGGGCGCAAGGAGCTGCTCACCGTGGTCGACGTGCTCAACCAGTCGGTGACCCTGATGACCCGACGCAACTCCGAGGCGCAACTGGCCACCCTCGGCCCGGACGACATCCTGGTGCAGCCGCCGCTGGCGGGTTTCAGCGCCACCGACTTCGGCCGCGCGCGGCAGATGATCGACGCCGGGTACCGCGCGGCCACCATCCTCAAGCACCGTTTCGCCCCGCTGGCGCGCCAGCACGGCCAGCACGAAGCGGAATTGGCCGAGGCGCGCCTGCCCGTGGAACGCCGCCCGGTAATCGCCCGCATCAGCGTGGAGAACGACTCCAAGGTGGGCGACGAGGTGATCCGCCGCATCATCCGCCAGGAAACCGGCCAGCCCCTGGACCTGGAGCGCCTGCAGAGCGACATGGGCACCCTCTACGGCCTCGACTACTTCGAGCAGGTGCATTACCGCGTGGTCAAGCGCAAGGATGGCAACACCCTGGTCATCAACGCCCGCGGCAAGCGCACCGGCACCGACTACCTGCGCCTGGGCCTGAGCCTGGACGACGACATGCGCGGCGGCAGCACCTTCAACCTGGGCGCCAGCTACCGGGTCAACGGCATCAACAAACTCGGCGCCGAATGGCTGACCCGCGCCCAGATCGGCAGTGACCAGGAGCTCTACAGCGAGTTCTACCAGCCGCTGGACTATGGCTCGCGCTACTTCGTCGCGCCCTATATCGCCGCCGAGGCGCAGAACGTCGACGCCACCCTGGACAACGACCCCATCGCCGAATACCGCCTGCAGCGCTACGGCTACGGCTTCAACATCGGCCGGCAGATCGCCAACAACGGCGAGCTGCGCCTCGGCATCGGCCAGGGCTGGGGCGATGCCGACGTGCGCATCGGCGACCGCCGCCTGCCCAGCTTCAGCTTCAGCGAGGGCTACTACGAGGCCAAGTACTCCTTCGACACCCTCGACAACGTCGACTACCCCCACGAGGGCGAAGACATCAAGCTGACCCTGCGCCAGTACGACCCCGAACTGGGCTCGGACGATCGCTACCGGCAGTGGGAACTGAGCCTGGACAAGGCCCTCTCCAGCGACGCCAACACCTTCGTCCTCGGTGGCCGCTACGGCCGCACCCTGGACAGCGCCGAGGTGGTCACCTCCAGCTTCCAGCTCGGCGGCGCACGCCAGCTCTCGGGCTTCCGCGAGGATTCGATCTCCGGGCAGAACGTCGCCCTGGCCCGGATGGTGTACTACCGCCGGATGACCCAGCGCTCCTTCCTGCCGCTGGACTTCCCCTTCTACCTCGGCGCCAGCCTGGAGCGCGGCCGGGCCTGGAACCACGACAACAGCTTCGATAGCGGCTACATCAACGCCGGCAGCCTGTTCATCAGCTTCGACACGCCCCTGGGCCCGCTGGACTTCAGCTACGGCCTCAACGACGTCTCCGAGCAGGCGCTCTACCTCAAGCTGGGCCGGGTGTTCTAAGCACCCGACTCACTTACGTCCCTGCAGGAGTGAGCTCTGCTCGCGAAGCGCTGCCGGGCAATACGCGCCGTGATCAGCCATGAAAAAGCCCGGAACAGTGTCCGGGCTTTTGGGTGTTGCGTGAGCGGTCAGGCGATCTTCGCCAACAGCTGGCGGGCCTCCTGCTTCTGCTCTTCGTCACCGCCGTCGATCACCTCGTTGAGGATGCTGCAGGCGCTTTCGATGTCGCCCTGGTCGATGTGGGCCAGCGCCAGGTTGAGCTTCATCAGGTTCTCCTGCCGTGCGGCCAGGTGGTCCAGGTCATCGCTGGCTTCCAGCGGGTCCTCGAAGTCGAACGACAGCTCGTCCAGCTCCTCGGCCTGGGGCAGCTCCGGCAGTTCGAGGCGATCGGCCTGCTCCAGGTCGTCCAGTTCGAACACCTCGGGCATGTCCTGCAGGTTGCTGCGGAAGGCCGGGTCAACGTGGTGATGCACCGGCTCGGGCTTGCTGCCCGTCGCCTTGGTCTTGGGCGCCTCGGTCTTGAAGGGGCTGAGGCTGTCCCAGTCGGCATCCAGGGGCAGGTCGTCGAGGTTGAGCTGGAATTCATCGGTCAGCTCATCATCACGCACCCTCAGCGGCTCGGCCGGCTGTAGGTCCGGGGCCTGGTCACCGAGGACGAACTCCGGCTCCTCGAACATCGGCTCGGCCTTGCGGCCCTGGTCGATGCCGGGATAGCGCGCCTTGATCGGGTCGATACGGGCCGAACCGACGCCCATCTCCAGCAGGTTGCTTTCCTCGATGGCGAAGCCGCTCGGGTCACGCAGTTCACCCAGCACTTCCAGCAGTCGGAAGCGCAGGTCGGTGCGGTTGGGCTCCTGGACGATGGCACTGCGCAGCGCGCTCTCGGCATCGTTGAAGCGGCCATAGGCGATGTAGATGTTGGCGCCATCCAGGGAATCGCTGGACGGGCGTACCGTCGCCAGGGTGGGTTGCGGCCTGGGCGCGGGAGCCGCCACCGGTGCAGCGGCAGCGCCGACCGCCACCACCGGCTCGGGGCGGGCCTGGGGCACAGCGGCGATACGGGGGCGCTCGGCCGGCACGGCGACGGCCTCGGCCGGACGCACCTTGGGTATGACCACCGGCTCAGGCGCCTCGGGGCGGGTTTCCTGGCGGCGACGCAGCAGTGCCACGGCCAGGACGAACAGCAGCAGGATGCCGCCGATGATCATCAGCGCGCGGGACCAGGTGTCCAGGCTGTCCGGCTCTTGCACCGCCACATCGGGCGCCGCGACCGCCGGCGTGCCCTGCTGGGTCGCCTCGGCAGCCGGCTCGGCCGGAGCTTGTGGAACGGCGCTGTCCACAGGGGCGGGGCTTTCGCTGGGGGCAGGCTCCTGGGCTGCTTGCGGTGCGACCGGGGCGCCATCGTCCAGCGGGGGCAGGTTGGTTGCATCGGCGACCGGCGCATCCGCCGGGGCGGTGGCCGTTAGCGGCGGCAGCCCGGCATCGGCGGACGCCTGCTGGACACTGTTCGGACCGAGCGCGCTCTGCAGGCGCGCCAGCTGAGCGTCCTTCTGCTCCATCTGCCGTTGCAGGGTTTCCAGCTTGAGCTGGAGGTCGGCGATGTCCTGGCGCAGTTGCAGGCGTTCGTTCTCGCTGTTGACCAGTTCGGTGTCGACGCGGCGCTGCACCTCGGCGATCTGCTGGGGCAACGGCGCCGGCTGGCTCGGGGTGCCGGGGGCGGACACCGGGCCGGGGGCGCTGCCGACCATGGCCTGGCCGGTGGTGCCGGCATCGTTGGCCGCTGCATTCGCAGCGGCGCCCATCGACACGGCGGCATCGGGCAGCAACAGGCTCTGGCCCACGCTCAGGCGGCTCGGGTCGCCATTGGCGAAGGCGCTGGGGTTGAGGGCGTGGATGCCGTTCATCATCTGCGCCGTGCTCATGCCGCTGCCGGCGCTCTGGCGCTGGGCAATGGCCCAGAGGTTGTCGCCCTTGACCACGGTGTAACGCTTGCCCTGGGTGGCGGGCGGCGCCTCGGTCGGGGCCGGCTGGCTGCTGGCGGCAGCGCTGCTGCGACGGTTGTCCCGTTGAGCAGCGGTGTTGCCCAGGGGCGCGGCCACCGGGTTGTAGGCGGAGGCTTCCGGCGGGTCCAGCAGCAGGGTGTATTCACGCAGCAGACGGCCGTTGGGGCGGGCCACCTCGACAATGAAATTCAGGTAGGGCTCGCGCACCGGCTTGTTGGAGATCACGCGAATGTGGCCGCTGGCGCCGCGGATCATCGGGCTGAAGCGCAAGTCATTGAGGAACAGCACGCGGTCGACGCCGGCACGCTCGAACACATCGGCGGGGGCCAGGCTGATCTTGATGTCGCTGTCGGTCAGGTCGCCGACGTCGAGCAGGCCGATCTCAGCCTCGAGCGGCTGGTTCAGCGCGGAATGCAGGGTGATTTCGCCCAGGCCTATGGCGGAGGCCAGGCTGGAATAAAGAATAGGTCCCGATGCAAGCGCAAGCAGGATCCTGTTGACTCGAGCCATGTGCCCTCCCCCGGTCATGCCGGCTCGAACGCCACAGCCGCCTCCCTACGATCCTGAGTCCATGGAGGGGCGAAAACGGGCGTCGGCATTGAAAGAAAACGCGTCGGGCGGCGATCCCTGGAACCCAACTGAAAATAAGTATGGATGCAATTTCCCAGATTGCCCGGCGTAGAGGCCTTGGGCCATCAGGCAGGTGAAATCCTACCGCAAGTTCGCCATGAAAGTGACGGAAATCACACCTTTACTGAATATTTATAGAGCTTCGTCAGCCTTTTGTCGCGCGCACGCCCCACGCAGGCCACACCGCCATGAGAAAAAGCCCGGCGACCAGCCAAAAGGTCTGCTGGAAGGCCAGCGCCTCGGCCTGCAGGTCGCCGCCGCCGGCGTGGTAGCGCCACTCCAGGAAGAAGGTCATCAGGTTGACCCCGAAGGCTCCGCCGAGCTGGCGCACGAAGGTGATGGCGCCGGCGCCCAGGGCAAGTTCCTCGGCACTGAGCACGTCCAGCGAACCGGTGCTCAAGGCCGGCAGCAGCAAGCCCAGGCCGAGGCGACCTAGGCAGGCCCAAAAGCACAGCACGAGGAAGGAGGCGCCGCTGTCCACCAGGCCCAGTCCCAGGGATGACAGGGCGAACACCAGCAGCCCAGCCACCAGCAGCAGCGCGGCGGAAAGCTTGTCGCTGAGCCAGCCGCCCACGAACGAGGCCACGCCCAGCACCACCCCGGTGGGCAGCAGCAACAGGCCCGCGCGGCCGGCGCTGTAGCCTTCGACCGTCTGCAGGAACAGCGGGATCAGGTAGGTGGAGCCGTAGAGCCCGAGGCCGAGGATCAGCGCCACCCAGCTGGCCTTGCGGAAGGCCCGGTGGCGCCACAGCGCCAACGGCAGCAAAGGCCGTGGGCTGGCGCGGCTGCGCAGGACGAAGCCCAGGGTTGCGCCCAGGCCCAGCAGCCCGGGGATCCAGCAGCTCGGTGCCAGCCAGCCGAAGCGCTGGGCTTCGGCCAAGGCGCCGAGCAGCGCGAACAGCGCCACGCTGAGGAACAGGAACGCCACGAGGTCGACGCCCGGCGTGCTGCGGTCGCGGTCCGAGGGCATCAGCCACTGGGCGCCAACGGCCGCCGCCAGGCACATGGGCAAGGGCAGCCAGAACACCGCCTCCCAGCCGAAATGGTCGATCAGGTAGCCGCCGATGGTCGGCCCGAGCGTTGGCGCAATCATCACCCCGAGCCCGTAGGTGCCCAGCGCCATGCCGCGCCCGCCCTCGGCGAAGATGCGGAAGATCAGCACCATGGCCAGCGGCTGGATGATCCCGGCACAGGCCCCCTGGACGATGCGCAGGGCGATCAACTGCCAGGCGGAAGTGGCCGCCAGGGCCAGCAGGGAGCACAGGGTGAAGATCAGCAAACCGCCCTGCACGGTGCGGCGCGCACCGAGCCGCGACTGGGCCCAGGCGGCGAGCAGCAGGCCGGCGGTCATGGAAGCGAGGAACCCCGTGGCCAGCCATTGCGCCAGCGGTCGGCCGATGGCGAAGTCGGCCATGATCGCGGGCAAGGCCACGTTGATGCTGGTGGACGCGAGGATCATCGCCATGCTGCCGACCATCAGCAGCCCCAGCAGCAACTGCGGGTAACGCGGGCCGTAGCGCGCGTGCAGGGCCTCGAGGTCCTGCATCAACGCCGTTCCAGGTTGGCCAGTATCCGCGCGTGTACCTGCTGGCAGCGGCGCAGTTCTTCTTCATCGATATCGGTGAAGACCTCCCTGCGCAGCTGGTTGGAGATGGCCTCGATCTTCTCGATCAGCGGACGTGCCTTGGGGCACAGGGTGATCTTCTTGGCGCGGCGGTCCTCGGCGACGGCCAGGCGCTGCACCAGCCCCTGGGCTTCCAGGCTGTCGAGCAGCCGGGCCAGGGTCGGGCCCTCGACGCCGACGCTCTGCGCCAGTTCACGCTGGGTGGGGAGTTCTTCGAAGCGAGCGAGATGCAGGAGAACCAGCCAGCGAGCCTGGGACAGGCCGAGGTCGACGAGCCGGCGATCCAGCTCCGCACGCCAGGCCCGCGACATCTGCGCGAGCTGCATGGCAAAGCGGTGTTGATCGGTATGGGACATTGAAACGGACTCTAACTGCCTAAACTAATAATTAGCGAGCTAACCATAGGCGACAGCCGGGAGCAAGCGCAGCTTTGTATCTACCACTTCACATATTGGTCTTCGACGAAGCCCCAGAGCCCATCGATGCTCACGGGCGCCCGGCCGCGGGGGCGCAGCACGCCATCGAAGCGACCGAAGATCTGCTTGAAGTTGCTGGCGATGAAGCCCAGGTTCAGCCGCTCCTTGTGCAGGCCGGTGCCGGTGAAGCGCAGCTCCACCTGGCCGTCGTTGGAGGTGATCAGCCACTGCTCCAGCGGCCGGTCGTGATCGAAGGCGAAGCGCACGCAGTCCACCTTGATCAGCTCGCCATCGAGCCAGAAACAATTCTCGGTGAAGCTGGTTTCGTTGACCCCGCAGGACAGGTTCACCCCCACCCGCTGCCCCTGGGCCTCGCCGGACAGGCAAGCCCAGTTCCAGAAGGTCTCCGGGCGCATGTAGCCGGCGGACCAGTCGTGGTGGGCGAAGGCACCGATGGCCTGCAGGTCGAAATCACCCAGCGCGCTGCGCACCTCGCCCCGGCAGGTGACACCCGCCACCTTGCGCGCATAGACCCAGCCGTTCACGGCGGTGGGCGTGCACAGGCTCATGGGCTGGAAGGCCGGCTCATCCTCGGAGAAGCAGGCATCGATGCGGGTGCCGTCGTCCAGCTCCACCCGCAGGCGCTTCTCCTTGGGGTTCGGCGAATTCTCCAGGCGCAGCAGGTTACGGCCCTGGCGCAGTTCGCAGACGCCCTCGTCCGGCACCTGGGAAAAACGCGTGCCCATGCCCAGCGGCAGCTTGAACTGGCGTTCGATCATGCGCCCGCTGGCCGGGTGGAACAGGTAGACGAACCCGATGCCGGCCAGGCTCAGGTTGGCCAGGGCGCAGCCGCCGATGAGCTGGTCGCTGATCAGGCCGAAATACTGGAACTGATGGAAGCGCCGCCACTTCGCCAGGGCCCCCAGGCGACGGCCCATGGGCGAGCGGAAGTCGAAATCGCGGTAGTTGACCAGGCCGGGAGTGCCGTCGAAAAGTCCGTAATGCGGCTGGCCGCCAGCGCCGATCAGCTTGTCCATGGGCAGGGCTCGTCAGGTGGGAAGGCGCGATCCTAGCACCGCCGTACCAGGGCACGCAGTCACGCAGCGCGCCACCGCGAGCGACGAACTACGCCACCACCTGGTTACGCCCGAACGCCTTGGCCTCGTAGAGCGCGCGGTCGGCGTGCTCGTAGAGTTCGTACAGCTGGCCCAGGGGCATGTCGTTGCCCGGGAAGATGCAGGCCAGGCCGATGGACATCGTCAGCACCTCGGCCACCTGCGAGCCCTCGTGGCGGATCGCCAGGCCCTCCAGGGCCGCGCGCACGTTCTCCGCGCACTGCCGCGCCTCCGCTTCCGGCGTGCCATAGAGCAGCACCGCGAACTCCTCACCCCCCAGGCGCACCGCCATGTCCAGCGGCCGTCGCGCGGCATCTTCCAGCACCCCCGCCACCCGCTGCAGGGCGTGGTCGCCGCCTTGGTGGCCGTAGAGGTCGTTGTAGGCCTTGAAGTGGTCGACATCGCAGAGCATCAGCGCCAGCGGCAGCCCCTCGCGCTGGGCCTGGCGCCAGACGCGCTCCAACTGGCGGTTGAAGCTGCGCCGGTTATGCAGCCCGGTGAGGCTGTCGTGCTCGGCCAGTACCCGCATCAGCCGGCTGACGAGGAAGTGCTCCCGCGACTTGAACTCCAGCAGGTAGCAGCCCACCGCCCCCACCAGGTTGCCGAACACCAGGAACAGCAGGTTGTTGACCAGGCGCGGCCAGGGCAACCCGGCCCAGAGCTCCAGCGCCACGTAGGCCACCAGGATCAGCAGTGACACCAACAGCGCTTCGCCCAGGCGCAGGCCCACCACGAAATAGGCCGCCATGCACACCAGCAGCAGGCCTTCATAGGGGAATGACGGGTCGACCCGATGGGCGATGGCCACCACCGCCGCCGCCCCCACGCCCAGGGCGCTGACGCACACCAGGCTCAGGGGCACCAGCAGATGAACATGGCGCCGCTGCAGGATCAGCAAGCCGCAGACCACCAGCAGCACCAGCACCCCCAGGCGCACGGCAAGCATCCACCAGCGTTCGGCGCTGGCGATCAGGTGGAAATCGAGAAAGGCGAAGGCCAGCCAGATGGGCAGCCCGATCAGCAGCGCGATGCGCTTGAGGTCGAAGGTCTGCTCGAGGAAGTAGTTGCGGTATTCCTGTTCCAGCGGTCGGACGAAACGCAGTTGCCGGAAGCCCAGGGCGAGCTGGTCGGCATAGGGATTCGGGCGCACTTCGTCCAGCCAGGCGTTGAGTGTCGACACTGCCACCTCTTCTTATTTGAGCCGGGACCTACTGCCGCGCCCGGCCTTGCAGCGTCAGGACAGGAGTACATCGCCGCCTACCTCACGTAGACGAATCGCCCTCACGGCCCTGACCCTCACGGCACCGGCGGCGACCTCACATCGCCGGCCGGAAGCCTTGTTGCACATTAGTAGCAGGCGGAATCGGCCACAAGAGGCCGGAGGGGTCACGAGGGGCCGTGCCCCTCCACTCAGGATTCGAATTCCGCCTGCAGCGCGGCACGCACGCAATGCAGCACGCCTTCCGGCACCTTGCCGCCGAGCATCTCGGCAACCTGGGCGACGCTGGGCAGCTCGCCCTCGCCATCGAGGAAGGCGTCCTGCACCTCGCCGAGCATCGCTTCGGGCAGGTCCAGGGCCTGTTCCAGGCTCAGTTGCTGCTCGCTGATGGCCTCGGCCAGCAGGCTGTAGACGTTCTTCTCGGTGCAGTCGAGCTGGCGAGCGATCTGCGCCGGGGTCATGCCGGCGCGGGCCAGGCTCACCAGTTCGTGGCGCAGGTCGGCCACCGCGCGCGGGGCTGGCGCGGCTTCGGCGCCACCGTTGAGCACATCGAGGAAGGCCTCGCCGTAGCGCTCCAGCTTGCGCGCGCCCACGCCACTGACCCGCGCCATCTCCGCCAGGGTGCTCGGCTGGCTGCGCAGCATTTCCAGCAAGGTGGCGTCGGGGAAAATCACATAGGGCGGCACGCTGTGCTCTTCGGCAAGCTTGCGACGCAGGGCGCGCAGGGCTTCCCACTGCTCGCGCTCCTCGCCCCGCACCAGTTGGCTGGCGGCGCTGGCGGCGGGCTTCGGCGCCTTGGTGGAAATGTCCCGGCGCAGTTGCAGGCTCACCTCGCCACGCAGCAGCGGGCGGCAGGCATCGGTCAGGCGCAGGCCGCCGAAACCGTCGAGGTCGACATCGGCCAGGCCACGGGCGACCAGTTGGCGGAACAGCGTGCGCCACTCCCCTTCGGACAGCGCCTTGCCCATACCAAAAACAGACAGGTGTTGGTGGCCCGAAGCGCGGACCTTCTCGTTGTCGCGACCCAGCAGCAGGTCGACCAGGTGACCGACGCCGTAGCGCTGGCCGCTGCGGTAGATGGCCGACAGCGCCTGGCGCGCGGGCTCGGTGGCGTCCCAGGTCTGCACGCCGTCGACGCAGATGTCGCAATGGCCGCAGGGCTGGGGCAGCTCTTCGTCGAAGTAGGCCAGCAGCGCCTGGCGACGGCAGCGGATTTCCTCGCACAGGGCCAGCATGGCGTCGAGCTTGTGCTGCTCGATGCGCTTGTGGCGTTCGTCGCCCTCGGAGTTGTTGAGCATCTGCTTGAGCAGCAGCACGTCCTGCAGCCCGTAGGCCATCCAGGCATCGGCGGGCAGGCCATCACGGCCGGCGCGGCCGGTCTCCTGGTAATAGGCTTCCAGGGACTTGGGCAGGTCCAGGTGGGCGACGAAGCGCACGTTGGGCTTGTCGATGCCCATACCGAAGGCGATGGTCGCCACCATGATCAGCCCTTCCTCGTTGAGGAAGCGCTTCTGGTGGTAGGCGCGCAGGTCGCTGGGCAGGCCCGCGTGGTACGGCAGCGCCGGGTAGCCCTGCTCGGAAAGGAAGGCCGCGACCTCGTCGACCTTCTTGCGCGACAGGCAATAGACGATGCCGGCGTCGCCACGGCGTTCGGTGAGGAAGCCCAGCAGCTGCTTGCGCGGGTTGTCCTTGGCGACGATGCGATAAAAGATGTTCGGCCGGTCGAAGCTCGACAGGAAGCGCTCGGCATCCTGCAGGTGCAGGCGCTGGACGATCTCCTCGCGGGTGCGCATGTCCGCCGTGGCGGTCAGGGCGATGCGCGGCACATTGGGGAACAGCTCGGCGAGCTGGCCCAGTTGCAGGTATTCGGGGCGGAAGTCATGGCCCCACTGGGAAACGCAGTGGGCTTCGTCGATGGCGAACAGGGCGATGTCCAGGCGCTCGAGGAAGGCCAGCATGCGCGGCTGCACCAGGCGCTCGGGGGCCAGGTAGAGCATCTTGATCTCGCCCCGGCGGATGCGGTCGGCGATGTCGCGCTGCTCGTCGTTGCTCAGGGTCGAGTTGAGCGCCACGGCGGCCACGCCGAGCTCGTCAAGGGTGGCGACCTGGTCCTCCATCAGCGCGATCAGCGGCGAAACCACCACCGCCAGGCCGTCGCGCAGCAACGCCGGCACCTGGAAGCACAGCGACTTGCCGCCGCCGGTGGGCATTAGCACCAGCACGTCGCCGCCTTTGGCCACGCGGTCGATGATCGCCGCCTGGTGGCCACGGAAGGCGTCATAGCCGAATACGTCTTTGAGGATGCGCTGGGCGTGGTCGAGCATGCGGGTCTCCGAATGAAGCCGGGCATTATACGTCAGCAAACGCCCGGGGAAGCCTTCGCCCATCGGGAGCGCTTTTGCCGCGGGCTTCGCACTCGACTAGAATCCACCCTCGTTTAATCCTCTTAGGTAGTCCCACGATGTCCTTCGCTGAGCAATTGTCCCGCCTGCAAGCCTTCCTCGATGCCGATGACCTGCACGAAGAAGCCTTGGACTACGTGGCCGCCCATGGCTACCTGACCGCACTGTCCATCTGCCCGGACCCGGTTCCGGAGCGTGAGTGGATCGACGCCCTGTTCGCCGAGCCGCCGCATTACCGCAGCGACGCCGAGCGTGAGGAGATCGAAGCCACCCTGCTGCTGCTCAAGGCCCACATCGCCCGCCAGCTGGCCAGCGACGAAGACCCGGAGATGCCCTGCGACCTCGACCTGGGCGATGACCCGGACGACTCCGACCTGCGCGGCTGGTGCATCGGCTTCATGGAAGGCGTGTTCCTGCGCGAGGCCGTGTGGTTCGAGGAATCCGAAGAGGAAGTCAGCGAGCTGCTGCTGCCGATCATGGTCGGCTCCGGCCTGTTCGACGAGCAGCCCGAGTTCGCCGACATCGCCGCCGACCGCAACCTGGTCGACGAGATGATCGAGCAGATCCCCGAGCTGCTGACCGCCCTGTTCCTGCTCTGCAACGCCCCCGAAGAGAAACCCGCACTGCTCAAGCCCCGCAGCCACTGAGCAGGTCGCGCTGATGGCGCACGGTGACATCCGCCAGAGCCGCAACCCGGCAGTACGCTACGTACTGCTGGCGGTCGGCTGGCTCGCCGTCGCCCTGGGTGTGATCGGCATCTTCCTGCCGGTGCTGCCGACCACGCCCTTCCTCCTCCTCGCCGCGGCCTGTTTCGTACGCAGTTCGCAGCGGTTCTACCTCTGGCTGGTCAACCACAAGCACCTCGGCCCCTGGATCAGGGACTACCTCGAAGGCAACGGCATCCCGCTCAAGGGCAAGGTCTACGCCATCGGCCTGATGTGGGTCAGCATCGCCTTCTCCTGCTACCTCGTGCCCCTGCCCTGGGCGCGCGGCTTCATGCTCACCAGCGCCGTGCTGGTCACCGTCTACATCCTGCGCCAGAAGACCCTGGACCGCGGCTGAAGCCCGCCCCGAAACATCGCCCAAGCCCACCGGCAAAAAGCCCGACCACCACCTAGACTGCACTGATCCAAGGGCGGAGACCCTGATGATGCGGCTAGGGCGGCGTGCGAAAGCGAAGCAAGGACGGCCACGGACGACGTGGCTGGCCCTGCTCGCCTGCCTGCTGGTCTCGGCGGTCGCCGCCAACTGGGATTTCGGCCTGATCCTGCAAAACGCGCAGAAGCGCTACGGCAGCCTCGGCACCGCCAAGGAACGCATCGAAGCCTGGAGCGTGCTGATCGACGGCAGCGGCGCATTGCCGGAGAAAGACAAGCTCGCCGCCGTCAATCGCTTCTTCAATCGCCAGCTGCGCTTCGTCGACGACCAGCGCAACTGGGGCCAGAACGACTACTGGGCCACCCCCGTCGAAGCCCTGGTCAAGGGCGCCGGCGACTGCGAGGACTACTCCATCGCCAAGTACTTCACCCTGCGCCGGCTCGGCATCCCGTCCGAGAAGCTGCGCATCACCTACGTCAAGGCGCTCAACTACAACCAGGCGCACATGGTGCTCACCTACTACGCCAGCCCCAGCTCAGACCCGCTGGTGCTGGACAACCTGATCGGCGAAATAAGGCCGGCCTCGCAACGCAAGGACCTGCTGCCCGTGTACGCCTTCAACGCCGAAGGCCTGTACACCGCCGGCAAGCGCAGTGGTGACAGCAAGAAGCTTTCGCGCTGGCAGGACATCCTGCAAAAGATGCGCGCCGAAGGCTTCGCCATTGGAGAGGGATAGACGATGTCGTTACTCAAGCAGCTGTTTCTGGCGATCTGCCTGTTCCTGGTGGTGGCATTCACCGGCAGCTTCCTCGCCGGGGTGGAAAGCTCCCGGGAACAGCTACGCAGCCAGTTGCGCTCCCACGCCCAGGACGCCGCCACCGCCCTTGCCCTGTCCATGACGCCCCACGTGGACGACCCGGCGATGATCGAGCTGATGGTCAGCTCGATCTTCGACAGCGGCTACTTCGCGCGCATCCGCGTGGTCAACATCGCCGACGAGAAGGTCATCGTCGAACGCCAGGCCGACCCGACCTCGGAAAAGGTACCCGCCTGGTTCGTGAAGCTGGTCGACCTGCGCGCCCAGGGCGGCGACGCCCTGATCATGCGCGGCTGGGAACAGGCCGCGCGGGTCGAGGTGCTCAGCCACCCGCAATTCGCCCTGGCCAAACTGTGGGACAGCGCCATCGGCAGCCTGCTCTGGCTGCTGCTCTGCGGGCTGGTCAGCGCCGTGCTCGGCGGCTTCCTCCTGCGCCCCCAACTGCGCCCGCTGGACAACATGGTGCAGCAGGCCCAGGCCATCAGCCGCCGCGAGTTCCTCACCCTGCCCAAGGTGCCGCGCACCCCCGAGCTCAAGCGCGTGGTGCTGGCCATGAACCAGATGGTCGACAAGCTCAAGACCCTCTTCGCCGAAGAAGCCGCGCGCAGCGAGAAGCTGCGCGAAGAGGCCTACCAGGACAGCCTCACCGGCCTGGCCAACCGCCGTCAGTTCGACATCCGCCTGGGCAACCAACTGGCCGTGGCCGAGCAGAACGCCGCCGGCTACCTAGTGCTGCTGCGGGTCAACGACCTCGGCGGCCTCAACCAGCGCCTCGGCGGCCAGCGCACCGACGCCCTGATCGGCGAGATCGGCGAACTGCTGAAGAAAGTCCTGGAAGACCGCGGCAACCCCGACTGGCTGGCCGCCCGCAGCCGGGGCGGTGAATTCACCCTGCTCGCCCCCGGCCTGGTCAACGACGACGCCGACCTCCTCGCCCAAAGCCTCAGCGACGCCCTGGAAAGCCTGCGCAGCACCGGCGCCAGCGACTGCACCCCGGTGGCCCACCTGGGCATCGCCGCCTTCCGCCCCGGCGAGGACGCCGCCAGCGTCATCGGCCGCGCCGACCAGGCCCTGGCCCAGGCACAAAGCAACCCGACACATCCCTGGGAACGCCTCGACGACTACCAGGCCGCGCCCAATCAGGGCCTGCACAGCTGGCGCGCATGGATCGACGAAGCCCTGCAGCAAGGCAAGCTGCAGCTCTACTTCCAGCCCGTGGCCGACTGCGCCGATACCGGCAAGCTGTTGCACCGCAAGGTCCTCGCGCGCCTGCTCGACCCGCAGGGCGAAGCCGTGGCCGCCGGCCGCTTCCTGCCCTGGATCGAACGCCTGGGCTGGGCCGCGCGCTTCGACCTGGCGATGCTCGAACACACCCTCACCCACCTGGAGCAGCACCCCGAGCCGCTGGCCCTGAGCCTCTCCGCCGCCACCCTGCGCGAGCCCGCCAGCCAGGAACGCCTGCTCGCCATGCTCCGCGCCCACCCGCAGCACGCCGACCTGATGACCCTGGAAGTGGACGAGCGCTTCCTGCCGCCCCCGGCCGCCCTGGAGCAGCTCAGCCAGGCGGTACGCGAAGCCGGCTTCCACCTCGGCCTGCAACACTTCGGCGGGCGCTTCAGCCTGATCGGCAACCTCACCCACCTGGGGCTGGCCTACCTGAAGATCGACGGCACCTACATCCGCGCCATCGACCAGGAGAACGACAAGCGCATGTTCATCGAAGCGATGTACCGTGCCACCAACAGCATCGACCTGCCATTGATCGCCGAGATGGTGGAAACCCCGGGCGAGCTGGCCGTGCTCGGCGAGCTGGGCATCCAGGGCGCCATGGGCCGCCTCATCGGGCCCCCCGCCCCCTGGAGCGAAACCCAGGCCTGATGAGTGTTGGCCGGCGGCGCACCCGTGGGAGCGGTTTCAACCGCGAAAACCCAGGCACCCGGCCCAGCCCTTTTCGCGAATGAATTGGCTATGTCTGCGTTAAGTGTTGCTAGAGGATTTGAGTCCAGCTGATTGCCGAGCTCTGGTGATGTTTCTGGTTTCGGCCACCCGGGCGAGTCCCTTTTCTCAGTCGTCGGGATGCCGAACCACTTAAAAGGAACCAAAAGGGCTTGCCCCATCATCCGGCCCGACTGCGTCGGGTTCCCTCACTCCATCGTTGCTCTGGGGGCCGGCGCGATGGGCCATCCATGGCCACCAAAAAACTTGCCCCATCATCCGGCCCGACTGCGTCGGGTTCCCTCACTCCATCGTTGCTCTGGGGGCCGGCGCGATGGGCCATCCATGGCCTGGCGCGCCTCTCGCGGCATCCATGCCGCTCGTCCCCCGGCGCAACGACTGCGTTCGGCCTCCTGGAGGGGCGTTGGCGGCTGCTCCAACTTTCTTCGTCCAGCACATCGCCACGAGGTGCGCACGGGCTTTAGTAGGATGGTGTAGAGCGAAGCGAAACCCATGCGGTGGCGATGGCAGAAATCCTTTGGTGCCCGGAAAGCACCGTGCTTGAGCGCCTGCATTAAAACCACAACAGCTAACGCAGATAGAGCCAATTCATTCGCCAAGCAGGCCGCAGGGCTGCCTGACACCGTGCGTCCCGGCCACTCCCCTTGGTGGATGAAAAGAGCGTCATCCACCCTACGCACCGGTGGTGGTTTTGATCGGGCACGGTGGCGCAGCCCCCTGTGGGAGCGGCTTCAGCCGCGAAAGACCTTCCGCCGGCACCTGGCTGTGGATGGCCGGACACTCCATCGCGAATGAATTCGCTCCTACAAAAAAGCCCGTCACAAGGACGGGCGAGGGGCTGCAGCTACGAGGATGAAGCGGGGTTTCAGAGCAGCGAGAACGGGTAGCTGACGATCAGGCGGTTCTCGTCGAAGCTGTTGGTGTTGCCCCAGTCGCGGCGCTGGCTGGAGTTCCGCCATTTCACCGCCAGGCTCTTGAAGGTGCCGGACTGCACCACGTAGGCGAGTTCGCTTTCGCGGCCCCATTCCTTGCCGTCGGTGACGCTGCCGGTGTGCACGTTGGAGCCGTGGATGTAGCGGTTCATCAGGGTCAGGCCGGGGATGCCGAGGGCGACGAAGTTGTAGTCGTGGCGCAGCTGCCAGGACTTTTCCTTGGCGTTCTCGTAGCTGGAGTTGTAGCTGTCGTTGGCCAGGGTGCCGCCGCTGGTGCCGTTGACGCGCATCCAGGCATCGTCGCCGCTGACCTTCTGCAGGCCGAGGTAGAAGGTGTTGCCGCCGATCTTCGCCGAGAACAGGCCGGACCAGGTGCGGTTGTCCAGGTCGCCGGCCAGGGCGCTGCCGTCTTCCTTGCCGTTGAACCAGCCGATGTTGGCGCCCAGGGTCCAGTCGCCGAGGGGCTGGCTGTGGGTCAGTTGCAGGTAGTTCTGCTGGTAGATGTCCTCCAGTCGGGCGTGCCAGGCGCCGAGCAGGGTGCGGCCCTGGTTGAAGGCGTATTCGCCGCCGGCGAAGTCGAAGCGGTCCGAGGTGAAGGCCGCGCGGCCGTTGAGGGACATGTCTTCCATGCTGGCGTCGTTGCGCGGGCTGTTGCCGCGGAACTGGCCGGCGTAGAGGGTCAGGCCGTCGAACTCCTTGGAGGTCAGCTGGGCGCCTTCGAAGGTCTGCGGCAGGGAGCGGCCGTCGTCGGAACGCAGGATGGGCAGCACCGGCATCCATTCGCCGACCTTCAGCTCGGTCTTCGACAGGCGCATCTTGCCGGCCACGCCGAGGCGGCCGAAGTCGTCGGCGGGGCGGCCATCGTCATGCACCGGCAGCAGCTGGGTGCCCCGGGTGCCCTTGCCACCGTCGAGCTTGAGGGCATACAGGCCGAGCACGTCGACACCGAAACCCACCGGCCCCTGGGTGAAGCCGGAGCGGGCGTCGAGGATGAAGCTCTGGGTCCATTCCTCGGCCTGGGCCTGGGTGGTGCCGCCGACGAAATTGCGGTTCATGTAGAAGTTGCGCGCCGTCAGGGTGGCCGTGGCGTCTTCGACTAAGCCGGGCTCGGCAGATACGGCGCCGGCGCTTAGTGCCAGGGCGACGGCCAGCGGCAGGCGGGCGTGGGAAAGGCGGTTGCGATGCGGCTGTTGCATGGTGATCGTGCCTCTTTGCTTGTTGTTTTCAGGCATGGCGAAGCCGTCTCGCGCCGTGGCGCGAAAGGCGTTGAGTGGTGCAGGTGAGTGCGGGGCCCCGGAGGAGCCCCGGGGGCGTCAGTGGCTGGCGACGCGCAGGCTGTTTTCGCGGCTGCTGTCGTACTGGGTCTTGTCCATGGGCTTGGCGTCGGGCTTGCCGAGGTCCTCCATGCCCAGGCGGTAGGTCTCGGGCGCCAGGTAGGCGGCGAGGGCGCAGATGCAGGTGATGGCGAAGGCCAGGCTGCCGACGATCACCGGGACGTTGTCCGAGCCGGGCGGGGCGACGGCGGCGAACAGCGCCGGCAGCATGGCGGTGAACATGGTGCCGATGTTCTGCGAGATGGCCATGGCCGAGACGCGGTAGCGGGTCTGGAACAGTTCCGGGTAGAAGCTCGGGAACACCGCGTTGTAGCCCTGGTAGACCATGCCCCACATGAGGATCGACATGCAGAAGGCCAGGGGCACGTTCTGGATGCTGATGGCGTAGAGGTAGGCGAAGGCCAGCAGGCCGGAGCCCAGGGCGCCGGTGATCATGGTCGGGCGGCGGCCGATCCTGTCGGAGAGGTTGCCGACGAAGGGGATGACCAGCACCGCGACTATGTTGCCCACCACCGGAATCCACAGGTAGACGCTCTTGTCGAAGCCGATGCCGTAGGCCGGCTGCACCGCGTAGGCGGCGCCGAAGATGGTGGCCACCACCGGGATGACGTTCATCAGGGCCATGAAGGTGACCAGGATCATGTTCTTCCAGCTGTGGCGGAAGGCCTCGGTGACCGGCGACTTGGCGACCTTCTGCTGCGCCTCCTCGTTGACGAAGGCCGGGGTCTCGTGGACTTCGCGGCGGATGATGTAGCCGGCCACCAGCACCAAGGCGCTGAGCAGGAAGGGAATGCGCCAGCCCCATTCATTGAAGGCATCGCTGGGCATGAAGTAGGCCAGTGGCAGGAACACCGCGGCGGCCATCACCTGGCCGGCCTGCACGCCCTGCAGGGTGAAGCTGGCGTAATAGCCACGCCGGCCGAAGGGCGCGTGCTCCATGATCATCGAGCTGGCCCCGGAGATTTCCCCGGCCACGGCGAAGCCCTGGATCAGGCGCAGCACCACCAGCAGCACCGGCGCGAGGATGCCGATGTCGTGGTAGGTGGGCAGCAGGCCCACGGCCATGGTGGAGATGCCCATGAGGAACATGCACAGCAGCAACACGTTCTTGCGGCCGCGGGTGTCGCCCCAGTGGCCGAGCACGAAGGCGCCGATGGGGCGCGCCAGGTAGCCGACGCCGTAGGTGGCCAGCGAGGCGACGATGGCGATCTTCGGGTCGGTGGAGGGGAAGAAGATCTGCGGGAAGATCAGCGCCGCTGCCTGGGCGTAGATGAAGAAGTCGTAGTACTCGAGGGCGGAGCCTATCCACCCGCTGGCAGTTGCTTTCTTGGCTTGGGAGCTTGAGGGAGTAGCCATCGTTGTCTCCGTTGTTCTTGTCTGTACGCCGGGCAAGCGGGCTCGACCGGTAGTGTGCCGGGTCGAATGAGGTGCACGCAGGCTTGGCCGGACTGGTGGTGCCCTCGGGGGCACGTGCCGGGTTGACCGGTCTGGTTCGGGGAGTGCTGCCGGGGATGGCTAGGCTGTTCGCGCCCGGGGTTCGAGTCGCGCCGGGGCTGGCGGGGGGAGGAGTGCGGTGAGGCGGCTTGGAGTGAGCATGAGGATTTACCCGATTCTTGAAATTGTTATGTGGTGACGCTGGGTTTCGATTGCGTTTTGCCGTGGCGTTTTCAGCAGGCTGTGCCGACGGCGGGTTGCAATGTGGTGAAGATGGTTGCGCAGTGAGCGAAATACCGTCAATTCGATAACCGGCCTTCTGTTCGGTAATCGAACGCAAAACTAACCAGTTCGTACATTTCAATTGCTGGGCGGACTTTAGCTACGAATAATCGATTGCGCTACGGCTGCCGCGCAAAATCCTCCGACCTCGGGTCGGGACTCGCGGCGACCACCCCTGCCGCCGACCGCAGAGCCGGCGCCCTCGATCAGGAGCTGAAGCATGCAGCGTTCGATTGCCACCGTCTCATTGAGCGGCACCCTGCCGGAAAAGCTCGAAGCCATCGCCGCCGCCGGTTTCGACGGTGTGGAGATCTTCGAGAACGACCTTCTCTACTACGCCGGCAGCCCCCGTGAAGTGCGCCAGCTGTGCGCCGACCTCGGGCTCGCCATCACCCTGTTCCAGCCGTTCCGCGACTTCGAGGGCTGCCGCCGCGACCGCTTGCAGAAGAACCTCGACCGCGCCGAACGCAAGTTCGACCTGATGCAGGAGCTGGGCACCGACCTGGTGCTGGTGTGCAGCAACGTCGCCGCCGATTCCCTGGGCGATGAGCGCACCCTGGTGGACGACCTGCGCCTGCTCGGCGAGCACGCCGGCGCGCGCGGCCTGCGCATCGGCTACGAGGCCCTGGCCTGGGGCCGCCACGTCAACACCTGGCAGCAGGTCTGGAACCTGGTACGCCAGGCCGACCACCCGGCCGTCGGGGTGATCCTCGACAGCTTCCATACCCTGTCGCTCAAGGGCGATCCCCGTGCCATCGCCGAGATTCCCGGCGAGAAGATCTTCTTCGTGCAGATGGCCGACGCGCCGATCCTGGCCATGGACGTGCTGGAGTGGAGCCGCCACTTCCGCTGCTTCCCCGGGCAGGGCGAGTTCGACCTGCCGGGCTTCCTCGCGCCCATCTTGCGCAGCGGTTATCGCGGCCCGCTGTCCCTGGAAATCTTCAACGACGGCTTCCGCGCCGCACCGCCCCGGGCCAATGCCGCCGACGGCCTGCGTTCGCTGCTGTACCTGGAGGAGAAGACCCGCGACCTGCTGCGCCAGGACCCGACGCCGCCCGCCGACCTCGACCTGCTGTTCGCGCCGCCGCCGGCCGGCCGCTACGACGGTGTGGAGTTCCTCGAATTCGCCGTGGACGGCGAGCAGGGCGCGCGCCTGGCCACCTGGCTGGAGCGCCTGGGCTTCGCCCGCGCCGGGCAGCATCGCTCCAAGGACGTCAGCCTGCTGCGCCAGGGCGATATCAACATCGTCCTCAATGCCGAACCCTATTCCTTCGCCCACGGCTTCTTCGAGGCCCATGGCCCGTCCCTCTGCGCCACCGCCCTGCGCGTGGGCGACAGCGCCTCGGCCCTGGAACGGGCGCGGGCCTATCGCGGGCAGCCTTACCGCGGCCTGGTCGGCCCCAACGAGCGGGAAATCCCCGCCGTGCGCGCACCGGATGGCAGCCTGATCTACCTGGTGGAACCCTCCGCGCCGGGGCAGACCATCTATGACAGCGACTTCCGCCTCGACGCCGCCGCACAGCCCAGCGGCAGCCTCACGCGCATCGACCACATGGCCATGGCGCTGCCGGCCGACAGCCTCGACAGCTGGGTGCTGTTCTACAAGGGGCTGCTGGATTTCGAGGCCGACGACGAGGTGGTGCTGCCCGACCCCTACGGCCTGGTGAAGAGCCGCGCCCTGCGCAGCCGCTGCGGCAGCGTGCGCCTGCCGCTGAACATCTCGGAGAACCGCAACACCGCCATCTCCCACGCGCTGTCCAGCTACCGGGGCTCGGGTGTGCACCACATCGCCTTCGCCTGCGACGACCTGTTCGCCGAGATCGCCCGGGCCAAGGACGCCGGCGTGCCGCTGCTGGACATCCCGCTCAACTACTACGACGACCTGGCCGCGCGCTTTGACTTCGACGACGAGTTCCTCAGCGAGCTGGCTTACTACAACGTGCTCTACGATCGCGACGCCCAGGGCGGCGAACTGTTCCACGTCTACACCGAGCCGTTCGAGGGGCGCTTCTTCTTCGAATTGCTGCAGCGCAAGGGCGGCTATGCCGGCTACGGCGCGGCCAACGTGGCGGTGCGCCTGGCGGCCATGGCCAAGGCGCGCAGTGGCACCGCACGCCAGGCGAAGCTCTAGCCGATGGGCGGGCCGGCGCTTCCTTCGCAGGGGCGACCGGCCCATAATCCGGCCGGTATGCATTTGGCCTGAGTCCGTTATGACCCTTACTGCTGACCTGCCCGACGAGCCTGTCGAAACACCCCGCAAGAGCCGCAAGAACAACCCGGAGAAGACCCGCGAGAACATCCTCCAGGCGGCCATCGTCGAATTCGTCCAGCAGGGCCTCTCCGGTGCCCGGGTCGATGCCATCGCCGAGCGCACCCAGACCTCCAAGCGGATGATCTACTACTACTTCGAGAGCAAGGAGCAGCTCTACCTGCGCGTGCTGGAGAAGCTCTACGGCGACATCCGCCACACCGAGGCGCAGCTGCACCTGGCGGAACTGGAACCGCGCGAGGCGATCCGCCGCCTGGTCGAGTTCACCTTCGACCACCACGACCGCAACGTCGACTTCGTGCGCATCGTCAGCATCGAGAACATCCAGCACGGGCAGTACATCCGCGAGTCCGATGCCATCGGCTCGCTCAACGTCACCATCCTCGCCAGCCTCGACGACATCCTCCGCCGTGGCGTGGCGGCGGGCGCCTTCCGCACCGGCGTGCAGGCGATGGACGTGCACCTGCTGATGTCGTCGTTCTGCTTCTACCGCGTATCCAACCGCCACACCCTGGGCGCGATCTTCGCCATCGACCTCAACGAGGCCGAGGTGAGGGCGCGCCACCGGGACATGATCGTCGAATCGATCCTGCGCTTTCTCCAGGCCTGACCCCGGGCGGGGTCAGGTACCCAGCAACTGGCGCTGGCGCACGGCCGGGGCGCTGGTGGGGAACAGCGGGCGGGTGGGGATGTAGCGGGCGAGGGCGCAGGCAGCGGCGACGCGCTGGCGCTGGTAGCCGGTCTTCAATACGTCCAGGCAGCGGGCTTCGCTCAGGGGCTGGCCCAGCAGGTAGCCGGCGCCCTTGGTGAAGCGTTCCTGGTTGGCCTGCCACCAGGCTTCCACCCGTGCCGGGTCCGGCCAGGCCAGGTCGGTGTCCGGGTCCATGTCCACGTTCGGGTCGTCGGGGTCGTCCGTGGGGCCGGCGTCGTAGTCGGGGTAGACCTTCAGCTCCAGGTCCAGCTCGGCCAGGTCTGCCCCGGTGATCAGGGTGAAGGCTTCGCCGGCCACGCGGGCGTGGGGCAGGTCGCCCATCTGCTGGATCAGCCAGGGCACCGTCACCGGGTCACCGAACAGGCCGGTGGCCTGGATCACCAGGCGTCGGTGCTCGGGGCTCTGCATCAGCCCGCGCAGCCAGGCGATGCTGGCCTCGCGGGGTTGCCAGCAGAGCAGGGCGTTGAGGGCCCGCAGGCGGAACATGCCTTGTTGTTCGGCCAGCAGGCGCAGGGGGCCCAGGGCCTCTTCGTCACCCATCTGCACCGTTGCCCAGTTGGCCCAGAAGCGAACCGCCTCGTCGGCGTGCAGGCGATGGGCGCGGATGGCTTGCATCAGGTCGCGCCGGCGCAGTTCGCCGGCGGTGCGCGCGGCACGGGCCAGCACGCCGGGGTCGGCGTGGGAGAGCCCGGCGATCAGCGCCGGGCCCGGGTCGCGGCGGTGCATGCCGCAAGCGGCCAGGCCCAGGCGGCGGAACAGCGGCTCCTGGGAGGCCAGCAGGCGTTCGGTCCAGGGTTCGACCTTGTCCCAGTCCAGCCAGCCAAGGGCCGCGGTGAAGGCCCGCTCGCCGTCCGGCGCCTTGCGCAGGTGCTCGGCGAGGGTGGACAGCGCCGGGCCGTTGCCGGCCATGAAGGCCAGCGCGGTGGCGGCGAACACCTCGCCCGTGGCCAGCGGATGCAGCCCCTTGAGCAGCAGGTCCAGGCCCTTGAGCCCGGCGATCAGCAGCCCGTCCAGGTGCGCCTCGATGCGGCCATCCAGGGTGCGCAGGTGCTTGAGGTCGTAATGCGGCGCGCGCACGGCATAGTCGCGCAGGCCGGCGAGGAAGCCGGCCTCTTCGGCGTGCTGGTCGAGGACGCGCAAGACAGGCTGGTTCATGGGCACACCGCACTCGGGAGCACCGGGAAAAAGGCGAAGGGCGTATCAGTAGCTGGCATCGTCATAATCCACGACCGTCCAGTTTTCGCCGTCGGCGGTATAGGCGAGGTGCCGGTTGCCAACGGACCAGAGCACGCCGTCCCCCTTGGTGAGGTAGGACGCCGAGCCGGGGCCGACCGAGCCGATATCGGCTTTCTTCAGCTCGCCGTCGATGATCCGGTAGACGCCCTTGGAGGACGCGACGAACAGGGTCCCGTCGAAGGTCTGCACCCCCCACAGGTCTTCGCTGAAGTCGCTCAAGTCGATGAAGTCCCATTGGTCCCCTCGACCGAACAGCACGACGCCGGCCTGGCCGACGATATAGGCCGTGCCATCTTCGCTGCAGTGCACGGCCTGCAGCGCGACGGAGGTCGGGCTTTCCAGGGCCTGCCAGCGCTGGCCGTCGAATATCCAGATCTCGCCATCCATGCCGACGGTGTACAGCTCGTTCGGCGTGAAGCCGTCGATGGCGTTGAAGCCCTTGATGCCCTCGCGGTTGAGAATGGCGTCGGCGATGGATTGCCAGCTGCCGTCGTCGTTGCGCCGGTAGACCTGGCGTTGCATGCCCGCGGCATAGTGCGTACCAGCGATCAGGCGCATGTCGCGCAGTGGGCCGAAATCGCCCGGTCCCACGATGCGTTCGGTGGTCCTGTTGGAGCCCTGGAAGACATGGATGTCGCCATCGAGTCCCATCGACAGCAGGGTCAGGGGGGGCGTCGTCGCGCTGATCGCGGTGGTGGCCCAGTCGATCATGAAGTGCACGAAGGCACCGTCCTTCCAGCGCAGCACCTTGGTGTGATCGACGTTGCGTTCGTTCAGCTCGGTGACCTGGGCGCTGATGAATACCAGGTCACGCCTGACTATCGAACACCTGGCAAAGGTTACGTTTCCGTCATTCATGTTGTTCACATCACTCTTCAATCGTCATCCATCGATTCGAGCTGCTTGGCGCCCCATTCCTTCTGCTCGTCCTTGAGCGGCGAACGGTCCGCGCGTAGCGGCGTATCGTTGTTCTTCACGCCGACCTGCTTGTGGTAGTTGTCGAGCTGGGCTTCCAGGCAGCCTTCGCTGCAGGGCTTGCCATCCTTGCCGGAGGTGGGGAAGGTCTTCTGGTGGGCGAAGATTCCGGTCTTCTTCGCGGCGCCGTAGTTCCAGGTGTTGTCCTTGCCACCCATCTGCGACCGGGCGCCGCCGGCGCTCTCCGACACCATGTAGCCTTTCTCGGCCGTGTTCTGGATGGCGTGCATGTTGCCGTGGGTCTCCGTATAGCGTGACCCCGTGACGCACACGCAGGGCGCACGCGTGTCGTCGTATGCGCTGAAGCCGCTCAGGCGGGTCTTCTCCTTCCTGCCGCCGGCCTCGGTGAAGCAGTGGACTTCCACGAGGTGGTGCGGGGTCTCGCCTTCGCAGCAGCCCTTCTGGTTTTCCGTCGAGCGTGCGGTGTAGGGCACCAGCATGCACTTCTTGGCGTTCTGGCAGGCGTCGTCCTTGCAGTCCTTGTCATGGTCCCCGGAGCACTTTTGCTTGACGTTCTCGCGCTCCTCCTCGCAGCCCTTGCCCGGCGCTCCCGTGGCCACCTCGTCGATGTAGGGCCAGGTGGGCGTGTTGCCGGGGAAGGACGCATGGTTGTGGGTGGTCAGGTCCATCATCCTCACGACGTTGAGGCTTTCGAACTTCACGTTCATCGACCAGGCGGTGAAGTAGACCTTGCCCTTGATCTTGCTGGTGACCACGCCCTTCTTGGGGGCGCAACCCGCCTCGTCGCCGTAGCTGGTCTTGAAGTAGCTCTTGTTCTTGAGCATCACTTCCTGGCCGGAGATCTTGATGGTCCGGGTGCCGTTGGTGGTGTCCTTGGCCATCCCCGTGTTGGGGTAGGGGATGGGCACGCCGGTGGGGGTGGGAGGAGCCTGCGGAGGCGTGAAGCAGACGTCGGGGAAGCAGGCCACGGACTTGCCGTCGGCCGCCTTGCACGAGACCTCCATGTTGTTCGCGTAGACCTGGTTGGCCATCAGGCAGCCCTCACGCGCTGATAGCTCAACAGGGCGACCGCGCGCTGGCCGGCATCGTTGCCCAGGTGGCAGAGGATGTTGTTGCCGGGGCTGTAGCCCTTGCGGCTGGCGGAGTGCGCCAGCGCCAGCATCGCCGGGCCTATCGCCGCGCCGCATTCACCGATGCAGTCGGCGGGATGCCAGAGGTCGAAGAACTCCTTGCGTACCCGAAGGTTGCGGCTGAGCGCGAGGGACGCTTCCTTGAAGTAGTACTGCTCTCCCGAGAGATCGGTGAGGCGGTAGTCGTAGGACTCCATGCGGGAACCGGCTTCCTGCAGTGCGGCGCGCAAGGCCTGGGTGAGGCCATCCGCGCGCAGGGGGATGTCGAGCGACTCGACGGTGGCCGGCTCCATGCCGAAGCCCAGGCCCGTGCAGACCAGCTGCGGTTGGTCTTCCGCGACCGGGGCGCAGAGGCTCACCGCCGCGGCGCCTTCTCCGGGGATGAAACCGTTCGAGTTGAGGCTGGTGAGCAGGCGATCACGTCGTTCGTAGGCCTCCATGACCGGGGCGTTGAGAAACGAGTCGACGCCCGCGATGAGCACATGGCGGTGGCCGAGTTCATGAATCAGCTTGCGCGCATTGAGCAGCCCCACCGCCGCACCGACACGGCCGCGGGCGATGAAGCTCGAATCGGCATGGAACTCCACCCCCAGCTCTTTCTGGATGCCGCGAATCAGGCGCGGGCCGAGGTCGGCGAGTCGGGCGGGCCTGTCTTCTTCGGCGATGCAGAGCAGCAACGGGGTCTTCGCGGGGTCGAGGCCAGGCGTGGAGGCGATCGCTTCGGCAACGGCCCTGGCCGCCATCTTCACCAGCTTGGTCTGGCCGCGCCAGGCCTCTTCGAGCTGCACGCTGGAGCCGACCAGCCACTCGCCGCCCTTGTCGAGGAAACGGGTGTCCTGGAAGTTGTCGATGGCGCAGCGTATCGCTGCACAGGTGGACAGGGCGTCATGGCCGACGGCCGTGACCATCCCGACGCCCTTGATACTGAGTGCCTGCATCACGGGTTGATTTCCTTGCGTCGCAGCATGTCCAGGGACGGGTAGTAGGTCTTGCCAAGCTCCCGTGCCCGCCACCATGCACGGGAACGTGAGCCGACCAGCAACTGCTCTACCTCGAACATGTTCCTCCTCAACGCCCGGCTCGCGCGCCAGGTGATCTCCACCTTGCCGGCATCGGTGTCCACCACCAGCGTGTCGATCACCGCCTGCAGCGTCTCGTGGCCACCCTTCTTCAGGAAGAAGGTCACCGGCACCTGCATCCTCGGCACCTTGAAGCCTGCGCGTTCCTGCTTGGTCAGGTTGAGCAGCAGCACGTCCTCGCCCCCTTGCAGGTGCTCGGTCTGCTGGTCCGGCGGGGCGGCCTGGTAGTAGCGGGGGTCGAAGTCCGGTGGCAGGAAAGGGAAGTGGTCGGCCAGCCAGGCGTCGTCGTAGGTGCCGGCGTAGCCGATGCGCGGCGGCCAGTGGCGGCCGATGGGGCCGAGGGCCATGGGGGTGAAATCGCCGTGGGGGCCGTCGATGGGCTGGCCCAGGGCTTCGGTGTTGGGCATGGGCATGCCGACGATCTCGGCGGTGCCGGCGCTCTTCGGGTACCAGCCGGTGCCGGCCGGGTTGGGCAGGTAGGTTTCGGCGAAGTCCGGGCGGTCGGCCATGGCGCGGCTGCCGCCGAAGGCGTGGGCGTAGCCGATGTCCTGTTCCAGGAAGGGCTGCGGCACGCCGGGGCTGGCGCCGAGCATGCCGGGCTGCCACTGGCGCGGGCCGAGCACGCTGAAGGCCTTGCTGACCCGGCCGACGCGGATGCCGGCGGTGATCTGGGTGGCGGGGCGGCCGTTGGGGGCGTGGGCCTTGCCCATCACCAGCACGTCGCAGAAGGGTTTGAGCGGGGCGAAGTCCATTTCCTGGCGTGGCGCCGAGAGGCCGGGCTCGCCGACGTATTCGTCGGCCATCAGCAGCGGGCGCTGGACCTCGGCCAGGCGCGCTTCGCTGCCGTCCAGCGGCAGGTCGAAGGTGCCCTTGGCGACCACCACCAGGGACTCGCGCCCGTCGGGGGCCAGGCCTTGGGTGTAGGCGGCCATCAGGCGGGTGGCGTTGAGCAATTCCATGTGCGCGGCTCTGTCAGTTGATCTGCACCGAACCGCCCTTGATGCGGTTGACCCCGGAGGAGCGGCTGGAGAGGTAGGCGCCCTTGATCAGCACCTTGCCTTCGCGGGTGAGGGTGATGCTGGCCTTGCCGCAGCGCAGGACGATCTCGCGCTCGGCCGAGAACTCCAGGCGCTCGCCGTCGATATGCGCCACCGCCGGTTCCTTGCGGGTTTCCGGCAGGCGCTGGATGCGGCCGATCACCAGGGGCTGGGCCGGGTCGCCGCCGACGAACATCAGCGCCACCTGGGTGCCGATGTCCTCGCGGGCGAGCACGGTGGTGGTGGTCGCGGCGATGCCGGTCTCCGACGGGCAGCCGGGGAAGGCCACCACCGGGCTGGAGGCCTCGGGTACGTCGAGGAGGATGCCGATCACCACGCCGTCGAGGCGGGTGGCGGCGGGGGTGTGGATCTGGACTGTCATGCTCTGTACTCCCTGACCGAGCGCGGGCTCAGTTCTGCAGGATCTTCTGACCCTTGACCACGACGTTGCTGCTGGCCTTGATGTTGATCGCGCCGGAGCCGTCGATGGTGATGTTCTTGCCACGGATGACGATGGTGCCGTCCTTCTTCATGGTGATGCTGGCGGAGCCGGTGACCAGGCTGATGGAGTCGCCGGCGTTGAGCGAGAAGCTCTTGCCGATGTCGACGCTGTCGTTCTGGCCGACGTCTGTGCTGCGGTTCTGGCCGATGCTGCGCGACTCGTTCTTGCCGATGCTGGTGGTCTGGTTGCTGCCGATGTCCACCTGCTCGTTGGCACCCACGCTTTCGGTGCGGTCGGCGCCGATGGTGATGTTCTCGTTGCTGCCCACGCTTTCGGTGCGGTTGCTGCCGATGGTGATGTTCTCGTTGCTGCCCACGCTCTCGGTACGGTTGCTGCCGATGGTGATGTTCTCGTTGCTGCCGACCTTCTCGGTGCGGTTGGCGCCGATGGTGATGGTCTCGTTGCTGCCGACGTCCTCGGTACGGTTGACGCCGATGGTGATCTTCTCGTTGTTGCCGACCTTCTCGGTGCGGTCGACGCCGATGGTGATGGTTTCGTTGTTGTCCACGGTCTCGGTACGGTCGTGCTTCACGTGCACCGTCTCGTCGTGGTCGATGGTCTTGGTGCGGTCGTGGCCGACCCAGTGGGTCTCGTCGTTCTCGACCTCGATGTCCTGGTTCTTCTCCGCGTGGATGAAGAGCTGCTCCTCGCCCTTCTTGTCCTCCATGCGGATCTCGTTGAAGTTCGCCGGCGTGCCGCCCTTGCTCGAACGGCTCTTGGTGCCGCTCTGGGTGGCGTTGGCAGGCAGCTCGTAGGGCACGGTCTGTTCGGCGTTGTACACGCGGCCAGTGATGATCGGCCGGTCGGGGTCGCCTTCGAGGAAGCTGACGATCACTTCCTGGCCGATGCGCGGAATCTGGATATGGCCCCAGTTCTTGCCGGCCCAGGCCTGGGAGACGCGCATCCAGCAGGAGCTGTTCTCGTTGGACTGGTCGTGGCGGTCCCAATAGAAGTGCACCTTCACCCGGCCGTACTGGTCGGTCCAGATTTCCTCGCCCTTGGGCCCGACGACCATGGCCGTCTGCGGGCCCTGGACGATGGGCTTGATGGTGGTGGGCATGGGGCGGAAGGCCTGGGCGGCCTCGATGCAGTCGAGGGCGCTTTCGAACTGCAGCACGCCACCGGCGGAGCCGCTTTCGTAGCTTTCCTGGCTGACCGAATAGCGCGCGCCGACGATCAGGTACTCGCGGTTCTGGTCGTCGCGGGGGTAGCCGGTCATCTTGAACAGGTGGCCGCAGCCCAGGCCGCGTGCGTTGGTGCGCAGTTGCACGCGCTCGTACTGGGTCTGGATGGCTTCGATGCGGTTGCGCGCGTACTGCTCGCCGTCCTTGCTCTGCACGTATTCGCCTGGGTAGTCGTACAACGGGTGTTCGGCGTTGCTGTGGGAGCGGCTCACGGTGGAGCGCACTTCCAGCCGCGCGCTGGGGCGCTGGAAGTCATAGTCGTTGAGCGCCAGGGAACCCGGTTGCACCTCACGGGCCAGGTACCACTCATAGATGTGGTCGCGCTCGCGCATCTGGTCTTCGAGCGGGTAGAAGGGCACCGAGGCGTAGTCGGCCACCGTCTTGTGCGCGCCATAGGCATCGGAGAGCACCAGCACGTGGCGCTCTTTCTCATGGCGGAAGTAGTAGTAGATGCCTTCCTGTTCCATCAGGCGGCTGACGAATTCGAAGCTGGTCTCGCGGTATTGCACGCAGTACTCCCACTCGCGGTAGGAGCGTGACAGCGAGTCTTCGAAGTCGGAGAAACCGAGGTCGCGGAACACCTGCTTGATGATGTCCGGCACCGTCTTGTTCTGGAAGATGCGGCAATCGGAGGTGCGCGACAGCAACCAGAACCAGGGGCGCAGGCTGATCTGGTAGCCGGCGAACTGGCCGGTGCCGGAGGTCTGGCTGCAGCGGCAGGCGATGCCGTGGAAGTAGCGCTGGCTGCCGTCGGGCAGTTCCAGGGAAACGCCCATGGGCTTGCCCAGCAGGGCATCCAGCTTGATCGAGTAGTTTTCCGAAACCAGGCTCAGTTCGTAGTCGAAGAGCCGGCCGAGCTCCTCGTGGCCGTCGAGCCGGTCCAGGACCAGCACGTTGGGCCCCAGCGGGCTGCTGACCTTGGCCATGCGGGCCTGTTGTGTGATTGCCATGCTGTCCTTGCCTCGTATACCACTGGGGATCGGAGCGAACCGCCAACGGGCCGACGTCAGGGTATCGACGCGGGGCGGGCAGGCCGGGATTTCCGGGGAAACCTTGGTCGAAGTATTAGCAGACGACGCTCGTCCCGGGCGCTTTTTCCGATATCCGCGAATCCATTCGGGGGTGGCGAGAAACAACGGTGCCGATCATGCGGCAGAGTCTCGCCGGCGATTGTTGTAGTGCAGAGCGGCTCCGCTGTCCAGACGCCCGTTCTTCGAGTGCCCGATGCGCGCTCCACTTCAAGACGGGGTTCACATTCATGGCAACGGGGCGGGCGAGGGGAGACGGGGGCCGGGTGCTATGCTCGCCGCCTGCCCGAACCCCGGAGCCCTCCATGAACGACACCCTCGAACGAGCCATCGCCCTGGCCTGCCGTGTACACGCCGGCCAGCGCGACAAGGCCGGCAAGGCCTATATCCTCCACCCCCTGCGCCTGATGCTGCGATTCGACGATGCCGAGTCGCAGATGGTCGCCGTGCTCCACGACGTGGTGGAAGACGGCGACGTCGGCCTCGACGACCTGCGCGCCCTCGGCATCCCCGAACCGGTGCTGGCCGCCATCGACTGCCTGAGCAAGCACGAAGGCGAGGGCTACGAGGCCTTCATCGAACGCATCCGCCCCAACCCGCTGGCCCGCCGGGTCAAGCTCGCCGACATCCGCGACAACCTCGACGTCTCGCGCCTGCCGCACCTGGATGACAAGGACCTGGCGCGGGTGGCCAAGTACCACAGGGCATTGCAGGTGCTGGAGCAAGAGGGCTGATGGCCTGGCGTGATGTGGCGGTGAGCCGCGCCGGGCGTTTCGCCATCGGCGTGGAGGAGGGCAGCGGCCGCCATTACCTGGCCATCCCCGTGAGCAATCGCCTGGTGGATTACGAGGAGCGCTACGCCATCAGCGTCGAGGATTTCGAGCGCTATGGCCGCGACCTCGACAGCGCATTGCCCTTCGTCGAGCAATGCCGGGCACGGCTCATGGATCACCTGCTGCTGGAGCCTCCCGGCGCCGACCGGGGGATTCCAGGCTGACCTATAGGTCGGGTGAAACCCGACAGGCCGCTCCCCGCATAGATAAATCGAGACCTGGGGCATATCCAGCGGCCTTGCTCCTTGATGTTTGTTTCGCGTTCCCCGAAAATTTTTCGCCTCACCGGTTGTCGAACCCGCACCCCCGGGTCGCGACGAGGTATTCGGCGACCCGCTCATGCGCGATACAGACTAGGGAAGGCCTTCAGCAGTGACTCTCTACCGACTCCACGAGGCGGATCTGGATATTCCGGACTCCTGGCAGGACCAGAGCATCAACATCTTCAAACTGCCCGCAACGGGCCCCGCCAAGGAAGCCAGCTTCGTCATCAGCCGCGACCCCAGCAAGGGCGATGGCGTGTTCGCCGATTACATCGAGCAGCAGCTTTCCAATGCACGCCAGCAGTTGCCGGGCTTCGCCCTGATCAAGCAGTGGGACATCAACATCCAGGGCTCGCCCGCCGTGCTGCTGGATTACACCTGGCAGCGCGAAGGCCGCCAGCTGATGCTGCGCCAGGTGTTCATCGAACTCAGCGCCACGGTGCTGATCGCCACCCTCACCACCACGCCCCAGGACCTGCCGTACCACGAGCCGGCCTGGAAGCAGGCGATGCAGACCTTCAAGCCGCTGCCCCCGGCGGCCTGAACCGAGCGCCGCGAGGCACCCCGCAACAAGGATGTAGACGTAACCCATGGATGCACAGGCAGCAGCACGGCTCGGTGATGAGATAGCCCACGGTTTCGGCGTGGCGGCCATGGTTGCCGGCGCGGTGGCGGGTGCGCTGATCGGTGCAGCGGTGATCGCCGCCACGGCGGCCACCGGCGGCGTGGCCCTGGCGGTGATGGCCGGCTCCATCGCTGCGGGCGGCCTGTCGATGTTCCAGATCCTCAAGGGCCTGAACACCATTTTCAACCTTCCCGAACCCACCACGGGGGTGTTGATACGGGGCAGCCCGAACGTCTTCATCAACATCCGCGCCGCCATGCGCGCCGGGGACGATGCTTCGTCCTCCTGCAGCGGCTTGCCCTGCAACCACCCCATCTGGCCCTTCGAGGTGACCATCGCCGAGGGCAGCGCCACCGTTTACATCAACGGCAAGCCGGCGGCGCGCATCACCAGCAAGATGGTCTGTGGCGCTCACATCAAGAGCGGCAGCGAGAACACCTTCATCGGCGGCCCCACCGAGCGGGTCGCCTTCGTGCTGGATATCGAAGGCTGGATGCACAGCGGCCTCGAAGCCCTGGGCTTGGCTGCCCTGGGTGTCGGCCTGGTGGTGGCGGCCATGGCCGGCCTGGCCGCCCTGGCGGCCACCGTGCTGATCGGCGGTGCCATCTATGGCGGCATGGAGCTGCTGGGTGACCTGGGCGACCGCCTCGGCCCCGGCTACCGCGACCTGCTGCAGGGCGTGGCCGGCATGGCCATGCTCGGCCTGGGGCCGAAGATGGCGCGCCTGGGCAAGCCGACTCCGACCACGCGTACGCCCGCCTACAAGGCCGGCGTCACCGAGGCGGACATCATGGGCATTCCCAAGGGCTCGCGGCCGCCACCGGGCGACTATCTCGAGCAGCCCTACATCGACAAGCACCTGAAGACCTTCAAGGACGAAGGCGGCGCCTTCCTGTTCACGGCGGACGATATCGCCAACCCGAAATACGCCGCGTTCAACCCCAACAAGTTCGTCATGGCCGACTCCGACCTGTCCTCGGTGGTGGCCCAGTACAAGAAGACCGGCGATGTCTCCGTGCTGGAGTCGGCGCTCGGCTATGATCCCGGCTCCCTGGCGGGCAAGGAGATCTACATGCTCAAGGTGGAGAACCCCAAGGTGCTGATGCCCACCGGCAACGAAGGCGGGGTGAACTCCCTCTGGCGCCCCGGCGGCCTGACGCACCCGGGTGGCATGCGCGAAGCGGTGCTGGATAATGTCGCCATCAGCCACGGAAACGACATCAACGTACTGAAGTCGGCCCACGACGTCGTGAGAATCCAATGAATCAGAAACTGGACAACGTCCTGCTCCTCGCCCTCGCCAACGATGAACTGGACCGCTTCCTGGTGGGCGAGCCGTTCTACTTCCTCGAAGCGCGCAGCGACAACGACGAACCGCAGAACGTGGTGGCCGCCTTCGACCAGCTGGTGGTGCCGTACTGGCGTGAAACCCGCGACCCGGCGTTCCCCCAGCGCTTCGTCGCGGCACTGCTGAAGATCCTGGCCACCTACCCGGACCGCAACCGCGCCATCTACCTGGCCCACGACTGGGTCTGGTACTACCGCTTCTGCCTGGCGAAGAAACGTGCCCAGCCCGAAGGGCCCTATGGCGAGCTGTTCGAGGTGGACATGAACGGCGTGGCGATAGCCCTGCAACGCCAGCTGGAAGCCAACAAGGCCGCCCTGCAGGCCGACACCCGCTGGGCCGGCGCCGCCTGGAACAGCCCCGACGGCATGTGGACCCCGCTGCTGCGCACCGCCGTGACCGTGCGCGACAAGCTCGGCGGCCCGGACTTCGTGCCGGCCAACGCCTGAGGGGCAACGCCGTTGCCCTTGGGCGAATGAATTCGCCCCTACACCATCCCCAACCCAGGCGCCGTGCCGTCGCCCGCCTCGTGGGAGCGAATTCATTCGCGATGGAATACCCGGCGACTCGCCGCCCTGTACCGGCTGCTAGTCTTTCGCGGCTGAAGCCGCTCCCACAAGGAGAGCCCGCCGCAAGACCGGACAGGGCGGTGTTGGGCCTCGCTGCGCTCGGCGCCAACCTACGGCACCGCGCCCAACCCGAACCACGGTGCCAACCGGTGTGTAGGGTGGATGGCGCTTTTTTCATCCACCAGCGGAGTGGCCGGCGAACACGCAAGGTGGAGCGATGGCGCGGGGTCCACCCTACGCGGCGGAGGCATGGGTGATCGGCCGGGCGATCAGGCCTTGGGCGGGGGGAACAGCGCCTTGACCATGGCGTCGATGGTGCCCTTGATGCCCTTGCCCTTGTTCGGCACTTCGCTGGCGACCCCGGAGTTGAGGTCGAGGCGGCTGCCGGTGTCGATGGCGGTGTTGCCGCTGGTGTAGAGGTTGAAGGCGGTGCCGGAGATGTTGATCTCGCCGCTGGCGTTGAACTCCAGCACGCTCTTGCCGCACACCAGGCGGATCTGCGCGCCGGCTTCGATCAGGTACTGGGTGCTCACGCTGTCGGTCTTGGCGCCGCCCACCATCAGGGTGTCGTTGCGCTTCACCGCGCGGGTGCGGTCCTGGCCGATGCGCGCCAGCTCGTCGTTGTCCACGCTCTTGGTGCGGTTGTGGCCGACCCAGTGGGATTCGTCGTGCTCGACGGCGATGTCCTGGTTGCGTTCCGCGTGGATGTACAGCTGCTCGGCGCCCTTCTTGTCCTCCATGCGGATTTCGTTGAAGTTCGCCGGCGTGCCGCCCTTGCTGGAGCGGCTCTTGGTGCCGCTCTGGGTGGCGTTGGCGGGCAGCTCGTAGGGCACCGTCTGCTCGGCGTTGTACACGCGGCCGGTGATGATCGGCCGGTCGGGGTCGCCTTCGAGGAAGCCGACTATCACCTCCTGGCCGATGCGCGGGATCTGCACCGAGCCCCAGTTCTTGCCGGCCCAGGCCTGGGACACGCGTATCCAGCAGGAGCTGTTCTCGTTGGACTGGTCGTGGCGGTCCCAGTAGAAATGCACCTTCACCCGGCCGTACTGGTCGGTCCAGATTTCCTCGCCTTTCGGGCCGACGACCATGGCCGTCTGCGGGCCCTGGACGATGGGCTTGATGGTGGTGGGCATGGGGCGGAAGGGCTGGCGCGCCTCGATGCAGTCCAGCGAGCTGTCGAACTGCAGCGGGCCGCCCGAGGCGCCGCTTTCATAGCTTTCCTGGCTGACCGAATAGCGCGCGCCGACGATCAGGTATTCGCGGTTCTGGTCGGCACGGGGGTAGCCGCTCATCTTGAACAGGTGCCCCGAGCCCAGGCCGCGGGCGTTGGTGCGCAACTGCACGCGCTCGAACTGGGTCTGGATGGCTTCGATGCGGTTGCGCGCGTACTGCTCGCCGTCCTGGCTCTGGGTGTATTCGCCCGGGTAGTCGTACAGCGGGTGCTCGGCGTTGCTGTGGGCGCGGCTGACGGTGGAGCGCACCTGCAGGTGGGCGCTGGGGCGCTGGAAGTCGTAGTCGTTGAGGGACAGCGAACCCGGCTGCACCTCGCGCGCCAGGTACCAGTCATAGACGTGGTCGCGTTCGCGCATCTGGTCCGCCAGCGGGTAGAAGGGCACCGTGGCGTAGCCGGCCACCGGCGCATGGGCACCGTAGGCATCGGAGAGCACCAGCACATGGCGCGCCTGCTCGTGGCGGAAGTAGTAGTAGATGCCTTCCTGTTCCATCAGCCGGCTGACGAACTCGAAGCTGGTCTCGCGGTACTGAACGCAGTATTCCCACTCGGTGTAGGGGCGGGTGAGGGCGTCTTCGAAGTCGGAGAAGCCGAGGTCGCGGAACACCTGCTTGATGATGTCCGGCACCGTCTTGTTCTGGAAAATGCGGCAGTCGGAGGTGCGCGACAGCAACCAGAACCACGGCCGCAGGCTCACCTGGTAGGCGGCGAACTGGCCGGTGCCGGCGGCCTGGCTGCAGCGGCAGGCGATGCCGTGGAAGTAGCGCTGGCTGCCGTCGGGCAGCTCCAGGGAAACGCCCATGGGCTTGCCCAGCAGGGCGTCGAGCTGGATCGAGTGATCCTCGGAGATCAGGCTCAGTTCATAGTCGAACAGCCGCCCCAGTTCCTCATGGCCGTCGAGCCGGTCCAGCAGCAATGCATCGCCGCCCAGCGGGCTGCTGACCTTGGCCATGCGTGCCCGTTGCGTAATCGCCATCCCACTACTTCCTTAGCGCTGCGCGCGTCACTGCCGGGTTCCGACGCGCCGGAACCGTTTATATCAGGCGGCGCACTCCAGGGCGGAGTGCGCCGCGTCGCTTCAATCGAAGCTGTAGGTGAACTCGCCGTTCTCGGCGCCCACCACCACCTTCTCGACCTTGCGGCCTTCCAGCATGCGGCCGAGGAACTCGCGGGAGAGGTCCGGCAGCATGCTGTTGGTGAGGATGGCGTCGATCTGGCGACCGCCGCTCTCGGTTTCGGTGCAGCGCGAAACCACCAGGTCCACCACCTTGTCGTCGAAGTCGAAGGGCACCTTGTGCGAGCCCTCCACGCGCTTCTTGATGCGGCCCAGCTGCAGGCGGGTGATGCTCTTCAGCATCTCGTCGGTCAGCGGGTAGTAGGGGATGGTCACCAGGCGGCCGAGCAGGGCCGGCGGGAAGATCTTCAGCAGCGGCTCACGCAGCGACTTGGCGATGCCTTCGGGTTCGGGCATCAGCTCGGGGTCGTTGCACAGGCTGGCGATCAGGTCGGTGCCGGCGTTGGTGGTGAGCAGGATCAGGGTGTTCTTGAAGTCGATCACCCGGCCTTCGCCGTCTTCCATCACGCCCTTGTCGAACACCTGGAAGAAGATCTCGTGCACGTCCGGGTGGGCTTTTTCCACCTCGTCCAGCAGCACCACGCTGTAGGGCTTGCGCCGTACCGCCTCGGTGAGCACGCCGCCTTCGCCGTAGCCGATGTAGCCGGGCGGGGCACCCTTGAGGGTGGAGACGGTATGGGCTTCCTGGAACTCGCTCATGTTGATGGTGATGACGTTCTGCTCACCGCCGTACATGGCTTCGGCCAGTGCCAGCGCGGTTTCGGTCTTGCCCACGCCCGAGGTGCCGGCGAGCATGAACACGCCGATGGGCTTGCTGGGGTTGTCGAGCCCTGCGCGGGAGGTCTGGATGCGCTTGGCGATCATCTCCAGGGCGTGGTCCTGGCCGATGATGCGCTTCTTCAGGTGGGTGCCCAGGTTGAGCACGGTCTCGATCTCGTTGCGGGCCATGCGGCCCACCGGGATGCCGGTCCAGTCGGCCACCACCGAGGCCACGGCCTGGTAGTCCACGGTCGGCAGGATCAGCGGGTTCTCGCCCTGCAGCGTGCTCAGGCGCTGTTGCAGGTCGGCCAGCTTGGCGCGCAGGCCATTGAGCTCGTCTTCGCTCAGGCTCGGCGCATCGGCGCCACCTTCGCGGCTGGTGCCGTCCACCGGTTCGGCGGCGGCGCGCAGGCTGGCGCGGGTGGCCAGCAGCTCGTCCACCAGGGCCTTCTCTTCGTTCCAGCGGGCTTCCAGCTCGGCCAGGCGGCCGCGCTCTTCCACCAGCGCGTTGTCGACGTCGGTGCGACGGCTGCCGATGGCGACGCCGATGGCGTGCTCGCGGCCGATGATGGCCAGCTCGGTTTCCAGGGCCTCGATGCGACGGCGGCTGTCGTCCACCTCGGCCGGCACGGCGTGCAGGCTGATGGCGACGCGGGCGCAGGCGGTGTCCAGCAGGCTCACCGACTTGTCCGGCAGCTGGCGTGCGGGGATGTAGCGGTGGGACAGCTTGACCGCCGCCTCCAGCGCTTCGTCGAGGATCTGCACCTGGTGGTGCTTCTCCATGGTCGAGGCGACGCCGCGCATCATCAGGATGGCGCGGTGCTCGGACGGCTCGTCCACCTGCACCACCTGGAAGCGGCGGGTGAGGGCGGGGTCCTTCTCGATGTGTTTCTTGTACTCGGCCCAGGTGGTGGCCGCGACGGTGCGCAGGGTGCCGCGCGCCAGGGCCGGCTTGAGCAGGTTGGCCGCGTCGCCGGTGCCGGCGGCGCCACCGGCACCCACCAGGGTGTGGGCTTCGTCGATGAACAGGATGATCGGCTTGGGCGAGCTTTGTACGTCTTCGATCACCTGGCGCAGGCGCTGTTCGAACTCGCCCTTCATGCTGGCGCCGGCCTGCAGCAGGCCCACGTCCAGGGCGCGCAGTTCGACGTCCTTCAGCGAGGGCGGCACGTCGCCGGCGACGATGCGCAGGGCGAAGCCTTCCACCACGGCGGTTTTGCCCACGCCGGCCTCGCCGGTGAGGATCGGGTTGTTCTGGCGGCGACGCATGAGGATGTCCACCAGTTGGCGGATCTCGTCGTCACGGCCGACGATGGGGTCCAGCTTGCCGCTGCGGGCCTGCTCGGTGAGGTCGACGGTGAAACGCTTCAGCGCTTCCTGCTTGCCCATGGCGGAAGGGGCCATGGCACCGCTGGCTTCGCCCGGGGCAGCGCCGGCGTTGAAGCCGTCGGTGGCGGTCAGGGCGTTTTCCGGGGAGCTGCCGACGATCTCGTCGAAGCGCTCGATCAGGGTTTCCACCTTGATCTTGTCGAACTCGCGGGAAATGGAGGTCAGCGCGTGGCGCAGGCTCGGCGTCTTGAGGATGCCCACCACCAGGTAGGCGGTGCGCACCTGGCTTTCACCGAACATCAGGCTGCCGTAGACCCAGCCGCGCTCCACCGCTTCCTCGACGTGGGAGGACAGGTCGGTGATCGAGGTCGAGCCACGGGGCAGGCGATCCAGCGCCTCGGTGATGTCCTTGGCCAGGCGCCCGGGTTCGATGTTGAACTGGCGGATGATCTGGTGCAGGTCGGAATCCTGCAGCTGCAGGACCTGGTGGAACCAGTGCACCAGTTCGACATAGGGGGTGCCACGCAGCTTGCAGAACACCGTGGCCGCTTCGATCGCCTTGTAGGCGAGGCTGTTCAGCTTTCCGAACAGCTTGGCACGACTGATTTCGCTCATCTTGCTCTCCTTTTCCTGACGGCACGCTTGCTGTGATGGCCGTGTGGTTGGTCCTGTCTGAAGCACTCCATGCGCTTCGTGTTTTTTCTATCGGCGGGTCGCGGTGGCGTGCACTCAGGCGCGCGCCTCCGCACCGTGGTTCAGGTGGCTCACCGCCAGCAGCAGGTCGTCGGCGTCGCCTTCGGGCTTGCCCAGCCAGGTGTTAAAGCCCAGCCGGTCGCCGCCGCCCAGGGTCATGGGCGGCACTTCGTCACGTTCCAGCACCAGGTTGCTGTCCCAGTCCAGCTCCTCGCCCAGGTATTCGGCGACCCAGGCGGCCAGTTCATGGAACAGCTCGCCACCGGGGAGGAAGCGCTGGTACTGCGAGAGGCCCAGCGGGCCGATGCGGATGCGGAACTTGTGCTGGCGGTCCCACACGTGGGTGCCCAGGCACAGGTCGACGCCCAGGGTGCTGGCCTGGGCGCCCAGGCGGCTGTATTCGGGGAGTTCCAGCCATTGGCCGACGTACTCCTCGATGGCCACGGGCACGCCGAAGAACTCCGCGAGTATGGTGCGCAGGCCGTCCGGGTAGCGGGTCTGTGCCGCCAGGTGGCCGGTGAAGTAATAGCGCGCGGCGTCGTCGATCGGGCCCTGGCCCATCAGGCTCTGCATGCCGCGGCCGGAGAGGGCGCCGAGGCGCGGCGACCAGTAGTCGTCGCCGGGGCGGTCCTGGCTCACGGTCGGCCGGGCTTCGGCCCAGGCGCGGTAGAACAGGGTCAGCAGGCGGTGGTTGAAGACGTCGAGGAAGCGCTTGAAGGTGGCGTCGGCGTTGTTGCGCTGGCGTTCACGGGCGTATTCGGTCAGGTGCAGCGGCAGCGGGCCGTTGGGGCCGGTGAGGCCGAAGAAGTACTGCTCGATGCGCGGCGTGCCATCGGGGTTGTGCTCGACGCTGGCCAGGGTCGAGGGGGCGAAGCCGCAATCGGGTTTCTGCCCCAGGCGCAGCGGGTCGTCGGCCAGGCGCACGGAATGCCCCAGGCGCGGGCGCTCGGGGAATTCGCACTCGATGCGGCGCAGCGCCTGGAAGAAATCGTAGTTCCAGGGCGCGGTCTCCATGGCCGCGAGGGTGTTCACAGATTCGGACGGCGTCCGGGCTTCGCCCGCCATCGCATCACCTCGCCCCGTTCAGTGGTCCGCATCACCGTTTCGGTGAAGCTGTTGATTGACACGTAACGTGTCAGGAAACGTTCCAGCACCGCGCCCAGGAGGAAGACCCCGGTGCCGCGGAAGGCGTTCTCGTCGAACTCCAGGCCGATCTCCAGGCCGCGGCCGAAGACGATGGGCCCCGGCATCGGCAGGCGCCGCGTGCAGGGTTTGCTGGTGACCTGGCGCAGGCCTTCGATCTGCATCTGCAGCGCCGAGTCGGTGGGGTCGCCATACAGGCGCAGCAGTTCGCGCAGGGCAGCGGCGCCCTGGCCTTCCTGGCTCAGCGACAGGTAGTTGAGCGACAGCTGGCTGATCAGGCGCCAGGCGCTGGCGTCATGGGCACGGCTCACGCGCGGCCGGCTCGGCCCGGCCAGGCAGCGCACGGACACCACCGGGGCGCTGTCTTCCAGGGTGAAATCGCTGCGGCCGTTGCCCACCGGCATGAACAGCGGCAGGTCGCGGTTGGTGCACAGCGCGCCGATGCCCAGCTGGCGCAGGTCGTGGCGGTAGGGCGCCTGGTTGGCGTCCACCAGGGAAACGAAGGTCTCGCTGCCGATGTAGGTGGAGCGCGGGCCCTTGCGGCGCTGCTTGCTGGAGAGCACGCGGGGCTCGCGGCGCACCGTGTACCAGGCCTGCTCGCGGCCATAGCGGGACGGGTCGCGCACGGCATAGAAGGGCTGGAAGGGCTGCTCGGGGCCGGCACCATGGCCGCTGACCTCGGTGAGCGAGTGCACCTCGAAATCCAGCGGGCGGGTGCGGTCGACGATCACCTGGTGCTCGTGCACGCGGTCGCTCAGGTGGATGCGGTCGGCGCGCCGGGGGAACAGGTTCACCGCCGGGGTGCAGAACAGCTTGAACTGCTCGGTGCCGATGCTGCCTTCCAGGCTCTGGTCGATGCGGTTGAACAGCACGATGACGTCCAGCTCCTGGCCGGCGCAGCGCTGCACCGGGCGGCGCAGGTTGGCCACGTCGATGAACAGGAAGCGGTTGGGCAGGGCGAAGTATTCCTGCAGCAGGCGGTAGCCCTGGAAGGCACGGGGCACCACCGGCAGCACCGCGTCCTCGTCGTCGAAGCCGCGCGGGCGCAGGCTTTCCGGCGGCAGGCGCTCGACCCAGTCGCCACCGGGGGCCTGGACGAACACCGCGCAGGCATTGCCCAGCAGTTGCTCGTAGAGGCGGAAGGGTTGTTCGTCAGCGCCGTGCAGGTAGAAAGACAGGCTTTCCAGGGGTAGGGCGCTGAAGGGCAGCCCGGCACCGGTGCGCAGGCGCAGGCGCAAGGCGGCCTTGGCGCTGGGCTCGGAGGCGGCGAGGCGGCCGAGCACCGAGGCGGGGTTGCCGAAGTATTCGACCTTGGCCACTTCCAGCGGCCACAGGGTCACCGGCTGGGAGGTGCGGTACTCGCAGGCGGTCTGTTCGTCGGTGCCCAGCAGGCCGCGCAGGGAGGCATTGCGCTCCACGGTGAAGCCGCTGGCCAGGGAGCCTTCGTTGGGATCGGCCTGCAGCTGCACCACGGTCATCGACGGGGTCGGCGCCAGGTAGTGCGGGTAGGCGATCTCCAGCAGGTTGTGGGTAAAGGTCGGGTACTCGGCGTCGAGCTTCAGCTGCACCCGCGCGGTGAGGTAGGCGAAGCCTTCCAGCAGGCGCTCGACATAGGGGTCGGCGCAGTCGATGCCGGAGAGGGTCAGGCGGCTGGCGATCTTCGGGTACTCGCCGGCGAATTCCGCCGCGCTTTCGCGGATGTGCTGCAGCTCCTGGTTGTAGTACTCGAGCATGCGCGGGTTCATTTGTTGCGCTTCCGCAGGTGGTCGGCGGGGACGATCTGCACGTGGCCGGTCTCCAGGTCCAGGTCGGTGGTGAGGAGCATGCGCAGGGGCACGGGTTCGGCCCACAGGTCGCCTTCGATCTCGAAGGACAGGGCGTTGTGGTTCATCTGGTCGGCTGCCAGTTGGGCGCGCACGCGCAAGGTGGATCGAATGATGCGCGGCTCGTAGTCGGCGATGGTCTCGGTGAGCAGGGCCTCGATGGCCTGCACATCGACGCTGGAGGCGGTGTGCCCGGCCAGCGGCGGCAGGCCGTAGTTGACCACCGAGTTGCCGGCCTGGATCTCGCTGGAGGTCTCGCTGTCCAGCGGCGCGATGGTGTTGAACAGCCAAGCCAGGTCGCGCAGGACGGACGCCTTGAGCTGGGTCAGGGAGAGCACGCGCTTGTCGACGCTCTCCTTGGCGTTGCTCGGGTCTTCGTCGGTCAACCGGTCCAGAAGGGAGGGTTGCAGACGTTCCTGCAGCGTCAGCTCGGCCATGCTCAGGCCTCCGGCTGCCCGAAGGCGAGGGTGCGCAGCTCGAACAGCGCGGTGTCGCCCTGGTCGGTGACGAACAGGCGCTGGCCGATGGGGCGGCCGTCGTCGAGGAAGTCGGTCTTGCGGCTCAGGCGGATGGCGCCGTCGGCGTCGTCCTGGCTGCCCGGGTAGCGGCTGGGGATCAGGCCCACGGTGGCGCCACCGTTGACCAGGGTGACTTCCACCGGCAGCCACACCAGGTCGCGCAGGTCGGTGGGGGCCTCGGTCACCAGGCTCTGGATGTTGTGCATCGGCAGCCACACGTAGCGGCCGTTGACGATGAGTTCGAGCACCGGGCCCAGGCGCGGGTCGGCGTCGGCGAACCATTCGAAGGGCTGGTCGTTGAGGGTGCCGGCGACGGCGGGGGCGGCTTCGAAGGCCTGGTCGCGCAGGGCCTGGGCGGCTTCGTGCTGGCCTTCGGCGTCATGCTTGAGGGCCTGGATCAGCGGCGCCACCCATTCGGCGGGCTCGCCCAGCACCACGGGGGTGAGGCGGCCGGCGAACACTTCGGCGCGCAGGGCTTCGCATTCCAGGGCGGTGCGGTAGGTCTGCACCATGGCCAGGGTGCTGGCATCCAGCTCGCCGGCGACTTTCAGCTGGTTCTGCGCGCGGCTCCATTGGCCGAGCACCGCCAGCAGCTGGAACAGGAACACCCGCAGCTCGGCGTTGGAAGGTTGGGCACGCACCTGGTCCTGCAAGGACTTCAGGGCTTCGTCGGCGCGTCCTGCGCGCAGTAGTTCTTCGGCGGTCATGGTCGTCCTGCCTGCAGCCGGGCTGCGCGAAGGGAATGGGGGATGTGGCTCGAGGTGGCGCTCTCCACTGCGGCCTGGGGCAGGCGGCAGTGGGCAGCGTCACGAAGGTCGACCGGCGGAGGGGAGGCCGCTGCGTGGGAATCGGGCAAGGGTCTGGCCATGGTCGGTCCGGGGGAGGGTGGCTTGAAACGCATCCGGGCCCGCTTGCGCAGGCCCGGATGAGAGAGCATCAGATCTTGACGTTCTCGCGGATGTTCCAGCCGTATTTGACCGGGCCGCCATCTTTGGCGCCGTCGGCTTTCTGCGGCTGGTAGTCGACCTTCACCTGGGCGAAGTTCAGGCTGATGTTTTCGGTCAGGCGATCCTCACCACCGCTACCGCCGGTGCTCACGGAGGAGATCAGCACTTCGCTCATGGTGATGATCAGGTACTCGACCGGCGACTCGCCGCCCGCCTTGCGGATGGTCAGCTTGGCTTCCGGGTAATGCTTACCGCTGGAGCAGGCCATCATCAGGTTGGGGCTGGACTTGTCGACGTACTTGGTCAGCGACAGGTCCTGCACGCTTACCTTGCCGGCGCCGCCGCCACCACCCTGGTGCATGTTGCCGGATTGGGACATGCCCCAGCTCCAGGCCAGCACGTCGATTTCCTTGCCGTGGCTCTTGTCGGCGGACTCGCCTTCGACGTCGCCGATCTTGATGAACATATCTACAGCCATCATTCCTCCTTCGTGGCTTTCGCCACTTTGTCAGAGACGCCCGCCACCTGGCGGGCGCTTAAAGTGACGCGCCTCAGGCCCCCTTGGCCGAAGGCAGCTTGGATACCAGGCGCAGCGACACGGTCAGCCCTTCGAGCTGGTAGTGCGGACGCAGGTAGAACTTCGAGCTGTAATAGCCCGGGTTGCCCTCGATCTCCTCGACCACCACTTCAGCGGCTGCCAGCGGGTGCTGCGCCTTGGTGGTTTCGGTGGAGTGAGCGGGATCGCCATCGACGTAGTTGAGGATCCAGTCCTGCAGCCAGCGCTGCATGTCGTCCTTCTCCTTGAACGAGCCGATCTTGTCGCGAACGATGCACTTGAGGTAGTGCGCGAAGCGGCAGGTGGCGAACAGGTACGGCAGGCGCGCCGCCAGGTTGGCGTTGGCGGTGGCGTCCGGGTCGTCGTATTCGGCCGGCTTCTGCAGGGACTGGGCGCCGATGAAGGCCGCCAGGTCGGTGTTCTTCTTGTGCAGCAGCGGCATGAAACCGTTCTTCGCCAGCTCGGCCTCGCGGCGGTCGGAGATGGCGATCTCGGTCGGGCACTTCATGTCCACGCCACCGTCGTCGGTGGGGAAGGTGTGCGCCGGCAGGTTCGGCACTTCACCACCGGACTCCACGCCACGGATGCGCGAGCACCAGCCGTAGAGCTTGAACGAACGGTTGATGTTCACCGCCATGGCGTAGGCCGAGTTGGCCCAGGTGTACTTGGCGCTGTCGGCGCCGGCGGTGTCTTCCTCGAAGGCGAACTCTTCCACCGGGTCGGTCTTGGCACCGTAGGGTTGGCGGGCCAGGAAGCGCGGCATGGTCAGGCCGATGTAGCGCGCGTCGTCGGACTCGCGCAGCGAGCGCCAGCCGGCGTATTCCGGGGTGGTGAAGATCTTGGTCAGGTCACGCGGGTTGGACAGCTCCTGCCAGGAACCCATGCCCATCACGGTGGGGGAGGCGGCGGAGATGAACGGCGCGTGCATGGCGGCGGAGACCTTGGCGATCTCGCCCAGCAGCTCCACGTCCGGCGGCGACTGGTCGAAGTAGTAGTCGCCCAGCAGGCAGCCGTAGGGCTCGCCACCGAACTGGCCGTATTCCTCTTCGTAGAGCTTCTTGAAGATCGGGCTCTGGTCCCAGGCGGTGCCTTTGAATTTCTTCAGGGTCTTGTGCAGCTCGCCCTTGGAAATGTTCAGCACGCGGATCTTCAGCTGCTCGTCGGTCTCGGTGTTGTTCACCAGGTAATGCAGGCCACGCCAGGCGCTTTCCAGTTGCTGGAAATCCGGGTGGTGCATGATCAGGTTGACCTGCTCGGTGAGCTTGGCGTCGATCGCAGCGATGATCGATTCGATCGACTTGATCGCATCGTTGGAGATCAGGCTGGTCTGTGCCAGGGCATGCTCGGCGAGGGTGCGCACGGCGGTTTCCACCGCTTCGCGGGCACGCTCGGTCTTGGGTTTGAATTCCTGCAGCAGCAGCGAGGCGAACTCGCTGGTCTGCTCGGTCGCTTCGCCGCCCTGGGGCGCAGCGTCGGTCATCAATTCGGCCATCTGGGTGTCCTCTTAAGCTTGCGGCTCGTTGTCTTGCGGCTTCGGCGCGCTGGCCAGGGCCTGCAGCAGGGCCGGGTCCTTGATCGCTTTCATGATCAGCTCTTCAGCGCCGGTCTTGCCGTCCATGTAGGTCAGCAGGTTGGCGAGCTGGGTGCGGGCTTCGAGCAGCTGGTTCAGCGAGTCGACCTTGCGCGCCACGGCGGCGGGGCTGAAGTCGTCCATGCTCTCGAAGGTGATGTCCAGGGAAAGGTTGCCGTCGCCGGTCAGGGCGTTGGGCACGTTGAAGGCGACGCGCGGCTTCATGGCCTTGAGGCGCGAGTCGAAGTTGTCGACGTCGATCTCCAGGAACTTGCGGTCCGCGACGGCGGCCAGGGGTTCGGCCGGTTTGCCGGCGAGGTCGGCCATGACGCCCATGACGAAGGGCAACTGCACCTTCTTCTCGGCGCCGTAGAGTTCCACGTCGTACTCGATCTGGACGCGGGGCGCGCGGTTGCGTGCGATGAATTTCTGACTGCTGGTGCTACCCATGGTGCTCCTCCTTCGCTGCCTGTGCGGCTGTATTGGCGTCATCGGCAGCTAGCCGGTAACGGTTGCGTGAACCCGCTTCGAACGTGCCCTGCACTATTCGGACTCGGGGCCCCGCAAATTCTCGAACTGGGACATCCCATCCGGGATCAGGTTGCGCACGATCGCCGCGAAATCGGCCGTGACCAGGGTCTTCGCACGCTTGAGCAGGATCGGCACCGGGCTCGATGGCTCCTGGCGCGCGTAGTACTCGAGGATGCGATCCAGGGTCTTGAGCACGTCGTCGCGGTTGGTCACCTCGCCGGAGATGCGCGGCGTGGCGCGGGCGCTCGGTGCGCTGCTGGTGCTGCCGGCGCCGCTGGCGGTGTCGTCACCGGCCGCCGGCTCGTCGGCTACGGCGTCGTCGCCGGGGGCCTGGTCCTTGTGGATCTGCAGGGCGTGGCGCAGCAACTGCTTGAGGGCGCCGAGGTCGGCGCTCTGGGCCGAGCCCACGCGATCGGAAAGGGTCGACTCGATGGTGGCCAGCGCGGACTGGGCATCGGTCAGGGCGTTGCGGGTGCTGGCGAGCAGCGCTTCATCGCTGTCGCGGAAGGCGCCCTGCAACTGCTCGGGGGTCAGCGTTTCACTGGGGAAGCGCTGCAGGTCGAGGGCGTTGAGGGCGGCACGCAGGCTCACCGAGCCAAAGGCCCGCGAGCTGGTCAGGCTGCTTTCGCGCAGCAGCTGGATCACCGGTTCCGCCGCAAGCCCGGTGAGGGCGTTGATGCGGAAGGTGGGGTCGTTGTCATCGTCGGCGTCGAGCTGCGGGTACAGGCCGTCCCAGTATTGGGTCAGCAGCTCGCGCACCAGGATCAGGCCCTGGGCGAGACCCGGCAGCCCTTCGAGGGCGAGGGTGCTCTGCAGGAAATAGTTGGCGATGCGCAGGTCTTTGCTGCGTTGCAGCAGCTCACTGGACAGCTCACGGACATCACGCCAGACAGGGGGCTCGGCGGGGAGTACGGAGTCGCCCATCTGGCGCTCGGGTTGCCCTTGGGCAATACGTTCCAGTTCGAGATACGCAGCGTCGTATTCGAGGTCGTCGCCGCAAGGCGAATCAGCGGAAACAGGGGATAGCAAACGCGACACATCCACCACGGTGGGTGTTCTCCTTGTCAGGCCTCAGAGGTAAAGGCGAGCAGTATTCAGAGTGAACGTACGGCCTGATCACAGTCCTTTGGATCAACGTTCCGATGACGCCAATTTCATGGCTTCACCCGCTGCAACTCTTTTCCATTCTTGGGGTCGTATTTCGCCCTTGTCAAGACAATCCCAGAGCACAAACGACAGATGTGCACCAGTCCACGCTAGCCTCTTTCAGCTGTCATTTTTGTCTTTTTTCGATCTAAGATATTTCGGCTAAAGCCATGCATATTTTCCGTTCGTCTATACGATGGGTGTATGGCCAAGGGCCACGTGCAGAACAGGGACCGGATCGAAGTTGCACGGCATCGAAGGGACTCGGTGCTCGCGTCCACAGTGAGAAGTGCAAGGAGTCGCAATGCCACTGCGTTTGACCATCACCAGTTATCACAAGCTGACGCCAGGACAACGTCCCGAGGTGGAGCTTGATCGTGGTGAGCTGAGGATTGGCCGCAGTGCCGATAACGATTGGGTGTTGCCCGATCCCGAGCGCCTCGTTTCCAGCCAGCATTGCACCATCCAGTTCCGCGACGGCACCTACTACCTGACCGACACCAGCACCAACGGCGTGATGCTCGCGCAGTCGGGCGTGCGCCTGCGTCGCGGTAACAGCGAGCCGCTGCTGGATGGCGAAATCCTCAAGCTCGGCGAGTACGAGATCCTCGTTCAGGTGCAGGGCATGAGCATGAACATGCAGCCCGCCAGCGCCGCGCCGATGAGCGGGGGCGGCGACCCCTTCAGCAGCTTCGATGCGCTGATGAGCCGGCAGACCTCCACGCCTTCGATTCCCGAGCCGATGGCGCCGCCGCCGGCTTCCATGGCCCATATCCAGGGTGGCGGTTCGCCGCTGGACACCAAGCCCGACCTGTTCGACTTCCTCAATCCGCCACCGGCTGCCGCACCGTCGATTCCCGATCACGTGCCCGCCGAGCGTCATGATTTCCGCCCGCCGACGCCGATCCCCAGTTTCGAGCCGACGCCAGTACCGCCCGTGAGTGCCCCTGCCGCATTCGCCGAGCCTGCAGGCGTCGCACCGGCGATCCCTGCCGACTGGGACCCCTTCGCCGACCTCGGCCTCACCAGTCCTGCGCCCCAGCACGCGCCAGCCGTTCCGGTGCCGATGCCCACGGCGGCGGCACCGCTGGAGCCGGCACCGGTAGCCGTCGAACTGCCGGCGGACTTCTTCAGCAATCCGCCGCTTGGCCACGACTCCGCCGCCACCTCGATCCCGACGCCCATTCCCGATCCGCAGCCCATCGCCCAGCAGACCATCGCGCCGATGCCACCGGCCATCCAGATGGCCCCGGCGGCGATCCCGGCGCCTGCCGTTGCCACGCCCGCACCGGTTCCGGCACCACCCGCGCTGACGCCCACTGCCCAGGCCACCCACGCCGCCGCGGTGTCCGCCCCAGCGGCCCATGCACCTGCACCGAGCGGCGACGACGGTGCGCTGATGGATGCCTTCCTGCGTGGCGCCGGCCTTGGCCAGCTGCGCATCGATCGCGCTGAAGCCGCCGCGCAGATGGAAGCCATCGGTCGCAGCTATCGTCTGATGGTGGAAGGCCTGGTGGATGTGCTGCGTGCGCGCTCCAGCCTCAAGGGCGAGTTCCGCATGGCGCAGACCATGATCCGACCGGTGGAGAACAACCCGCTCAAATTCGCCCCCAACGTCGACGAGGCCTTGCTGCTCCTGCTGCGCCACGGCAACGCCGCGTTCATGCCGCCGGACCAGGCCGTGGGCGAAAGCTTCGACGACCTCAAGGCCCACCAACTGGCAGTGATGGCCGGCGTGCAGGCGGCCATCAAGCACATTCTCAAACGCTTCGAGCCCTCGGTGCTGGAAGCGCGGCTGAACAAGCCCTCGGGGCTTTCGGCCTTGCTGCCGGGTTCCCGGCAGTCGCAATACTGGGAGCTGTTCACCGACCTCTACGCGAGCATCTCGCGGGAGGCCGAAGATGATTTCCAGGACCTTTTCGGGCGCGAATTCAGCCGCGCCTACGAGGAGCACAGCGCCAGACTTCGCGGGCATTGACCCCCGCAACCCCTTGGGTGCCAGGCAGTCGGCCCCGCGGATCAACAGCAGTCATTGAGGACGAATCGAAATGCCAAGGATTCTACTGGTAGCCGTAGTAGCGCTTCTGGGCGCATGTGCTTCCGAGCCACCGCCGCCGCCACCGCCTACCGTGGTGCAGCTGCATATCGAAGCCTCCAGCGACGTCAACCCGGGGCCGGGCGGGCAGGGCGCACCCGTGCGCGTGCGGGTGTTCGAACTGAAGAGCGCCACCGCCTTCAACCGTGCCGACTACTTCTCCCTGGTGGAGCAGTCGCAGGCCACCCTGTCCACCGACCTGGTCGCCCAGGACGAGTTGCTGGTCAAGCCCGGCGACAAGCAGATGCAGGAGCGCAAGCTGGACGACGCCACCCGCCAGTTCGGCATCGTCGTCGGCTACCGCGAGCTCGACAGCGCGGTCTGGCGTGACGTGATCACCGTGCCCCTGAACCAGACCAGCGCCTACAGCGTGAAATTCGGCGCCCACGCCATCAGCGTCTCGCCGGCTCCCATCGCCGAGCCGGCCAAATAGAAACGGAGAGTTCGTCCATGTCCTGGAACAACCGAGTGGTCTGGTCTGAGGGGATGTTCCTGCGTCCGCAGCATTTCCAGCAGCACGACCGCTACCTGGAGTCCCTGGTGGAAGGCCGCTGCCGAGCGCTGCAAGCCGGCGGCTGGGGTTTCTCCGAACTGAAGATCGACGAGGCGCTGCTCACCCAGGGCAAGCTGGCCATCGTCTCGGCCCGTGGCGTGCTGCCCGACGGCACCCCCTTCGACATCCCCGGCGACGACGTGGCCCCGGTGCCGCTGGACGTCGAGGACAGCCTGCGTGACGGCATCATCTACCTGGCCCTGCCGCTCAAACGCGCCGGTGCCCGCGACACGGTGGAAGAGGGCGAGGCCCTCGGTGGCGCGCGCTACCAGAGCGCGGTGCGCGAAGTGCGCGACGACAACGCCCCCTTCGAAAGCCGCGCCCCCGTGTCCATCGGTGGCCGCGCCCTGCGCCTGCTCACCGCCCGTGACGGCCTCGGCGAATACGCCGCCGTCGGCGTGGTGCGGGTGGTGGAAAAACGCGCCGACCGCTCCCTGGCGCTGGACGAAAGCTACATTCCGCCGCTGCTGGATGTGACCGCCTCGCAACCCCTGGCGGCCTTCCGCAGCGAACTGCTGGGCCTGTTGCACCAACGCGGCGAGGCCCTGGCCGGCCGCGTGGTCGCCTCCGGCGCCGGTGGCGCCTCGGAGATCGCCGACTTCCTCCTGCTGCAACTGGTCAACCGCGCCGAACCCCTGGTCTCGCACCTGGCCAACATCACCCCGTTGCACCCGGAATGGTTCTACCGCGAGGCGGTGAGCCTGGCCGGCGAGTTCTCCACCTTCTCCGCCAGCGGCCGTCGCCCGGCGGAATTCCCGGCCTATGAGCACGACGACCTGGCCACCACCTTCGCCCCGGTGATGCTTGCCCTGCGCCAGGCGCTGTCGATGGTCATCGACAGCCGCGCGGTGCCGATTCCGATCATCGAGAAAGCCTACGGCGTGCACGTGGCGATGCTCGCGGACAAGAGCCTGCTGGACAACTCGGCGTTCATCCTCGTGGTGCGTGCCGACGTGCCGGGCGAGTCGCTGCGTTCGCGCTTCCCGCAGCAGGCCAAGATCGGCTCCGTGGAGCACATCCGCGACCTGGTCAACCTGCAGCTGCCGGGTATCGCGCTGCTGCCGATGCCGGTGGCGCCACGGCAGATCCCGTACCACGCGGGCAGCACCTACTTCGAACTCGACCGCGGCAGCGACCACTGGAAGCAACTGGTGCATTCCGGCGGCTTCGCCTTCCACATCGCTGGCCAGTTCCCTGGCCTGAACCTGGCCTTCTGGGCCATCCGGAGTTAATTCGCGATGCATCCAATCGACGATCCCTTCGGCGGGCCGCCCGCCGGTGGTGGCAGCGGCGGCAACGGTAACGGCAACAACGACCGCACCATGATCATGCCGCGCCCCGGTGGCCGTGCCCCGGACCCGGCCGCGCCGCGCTACGACGCGCCCACGCCGCCGCCTGCGGGCCCGGCGCCCACCGGCCCGATGCTCACCGCGCGCGGCCAGGGCCTCAACCCCCTGGAAGCCGCCGCCGGGCCGATGCTGGCCTTGCTCACCCGCCTGCGCAACACCATCGCCCACCCGATGCCCGCCAGCCTGCGCGCGCAACTGCTGGGCTACCTGCGCCAGTTCGAAGAGAAGGCCCGTGCCGCCGGCATCGCCCAGGACGAGGTCATGCTCAGCCGCTACGTGCTCTGCACCGCGCTGGACGAAGCCGTGCTCAGCACCCCCTGGGGCAGCGGCAGCGACTGGAGCAAGCAGAGCCTGCTGATCACCCTGCACAACGAAGCCTGGGGTGGCGAGAAGGTCTTCCAGCTGCTCGACCATTGCCTGCAGAACCCGCGCCAGCGCCTCAACCTGCTGGAGCTCCTGTACCTGTGCATCAGCCTTGGTTTCGAAGGCCGCTACCGGGTGATGAACGATGGCCGCAGCCAGCTCGAGGCCCTGCGCGAGCGCGTGGCCGGCACCATCCGCAGTACCCACGGCGAGATCGAACGCGAGCTGTCGCCGCACTGGCGCGGCCTGGTGGTGGCGCGTGATCGCCTGCGCCAGTTCCTGCCGCCCTGGGTGGCCGTGGCCATCGGCGCCGCGCTGCTCCTGGCGCTGCTGTTCGGCATGCGCCTGAAGCTGGCCGCCGAAGCCGAGCCGGTGTTCAAGAACCTGCATGCCCTGGGCGACGTCCCGGTGCAGACCATCGACCGCCCGCCGCAACAGCCGAAGATCGTCGAGCGCCCGCGCCTGGCCGGCTTCCTCGCCGAGGAGATCCGCCAGCAGAAGGTCGCGGTGGAAGACGCCGTCGACCGTTCGGTGGTGACCATTCGTGGCGACCAGCTGTTCGCCTCCGGCAGCGCCACCATCGCCGACGACTTCCAGCCCCTGCTGCTGCGCATCGCCGAGGCGATCCGCAAGGTGAAGGGCAATGTGCTGGTTACCGGCCACAGCGACAACCGGCCCATCGCCACGCTGCGCTACCCGTCCAACTGGAAGCTGTCCCAGGACCGCGCCCAGCAGGTGATGGACGTGCTCGCGGCCAAGAGCGGCCAACCCGAGCGCTTCCGCGCCGAGGGTCGCAGCGACACCGAGCCGGTCGCATCCAATGACACCGCCGACGGCCGTTCGCGCAACCGTCGGGTGGAGATCACAGTCTTTGCGGAGGGCGTCGAGTGAAGGCGTTTTTCAGTTTCCTCGCCCGCTGGGTGATACCGGTGCTGGGCCTGATCGCCCTCAGCCTGGTGATCTGGTTCGTCGGCCCGCTGATCGCCATCGGCGACGTCGAGCCCCTGGCTTCGGCCACCGTGCGCTGGGTGCTCATCGGCCTGCTGTTCGCGGTGTGGATCGGCTGGCGCGTGCTGCGCATCATCCAGGCCCGTCGCAACGCCGCCAAGGTGATGCAGGGCCTGGTCGCCGTGGCACCGGATGCCGCCAGCGTGGCCACCAGCGAAGAGCTGGCCACCCTCAAGCAGCGCATGGACGAAGCCCTGGTCCTGCTCAAGCGCGCCAAGCTCGGCGGTAGCGAGCGGCGCAACCTCTACGAGCTGCCCTGGTACGTGATCATCGGCCCGCCGGGTTCGGGCAAGACCACCGCGCTGGTCAACTCCGGCCTCAACTTCCCCCTTGCCGAGCAGATGGGCAGCGGCGCCATCCGTGGCGTCGGCGGCACCCGCAACTGCGATTGGTGGTTCACCGACGAAGCCGTGCTGCTCGACACCGCCGGCCGCTACACCACCCAGGACAGCCACGCCCAGGTGGACAAGGCTGCCTGGCTGGGCTTCCTCGACCTGCTGAAGAACCAGCGCAAGCGCCGCCCCATCGACGGTGCCTTCGTGGCCATCAGCCTGTCCGACCTGCTGCTGGGCAGCGAGACCGAGCGTGCCGCCCACGCCCGCGCCATCCGCGCCCGGGTGCAGGAGCTCTACGCTCAGCTCGGCGTGCGCTTCCCCATCTACGTGATGCTCACCAAGCTCGACCTGGTGCCGGGCTTCATGGAGTTCTTCGACTCGCTGAGCAAGGAAGACCGCGCCCAGGTCTGGGGCATGACCTTCGCCCTCGACGACGGCAAGAGCGCCGAAGGCCCGCTGTCGGTGTTCGGCAATGAGTTCGCCCTGCTCGAACAGCGCCTCAACGACCGCCTGGTGGAACGCCTGCAACAGGAACGCGACCCCGCGCGGCGCGACCTGATCTACGGCTTCCCGCAGCAGTTCGCGGCCCTGCGCGATGCGCTGTCCACCTTCCTCGACGGCGTGTTCAAGCCCAACCCCTATGAAGAGCGCGCGCTGCTGCGTGGCGTCTACTTCACCAGCGGCACCCAGGAAGGCAGCCCCATCGACCGCCTGATCGGCGCCATGGCGCAGAGCATGAACCTCGACCGCCAGCACCTGGCCCGCCAGACCGGCACCGGGCGCAGCTACTTCATCGAGCGCCTGTTCCGCGAAGTGGCCTTCGGCGAGCGCGGCCTGGTGGGGGCCAACCCCAAGGTCGAGCGCCAGCGCAAATGGATGGCCCGTGGCGTGCTCGCCGCGACGGCGATCCTGGTCCTGGGCATCGCCGCCATCTGGTTCGCCAGCTTCAGTGCCAACCGCAGCTACATCGCCGCCGTCGACGGCCGGGTCAAGCCGCTGCACGGTGAACTCCAGGGCCTCAGCCCGGCACAACGCGACGTGCTCGCGGTGCTGCCGCTGCTCAATGCCATCCGCAACGTGTCCGGCGATGCGCCGAGCTGGGCGGAAGGCTACGGCCTCTACCAGGGCGACATGCTCGGTGCCGAAGGCGCCAGCGTGTACCGCAAGCTGCTGATCGCGGTGATGGCGCCGCGGGTCATGGCCCGCATCGAGGAACAGCTGCGCAGCGGCGGCTCCTCGGACTTCCTCTACGAGGGCCTGAAGGCCTACCTGATGCTCGCCGACCCGGAACACTACGACGGCGACTTCATCAAGGCCTGGGTGGCGCTGGACTGGGACCGCAGCCTGCCGCGCGACCTGGTGCCCGAACAGCGCCAGGCGCTCAACGAGCACCTGGCCGCGCTCTACGACCGCGCGCCGCCGGCCGTGCGCCTGGACGACAACCTGGTGCAGGACACCCGTCGCCAGCTGCAGCAGCTGTCCATCGCCCAGCGCGTGTACGACCGCGTCAAGCGCCAGAAGCTGCCCCAGGGCCTGCCGGACTTCCGCATCAGCGAAGCCGCCGGCCGCGACGCCGCCCTGGTGTTCTCGCGCAAGAGCGGCAAGCCGCTCAACGATCCGCTGTCGGGCTTCTTCACCCAGCGGGGCTACCGCGAAGTGTTCATGGTCTCCAGCCTGAGCCAGTCCGGCACCCTGGCCGAGGAGCAATGGGTACTCGGCCGCACCATGGACGACACCCAGGACGCCGCCAGCCTGGCCCTGGAAGTGCGCCAGCTGTACTTCCAGGACTACCTGCGCCAATGGGATGCGCTGCTGGCCGATATCGACTTCGTCGCCATCACCAGCACCGCCCAGGCCGCCGACGTGCTGCGCGTGCTGTCCGGCCCGCAGTCGCCGCTGAAGAAGCTGCTCGAAGCGGTGGCCAAGGAAACCGACCTGCAGAAGGAAGAACGCCTGGCCGCCGAGAAGCTCAAGGGCACCAGCGACACCGTCGGCAAGCTCAAGGATCGCCTCGGCTCCCTGGTGGGGCAGGGCGACGACGCCCCGCAACAGCAGCAGGCGCCGAGCGAGGACCCGATTACCGCGCACTTCGCCGAGCTCAACAGCCTGGTGGCCAAGAACGACAACGAACCGGCGGCCATCGACGGCCTGCTGGCGGACATGAACGCCCTCTACGTGCAGATCAGCGCCATGAGCGGTGCCAGCGGCGACGCCCTGCTGGGTGAAGCGAAGAACCAGGCCCAGGCCGCCGCCCAGCGCGTCAGCCTCGGTGCCGAGCGCCAGCCGCCGCTGGTCCAGGGGCTGGTCAAGTCCGTGGTCAGCGCCACCACCAGCACCATGATGGGCGGCATCCGCAACCAGCTGAACGCCGCCTGGACGGCCGAAGTGGTCAACGTCTACCGCCAGTCCCTGGCCGGCCGCTACCCGCTGGATCGCAACAGCACCCGCGATGCCACCCTGGACGACTTCGGCGCCTTCTTCGGCGTCGGCGGGGTGATGGACAGCTACTTCCGCAAATACCTGCAGCCCTACGTCGACACCTCCGCCACCACCTGGCGCTGGCAGCCGGGCGCGGCGGAGAAGCTCGGCATCGGCTCCGGCGTGCTGGGCACCTTCCAGCGTGCCGCGCAGATCCGCGACGCCTTCTTCCGCTCCGGCAACACCACGCCCATGGTGCGCTTCGAGCTGAAGGCGGTGGCCATGGACGCTGCCATCGACCAGTTCCAGCTCGACCTGGACGGCCAGCAGTTCAGCTATGACCACGGCCCCAGCCGGCCGGTGGCCATGCAGTGGCCGAGCCCCAACAGCCTGGGCGTGGTGCGCCTGACCATCTCGCCGCCGTCCTCCAGCGGCCGTTCGGCCATCACCATGGAAGGCCCCTGGGCCTGGTTCCGCCTGCTCGACCAGTCGGACCTGACCCAAGGCAACGCGCCGGACCGCTTCACCCTGCGCATGCGCGTGGACAACGCCAGCATCTCCAGCGAGCTGCGCGCCAGCAGTGCCTTCAACCCGTTCCGCAGCCGTGTGGTCAGCGGCTTCGGCCTGCCGGAGCGCCTATGACGACGGCGGGCTTCTACGGCAAGCTCGCCGGCCGCGGCGACTTCATTCATCGCGGCCTGCCACCGGCCTTCATCGAGGCCTGGGACCAATGGCTGGCCGCCGGCATGGCGCAGAGCCAGGCCGAGCTGGGCGCTGCCTGGCTGGATGCCTACCTGGTCAGCCCGTTGTGGCGGTTCGCGATCGCGCCCAACCTGCTGGGCGGGGACGCCGTGGTCGGCGTGGTGATGCCCAGCATCGACCGGGTCGGCCGCTACTTCCCGCTGGCCATCGCCGTGCTGCTGGACGAGCGCACCAACCTCGGTGCCATCGTCGGCGGCGCCGATGACTGGTTCGACCGTGCCGAAGCCTTGCTGCTATCCACCCTTGAGCCGGAGGCGGATTTCGACGCCTTCGAAGCCGGGGTGCAGGGGCTGGGGTCGCCGCTGGTGACCACGCGCCATGACGCGCGGCTCAGCGAGGTGGGGGCGTTGCGTTACGCGGTGCAGGGCGGCGAGTCGCGACAGGCGGTACTGGCGCAGATCGCCAGCGACGGCTGCAGTTTCTGGTGGGGGCATGGTTCAGAGCGTGTCGCGGCCGAGCTGGTGAGATTCCAGGGCTTGCCGCCGACGCGGTATTTCAGCCGCTTCCTGGTGGGCGAGGGCGCCGTAGAGCAGCCCGCCGGCATCGGGCAGATCGATTTCGGGAGCCTGTGATGCCACTGCCTCCGGTTGCGCAATACCGCTCGGCCAGCCACAGCCACGTCGGCATGGTCCGCCAGGTCAATGAAGACGCCTGCCTGGATGCCGGCGACAACGGCCTCTGGGTGGTCGCCGACGGCATGGGCGGCCACGCCGCCGGTGACTACGTCAGCAACCTGATCGTCGATACCCTTCGCGGCGTGCAATACGGCGACGGGCTCGATGCCTATGTCGACGCCTTGCGCGCGGCGCTGATACACGTCAACACCCTGGTCCGTGCGGAGACCCAGCATCGCGGGGTGAGCACCATGGGCAGCACGGTGGTGCTGCTGGCCGCGCGGGGCAGCGAGGGCACCTGCCTGTGGGCCGGTGACAGCCGCCTTTATCGCCTGCGCGAGGGCAAGCTGGAACCCATCAGCCGCGACCACAGCTACGTGCAGGAACTGGTGGACAGCCACCTGCTCAGCGAGGCCGAGGCGAAGGTGCATCCCATGGCCAATATCGTCACCCGTGCGGTGGGGGTCCAGGATGACCTGGACGTGGAAGAAACGAGGTTCGTGGTGCTGCCCGGCGACAGCTTCCTGCTGTGCAGCGACGGTCTGAACAAGACCGCCGAAGACCACGAACTGTGTGAAGTGCTGGGCCACGAGGACCCCTATCAGGTGGTCCGCAGCCTGGTGCATCTGGGCTTGACCCGGGGCGCGCCGGACAACATCACGGCGGTAGTCGTCAAAGCATCCTGAAAAAGAAAAAAAGACCAGCATGGACATAGAAATTCCGGGGTATGAAATCGAGCGCGAGCTGGGCGACGGCGCGATGGCCGTGGTCTACCTGGCCACCCAGCGTTCGCTGGAGCGCAAGGTCGCGCTGAAGGTGATGGCCGCGGCGCTCGCCGCCGACGCCAGCTTCTGCGAACGCTTCCTGCGCGAGGGCAAGACCCTGGCGCGGCTGTCGCATCCGCACACCGTCACCATCCACGACATCGGCAACGTCGGCAGCCTGTACTACATGGCCATGGAGTACCTGCCCAACGGCACGCTGAAGGAGCGCATCAACGCCGGCCTCAGCCCCGAGCAGGGCCTGGTCTGGCTGCGCCAGATCGCCTCCGCGCTGGGCTACGCCCACGCCCAGGGCCTGGTGCACCGTGACGTCAAGCCGGCCAACATCCTGTTCCGCGCCGACGGCGGCGCGGTGCTCTCGGACTTCGGCATCGCCAAGGCGCTGGACGACCGCACCCAGTTCACCCAGGCCGGCTTCGCCGTCGGCACCCCCAGCTACATGAGCCCCGAGCAGGCGCGCGGCCTGGAAATCGACGGCCGCGCCGACCTCTACGCCCTGGGCGTGGTGCTCTATGAAATCCTCACCGGCAAGCTGCCCTATGTCGGCTCCGACTCGCTGTCCACCGCCCTGGCGCACCTCACCGAGCCGCTGCCGGAGCTGCCCATCGCCCAGGGTCGCTACCAGGAGATCCTCACCCGCCTGTTGGCCAAGGACCCCAAGGACCGCTACCCGGACGCCGCCGCGCTGATCGCCGCCCTCGACCGCCTGCCGACGCTGCCCGCAGCGGCCCCGGCGGACGACGACGGCGCCACCCAGTTCCGCCCCCTCGGCCTGCCGCCGACCCCGCCCGCCGCGCCGACGGGCAGCGGTATGACCGGGCTGACCCCGGTCTCGGTGACCATGCCCCCCCTCGACGCCCCCGCGCCGCCGACCCAGGTGCCGCCACCGGCGACACCCCCGGCCACGCCGCCCAAGAAGGGCAAGCGCGCCTCGGTGCTGGACACCGAACTCAGCGCCGCTGCCGCCCAGCCCTCCAGCGGCCCCAACCGCGCACCGCTGATCGCCGCCGCCGGCCTGGCCGTGCTCGGCCTCGCCGGCATCGGCGGCGGTGCCTACTGGTGGCTGAACCAGTCGCCGGCCAAGCCCGACACGGCCCAGGTCGACGCTGGCCAGGTCGATGGCGGTGCCAGCGGCACCACCGGCGGCGAAGGCGACAAGCCGGCAGACAGCGGTTCCAGCGCCGACTCCAAGCCCGTGGGCAACCAGGACGGCGGCAGCCGGCCGTTGATCATGGCCGGCAAGAAAACCCTTTTCGAGCGCGTGCTGAGCAAGCCCGGTGCGCGCTTTGCCAGCGCCGCCGGCGCCCAGGCCGACGGTGCGCCGGTGCCGGCGTTCTCGGTGTTCTACGTGTACGCGCGCAAGGTCGTGGGCGGCACGCCCTGGGTGGAAGTGGGCGCCTCCAGCGATGGCCACCGCGATGGCTGGCTGCCCCTGGACAAGCTCAGCGACTGGAAGCAGAGCCTGGTGCTGAAGTTCACCGAACGTTCCGGCCGCTCGCCGGTGATGTTCCTGCGTGACCCGGACCAGGTCGAGCTGTTCCTCGCCGACTCCAGCAAGGCACGCAACGCCGTGCACCAGGCCCAGTTCGGTGACAGCACCGACCCGGAGATCGTCGCCATCGAGCCGGCCGCCAGCGCCATCCCCCAGGACCAGTTCTACCTGCTGCCGATCTTCGATTCCCGCGAGAGCTTCGACGCCAGCGGCCAGCCGGTGCAGCTGCTCAACGTCGCCTCCATCGACCCGGGCGACACGCCCCAGGTGAAGGGCGAGGGCAGCGCGCCGGCGGCGAAGACCGATGCCTTCCGTACCGCCATCGTGCTGGTGGTGGACACTTCGGTGTCCATGCAGCCCTACATCGACCGCGTGCGCGACGTGGTGCACGAGTTGCACAACCAGATCGCCGCCCGGGGCGAGCTGGACAGCGTCAGCTTCGGCATGGTCGGTTTCCGCAGCAACACCGACAAGACGCCGGGCCTGGAGTACACCGCCAAGACCCTGGTGAGCCTGGACGAGGGACGCAATCCGGACCAGTTCCTGCAACTGGCGCAACAGGTCAAGGCCACCAACGTCTCCAGCCACGACTTCAACGAGGACGCCTTCGCCGGTGTCATGGAAGCGGTCGACGGCATGGACTGGAGCGGCTACGGCGGGCGCCTGATCCTGCTGGTCAGCGATGCCGGCGCGATCCGCAAGAACGACCCCCTGGGCCGTACCCAGATGAACGAGGCCGAGGTCCGCGAGGCGGCGCTGCGCAAGCAGATCAAGATCTACGCCCTGCACCTGAAGACCGACGCAGGGAAGAAGAACCACGGCTTCGCCGAGCAGCAGTACCGCAGCCTCACCGCCGATGCCAACCCGCAGATCGGCGACCTGTACATCCCGGTGGCCGGCGGCGACGTGAAGAAGTTCGGCGACAGCATCGGCGAGATCGGCAGCGTCTTCGCCGACCTGGTGCACAAGGTGCGCAGCGACGCACCGCTGGAGGCGCCGGTGGCGGGCAACAGCATCGCCGCCAAGACCGCCGCCATCGGCTACGCCATGCACATGGACTTCCTCGGCCACAAGTCCCAGGCCCGTGCGCCGCAGCTGGTGACCGCCTGGACCTCCGACCGCGACCTGACCAACCCGCAGCTGCCGGCCTTCCAGGTCTGCGTGCTGCTGACCAAGCTGCAGCTCAACGACCTGCAGCAGTCGCTGAAGGTGATCGTCGACGCCGCGCGCCGCACCCAGAGCTCGCCCAAGGACTTCTTCCAGGAGATCGCCAGCGCCAGTGCACACATGGCCCGCGACCCCTCGAAACTGGCCCGTGGCAGCAACCTGGCGCAGAGCGGCATCCTCGGCGAGTACCTGGAAGGGCTGCCGTACCGCAGCAAGTCGCTGAACATGAACCAGGATCTGTGGCTGTCGCTGTCGGTGGCCGAGCAGGAGGACTTCATCGACGAGCTGGACTCGAAGATCCGCCTCTACGAAACCTTCCACAACGACACCGCCAACTGGGTGCGCTTCGGCGACGCGGCGCCCGGTGACGCCCTCTACCGCGTGCCGCTGTCGACGCTGCCCTGATGCTCAGGCTTCGCGACCTGCGCAAGACGCGGGGGCAGGGCGCCCAGCGCTACAGCCTGGAAATCCCCAGGCTGGACCTGCGCGCCGGGCAACGCCTGGCTCTGGTCGGCCCCAGCGGCAGTGGCAAGAGCACGGTGCTCGACCTGCTCGCATTGATCCTCTCGCCGGATGCCGGCGGGGTGATGGAATGCGAGCTGGACGGCCGCGTGCGCGATGTCACCGCGCTCTGGCGGCAGGGTCGCAACGACGAACTGGCGGCCCTGCGCGGCCGTGGCATCGGCTACGTGCTGCAGACCGGCGGCCTGCTGGGTTATCTCGATGTGGCCGGCAACATCGGCCTGTCCCGCGCACTACTGGGCATGCCCGACGACGACACGGTGCGCCACCTGGCGACCCACCTGGAAATCGCCGACCAGCTCGGCAAGCGGCCATCGGCGCTCTCGGTGGGGCAACGCCAGCGCGTCGGCATCGCCCGCGCCCTGGCCCACCGCCCGCGGCTGCTGCTGGCCGACGAGCCCACCGCGTCCCTCGACCCGATCAACGCTGAGCGGGTGATGCAGCTGCTGGTGGAACAGGCCCGCGCCCATGACCTGTGCCTGGTGGTGGCGACCCACGACCAGGCCCTGGCCGCCCGCGCCGGCCTCACCCCCTTGCCCCTGGCGCTGCAACGCGGCGTCGACGGCGGCGTCACCGCCACCCTGGCGGAGGCCGGCTGATGCGCAAGGGGCTGCTCGCCACGCTGGCCTGGCACGACTACCGCAACGAGGCGCGGCTCTCGGCCTGTGCGGTGCTCGCGCTGGTGGCCGTGGTGGCGCCGCTGCTGGTGCTCTTCGGCCTCAAGCACGGCCTGGTCAGCACCCTGACCGAGCGCCTGGAGCGCGACCCCGCCGTGCGCGAGGTGATCCCCCTGGGCGGTGCCCGCTACAACCTGGACAGCATCGCCGAGCTGGCCGCGCGCCCCGAAGTGGCCTTCGTGGTGCCGCGTACCCGGCAGATCGCCGCCACCGTCGACCTGCACGCCGACGGCGGCAGCCAGCCACTGACCGTGGAGATGGTGCCCACCGCCGAAGGCGACCCCCTGGTGCCGGCCGAGCAGCTGCCCCGGGGCAGCGGTGAGGTGGTGCTCAGCCAGCGCGCCGCCGAGCGCCTGGGCGTGAAGGTGGGCGATGAACTCACCGCTGCCTTCGGCCGCTCGGTTTCCGGCACCCCCGAATACCAGCGCACCCGCGTGAAGGTGAAGGCGGTGCTGCCCCTGGAAGTCTTCCAGCGCCAGGCCCTGTTCGCCCGCCTGGACCTGCTGGAAGCGGTGGAAGACTACCGCGACGGCCTGGCCGTGGAACGCTTCGGCTGGCCGGGTCGCGAAGCCGCCGGCACACGGGCGCGGGTCTACCCCGGCTTCCGCCTCTATGCCCGCGACCTGGATGCGGTGGAAACCCTGCGCCTGCACTTCGCCGGACACGACCAGGAAGTCGCCACCCAGGCCGAAGCCATCGCCCAGGTGCGTTCATTGAGCCGCAACCTCACCCTGGTGTTCTGGATCATCGCCGGGCTGGCCCTGGCCGGTGCCTTCGCCGCCATGGCCGCCAGCACCCTGGCAGCGGTGGAGCGCAAGCGCCGCGAACTCTCGGTGCTGCGCCTGCTGGGCTTCTCCACCGCCGCGCTGGTCGGCTTCGTGGTGCTGCAGGCGCTCTACACCGGCACCTTCAGCCTGGCCCTGGCGGGTGTGCTGTACCTCGCCGCCGAGACCGGGCTCAACCACTTGTTCCAGTCGGCGGCGGGCGAATCCGCCTGCCGTCTGCTGTTCTCCCATTACCTGCTGGCGTTGCTAGCGACCCTGGCCTGCAGCGCATTGGCTGCGGCCACCGGTGGCTGGCGTGCGGCCCGAATCGAAGCTTCGGAAGGATTACGTGATGTTTAAGTTGCTGACAGTCGCATTCTCACTGTCCCTGGCGGTGGCCTCGGCGCACGCCGACCCGGACCCGCTGTACAACCCCAAGCCGCTGCCGGACGACGTCAGCCTGCCGCTGCCCTGCGACGGCGAGATGGTGTTCCGCTACGTCTACGTGCTGGCCAAGGGCACCCTGGACGACCGCGAAGTGAGCCTCGGCTACCCCTTCAGCGAGAGCGAGACCGGCTACCAGCAGTCGTTCATCTCCGGTTATCGGCGCGACTACATCAACGGCCAGTTCACCCTGTCGGACCTGTCCAAGGACTGGCAGGGCAAGCTTTCCGGCAGCCTGCCGAAGCCGGAGAAGGGCACGCCGCTGAAGCCGATGCTGTACTTCGTCGGCAAGTACGAGGTGACCCAGCGCCAGTACGACCTGGTGATGGCCCAGGCGGCCTCCCTGGCCGGCCAGGGCGAGGCGCCGGCCTGCGAGCCGGCACCGGCGGGCATGGCTTCGCGCCTGCCCAAGGTCAAGCTGTCGCGCTTCGAGGCCGAGCGCTTTGGCGCGGTGTACAGCGCCTGGCTGCTGAAGAACCACCGCGACCTGCTGCCCATCAGCGGGCGTGGCAGCAAGGCCGAGGACGGCGGAGTCGGTTTCGTGCGCCTGCCCACCGAAGTGGAATGGGAGTTCGCCGCCCGTGGCGCCCATGCGGTGAGCCGCCAGGAGCTGGAAGCACGGCTGTTCCCACGCAAGCAGGAAGGCGCCGAGGGTGACGGCCCGCTGGGCGACTGGGCGGTGTACAACCAGGTCGCCGGTGGCACCGGCCAGGCCGCGCGCCTGCTGCCCATCGGCTTGAAGAAGCCCAACCCCATCGGCCTGTTCGATGTCATCGGCAACGCCGCCGAGATGGTCCAGGAGTCCTTCCAGCTGGTGCATGCCGGGCGTCGGCAGGGCACCTACGGCGGCTTCGTGGTCAAGGGCGGCAACTACCTGGAAGGGGAGATGACCCTGTTCACCGGCATGCGCCGCGAGTACCCGCTGTTCGCCGCCGACGGCACTGAGCAGCAGAACGAGACCACCGGCTTCCGCGTCGCCATCGGCGCGCTGTCGGCGCCGCGCTCGCGCTACAAGGACCTGTTCGAACAATGGAAGGCCGAGGGCCGCGCCTCCTCGCTCACCGATGAGATCGCCGACGACCAGGACCCGACCCAACTGCTCGACAGCATCATCGCCGGCAGCACCGACACCGAGTTGCAAGGGCGCCTGGCGCTGGTCAACGAGGAGCTCAAGCGCAACATTTCGCTGATCGCCAAGCAGCGCGAAGAGGCTGCGGGCAACCTGATCCAGTCTGCCGCCCTGGTGGCCGAGACCATCAACAACTACAACATCCGCCTGACCAACCTGAAGAAGAGCCGTGACCAGGCGAAGACCGCCAAGGACGAAGCCTCGGTCAAGCTCTACGAGAGTGCGATGGCCAACGGTAAAACGGCACTCGACGGCGCCGTGGCGATCTATATTGACAACCTGGCGACCGGTACTCGCTATACCGATGCGGTGATCCAGGCGCAGTTCCAGCGGACCAAGGAAGAACTCAACCGCAACCCGGTGCTGGGCAAGAGTCTCGTGACGCGCGCCACGCTTTTCGTCAAGCATGTGGGCGAGTATCGTCAGCAGCGCAGGGCGGACCCGGAAGCGATTCTGAAAGAACTGCTCGGCCCCTGAGGCCACGCTACAAGGACGGCGTTTTAGGTGGCTTCCGTGAAGCCTTAATGGATTGGCAAGCCACTGAGAAGCGTAAGCGAGGCCGCCAGCGCAAGGCGAAAGCAGGTGAGAAAGCGGAGTCTACGAGCTGTAGATGAGCATTTCGAGACTGTTTTCAACGCTGCGATGGCAACGCAGATAGCTTCTCAGCGGCTTGTTAGACACACTCAAGAACGAGAGCATCGACCATGGCAACCCCACGTAACATTCCCGCATTTTCCGCAGTACGCACCGCACTGTTCACCGCCGTCACCTGCACCAGCGTGCTGCTCACCGGCTGCGCCGGTATGGGCTCCCCCAGCTCCAAGGTCGCGGCCAGCACCAAGGCCGAGTACTACCCGCAGTGCTACCAGCCGGTCAGCCAGCTGCGTGCCTCCGACCAGGCGATGACCCAGTCGGTCGCCACCGGTGCCATCGCCGGCGGCGTGATCGGCGCCCTGGCGGGCGGCCTTTCCGGCGGTGACCACGCCGGCCGCAACGCGCTGATCGGCGCAGCGGGCGGTGCCCTGGTAGGCGGCGCAGCGGGTTACTACAGCGCCCGTCAGCAGCAGATCGCCGACGACAACGCGCGCATTGCCTCCTACGCCAGCGACATCGATCGCAGCAGCGGCGAGATCGACCGCAGCATCCAGTACGCCAGCGCCGCGCAGAACTGCTACCAGCGCGAGTTCGCCTCGCTGCAGGCCTCGCGCAAGGCCAAGACCGTGAGCGAGACCGAAGGCCGCCTGCGCCTGGCCGAGATCGTCAGCGGGCTGAACGAAACCAACGCCCTGATGGCGGCCGTCGACGGCCGTGCCGGCGAGAACATCAACACCTACACCCAGGCCTACGAGAAAGACCTGCAGACCGTCGGTGTCGAGCGCAAGGACGTGAGCCAGGTCGTCGCCGCCGAGACGCCGGTCACCCCGGCTACCACCAAGACCACGACCAAGACCAACACCAAGACCACCACGTCCAAGACCACCACGCCGCCGAAGAAGACCACCGCCACTGCCAAGGCCGTGCCGAAGGAAGCGGTGAGCACCGAGCGCACCCTGCAACAGGCCGAAGCCAAGCGCGCCGAAAGCCAGAAAGTCGCCAGCCGTGGCCAGACCATGGTCAGCGATGTGTGCAACAGCCCCGACATGGGTGACTGGGCCCCGGCCAGCTGCGCCTCCAAGGCCTGACCCCTCGGCAGGCCCCTCCAGCCCGCCGCCTGCATCACCCGCCCGTCCGGGCGGGTGATTGCCTTCCAGCGACAACCCTTCCTGTTTTCACCTCGTACCCGAGAGCGATGCTGCGTGCCGCCGGGTGGCCCCTGGACCGTGCCGGGTGGCTCGGGCCTGCTCAGTGGCCCCGTAGCGTGCGGGTGAAGCGCTGGATGGTGTCCACGACCCGCTGGGCCCCCTCCTGGATGCTCTGGATGGCCCGGCCCGCCTCGTTGGCCAGGCGTACACCCTGGTCCACCTTCTCGCAGCTCTCGCGCATGCTGCCGACGGCTTCCTGGGCCAGCTCATGGTTGCGCTTGACCACTTCGACTATCTCCTCGGTGGCCCGTGCGGTGCGTGCCGCGAGGTTGCGCACCTCGTCCGCCACCACCGCGAAGCCACGGCCTTGCTCACCGGCGCGCGCCGCTTCGATGGCGGCGTTGAGGGCCAGCAGGTTGGTCTGGTCGGCGATGCCACGGATGGACTGCACGATGCTGTTGATTACGTCGGACTGCTGGCTCACGGCGCCGATGCGCTCGGCGGCATGGTTCAGCTCCCCGGCGATGCCCTGGACCAGCGCCACGGTGCGATTGACCACTTCTGCGCCACCCTGGGCCTCGGCGTCGGTCTGCTGAGCGGTCTCGTACGCCACGTGGGCCGCTTCGGACTCGGCCTGCTGCTCGAGCACCTCGGTGGTGATGTCGGAGGCGAACTTGACGATCTTGTACAGCTTGCCGCGGGTGTCGAAGACCGGGTTGTAGCTGGCCTCCAGCCAGATGACGCCACCGTGGCTGTTACGCCGTTCGAAGCGACCGCTGACGTACTCGCCCCGGTTCAGGCGCTGCCAGAACTGCTGGTAGCCGGGGTTGCCGGCTTCCTCCCTCGAACAGAAGATCCGATGGTGCTTGCCGACGACATCCTGCGTGCGGTAGCCCGTCACCGCGAGGAAGTTCTCGTTGGCGGCGACCACCTCGCCGGCCGGGTTGAATTCGATGACCGCCATGGAGCGGTTGAGGGCATTGATGATCGCGTCCTCCTCATGTTCGTGCATGAGGTTGGCGCTGATGTCGGTGGCCAGCTTGATCACCTTGGTGACCCGCCCGCTGGCGTCGCGTACCGGGTTGTAGGTGGCCTCCAGCCACACATCGTGCCCCTGCTTGTCCAGCCGCAGGAAACGCTCGCGGATGAATTCGCCCTGGGCCAGTCGCTGCCAGAAGCGCCGGTATTCGGCGCTGTCGGCCAGCGTAGGTTCGCAGAACAGGCGGTGGTGCCGGCCGGAGATCTCGTCCAGGCGGTAGCCCATGGTGCGCAGGAAGTTGTCGTTGGCCGCGACGATGGTGCCGTCGGGCAGGAACTCGATGATGGCCTGGGAGCGGTCCAGCGCGTCGCGCAGGGCGCGTGCCGTGGCCAGTTCATCCTGGCACCTGGCCAGTTCGTTTTTCAGGGCTGCACTGAACAGGATCATTTCACGTCGCTCCAAGGTGGCGTCGGGCGTGTGGGGGGCTACACGCACACCCGGATTCAAAAGGGCCCAGCGGCACCGGCGACGGAGTGGGGAAGTCGCCGACTGCGCATCGCCGGGCCACGAACTCAGGGGCGGTCGCCCCTCAGGATCTGGGCCGGGATCTGCTCCAGGGGGATTTCGCGTCGCACCGCGTCCAGCTTGCGGGCTTCCTTGGGCATGCCGTAGACCACGCAGGTGGCCTCGTCCTGCCCCAGGGTGTAGGCGCCGGCTTCGTACATTTCCCGCAGGCCTCGGGCACCGTCATCGCCCATGCCGGTCATGATGATGCCGGTGGCGTTGGCGCCGGCGGCGCGGGCCGTGGAGCGGAACAGCACGTCCACCGAGGGCTTGTGGCGGGACACCGGTGGCCCGTCGACGATGTCCACCACGTACTGCGCGCCGTTGCGCTTGAGCAGCATGTGGCGGCCACCGGGGGCAATCAGTGCGCGGCCGGGAATCACCCGGTCGCCGTGGCGCGCCTCGCGCACCTCGATCTGGCAGAGGCCGTCCAGCCGTGCGGCGAAGGCAGCGGTGAATTTTTCCGGCATGTGCTGGACGATGACGATCCCCGGGCAGACCCGGGGCAGGGCGGTGAGCACGTATTCCAGGGCCTGGGTGCCGCCGGTGGAGGTGCCCAGGGCGACGATGCGCTCGGTGGTGCGGGTCATGGCGGCCGGCCCGCCGGCCGGCAGGATGGCGTCGGCGCTGAGCTTGGGCGCCACGGCCGGCGTGGCGGACGCGGGGGCGCCGGGCAGGCGCTTGAGGCGTGCCTGTGACGCGGCCTTGATGGCCCCCACCAGCTCCTCGGTGGCCTCGATGAGGAACTGGCGCAGGTTGCCCTGGGGCTTGGTGACGATGGCCACGGCACCGGCGGCCAGGGCCTCCATGGTGGTGGCGGCGCCCTTCTCGGTCAGGGTCGAGCAGATCACCACCGGCGTGGGCCGTTCGGCCATCAGCTTCTTCAGGAAGGAGATGCCGTCCATGCGTGGCATCTCCACGTCCAGCACGATCACGTCCGGCCAGTTGCGGTTCATCCGTTCCAGGGCGAACAGCGGGTCGGCGGCGGCCCCGATCACCTCGATGCCACTGTGGCCGGACAGGCTGCCGGTCAGTACCTGCCGAACGACGGCGGAGTCGTCGACGATCATCACCTTGATCTTGTTCATGGCGAGCAGGCCTCGTAGCGCCGACTGGCAAGTTGTTGCGGGTTGGGGTGGCGGAGCGCGACGTTGCCGCTCCACACGTCGAAGATCAGGTTGCGGTAGCCCTCGCCGCCGACGTGGCGGGCGTGGCAGGCGAGCCCGTGGGCGGCCAGCAGGGCCAGGCCGGCCTCGACATTCTTGTGGCCGATGTGCCGGCGCTCGCGGCTGCCGAACATGTTGCCACCGCCGAACAGACTGACCCGGTAGTCCGTGGCGCGGGTGCCGCTGTCGCGGATCTCCTGCAGCAGCTGGTGCAAGGCTTCGTCGGCGTAGCGCCCGTCCGGTTCGCGGCCCGGGTGACGACAGGTGGGCAGCATGTAGTGGCACATGCCACCCAGCAGCGCCCCGCGGTGCCAGAGCACGATGGAGACGCAGGAGCCCAGCAGGGTGCGCAAGCGGGTGTAGCGGTCGCCGAAATACAACTCGCCCGGCTGCAGGAACACCTCGATGACGCCCTGGGGCTTACGCATGGGGCCTCCGGTAGATCGACGGGCGCACCGATTGCAGCTCGTCGCTGATGCCGTTGAGGCTTTCCGAATGACTGACCAGGAAATAGCCGCCCGGGCGCAGGCGTGCGCAGAGGCGCTGCACCACCTGGCGCTTGGTGTCGGCATCGAAGTAGATCATCACGTTGCGCAGGAAGATCACGTCGAACACGCCCACGTCCGGCAGCGCGTTGTTGAGGTTGATCTGGCGGAACTGCACGCGGCGCTTGAGGGCCGGGTCCAGGGTGAACAGCCCTTCGTTGCGCCCGGTTCCCCGCAGGCAGAAGCGCTGGCGCAGGTTGCCGGGGATGCCTTCGGCGTCTTCCAGCGGGTAGAGCCCGGCCCGGGCCTTGTCGAGGATGCGCGTGCTGATGTCCGAGGCGAGGATCTCCCAGGGGCGGGCGGCGACGGCGTCAGCCAGCAGCAGGGCCAGGGTGTAGGGCTCCTCGCCGCTGGAGCAGGCGGCACTCCAGATGCGCAGCGGGCCGCTGCCGCTGCGCAGCTCGGTGCCCAGCTTCTCGCGCAGGAATTCGAAGTGCTTGGGCTCGCGGAAGAAGTAGGTCTCGTTGGTGGTCAGCAGATCGACGGCGATCTGCAACTCACTCTTGTCCTTCATCAGCAACTGGTAGTAGTCGCCGTAGCAGCCCAGGCCGAAATGGCGCAGGCGCTTGCTGAGCCGGCCGGCGATGAGCTGGCGCTTGGCTTCCGACATGGCGATGCCGGCGATCTCGTGGATCATCCCGCGGAACTGCTGGAACTCGCGGTTGGAGAGGCTGAGATCGGTCATGGTGGGCTCCCGGTCAGGCCGACTGTTGCAGGTCGGCGGTGGTGCCGACGTCGGCCAGGCGCTGCAGATCGTCCAGGGACAGCACCTGGCCGATGTCCAGCAGCACCACCAGGCGGCCGTCGAGCTTGGCCATGCCGTGGATGAAGTCGGTGCGGATGCGGGCGCCGAAGCGGGGGGCCGGTTCGATGTCCTGTGTGCCGATCTCGATCACGGCGTTGACCGCCTCGACGAGGATGCCCATCACCTGGCGCAGGTCGTCGCGTTCCACCTCAAGGATGACGATGCAGCTGCGCCGGCTGATGGCGGTGTTCCCGGCGCCGAGGCGCTGGCGCAGGTCCATGATCGGCACCACGCCACCGCGCAGGTTGATCACCCCCAGCACGCAGGGCGGCATCATCGGCACCGGGGTCAGGTGGCCGTACTCGATGATCTCGCGCACGCTGCGGGTGCCGACGGCGAACACTTCGTCGGCCAGGGTGAAGGTCAGGTACTGCTCGGGCGCATCCGGCTGGGCGGCGTCGCCGGGGCGGCTGAAGACGCTGGACATGCTTCGCTCCTGGGGGCACCGGCAGGTGCCCCGGTCACGGTATCGAAAGGTCGGGTCAGTGCTGGAAGCGGACGAAGCCGGCCGGCACTGCGTCGTCGAAGGCGTCGTCACGGTCCTCCACCACCCTGAGGGAGGCCTTGCGGGCCGCACCGGCCATGCCCTTGGCACTGGCGTCACGACCGGCCTTGCCGGCGCTGGCGACCTTGAAGAAGTCCATCAGCTGTTGCAGCTGCTCGGCCTGGCCGCTCATCTCCTCGGCGGTGGCGGCCAGCTCCTCGGCGGAGGAGGCGGACTGCTGGGTGATCTCGCTGAGCTGGTTCATCGCGGTGTTGATCTGGCTGACGCCTGTGGTCTGCTCTTCCGAGGCGGCGGCGATCTCCTGCACCAGGTCGGAGGTCTTGGCGATGGAGGGCACCATCTGGTCCAGCAGGGTGCCGGCCCGCTCGGCCAGGGAGACGCTGCTCTTGGCCACTTCGCTGATCTCCAGAGCGGCCACCTGGCTGCGTTCGGCCAGCTTGCGCACCTCGGCGGCCACCACCGCGAAGCCCTTGCCGTGTTCGCCGGCGCGGGCAGCCTCGATGGCGGCGTTGAGGGCCAGCAGGTTGGTCTGGTAGGCGATGTCGTCGACGATGCCGATCTTCTCGGCGATGGTCTTCATGGCCGCCACGGTGTCGCGCACGGCCTGGCCGCCTTCGTCGGCTTCACGGGCAGCCTTGCTGGCCATGCCGTCGGTGACCTTGGCGTTCTCGGTGTTCTGCGCGATGGAGGCGGACATCTGCTCCATCGAAGCACTGGTTTCCTCCACCGAGGCAGCCTGTTCCGAGGTGCCCTGGCTCATGCTCTGAGCGGTGGCGGAAATCTGCTCCGAGGCGCTGGTCAGCGAGTCGGCGTTGCTGCGCACCTCGCCGATGATCTGGCTGAGCTTCTCCACCATGGTCTTGATGGCCGCCAGCATGCTGCCGGTGTCGCCGGGCTTGGTCTCGACGGTGGCGGTCAGGTCGCCGGCGGCGATGCGGCTGACCACGTCCACGGCGTAGGCCGGTTCGCCGCCCAGCTGGCGCAGCAGGTTGCGGGTGATCAGGCCACCCAGCAGACCGACTACCAGCAAGGTGATGGCAGACAGCAGCAGGGAGATCAGCGTGGCCTGCTGGCGGGTGGCTTCTGCGCGCAGCCCACCGTCGGTGGCCATCTTGATGTTGTAATCGAGGTGCTTGTTAAGAGCCTGGCGCAGCGTCTCGACGTGGGATTCCTGCAACTGGAGCATGGCATCACGGGCCTGCTCATTCTGATTGGCGCGAGACAGCTTCAGCGCCTCATCCGAGGCTTGCAGGAGTTCAGTGATGGCCTTCCGATCAGCGTCGAGGAGTTGCTGGTCCGCATCATCCACTATCGTTTTCTCGTAGTCGCCCATGGCTGCCTGAATATCAGCCCGGTTGGCTTTTATGGTGACCTCGATCTCCGCCATGGCTTTGTCATCGGTCGTCAGGATGTGGCTGTAGACATGCTGGATCAGCGCGTTGACGGCGTTGCGCATCTTGTTCAAGGCCGTCAGTGATGGCACCGAGTTCTCGTTGGCGAAGTTGGCGGCGGTGTAGACCTGGTTCATTTGCTGGTAGGACACCCCGGCGAGCAGGAGGATGCCGAGCAGGGCGGACATCACCAGGAGGATCATTTTCTTGCTGATGGTCATTTTCAGTACTCCTGTGCGCGTCTGCGCAATCAGACGAGGGACAGTCGGGGGGTGTTGCGCTGGCCGGCCAGCGCGGCGATCTGGTCGACGTTCAGCACCTGCTCCATGCGCAGCAGGGTGAGGAAGCGTTCGTCCACACGGGCGAGGTCTTCGATGTATTCCGGGGGGACGCGGCTGCCGAAGGCGGGGGCCTGGCGCAGGGCGCGCGGCTCGATCTCGGCGACGGCGGTGACGGCGTCCACCAGGGCGCCCATCAGCTGGGCCTCGTCACCGTCCTGCAGCTCGACGATGACGATGCAGGTGCGGGTGCCCAGTTCGGTGCTGCCGAGGCCGAAGCGCTCGGCGAGGTCGATGATCGGCACCACGGCGCCGCGCAGGTTGATCACCCCGCGCACCAGCGGCGGCATCATCGGCACCTGGGTGATGGCGTGGAACTCGAGGATTTCCCGCACGTAGCGGGTGGCAACGCCGAACAGGTCGCGGCCGACCCGGAAGGTCAGGTACTGGCGTTGCTCGTCGTCGACGAATTCCGGCAGGGGCAGGCTGGCGGTACTCATTGCAGGCTACTCCGTTGGCTGAGGGCGGTGCCGCTGGCGCCAGGGCGACCAGGCTGTGCGAACTGGGCGAGCAGGCCGGGGATGTCGAGGATCAGCGCCACCGCGCCGCTGCCGAGGATGGTGAAGCCGGAGAGCGACGGCACCTGGCCGAACACCTTGCCCAGCGGCTTGATGACGGTCTGGAATTCGCCGTGGAGCTGGTCCACCACCAGGCCGGCGCGGACCCCGGCGTAGCTGACCACCACCACGTTCTCCCGGCGCGGGCGCGGGCTGGCTTCCTCGAACAGGTTGCGCAGGCGGATGAAGGGCAGCACGTCGCCGCGCAGGTCCAGCTGGTCGAGGTCGTCCAGGTCGCTGCTGGGCAGCTCGATGCATTCCTCCACCATGTCCAGGGGCACCACGTAGCTGGAGCTGCCGACGCCGATCAGGAAACCGTCGATGATGGCCAGGGTCAGCGGCAGGCGGATGCGTACGCAGGTGCCGGCGCCCAGTCGGCTGTCCAGCTCCACCGTGCCGCGCAGGGCGGTGATGTTGCGCTTGACCACGTCCATGCCGACACCGCGGCCGGAGAGGTTGCTGATCTGCTCGGCGGTGGAGAAGCCGGGCTCGAAGATCAGGTTGAAGGTGTCCTTGTCCGAGAGCTGCTGGCCTTCGGTGACCAGGCCGCGCTGTACGGCCTTGGCGAGGATCTTCTCGGGGTTGAGGCCGCCGCCGTCGTCGCTCACTTCGATGACGATGCCGCCGGCTTCGTGGTAGGCGTTCAGGCGCACCACGCCCTGCAGTGGCTTGCCGCTGGCGCGACGCTGCTCGGCCGGCTCGATGCCGTGGTCCATGGCGTTGCGTACCAGGTGGGTGAGGGGATCACCGATCTTCTCCACCACCGTCTTGTCCAGCTCGGTGTCGCCGCCGCTGATGTGCAGGACGATGTCCTTGCCCAGCTCCTTGGAGACATCGCGCACCACCCGCTGGAAGCGGTTGAAGGTGGCGCCGATCTGCACCATGCGCAGGGTCAGGGCGGAGTCGCGGACTTCCTCCACCAGGCGCGAGAGGGTTTCGGCGGACTCACTCATGTTCACCAGGCCGCAGCCCTGGGCGAGCATGCGGGTGTTGGCGCCGGCGATGATCAGCTCGCCCACCAGGTTGATCAGTTGGTCCAGCTTGCCGGCATCGACGCGGATCAGGTTGGCCTCGCCGCTGGCGCGGGCGGTTTCCTTGAGGGCCTTGCCGACTGCGGCGGTCTCGCCCGGTTCGGCGGCGGCCGGTGCCTCGGGGCTGGAAACGGGCTGGGCTTCGTTGGCCGGCGGGGTATCGAGGCTGGCCAGTTCGGCCTCGCTCAGGGTGCCGCAACGCAGCAGGCGCTGGCGCTGGGCGTCGCCTTCGTCGGTCTGTTCGGCCAGCAGCTCGGCGTAGCGGGCGAAGGGGGCGCCGGGCGGCAGGATGCGGATGCGGCCCTCTTCGCGGACGAAGTCGAAGGCGCCTTCGATCACCGCCTGGTCGGCTTCGGTGGTGAAGGCCACTTCCAGGCCCAGGTAGCAGGCTTCGGGGTCTAGGGCGTCGAAGGTGGGCAGGTGATCGAGTACCGGCTCGATGTGCAGCAGGTCGCCGAAGGTCGCCAGGTAGCGCAGGAATGAGACCGGGTCCATGCCATCGCGCAGGCTGTCGGCACCGAAGCGCAGGGACAGGTGCCAGTGCTGGCTGGCGACGCCTTCGCTGGGCGCGGCTGCGCATTCGGAGGGCGCTTCGGTAGCGGCGGCCGGGGTGCCGTTCAGGTACTGGCTGAGGCGTTGCACCAGTTCGGCTTCGTGGATGCCCATGACCTCCGGCAGCTCGGCCAGGTCGCGGCCCTCGGCGAGGTGGTCCACCAGGCCGACCAGGTGGTCGCCCACCAGCAGCATCAGGGCGCTGAGGTCGGCACCGAACGGCAGCTCGCCGGCACGGACGCGGTCCAGCACGCTTTCGGCCACGTGGGTGAAGGCGACGATGGAGTCGAAGCCGAACAGCCCGGAGGAGCCCTTGATGGTGTGGGCGGCGCGGAAGATGGCGTTGATCAGTTCGGGATCGTCCGGCGATTGCTCGATCTGCAGCAGGGCGTCTTCCATCTGCTGCAGCAGCTCCCGGCTTTCGGCGATGAAGGTGCCGATCACGCTGTCGAGGTTCATCAGTGCAGCCCTCCGATGGGGAGCAGGTCACGCAGGCCACTCAGTTGCAGGATCTCGGTCATGGCCGGGCTGGCCCCTTCGAGGCTGAGGTGGACGTGCTGGCGGCGGGCTTCCTGGCAGGCCGCCAGCAGCAGCTGCAGGCCGGCGCAATCCACTTCCTCGATGGCGCTGAGGTCCAGGTGCAGGTCCACGGCCCCTTGCAGGGCGTTGGCCAGCAGCAGCTTGGTGTCGGCGGCGGTGTAGATGGTCAGCGCGCTGTCCAGGGCCAGGCGGCGGCTGCCATCGAGGGATTCAAGGGTGCTCATGGCGGTCTCCCGGTCAGGGCAGGATCAGCTTGGAAACGGCCGTCAGCATCTGGGCCGGCTGGAAGGGCTTGACCACCCAGGCCTTGGCCCCGGCGGCCTGGCCTTCGGCTTTCTTGGCGTCGCCGGCCTCGGTGGTGAGCATGATCACGGGGGTGAACTTGTAGGCCGCCAGCTGCTTGACGTTCTTCAGGAAGGTGATGCCGTCCATGTTCGGCATGTTCACGTCGCTGATGATCAGGTGGACCTTGCGGCCGTCGAGCTGGGTCAGCGCGTCCTTGCCGTCGACGCCTTCGAGCACGTCGTAGCCGGCGGTTTTCAAGGTCATGCCCACCACCTGGCGGATGGAGGCGGAGTCGTCGACGATGAGAATGGTCTTGGCCATGATGGGTCCTCAGAAAAAGGTGATGTCGGAAGCGGAATGGCTGGCGCCCGCGCTGCCCGAGCCGCCCTGGCGGCCGTGGTGGATGGCGTGCTGTTCGGGGGTGGTGTAGGTGCTGGAGAGTTCGTCGAGCCAGGAGCGGGCGTCCACGTGGCGGGCGTCGTCCTGCTCCAGGTGCTGGGCCAGGCGGCCGATGTCGTCGCGCATGTGGCCGAGCATCTGGCTGACCCGGTCCTGGAACTGCAGGGCGACCAGCACCTCGGAGATTTCTTCGCCGACGGCGGCGTTGTCATTGCGCAGGGCGTTGCCATGCTCCACCAGGCGGGTGGCGCCGGAGCGGAACTGGGCGATCACCTGGCGGATCACCTGGCTGGCGTTTTCCAGGGTCCCGGCGTCGCGGGTGGCGTGTTCGTTGGAGACTTCCAGGGTGCGCTCGATGGCGCCGCTGACGGTCTCGATGGTGTCGCCGATGCGTTTGCCGGTTTCCTCGGAGAGGGTGGAGAGCTTGCGCACCTCGTCGGCGACCACGGCGAAGCCGCGGCCGGCCTCACCGGCGCGGGCGGCTTCGATGGCGGCGTTGAGGGCCAGCAGGTTGGTCTGCTTGGCCACATCGCCCACTTCCTTGGCCATGGTGCGCAGCTGGGCGGTGTAGCTGTTCAGCCGCTCCACCTCCTGCAGCAGGCTCTCCTTGCTGGAGAGCGCCAGGCGCAGCTGGCTGACGATGTCTTCCAGCTCCACTTCGCTCTGGGCCAGCAGGGTGACCAGGGCATCGCTGTCGGCCTGCATGCCGCTGGAGACGGCTTCGCTGATGCGGCCGGCGAGGCGGGCGAAGCGCTCGGAGAGGGCTTCGATGGCGGTCTGGGTCTGGTGGCGGGCGGATTCGATCTGCGCCGACCAGATCGGCGCGATGCTGACGCACAGCTCCGGCAGGCCCTGCACGTGGCGCTCGGCCTCGAGCCGGGTACCTTCGGCCAGGGCCTCGTCGCGGGCCTGCTTGAGTGCCTGTTCGTGGGCGCCGCCACGGTGGGCAAGGACGACCCAGAGCAGCAGCGTGGGCGCCACGGCCGCCAGGGTCCAGGCCGGGGAGGGGAACTGGCTGGCCGTCCAGAACAGCAGCGCGCAACCGGCGCCGCAGAGGGCGATGGGCAGCCAGGGGACGCTGGAAGTGTGGGTCGGGCTGGTCACGGTCGCGCTCCTTGAGGACACGGGGCCCGCAGCGGCGATACCTTGCGGGGGTGTGTCCAGCATGAGCGCGGGGCGCCATCGGCCCTATCGTCCTATCCCGGTGATGGCATCGGGACATCCTGCTTTTTTGTAGGGATTTCCCGAGGGGCTGCGTTGCGCCACTCCCTAATATCGAGTGGCGACCTGTGGTTCAGGCCGTCAGGCCGTGGGTCATGGCGTATTTGATGATGTCGGCGTTGCAGGTGAAGCCCATCTTCTCCATCAGCCTCGTCTTGTGGGTGCTGACGGTCTTGTTGCTGATCACCAGCTGGTCGGCGATCTGGTTGACGCTGAGGCCTTGGGCCAGCAGGCGGAGGATCTGGAACTCGCGGTCGGAGAGTTGGGCGGCGGCATCGTCCGTGGGGCTGCTGCTGGCGAAGGCGAGCTGTTCGGCGATGCGCGGGTCCAGGTAACGCCCCCCATCGGCCACCCGGTGGATGGCAGCGAGCAGGGTCTCCGGGTTGTGGTCCTTGGTCAGGTAGCCGCTGGCGCCAGCGCGCAGGGCACGTTGGGCGATCTGTGCCTCGTTGTGCATGCTCAACACCAGGATCGGCAGGCGCGGGTAGCGGCCGTGCACGCGGCTGATCAGGTCCTCGCCGCTGAGGCCGGGCATGCTCATGTCCAGCAGCAGCAGGTCGAACTCGCCCAGCCGCAACTGCTCCAGCACCTGGGCGCCGTTCTCCGCTTCCGCCGCCACCTGCAGGCGGGTGTCGAACTCGATGAGTTGCTTGAGGCCGCCGCGCATGATGGCGTGGTCGTCGGCGATGAGGATGCGGGTCATGCCGTCTCCGTAGGCTCGTTGATGGGGAAGGTGGCCTGCACCGTGGTGCCCTGGCCGGGGTGGCTGAAGATCACCACTTCGCCCCCCAGGCTGGTGCCGCGCTCGCGCATGCCGGCCAGGCCCAGGGAACGCTTGCCGACCTTGGCCGGGTCGAAGCCGTGGCCGTTGTCGGTGATGTCCAGCACGTAGCGGTCATCGACCTGCTCCAGGCTGACCACCGCCCGGCTGGCACCGGAATGGCGAGCGATGTTGGTCAGCGCCTCCTGGACGATGCGGAAGGCGGTGGTGGCCTGGCTGTCGTCCAGGGCCGGTGCGCCGCTGTGGGCCACCAGCTCGAGGGTGATCTGTGTGTGGTGGCTGCGGAATTCGTCGATCAGCCATTCCAGGGCCGGGTAGAGCCCCATGTTCAATGCCGCCGGACGCAGGCTGGTGGCGATGAAGCGCACCACGCCGATGGTGCGGTCGCACAGGGCCATGAGCCGCTCCACGTCCTCACCGAGCCCCGCGGCCTGCTCGCCGTACTTCAGGCGCAGCAGGGAAATGCCCATGCGCAGGGCGGTGAGGTGCTGGCCCAGTTCGTCGTGGATCTCCCGGGCGATCAGCTTGCGCTCCTCTTCGCGGGCGCTTTCCCGGCGGCTGGACAGCTCGCGCAGCTGGCGGTTGCTGGCGGCCAGGCGGCGTTCCGCCTTGCGGATGCCGCTGACGTCGCGGGCCACCGAGATGACGCTGGTCACTTCGCCTTCGGCGTTGCGCTCCGGCACCAGTTGCATGAGGTAGTGGATCTGCTGGTCACTGGGGCCGTCGATGCCGTGGATCAGTTCCTCTTCCATGGACTCGCCGGTGGCGGCGACCTCGCGCACCAGGTCGCCCATGATGTCGACCTGGGAGTTGTCGCCGAAGACTTCCCGTGCCGGTCGGCCACGGGCCTCCACCAGAGGCAGGCGGCACAGGGCTTCCAGGGCCGGGTTGGCGTAGAGCAGGCGGAAGTCGGGGGTCAGCCGGCCTATGGCGTCGGGCGTGTTCTCGATCAGCGCGCGGAATTGCCGCTCGTTGCGCAACAGGGCGTTGGCGATGCGCCGCCGCTCGGTGAAGTCGTGCATCAGCACGAGGCTGTAGGGGCGCTGGTCGTAGCGGAAGCGGTTGAACTGCATCGTCACATAGCGGGGGAAATCCTCCCCTGGGACGTGCAGCTCGCAACTGAGCACGCGCTGGGTGTCCAACGCTTCCTGCAGGCCATCCTCCCGGGCGAACAGTTCGGCGAACTGCTGCGTCAGCAGGGCCAGCACCGGTGCCAGCGGCTGCCCGACGAGGTGTTGGCGCGGCTGGCCGATCAGTTGGCAGGCGGCTTCGTTCAGGTAGCGGATGTTCTGCTCGCCATCGAGCAGCAGGACGCCATCGGCGGTGTAGTCCAGGGCGAAGCTCAGCAGGTGCATCTGCTCGGCCCGCTCCCGGTGCCCGGCAAGGGGTTGCAGGCGCACCAGGTAATGGGTGGGCTGGCTGCGACCGTCCTCGACCATGCTCAAGCCCAGGTGCAGCCAGCGATGCTCGCCGGACGCGGTGATGAAGCGCATCTCGCCACAGGACAGGTCGTCGTGCTGGCGATGTGCCCGGTCAAGGGCCTCGCCCAGTGCCTGGCGATCCCTGGGGTGCAGCAGGCTGTCCAGGGGCGTGCCGATCAGGGTCTGCCGGGAGCGCCCGAGCAGTTCCTCCGAGGCTCGGTTGACGTGGCGGACGGTGCCGTCCAGTTCCAGCAGGGCCAGCCCCACCGACGACGACTCGAATGCCCGACGAAAGATCTCTCCCCCAGCGCTGTGGCCCATGACTCCCCCGATCACGTGCGATGCGACTGACGGAGTATGGATCAGTGGCGAAATGCTGGCAGATTTTTGCTCAGGCCCGTCACTGACGCTGCAGTGACAGGGTGTGCTCCGGGGCATGCAGGGGGCAGATGGCCGCACCCGGGGTCCCACCTCGCGGCCGGGGGCGGCGTGCATCGGGCGCGGTGGGGGTCAGGGGGTGGGGGGCTCGACGCCTTGCTCGCGGTAGATGGACACCACCTCGCCATTGCGGCGCATGGCCTCCAGTTCGCGACCGAGGCGATCGTAGATCGCCGCGCGGTCGCTTTCGTAGAGCTTCTTCGAGACGGCGAAACGGTTTTCGACGCGGATCGGTTCGCGCAGCCCGGCGTAGGTGTAGTCGCTGAAACTGATGTTTTCAAAGGCCGTGTCGATGGCGGCCTTGTCCAGGACGGCGATGGTGTCGATGCGACCGGCGCGGAACATCCGCACCAGGATGTCGTCGTCCACCGCCGGCTGCTTGTGCAGAGCCTTGTCGGCGTCGAAACGCGGGAAGTACAGGGTGCTGCGCTTGACGCCGATGCGCAGGGGCGCCAGGTCCTCGTAACGCTCCACCCGTTGGGTGGGGCGGATGGTGAAGAGTATCTGCTTGTTCTGGGTGCCGATGCTCGGCAGGTAGTGCAGGTAGTGGTCGCGCTCCGGGTCGGGCAGTACCCGGGGCAACACGTCGATGCGCCCTTCACGCAGGTCCGCCAGGCTGCGGGCGAACGGCGCATAGCGCCACTCCAGTTGCAGCCCGGCGCGCTCCGCGGCCACTTCCAGCACCTTGACCAGGGGGCCGGTGGGGCGCCCGTCGATGCTCCACATCTCGGGCGGGCGGTCGCGCAGGTCCACACGCAGGGTGTCGGCCTGTGCCAGCACCGGGAGCAGCAGGATCAGGAAGGCAGAAAGCAATCGCATGGGAGGTTCTTCTATTTATTGTCCGTGCCCGTCGAGGGACACGCATGCCTGAACTGTGGTGCCGAAACCGCAGCGGCGCAACTCGACTCTCGTAGGGGGCGTCTTCGCCAGGCAACGCGGTGGGAGTGGGCACGAAGCCATGCGGGTTTCACCCGAGCCCGTGCTGGTGCGTCGTACCCCAGGGCGGCTGCTGTCGCCAGGCGGGCTGCAGGGATGATCGGCGCCCGACCTTAAACCGCGCCTGCTGGCTCAGCCCCGTGGCTGAGGGGGAGGCCGTGTGCGAATCGACGATGACGGCTATGGAACCACGCGGAGAGGGGTCAGCGTCGGTCCGGACGCGACCAGATCCACAGGTTGCCGAGCAGCATGCCGGCCATGACCAGGTAGAGCCAGGCGCCGTGGGGCAGGCTGATGAGCATGATGGCCAGGGCCAGGAGCATCGAGGCGCTGGCGGCGAGCTTGGCACGGCGGGCGATAGCGCGGCCGTTGCGCCAGTTCTTGAGGATGGGGCCGAACAGGCGGTGGTTGTCCAGCCAGTTGGCCAGGCGCGGCGAACTCTTCGAGGCGGCCCAGGCGGCGAGCAGGACGAATTCGGTGGTGGGCAGGCCCGGCAGCACCAGGCCGACCATGCCGACGCCCAGGCTGGTGTAGGCCAGCAGGGCGAAGAGCAGGCGGCTGATGCGCGAGCGCGATGGAGCGGGCGCGGCGACCGGGAGGTCGCCGGCCAGGGACTCAGGCGGGGGTGTCGGCACTGGCGTAGGCGTGTTGCAGCAGCTCACGGAAGCGGTTGAAGGCGGCGAGGGCGCCCTTGTCCACATCGGCTTCCTGTTCGGCGCTCAGTTCCAGGCCGTCGAGGGTACGGGTGAAGCTCTTCCAGCCTTCGGCGCGGCCACCGGCGGGTTCACCCAGGTGACGGGCACCGACTTCTTCGGTCAGGCCCAGTGCGGCGACGCGCTTGATCAGGAAGGCGGCGCCGAGCTTGGAGCCTTCGGAAACGAACAGCCAGCCCAGGGCTTCGGCGAAGCTGGGGTTCTGCACGGCGCCGGCGACCGGGGCGGGTACGTCGGTGTCCAGGTCGGCCAGGTCCAGGCGCGCCTGCTCGGCACGGCAACGGGCGGGCAGGTCGGGGAAGACTTCGACCAGCACGGCGTCCTGGTACAGGCTCTGCAGCTCGGCCTGGAACAGGTACTGGGCGACCACGAAGCGGGAGAAGTTCTCGCGGTTGGCGAAGGGATCGTTGGCTTTCACCGCCTGGTCCAGCTCGGCGTGGGGCGCGTGGGTGATCTGGTTGATGCGTTGGGAGCGGAGGGTGCTGGTCATGGAGTCATCCTGAAAATTGGCTTCTGTTGACGAGACGAACGAGCCTGTCCATCGCGTAAAAAATGCCCGCAAGGGGGTGTCGCGCCTGGCGGCCTCCCCATCACGCCGAAGCGGGAGGGGAGGCCTTGCCGTCGGCGATCAGATGTCCCAGACGAGGTTGACGGAGAAGTTGCGGCCCGGTTGGGTCAGGCGGTCGAGGTTGGCCGGGGCGGTCACGCCGGCCTCGCCGACGCCGTCGTAGCCGCGCACGTCATCCCACAGCCAGTACTTCTTGTCGGTCAGGTTGTAGAGGCCGGCGTTGACGGTGAGGTCGTCGGTCAGCTTGTAGTAGCCGGTCAGGTCGAGCATGCCGAAGCCCGGGGTGGCGAACTGGCTGGGGCTGCCATCCGGGGCGTTGAAGTTGTCCTCGTCGATGCGCGTCTTGCGCTTGACCAGGGTCCAGCTCAGCTGGGTGCCGAAGGCGACCTGCTCGTAGCCCAGGCCGAATACGCCGGTCAGCGGGTTGATGCTGTTCAGCGGCTGGCCGGTTTCGTCGTTGCGGCCACGGGCATAGGCAATGGAGCCCTGGGTGTAGAGGCCCGGGAATGCACCGAAATGCTCCAGGTCCAGGCGCCCCTTGACCTCCATGCCGCGGATGCTGGCACGGCCGATGTTCTTGCTCTGGAACACGGTCAGGCTGCCGCTGCGGCCGACGGCATCGTTGTCGAGGAAGTCGCGGTAGCGGTTGTAGAACACCGCCACGTCGAAGCTGCCACCTTCGAAGTTGCCACGCAGGCCGGTTTCCAGGCTGCGGCTCTTCTCCGGTTCCAGGTCCGGGTTGGGTTCGACGATGTAGCCCAGGGAGGTGTTCTCGAAGCGACCGTACATTTCCTTGGCGTTGGGGGTACGGAAGCCTTCGGCGTACTGGCCGAACCAGGTGTAGTTGTCGTCGAAGGCGTAGGTCACGCCGAACTTCGGCGATACACGCTGCCAGTGCTTGGTTTCGTCACTCGGGCGGAAGGTGCTGGTACCGAGGGTGCGCAGGTAGTCCGGGGTCAGCTCGGGCTCGAGGTCGGTGCGGTCATAGCGCAGGCCGGGGAGAAAGGTCCACTGGTTCCAGCGGATTTCATCCTGGGCGAACAGGGCGTAGGTCTTGACGGTGGGATCGGGGAAGTCGCTCTGCGGGGTCAGGCTGTCACTGGCGGTGGGGCTGACCTGGCCGACGCGGTTGGTGCACGTGCCGATGGAGGTGTAGCAGAAAGCGGTGCCGCTGCGCAGGCCGGTGACTTCCTGGTGCTTGAGGTTGAGGCCGTAGATCAGCAGGTGCTCGGTATCGCCGACGCTGAAGGCCTTGTCCAGTTGCGCATCGATCACCCACAGACGGTCCTTGTAGTAGGTGTCGCGGTAGCGCATCACGTCACGGGAGATGACGCCGGTGAAGGGGTTGCTGGGGACGTAGCGTTCCTGGGTGCTCTGGTCGGTCTTGGCGATCTGGTAGTTCAGGCTCCACTTCAGGTTGTCGGCCAGCAGGCTGTCGAGGGCGACGGTGTGTTCCAGGCCGAAGCGCTCGCGGGTGATGGTGTCGTTGCCGCTGCGCGACTTGTAGTAGCCGGAGCCCACGCCGATGGTGGGGGCGTTGAAGGGACCGCCGACGGCGCTGAGCTGGTTGGTGTCGCGGTCGTCCTTGTACTTCTCGTAGGTCAGTTGCAGGCGGTCGGTGTCGTTGTAGTTCCAGCCCAGCTTGGCCAGCACGTTGGTGGAACGCACGTCTTCCGGGTTGGCTTCGGTGCGGTCCAGGCCGGTGCCGCCGTGGCCGCCGAAGGATTCGGTTTCGTGACCGTTGCGCTGGGACAGGTGCAGCAGGGCGTCGAACTGTTCGTGGCGGCCGGCGACGGTGGCCGAGTTGAGCCAGCTGTCGTCGGCGGAGCTGTAGCCGGTCTTCAGGCGGGCACCGACATCGCGGCCGGGCTTGATGATGTCGTCGGCATCCAGGGTGAAGTAGCTCACCGCGCCGCCGATGGCGTTGCTGCCGTAGAGGGCCGAAGCCGGGCCGCGGAGGATTTCCACGCGCTTGACGATTTCCGGGTCCACGTAGTTGCGGTGGGTCTGGGCGTAGGGGCCGTAGAAGAAGCTGGCCGGCACTTCGACGCCGTCGATCTGGGTCAGTACGCGGTCACCGTCGATGCCACGGATGTTGTAGCCGCTGGTGCCGGCGCGCTGGCCGGCACCGCCGACGGAGACGCCCGGCTCGTCACGCACCAGGTCGCGGATGTTGTCGACGTTCTTGCGGTCCAGCTGTTCGCGGCTCTTCACGCTGACGGTGACCGGCACGGTGCTGGCGCTCTGCTCGTGGCGGGTGGCGGTCACGGTGGTGGGGTTCAGCTCCATGGCCAGGCCCTTGGCCGGGGTGCGTACCAGCACCACGCTGCGCTCGCCGACGGCGCGGTATTCCAGGCCGGTGCCTGCCAGCAGGCGCTGCAGGGCCTGTTCGGCCGGCAGGCGGCCATTGACGCCGGGGGACTGCACGCCAGCGGCGAGATCGGAAGAGAGGCCGACCTGCCAGCCGCTCACGGCGCTGAAGGCGTTGAGCGCTTCCACCAGGGGCTGGCGGGCGATGGCGAAGCTGTAACCGCCCTGGCTGGCCAGCTGGGTCGGCGCAGCACCGGTTTCGGCGGCCTGGGCGATGCCGACGGGCAGGCTGCCCAGGGCGATGGACAGGGCCAGCAGCGACACGCCGGTGGGGGCGGACAGGCGCAGGGTGGGGCGGTTTGAGCGGGTGGTCATGGGAGCGGCTCTCTTCGGTCCGTTAATCGCATTTCTAATGCGAATCAGTGTCATTGGCTTTTGACGAGACGAACGAGAAATCGCAATCGCGTAAAAATAATTTCGGAGTTATTCCGACGGGGCGTGACAAGGCCCTTAGGCGCGTGTCGGGCGAGGCCTCCGAACCGGCAACAGGGCTGCGCCCTGGTGAGCGCGAACGCATGGCCGCGCAGGGTGGATGACGCTCTTTTCATCCACCAGCGGAGTGACCGGCGAGCCCGAATGGTGGACCGATGAAGCGCGGTCCAGCCTACGCGCGGTTCATCGTCCTCATGCCCCTGCCCCCCTGCGAACGGGAGGCCTCCGAACCGGTACAGGGCTGCGCCCTGATGAACTCGAACTCATGGCTGCGTAGGGTGGATGACGCTCTTTTCATCCACCAGCGGAGTGACCGGCGAGCCCGAATGGTGGACCGGTGAAGCGCGGTCCACCCGGTCAGTCGTCCTCATGCACCTGCACCCCCGCGAACGGGAGGCCTCCGAACCGGCAACGGGCTGCGCCCTGATGAACTCGAACTCATGGCTGGCGCGTGGATGACGCTTTTTCATCCACCAACGGAGTGACCGGCGAGCCCGAGGCAGCCCTGGGCCGGGCGCGATTCAGCAGGGGTGGGAAGGAGAGGCGCGGGGTGGGTGCGGCTGAACCGGCCCACCCATTCAGTCGAGGATGACCAGGGCAGGGAATTCGTGGAGCTTGGCCGAGGTGATGTGGGCGAGGGAGCGCACCACGCCCAGGGGATCGTCCAGGCGGTAGTTGCCGGTGACGGTGCGCTCGCCCAGGCGCTCGTCGGTGCTGATGATCCAGCCCGGGTAGTAGCGGCGCAGCTCGGCCAGTACTTCACGCATGGGGCAGTCTTCGAACACCAGGCGGCCCTTGACCCAGGCCAGTTGGTCGGCCTTGCCATGGCGACGGTCACCGAAGCCGGCGGGCCCGATACGGATGCTGTCGCCGGCGCTGAGGCTGACGCGGGCGTTGTCTTCCCGCGAGCGCAGGTCGACTTCGCCACGCTCGACGCTGACTTCGGCCTCGTCACCCAGGTAGCGCACGGCGAAGGCGGTGCCGCGCACCGAGACCTGCACCGGGCCGGCGTCCACCTCGAAGGGGCGGTTGCGGTCGTGGGCGACGTCGAAGTAGGCCTCGCCCTGGTAGAGGCGGGCACTGCGCTGCTGGTCATCGATGCGGCTGGAGAAGGCGGTGTCGGTGTTGAGCAGGATGCGCGAGCCGTCGGCGAGCTCCAGGTTCTGGCGCTGGCCGACCTCGGTGAGGTGGTCGGCGCGCAGGCGCAGCAGCAGGTCGCTCTGCAGGCCCACGCCCACCGCCAGGAGCAGCACGGCGGCTGCGGCCAGGGGCTTGAGCAGGGCGCGGCGGACCGGGCGCTTGTGTTCACGGTCGAGGCGAGCGGCGGCGGCGGTGAGCAGCGGCGATTGCCAGAGGCTCTGGGCCAGGCGGAAGGCCAGGGCGTTGTCCGGCGAGGCGGCCATCCAGGCCTCGAAGCGGGCCCGGCATTCGGCGTCGGCGCTGTCGAGGAGGATCAGCCAGTCCAGCGCTTCGCCCAGGCGCGCGTCGTCTGCACCGGGGCCGGCTGCGGGCGGAACGGGATCGGGCTGGGGCACGGCGCCTACCTCGGATTCGGGGGCGCCTATTCTTGTCGAACCCGAGGCCGAGCGGAAGTCCTTCATGTCGGCGGATCCAGGCGGCTGAGCAGGTTCATGCAGATCGCCATGATCAGCTTGAGTTCCTTTTGCACCGTGCTGGGCGACACATCCAGCTCTTCGGCGATCTCCGCGTAGCCATGCCCGTGCAGGCGGCTGAGGATGAAGATGCGCTGCTGGCGCTGGGTCAGCTGGGACAGGGTGCTGCCCAGGCGCTGCAGGAGCTTCTCCGCGTGGAGCCCGTCCTCGGCCGAGGAGATGGGTGCGGCAACGGCTTGGATGACGTCGTCGGGCACATCGTCCATCAGCGTGCGCGATTGCATGCGCATGTGCCGCAGGTGGTCGAGGGCGAGGTTGCGGCCGGTCTGGAAGAGGAAGGGTTCGAGGTGGTCGATGGGGCGTTCGGCCAGGGTGCGGGCGACGCGCAGGTAGGTCTCCTGCACCAGGTCCTCGGCGACGCTGGGGTTCTTCACCATCCTGGCCAGGGTACGCAGCAGGGGCATGCGCTGGGCGAGGAATACGCTGTCGAGGTTGGAGGAGGTCACTGCAGCATCCGGCCACTGGAAAATGGCGCAAATGATAATCAGTTTTATTGGTGTCGGCTAGCGATCGCGTCCCGCACTCTCGCCATCGCCTGGAGGCCCCGTCCCGTGGGGCTCCAGGCGCCGTTCGCTCCGCTCAGCGGCCGTCGAAGGCCTGCTGCAGGGCGGCGATATCCAGCTTCTTCATGCCCAGCATGGCCTGGAAGGCGCGTTGGGATTTCACCGCGTCCGGCGCCTGCAGCATGGCGGGCAGTACCTGGGGCACGATCTGCCAGGACAGCCCGAACCTGTCCTTGAGCCAGCCGCATTGCTGGGCTTCCACCGGGCCGCCGGCACCCAGTGCGTTCCAGTAGTGGTCGACCTCGGCCTGGTCGCGGCAATCCACCTGCAGCGAGAGGGCTTCGTTGAACTGGAACAGCGGGCCGCCGTTGAGGGCGGTGAAGGCCTGGCCGTCCAGCTCGAAGGCCAGGGTCAGCACGCTGCCGGCGGGGCGGCCGTGAATCTCCTTGCCGGCCTCGCCGTAGCGGGTGACGGCGGTGATCCGCGAGTCGGGGAAGATGCCGATGTAGAAATCGACGGCGGCTTCGGCCTGGTGGTCGAACCACAGGCAGGGGGTGATGCGCGGACGGATGGGCATGGCGGTTCTCCAGTGCGGGCCGGCTCGAGGATAGCCGGCATACCCCTGGTCGTCTGGCGTGGCGGCGGATCGACAACCGTTCAGCGGCGGGTGTCCTTGCGCCGGGGCGGGGGCTCGGTATCCCGGGTGGGCCGCGGGCTGTCGCCGTCGCTGCGCACCTGGGCGTGGCTGATCAGGGCGAAGATCAGGCTGCCACCGACGATGTTGCCGGCCAGGGTGGGGCCGGCGAAGGTCAGCCAGAATTCGCGCCAGTCCAGGTGCCCGGCGAACACTAGGTAGGAGACCTCGGCCGAGCCGACCACGATGTGGGTGAAGTCGCCCAGGGCCATCAGGTAGGTGATGAGGATGATGATCCACAGCTTGGCGCTCTCCTGGGAGGGGATCATCCAGACCATGGTGGCGATCATCCAGCCGGAGACGATGCCCTTGGCGAACATCTGGTTGACGTCGTTCTCCATCACCTTGCGGCCGATGTCGAGGAAGGCGGCATCGGTGGCGGCATCGAAGATCGGCAGGCGCAGCATCACCCAGGCCACCAGCAGGGTGCCGGCCAGGTTGCCGGCGAGCACCACGCTCCACAGGCGCAGCAGGCGCCCGACGTTGTTCAGGGTGGGTTTGCTCATCACCGGCAGCACGGCGGTGAGGGTGTTCTCGGTGAACAGTTGCTGGCGCGCCAGGATCACCGCGAGGAAGCCCGCCGAGTAGCCGAGGCTGGCGATCACCTTGCTCGCCTCGCCAGCGGGCAGGCGCGCGTTGAACAGCCCCATGGCCATCAGCGACAGGCCCATGGTCAGCCCGGCGGCCAGGGCCGACCACCAGAGCGCAGCGGCGTTGCGCTCCAGCTCCTGGTCGCCCTGGGTGCGGATGATCTCGTGAAGGACGGCGGCCCGGGGTGGCTGGTTTTCGTCGACGTCCTGTTTCTCCCGGGCGGACAACCCCGGTGTCTTGCCGTCTTTGGCCTGGTTCATGGCGACTCCGCTGGTGATTGGCGTATCGGTTGATCGTCGGAACGCCCGGGAAGTTCGCCGCTTGCTGCTTGTCAGCTCACGCGGGCTGGCTACTCTTTCATGACCAAGTCGCTACGCCGGAAGGCCTGGCGACCACAGCGAGGCGCGGCCGCCCTTGGCGAGGGCTGCGGTCACGTCGGCAGTTCGCTACCAGGCCTTCGGCTTTCAGGGCAACGAAAGAAGATGGGATGGGACCTGAGCAAGCGCAGCGGCACCGAGCGCACCGGGCTGATTACCGACCTGGCGTTCCATGCGGCGGAGCAGGGCGAGCCCGTTTACCAGGACAGATCGACCGGCTGCGAGGACACCCAGCAGGCGTGCACCTACTTCAACATGGATGGCATGAGCGTGTGCATGGTGGGGCATATCCACGTGCAGCTGAGGGTGGCACGCACGGGCGCCGGATCATCGGCAGGCTGGCTGGGTTGGTCGGCGCGCCTGGCAGAACCGCGCTTCGCTGCATTGGCAGGCGCGGGCCATGGTGTGCCGCCGGGATGGCAGGCCCGCTGAGGGGCCTGCGTGTGAAGGAGGGATGAGCGGTTACAGGTCCAGGCGGTGGATCACCTGGGTCGGGTCTTCGGCATCGCGGCGACGCTGCAGGCCGAGCTTGCGGGCCAGGCCGCGCATGCCGGCGTTGCTCGCCGAGTCGATGGAGTAGAGCTGGCGGAAGCCGTTGCGCCGGGCGCTGTCCGCCAAGTGTTCGAAGAGGATGCTGCCGAGGCCGCGGCGCAGCCATTCATCGGCCACGGTCACGGCGAATTCGCACTGGCCGAGCTCGCCGACCTTGGCATAGCGGCTGATGCCGACTTCCAGCAGTTCGCCGTCCACATGGGCCAAGGCCACCAGGGCGACGCGGTCCTTGTCGTCGACATCCATGAGTTGGTTGAGCAGTGCCGGAGCCACTTCGCGGAACTCACCGAGGAAGCGGTTATGACGGGCCTCCGGTGACAGGCGGTTGATGAAGGCGCGTTCGCGCTCGCGGTCCTCTTCACGCAGGGGCCGGATGAGCACATGGGTGCCGTCTTCCAGGGGCTCGATCCAGTAATCGCCTCGCGGTGATTGGTGCAGCGGCTTGGCGACAAGGGCGGAGTTGAGTGCGGACATGGCTGTCTCCAGGTAAGGGAAAAGGGGCGGCGCATTGCGCCTATGCCTCCTGTTTACCCTTCTGGCGGGACCTTTGATTGATCGAAGTCAACATGCACTGGACGGTGCCCTGCGCCGGGTTGTCGCAGGGGCGTCGTGGACGGGACTGACCCAGGTCAATTTCCGCTCTGCGGCGGGCAGTAGCGTAAGGACAAAGCCATTGCCGGAGAACACCCATGGACAATCGGGACTGTGCATCCGCACACGCGTTGATCGAACTGCTGCTCCTGGGCTGCGACGGCCCGGAGCGGCCATCCTCGCCGCTGCTGGCTGGCCTGCTCACGGCCCGAACGCCAGGCGCGCGGCCGTCATCCGCCTCCATGGGCGATGCCCTGATGTCCGGCGGCCTCATGCCCCGGGCCTATTCGCGTCGGGATTGAAGCCACAGGGAGGGGCTGAAGCGGGGCCGAACATCGTTGTGTTGGGCCTCGCTGCGCTCGGCGCCAACCTACGGCACCGTGCTCAACCCGAACCACGGTGCTAACCGGTGTGTAGGGTGGATGACGCTCTTCTCATCCACCAAGCGGTGCTGCCGGGAGGCACCGAGCGATGGCAGCCCTGCGGCCTGCTGGGCGAATGAATTCGCCCCTACATTTGCCCCAAGGTCGCCCTGCACTGCACGCGTAGGTCGGGTGCAACCCGGCGGTTGCGACGCACGGTTTTTGCGGGTTTCTACACCACGAAACGCAGGATCGCCACGAAGTGCAGCAGGCTGCCGGCGATGACGAACAGGTGCCAGATGCCGTGCCAGTGGCGGAAGCGGCTGTCGAAGGCGAAGAAGATGATGCCGACGGTGTAGAACACCCCGCCCGCGGCGAGCCAGGTGAAGCCGGTGGTGCCCAGGGCGGCGATCAGCGGCTTGATGGCGATGAGCACGATCCAGCCCATTACCGCGTAGATGATGATCGACAGCACGCGGGCTTCCGTGCGCGGCTTGATCTCCTGCAGCATGCCGATGATGCCGAGCGTCCAGACGATGCCGAACAGCGTCCAGCCCCAGGCGCCTTTCAGGGTGACCAGGCAGAAGGGCGTGTAGCTACCGGCGATGAGCAGGTAGATCGACAGGTGATCGAGCTTGCGCATGATCACCTTCGCCCGCCCACGGACGCTGTGATAGACCGTGGAGATGCTGTAGAGCATCACCAGCGTCACGCCGTAGATGGCGACGCTGACGATCTTCGCCGTGCCGCCATCCAGGGCCGCCAGGACCAGCAGCCAGATGGCGCCGATGCCGGCGAGCACCGCGCCCACCAGGTGCGTCCAGGCGTTGAATCGTTCTCCGTGGTACATGCATCGCTTCCTCGAATCGCTGCGACTGCGCAGCGCGGCGGCCTTTATCGCTGAAAACGCCGCGCGCCGCGAGCGTTGTGTGTCTGCGATGCATTGGCGCGCGGGCGAGTCACGCCGGAAAGGCGGTCAGTACACGTCGGGCACGAGGATTTCCCGGGGCGTCGGGTTGCGCACGTAGTCGGCGTGACGCAAGCGTTGCGGCAGCTGCACGCTGGGCTGTTCCACCTCCTCGTAGGGCATCTGGCTGAGCAGGTGGTGGATGCAGTTGAGCCGAGCCTTCTTCTTGTCGTCGGCCTGCACCACCCACCAGGGCGCCTCTTCGATGTGGGTGCGTTCGAGCATGATCTCCTTGGCCTTGGTGTAGGCCTCCCAGCGGCGGCGGGACTCGAGGTCCATGGGGCTGAGCTTCCACTGCTTGAGCGGGTCGTGGATGCGCGCCAGGAAGCGCAGGTGCTGTTCCTGGTCGGAGATGGAGAACCAGTACTTCACCAGCTGGATGCCGGAACGCACCAGCATGCGCTCGAACTCCGGCACGGTGCGGAAGAACTCCTCGTACTGCTCGTCGTTGCAGAAGCCCATCACCCGCTCGACGCCGGCGCGGTTGTACCAGCTGCGGTCGAACAGGACGATCTCGCCGGCGGCCGGCAGGTGCGAGACGTAGCGCTGGAAGTACCACTGGGTCTGCTCGCGGTCGTTGGGGGCCGGCAGCGCGGCGACCCGGCATACGCGGGGGTTGAGGCGCTGCGTGATGCGCTTGATCACGCCGCCCTTGCCGGCGGCGTCGCGGCCTTCGAAGAGGATCACCACCTTGTGCCCGGTCTTGACCACCCAGCTCTGCAGCTTCACCAGCTCGCCCTGCAGGCGGAACAGCTCCTGGAAGTAGTTGCGCCGTGCCTGGCGCCCGGGGTTGTCCTCGACGTGGTTGTCGAAGTAGGCGTCCAGGTCGTGGCCGTCTTCCAGCAGCTCCAGTTCGAGTTCTTCGTCGCTGTGGTCCAGCAGCTCGCGATGGATGCGCTGTGCCAGCAGGTCGTTGCCAACGCTCATCTGCCACCTCCTTGGTTTATCGATTTTGCGGAGGTTATGACTCTTTTGTGACATGGAAGTGACAGGGGCCCTGAAACGAGTGAGCCCGCGCAGGCGCGGGCTCGTTGCTCGGGGAGGGAAAACCCGGCGCCCCGTACATCCCTGTACTCAAGGCGACGGGGGGAAACGCTATCAGCTGCAGGGGGCCTGGGGGCCGCCGGTCATGGTTTCGACGTTGTTGAGGATCTCGTTGCCCTTGTTGATCTTCTGGGCGTTCTCGACGTCCTGCATGGTGTAGCTGTTGTAGCCATTGTTGGCGTTATTCATGTTGGCCTTGGTCTGCATGATGCTGGTGCCGATTTCCAGCAGGCTGCGGCCGGTGGAGATCAGGTCGGCAGTGGCATTCGGGGTGCAGGGGGCGTTGGCCGAGGCGACCTGGGTGCCGGCGGCGGCATTGTTGGTAGCCGGGGGCGTGAACAGGCCTTGGGTCTGGCCATTCTGGGGGATGCAGCCGGTGGTGAGCAGGGTGGAGGCGAGGGCGAAACCGGCGGCGATTCCTTGGAGTTTCATGGGGGCATTCCTTTGGTGCGTGATCCGGGCCTACCTGGGCGGCAGGTGTCGTTATCGGCGTGGCGGCAGCACGGTGCCGCGGGACCCGGAGCGGGCGGGCGGGCCATAGCGCCTGCAGGGGAGTCTAGGGAGGGAGGCGAAAGGCTTGAATAGTACGGGTGTGCTAGTGCCTGTGAACCATTAGCCACTTTGCGTGTGTCGGCCAAGGTTCGGGGCGCCACGCCCTGCATGAAGTCGGCTCGCCGTCGCGCTTATAATCGCCGCCTCCCTTCTATTGGAAAGCAGCCCTCATGCTCAGTGCCGAGCTCAAGGCGTTCTACATGGTCGCGCGCCTGGGCAGCATCACCCAGGCCGCCAAGAAGCTAGGCCTGAGCCAGCCGACCGTCACCACCCAGATCCGCAACCTGGAAGGCCAGTACGCCGTCGAGCTCTTCCATCGCGGTGGCCGCCGGCTGACCGTGAGCGAGGAGGGTGCGCGCCTGCTGCCCATGGTCAAGGTGCTGCTGCAGCAGGAAGCCGATATCGAGTTCTTCCTGCGCAACAGCGGGCAGATGCAGGGCAGCCTGCGCATCGGTGCCACCTCGCCTTATTACATCCTCGGGCTGGTGCGGACCTTCCGCGAGCGCTACCCGCAGATCGAGGTCTCGGTGGAGATCGGCAACTCCCAGCAGGTGCTGGAGGCGCTGGAGGAATACCGCGTGGACCTGGCCGCCTCGTCGCAGAAGCTCGACGACCAGCGCCTTACCCGCCTGGTGCTGGGCAGCGACCCCCTGGTGCTGGCGGTGCACCGCAGCCACCCCCTGGCCGGGCGCGTGTCGGTGGATATCGCCGCCCTCAAGGGCCACAACCTGCTGATGCGTGAACGCGGGTCGATCACCCGCCAGCTCACCGAGGCGCTGCTGGAAAAGGCCGGCCTGGACATCGGCCCGCTGCTGGAGATCGGCAGCCGTGAGTCCATCCGCGAGGCGGTGATCCGCAATATCGGCATCAGCATCATCGCTCGCCACGAAGTGCCGGATAACCCCGAGCTGTGCGTGATCGAGCTGGAGCAGGCGCCGCAGATCGACGAATACCTCTACTGCCTCAAGGACCGCCGCCAGGCGCGTTTGCCGGCGGCCTTCATGGCCCTGGGGCGAGAGGCCTGCGAAGAGGGCCGCTGAAGGGCCCTGCAGGAGGGAAGCCCCCGGCAGCGCCGGGGGCCATGGCTCAGAGCCGGTTGAAGCTGACGTTGTCCAGGTACAGGGACTGGTCCTTGCGGGTGCCCAGTACCAGCAGTTCCACGCGGCGGTAGGTGCCGGCGGGGATCTGCACGTCCTGCTGCAGGCGGCTCCAGGTGCCACCCAGGGTGGGGCTTGCACCCAGCGGCAGGTAGCGACCCTGGCCGTTGGCATCCTCCAGGTAGAGGTAGCCGTAGGTGAGGCCCTTGATGCCGGCGTTGCGGCCGATCATCACGTCGGCTGCCAGGCGGTAGCCGAAGCCACCCTGCACCTTGCCCTGCAGCGGAATGCTGGCGCCGCTGCCTTCGTACAGGCGGGCGTAGCTTTCCAGCGAGGTACCGGTGTTGCCACCCAGGGCGACCAGGCGGGTGGTGCCATGGAAGCCGGCCCAGCCGGCCGCGCCGTTTTCGAAGTTCCAGCCCAGCTTCGAGGGAACGGAAGGCGTGGTCGGGGTGGTGGGCTTCGGCTCGGTCACCTCGGTCAGCTCCACCTCATCCACCAGCACGCTCAGGCCGTCACGGCTGATCAGGCCGACGTAGGTGGTGCGCGGCGGGGTCTGGGCGCGGGTGTAGGTGAAGGTGCGCTCCAGGGTGGTGAACTCGGTGCTGGTGACCGACTGGGTCAGGCCGGAAGCGTTGCTGTAGCTGATGCGGTCGTTGGCCTCGTGGAGGACGCCCAGGTAGATGTTGCCGCGCGCATTGGTGCCCTTGAGCATGACCTTGGCGCGCAGGCGGTAGCGGGTGCCTTCACGCAGGGCGGCGACCGGGGTGGCGAGGATGTCGCTGCCGCCCTTGGCCAGCTCGAACAGCAGGGCGTTGTCGCGGCAGGTCTTGCCGACGTTCACCAGGCTCATGCTGGCGCTGCCCAGCAGGCCCTGCCAGCCGTCCGCGGTGCGGAATTCACCGTTGGCCACCAGGCCCTTCAGGGCCGGCTTGTTGCACCAGGCCGGGGTCGGCGTGGTGGGCGGCGTCGTCGGTGGCGTGGTCGGGGTGGTCGGCGGGGTGGTGGGAGTGCCCGGGTTGGTGGGGTTCTGCGTCTCCGGCACCTTGGTCGCCCGCAGGGCGGCGATCTGCGTGGCCATGGCGTTCAGCGCGCGAGCGGCGTCGGCCTGGTTCTCCTGGCCGCAGGCCTGGTTGGCGCAGCTGCTGTCGACCACGCGCGGCGAGGAGAACAGCGGCGCCTGGGCGCGGGCGTTGAACACGTGGGGGTAGCCCATGATGGTGGAGAACTGGCCCTGCACGCCGTAGCCACGGCTCCATTCGAAGGTGCCCTGGTGCCAGCTGGACTGGTAGTAGCCCTCGGTCATGTCCTGCTCGTAGGAGTGGCGCAGGCCCATGTTGTGGCCGATCTCGTGGGCCATGGTGCTCAGGCTGCAATCCACGCCTGTGATGGCGTAGGCGCTGTTGGCGGAGCCGGATTGGAAGGTGCCGCTGTTCTTCGGCCCGGAGAGCACGTAGCCGATGCCGCACACGCCGTAGCCCTGGCCTTCCTGGGTGCGGCCGATGAGGTGGACCATGTCGGCGCCATAGGTTTCACGCAGCTGCTGCACGCGGCTGTCGGCGGCGAAGGCGGCCAGGTCGCGGCTGGAGACGGTGGGGTAGCTGGCCCAGTCCAGCAACTGGCGGTGCACCAGGCGCAGGCGCAGGTCGACGTTGCTTTTCTTGTAGGCGTTGTTGGCGTACTCGATGTAGCTGGCGATGCGCGCATCCATGTCGCGGCCGTTGGGCAGCGCCTGGGCGTCCTTGGTGTAGAGCACCAGCAGGTCCACGGTGCGGGGTTCGGCGGCATGGGCGGCCTGTACGGCGACGGCCAGCAGGGTGCCGATGAAGAGTCTTTTCATGGTGGGACGTTCCTTGTGGGATCAGCCTTGGGCGGGCGGCGGCAGGGGCGGCAGTTGCTTGGCGTCGGGGGTGATGATCGGGTCCGGCGTGGCGCGCATCAGCAGCTCGTTCTGGTCCGTCACCTGGGTGGCACCGGTGGCGTTGTCCACCACGAAGGACAGGGTCTGCTCGGTGGTGGCGAGGGTGATGTGGGTCTCCAGGCGGCCCTTGACCACGGTCAGGGTGTCGGCGTCGCTGCCGCCTTCCACCGCGCCGGTCCACACGGCGGTGGTGCCGGTGTTATGGGTTTGCTCCAGCGTGGCGCGCAGCGGCTCCGGCTGGCCCGGCACGCCCAGTTCCAGGGTGCGGCCCACGGCGAAGGTGCCCAGCAGCTCGGGGGCTACCTGGGTGCGGTACACGGCCAGCCCGTCCTGCTCGGCGGCCTGCAGGGAATCAGCCGTCCACAGGGCCAGGGGCGCGTCGGAGGCGCTGTCCGGCGCTGCAGCGGACGATGGATTTGCCGTGGCCTGGCCGCTGGTCTGGACCGCAGCCTGTGCCCCGGCTGTGCCAGGCAAGGACGGGAGGGACACGCTGCCCGCGCCGGTCGGGGCAGAGGCGACGGGCGCCTGCCCACTCTGCGCGGGGGTGTCCTGCAGCAGGACGGCGAGCGTCGTGCCGGCCGTCACCAGGGCGACGGCCGGGTAGAGCCAGATTTTCCGCATGGGTTCTCCTTTCATGCACCCGGCCTGGGCCGGGTAGTGGTGATCCGCCTGGGCACGTCCGTGATGCGCAGGCGGGTTCAGTCGACGAGCAGGCAGGCTGGCCATTGAACTCAATGACGAGGCCAGGGGCTGTTCAGTCGAGTTAGTGAAGTAGCGCCCCGATCAGGTGGGCACTCCTTATTCAAACGCGTGACGTCGGTTTGAATTGAAAAGTGTGTTTTCTACTATCAGATTGCCAGCGTATTAAGTTGCGCAAGTTCAACTAACGGAGACAGTGAAAAAGTCAGGCGCAATAATTGGAGCTGTTTCGCAACGGGTTGTAATCAAAGGGTTTTGTCGAACAATTACATCGGTGATGGCGACGGGTTATCAGCTGTTTGCTGCGGGATGTCGCCGGATTTCGCAATTACCCACGATTGGCGCCGGGGCTGTCAAACCAGCAATGTGCGAGAAATCCCAATTATTCCGACGGCCATTGAGTAGCGGGTTAAGGTGGCGGCTGGTTCACTTGCGGAAGTTGAACGCGTTCAACTTTATTTATGCCGCTCAACGTTCCCACGCTCCCGAATATCGACGTCAGGCAGCACAGCAGCGCAATGGTGTGATCCGGCGCCTGGCTAATAGCGAAAGCGTATTTATGCCCCATGCAGGCACTGTGATATCAATTTTCTGGCGTCAATAAATCGAACAACTGGCCGTTACCCCTCGCAACGGTCGAACCTGTTCCACGGTTCGTCAGGGATGCTCTTCCGTGGTTTCGCTGCCACCCGGCTGTGCCGGGTGAAACATGGGAAGGTGGTCATGCCCCGTACGCTCCTCTACCTGGCGGTTGCCCTGGTCACATCAGGTGTCACCTTCGCCGTCCTCCTGCGCGATACCCCAGCGGTCCCGGCCGTTACCCAGCACACCCCATCACCGACACCCCCGGCAGCTCCGTTGCCCGTCGCCCCGGCCATGGCGGGCGCTCCGGTGGCGGCCAGCCCGATGCCAGCCGCCGTGAACGTGGTGCCGGCACCCCACGTCGCCCCGATGCCGGTGGTGGACGCCCCCGCCGACACCCTGGTCGAACTCTGGGACAGCCACTCCCTGGTGCCCGAGCAGCAGCAGGAGATGACCCTTTACCGCACCCAGGTGGCGACCACCTCCCTGGGCGAACTGGCCGTCGGCAAGACCCTGCAGCTGGGTGTGCCCGGCCGCCAGGCACCGCTGCGCGCCACGCTGGACGAAACCCACAACACCGGCGGCGCTGCCGTCTGGAGCGGCGCGGTGGAGGGTGGCCAGCCTGAAGACACCCTCACCGTGGTGAAGGGCCAGCTGGAGACCCACATCACCCTCGCCACCCGCGATCAGACCCTGTCCATGGTGGTGGACAACGCCACCGGCAGCACCCTGGTGACCGACCAGAACCAGTTGCTGATGCGTGCCACCCCGGACGCCCTCGTGACCCCCGATTCCACGCCGTTGCAGCCCCTCCCGCCGCCGACCCGCGGCTGAGCGCTACAGGAACGATGACCATGAAGAAACTGCTCGCCTGCCTGGCCCTGCTCCTGCTGGCCCCCTTCACCCAAGCCGCCACCACCGAACCACGCACCGTCGACATCCTGGTGCTCTACACCAAGGACGCCCAGGCGCTGCCAAACGGGCGGGACATGAACGCCCGCATCGCCAGCTACATCGAATTCGCCAACAACGCCTACAAGAAAAGCAACGTCAACCTGCGCCTGCGCCTGGTCAACGCCCAGCCGCTCACCTGGGCCAGCTACCCGACCATCTCCGACAAGGACCTTTCCGCCTTCGCCGCCGACAGCCGCGTGCAGCAGCTGCGCGAGACCTATGGCGCCGACGTGGTGCAGCTGATCAGCCGCACCCAGGTAGGGCAGGGCTATGGCGTGTGCGGCATCGGCTACGTGCTCTCCGGGCCGAAGAACAGCGGCACCTTCCAGAACGGTGCCTGGGCCAGTGCCTACGGCATCACCGGGGTGGACTGCAGCCTCAGCACCATGGCCCACGAGATCGGCCACAACATGGGCCTGCGCCACTCCTATGAGCAGGACCAGACCGAGGGCTACTACACCTACCTGGCCCGTGGCATCCATCAGGGCACCTACGAGTGGGGCCGTGGCTACGGCGTGCAGGGGCGCTTCTCCACCATCATGGCCTACCCCCAGGTGTTCAACGCGTCCGTGCAGGCCCCGCTGTTCTCCACGCCTACCGTGGTCGATACCACCTGCGCCAACCAGGCCTGCGGCCGTGCCAGCTTCGCCGACGCCGCCCGCGCGTTGAACGACATGGCCGCGCAGATCGCCGCCTTGCGCCCGACCAAGGTGCCCGAGACGGTCAACCCGACCTCGACGCCCACGACCCCCACCACGCCGACCACACCCACCACTCCCACGAAGCCCACCCCGCCGGTCACCACGGCCTGGTGCGACAAGCCGGCGCTCAAGGGCCTGGTGGCCAACGGTGAATTCCGCACCCTGGACGGCTGGAAGGCCCTGCTCAACCTGGCCAAGCTCAGCACCCTCAACGTCGGCAAGACCTGCCGTGACGACGCCCTGCAGTTCGAGCTGCCGGCCGGCCGCGACGATGTGCTGGCCACCTCGGTGGGCGCACTGAAGGTCGGCGCCACCTACCGGCTCAAGGCCAAGGTGATGCTCAAGGGCACCAATGTGCGCGGCAATGTCTACCTGGGCATGCTCCACGAAGAGAATGCCGGCATCAGCTACAGCACGGCCAACGGTGTGATCAAGTCGGTGACCAGCAGCGAGTTCACCCCCATCGACGTCACCTTCGTCTACCAGCCGCCGGCCAGCGTCATCCGCAACACCTACCTGGGCCTGGTCAGCGTCAACCGCCTGGCCGTGCTGCTGGATGAGGTGGAACTCAGCGAAGTGACCCCCGCCAAGCCCATCACCCCGACGACCGCGGCCGCTTTTGGCTGGAACTTCGACAGTGCCATCGGCGAGTGGACGGGCTTCTACGGCAGCACCCGGCTGACCGCCCTGGCAACCACCGGCAAGTCCCTGGAGGTCTACGCCCGCAAGGCCGACGGCACCGGCGCCAGCCTGCTTCTGGCCGGCAAAGTGCAGCCGGGACTGTCCTACCGCTTCGCCGCCGACGTGATGGTGAGCCGCACCGCCAGCGTGGCCGCGCTGGCTTATGCCTACCTCTACCTGGAAGACAGCGCCGGCAACGGCCGGTTGCTGTCCCTGGGTGTGGTCAATACCAAAGGCGGCGCCTGGGGCAAGCTGCAGCAGAGCTTCCAGGTGCCGGCCGGAAACTACCGGCGCATGGAACTGATGGTGCTCAGCACCCGCTCCGACCAGTCGCTGTACCTGGACAACGTCAGCCTCAACCGGCTCTGATGCCGGCAGTCCGGCGCCCGGACCGGGGCGCCGGCTGCATCTGTACCTGGGACATCACGTCCCAGGGCACGGAGTCATCGACTCCATCGGAGACGTTCGAGCAAAGGCTCGACAGGATGAGTGGGTGCCGCAGGGGCGTGTGTTCAGCCGCTCGGCGCTGCAGGCGAATCCTGGCGGTTGCAAAGAGCCGCATGCCGCAGCGCGACTTGCTCAAAAAGGCGCTCTCTCCAGCGCTGCCGCCTTCCACCTTCAGGCTCTCGGCTTCCAGCTCTCTCACCTGGCCTATACCAAATCCACCAATGCCACTATCGGTGGGCTTGGGGTTATCGCCACATAGATTTCGCATTGCCTCCCTAGCATCAGCCTCGTCGAGTCGTACCGCGCTTCCTGCGTTACGCCCACCGTTCTACGAGGTCATGTCATGCATCACGCCGCCCATCTCCAGGTCCGCGACATCCATAAGCGCTTCGGCAGCTTCACCGCCCTGGATGGGGTGTCGCTGGATATCGCCGAGGGCGAGCTGGTGTGCCTGCTGGGGCCTTCCGGCTGTGGCAAGACCACCTTGCTGCGCTGCATCGCCGGGCTGGAGCGCCAGGACAGCGGCAGCCTGCACATCGGCCCGCGCGACATTTCCACCCTGCCGCCCCAGGCCCGTGACTACGGCATCCTCTTCCAGTCCTACGCACTGTTCCCCAACCTCAGCGTGCAGCAGAACATCGCCTACGGCCTGGCCGGTGCCAGCCGCGACGAAGCCCGCCAGCGGGTGGCGGAGATGCTGGAGCTGGTGGGCCTTGCCGGCAGCGAGAAGAAATTCCCCGGCCAGCTGTCCGGCGGCCAGCAGCAGCGCGTGGCCCTGGCCCGTGCCCTGGCGCCGTCGCCATCGTTGCTGCTGCTGGACGAACCCATGTCGGCGCTGGACGCCCGTGTTCGCGAGCACCTGTGCACCGAGCTGCGCCAGCTGCAGAAGAGCCTGGGCATCACCACCCTGATGGTCACCCACAACCAGGACGAGGCCATGCTCATGGCCGACCGCATCGCGGTGATCAACCAGGGCCGCGTCGAGCAATACGGCACCCCGCGGGAAATCTACGAAAGCCCGGCCACGCCCTTCGTCGCCGAGTTCGTCGGCCAGGGCAACTGGCTGCCGTTCCAGGGGCGCCAGGATGGCCACGCGCGAGTCGGCGAGCTGAGCCTGCGCCTGCCGGAAGCCGCAGGGGGGGCCGAGCAGGGCCGCCTGTTCTGCCGCCCCGAAGCCATCGCCATCGACCCGCAGCAGGGCGATGACAACCGCTTCCGCGCCCAGGTGCGCGAAATCACCTTCCTCGGCAACCGCTGCCGCCTGAGTTTCGAACTGGAGCAACTGCCTGGCCATCCGCTGCTGGCGGAGCTGGACCCGGCGCTGCTGCCGCGCCTGGGCGGTGCCGATATCTGGGTGGCCTTGCCGTCGCGCAGCCTGCAGGTGTTCGCCTGAGATGGCGCGGGTGATGGAAATGCCGGCATCGCTCAAGACCGCTCCAGTGCGGGCCGCACGCAGCGACCTGGGTGACCGCCTGTTCGTGGTGGGCGGCAAGCTGCTGCTCCTGGTGCTGCTGACCTTTGCCGTGCTGCTGCCCCTGGCGGCCATCTTCTGGCGTGGCTTCAGCGGTGAAGCCGGGCAGGGCGGTGGCCTGGTGGCGGCGCGTGAGCTGCTGGCCAGCGCCAACTTCCACTGGCTGCTGGGCAACAGCCTCAAGGTGTCACTCAGCGTCGCCGCCATCGTGGTGCCGCTGGCTTACCTCTTCGCCTATGCGCTGCAACGCACGCTGATTCCGGCCAAGGGCCTGTGGCGGGGCATTTCCCTGCTGCCGCTGCTGGCGCCGTCGATGTTGCCGGGCATCGCGCTGATCTACCTGTTCGGCAACCAGGGCCTGCTGCGCGGCTTGTTGCCGGACAACATCTACGGTTTCTGGGGCATCGTCCTCGGCCAGGCCATCTACACCTTTCCCCATGCGCTGATGATCCTGCTGTCGGCGCTGTCCCTGGCCGATGCGCGCCTGTTCGACGCCGCCTCCAGCATGGGCGCCGGGCCCTGGAAGGCCTTCCGCAGCATCACCTGGCCGGCCACCCGCCAGGGGGTGTTCGCCGCCTTCTGCCTGGTGTTCACCCTGTGCATCACCGACTTCGGCGTGCCGGTGGTGGTGGGCGGTGACTACCAGGTGCTGGCGCTTGAGGCCTACAAGGCCGTGGTCGGCCAGCAGCAATTCGGCCGGGGCGCGCTGATCGGCATGATTCTGCTGCTGCCGGCGCTGCTCAGCTTCGGCGTCGACGCCTGGCTGCGCCGCGGCCAAGGCGATTCCATGAGCGGTCGCGCCCAGGTCTACCACCCGAAACCCTCGCGACTGCGCGACGCCTGCTTCCTGGCCCTGGTGCTGCTGGTCTGCCTCGCCCTGCTGGCGGTGCTGGGCATGGCGGTGTACTCGTCGCTGGTGAAGTTCTGGCCCTACAACCTGTCGCTGTCCCTGCGTCACTACGCCTTCGAAGAGAGCGCCGGCGGCGGCTGGCTGGCCTATCGCAACAGCCTGACCATGGCCAGCTGCACCGCGCTGTTCGGCGGCGCGCTGATCTTCACCGGTGCCTACCTGATGGAGAAGACCCGCGGCCAGGCCGGCCTCAACCAACTGCTGCGCATGCTCAGCTTCGTGCCCATGGCGGTGCCCGGGCTGGTGCTCGGCCTCGGCTACGTCTTCTTCTTCAACCTGCCGGCCAACCCGCTGCACGGCCTCTACGGCAGCATGACGCTGCTGGTGGTCTGCTCCATCGCGCACTTCCTCACCACCGCGCAGATGACCGCCACCACCGCGCTGCGCCAGCTGGACGGCGAGTTCGAAGCCGCCGCCCTGTCGCTGAAGATGCCCCTGTACCGCCACTACCTGAAGGTGACGCTGCCCATCTGCCTGCCGGCGCTGCTGGACATCGTCCGCTACCTGTTCGTTTCGGCCATGACCACCGTGTCCGCCGCGATCTTCCTCTACAGCCCGGACAGCGTGCTCGCCGCCGTCGCCGTGCTGAACATGGACGACGCCGGCAACGTCGGCGGCGCGGCCGCCATGTCCACCCTGATCCTGCTCACCTCGGCCGCTGTCTCGCTGCTGCTGGCCGGGGCCTCGCGCGGATTGCTGCGCCGCTCCCAGGCCTGGCGCCAGACCGCGCCCGGCCACTGATCCACGGAGAACACCATGCATTACCAGACCCCCACCTACCTGCAGGCCGCCATCCTCGACTGGGCCGGCACCGTGGTCGACTTCGGCTCCTTCGCGCCGACGCGGATCTTCGTCGAGGCCTTCGCCAGCTTCGATGTGGAGATCAGCCTCGAGGAGGCGCGCGGCCCGATGGGCATGGGCAAGTGGGACCACATCCGCACCCTGTGCGACGTGCCGGCCATCGCCGCACGCTTCGAACGCCGCTTCGGCCACCTGCCGACGGACGAGGACGTGACCGCACTCTACGAGCGCTTCATGCCCCTGCAGATCGCCAAGGTCGGCGAGCACTCGGCGCTGATCCCCGGCGCCCTGGAGGCCATCGCCGCCCTGCGCGCCAGGGGCCTGAAGATCGGCACCTGCTCCGGCTACCCCAAGGTGGTGATGGACAAGGTGGTGGAACTGGCCGCCGAAGCCGGCTACCGCCCGGACCACGTGGTCGCCACCGACGAAGTACCCAAGGGCCGCCCGAGCCCGGCCCAGGCGCTGGCCAACGTCATCGCCCTGGGGCTAGACGACGTCGCCGCCTGCGTGAAGGTGGACGACACCGAGCCGGGCATCCTCGAAGGCCGTAGCGCCGGCATGTGGACCGTGGCGTTGCGCTTCTCCGGCAACTTCCTCGGCCTGGATTTCGCCGCCTACCAGGCCCTGCCGGCCGCGCGCCTGGCCGAGGAGCGCGCTCGCATCGACGCGCTGTTCGCGCCGAGCCGCCCGCACTACCTGATCGACACCATCGCCGACCTGCCGGGCGTGATCGACCTGATCAACGCACGCCTGGCGCAGGGCGAAACCCCCGCCAACGCATAACCACAGCAAGCCAAACCTGACCACAGCACGCCAAACCCTGACCAAAGGAGCTTCACATGTTCAAGCGTCTCGCCCTCGCTGCCGCCGTCGTCGCCGGGTTCTCCCTGCAGGCCCAGGCCGCCACCGAGCTGACCGTCTATACCGCCCTGGAAGCCGAGCAGCTGAGTGCCTACAAGAAGGCGTTCGAGAAGGAAAACCCGGATATCGAGATCAAGTGGGTGCGTGATTCCACCGGCATCATCACCGCCAAGCTGCTGGCCGAGAAAGACCGTCCCCAGGCCGACGCCGTTTGGGGCCTGGCCGCTTCCAGCCTGGCCATCCTCGATGCGCAGGGCATGCTGGAGAAATACGCACCCAAGCACCTGGACGCCATCGGCGCCAACTATCGCGACGCCGCCAACCCGCCGGCCTGGGTGGGCATGGACGTGTGGGCCGCCACCATCTGCTTCAACACCGTCGAAGCCGAGAAGCTGGGCCTGGAAAAGCCGGTGAGCTGGCAGGACCTGACCAAGCCGGAATACAAGGGCAAGATCGTGATGCCGAACCCGGCGTCCTCGGGCACCGGCTTCCTCGACGTCAGCGCCTGGCTGCAGACCTTCGGCGAGAAGCAGGGCTGGCAGTACATGGATGACCTGCACCAGAACATCGGCCAGTACGTCCATTCCGGCTCCAAGCCGTGCAAGCTGGCCGCCGCCGGCGAGTTCCCCATCGGTATCTCCTTCGAATACCCGGCCGTGCAGCTGAAGCGCCAGGGCGCGCCGCTGGACATCGTCCTGCCGAAGGAAGGCCTGGGCTGGGAAATCGAAGCCACCGGCGTGATCAAGGGCACCCAGCACGCCGACGCCGCCAAGAAGCTCGCCGACTTCTCCGCCAGCCCTGCCGCCATGGAACTGTACAAGGAGAACTTCGCCGTTCTCGCCCAGCCTGGCATCGCCAAGCCGCAGACCGAACTGCCTGCCGACTACGAGCAGCGCCTGATCAAGAACGACTTCGCCTGGGCGTCGAAGAACCGCGACAGCATCCTGGCCGAGTGGCGCAAGCGTTACGACGGTAAGTCCGAGAAATTGCCGCAGTAACAAGTCCGACCTCCGCTCCCACCCGCTCCACACCTTCTCCCTGCGGGGAGAGGGTTGTGGGGAGGGCAGGGGCGGCCCTGTTTTCCTGGAGAACTCCATGCCCATCCAAGACACCGATATCGCCATCGTCGGCGCCGGCATCCTCGGCCTTTCCCACGCCTACGCCGCCGCCCGCCGTGGCCTCAAGGTCAGCGTGTTCGAGCGCAGCGACCGGCCCCTGGGCGCCTCGGTGCGCAACTTCGGCCAGGCCCTGATCACCGGCCAGGCCCCCGGCCCCATGTTCGCCCTGGCCCGTGAGGCGCGGACCCTCTGGGCCGAGCTGGCTGAAGTGGCCGGCTTCCACATCCGCCGCAACGGCTCCCTGCTGTTCGCCCGCACCGAAGCGGAAGAGGAACTGCTGGAGGCCTTCTGCGCCACCCGCGCCATCGAACACGGCTACCGCGTCGAACTGCTGCGTGGCGAGCGCCTGCACGACCTCTACCAGGGCCAGTTCAGCCACCACCGCGTGGCCCTGCACGGCCTGGACGACCAGCAGCTGTATTCCCGCGAAGCCATCCCGGCGCTGGTGAACTACCTGCGCGACGAGCTGGGCGTGACCTTCCATTTCTCCACCCTGGTGCGCGACGTCGAGCAGAACCGCGTGCACACCAGCGCGGGCAGCTGCCGCGCCGAGCAGATCATCGTCTGCTCCGGCCACGACTACCTGACCCTGCTGGCCGACCAGATCGCCCCGCTGCAGCCCAGCGTCTGCCGCCTGCAGATGCTCCGCGCGCGCCCGGCGGTGGACATCGGCTTGCAGCACGCCGTGCTCACCGGCCTCAGCTGCGTGCACTACGGCGCCTTCTCCGACCTGCCGGAAGCCGAAGCCATCCGTGGCCAGATCGAGCAGTACACCCCCGAGCTGGAGCAGCACGGCATCCACCTGCTGGTCAGCCCCACGCCCCATGGCGAGCTGATCATCGGCGACTCCCACGACTACGGCCGCGACGCTTCGCCCTTCAACGCCGAGGCCGTGGACAACCTGATGCTCGACCTCGCCGAACACACCCTCGGCACCCGCCTGCAGGTGCTCGAGCGCTGGCAGGGCGTCTACGGCGCCCGCGGCCCCGGCCCGTTCTCGGTACTCAAGGCCATCCCCGGCGTCACCGCCGTGCTGATGCACACCGGCCTCGGCATGAGCATCGGCCCGGCCCTGGGCGAGCGCACGGTGGCGTCGTTGTTGGGGTGAAGGCGGTCGGGCGCGGCACTTTAAAGTCCTTGCTCCCACCGGGTGGAGCGGTGGTTCTGCAGCGGGAGGCGATCGGTTTTTTGCTTGCGAAGGCAGCCATGGAATAATCGCCTGCTCGGGACCACCGTTGGAGAGCGCAGGTGCAAAGGACTGTCAGCGTCTTGGATTACATAGCGGCATCACTTGCTGATGCTCAGAATTTAATGCCGGACCTCTCCGGGCTTTGTCGAGAACTGAGCCTGGATGACATTTTGCAGGGACGTCTGTCAGAGCTGGCAGCCCGGAAAATGCAGGCGGCACGTAAAAGCAAGGAAAGCAGAGACACTCGAGTCGAGGAAGAGAAATGGCCGGTGCGGGTGACGCTTTTCCCTCTGGTCTATGGGCGTCGTGCCGAGCACGCGGAGCTCGATAAAAAGCTTCCTGAACAGATCGCACCGATATTCTTCAATGCACTCTTGAGCCCAGATGGCAGTCTTGCTCTGGATGAAAAAGACTGCCTACCGTCGATTCCCAGGAATTTACTCGAGCCTACCTTTCTGCCTGTATCCATTGGCGCCCTCGATGATCTGGATAAGGCACGCTCCCAGTTGCCACAGCAACCAGACAATTGGCATGCCTTGTTGAAGGTCACCCACGACTTGTTGCAGCAAGTCTCCGGGTACGACTGGGGGACGCTGGAGATCGAACAATACGAATTGCAGGAGAATGCTGGCATTGCCCTCGCTGATGGAAACAGAGGGGCTACTCAGCACATCCAGGCTTTGGTCGGTGAATTGCGCAAGGACAGCGGAGCTCAGGCGAAGACCCCGCTCCTTGCTTCCCTTATGGAGGCCGCCGTACAACGCCCTTTGCTCGAGCTGGAGGCCCAGCTGGACCTCGGCACTGAACACCTTGGGCAGATGGAGTCTCGCTACGGACTGTCCGACTCGCAACGGGAATCGCTGGCGCATTTTTTTGCTCTGCCCGACGCCGTCACGGCGGTAGATGGACCTCCCGGGACCGGGAAGACCACCTTGCTACTGAGTGTGATTGCATCGCTGTGGGTGCGCAGAGCGCTAGAGAAAAGCGAACCGCCATTAATAGTCGCTAGCTCCACGAACAATCAGGCGGTGGTGAACATCCTGGAGGCATTTGCCAAGGTTAAGGAGCCGGCGGGCGAACTGGCCGGGCGTTGGCTCGATGACGTGAAAAGCTACGGCCTGTACCTGCCAGCAAAGAGCCGGGAAAACAACACCTTCAGTTTTCCTGTTCACATGCTCAAGGGCATGGCGAAAGATTCGAGCTACGAAGCCAAGTCGTTCGAAACGGTAGAGGGATTAGAGAGCGCTCGCCGCGGCTTTCTGAGCAAGGCTCAGCAGGCCCTGGGCGAACTGGCGGCACCTACCCTCGAGAGCGTGGCGGCGGCGTTGCATGCCCGTTTGAAGCAGCGATGCGACATGATCACCGTGGTGATGCGCAAGCTCATCACGCTGACTCGGCTCTGCAAGGGCCTGCCTCCTACAACGGAGCGCATCCTGGCGCTGGAGCAGTCTACAAGAGCACTGCTCGAAAGCTCTCAGACCAATCTTGAGCGACTTATCGAGCAGAAGAAGCACTGGCACGCCATCAACCTTGCATGGCAGCAGCACTGCCATGATGAGAGCTGGTGGATAGGGCTGTTATCCCGTCTTGGGATCACCACATCTCGGCGCCGTCGTGATGAACTATTTCGGGCGACGGTCATGCAAAGCCATGACTGGATTGCCCAGCACTTGCTTGAGATGGATTTGCGCCAAACATTCGGTGGCTGGTTGACCGAGCGAATCAAAGCGATAGCTCATCGGAAGGTTCAGGCTCAGGCAGAACATGATCTGCATCGTAAAACGATGGAAACCCTCCGTGAACTGCTGAGTTTCTTGAGCGATTTCTGTGGCAAATCCAAGCGCCTCAGCCTTGAGGGTGTGCAATCGGCCCTGGATGTAGGTCCACGTTTCGAGGCCTTCAAGCTGGCTACCCACTATTGGGAAGCGCGCTACCTGATGGAAGTGGATGCGTTGCTGAAAAAATACCGCAAGGTGGAGGACAGTAAATCGGCGGACAGGCTGGAGCTGCAATACCGACGCCTGGCAAAACTGTACCCCTGTTCGGTTGCGACCCTGCACAGCTTGCCTTCGCGCTACACGGGATGGAGTGGCGTCGTGCAACCGATGTTCGGACGTATGGATCTACTGATTGTTGACGAGGCTGGGCAAGTGCCGCCTGAAATCGGTATGCCGGCCTTCGCATTGGCCAAGCGTGCATTGGTGGTGGGCGATGTGAATCAGATCTCTCCCGTTCATGGCCTGCCAGCCAGCATCGATAGGTCTAACGCGCACCGTTATGGCCTTCTCCAAGCAGGCTGGGAAGGTTTTCGGAAAACCGGCATGGCGGCCTCAAGCGGCAATGTGATGCAGATTGCTCAGCAGGCAACGCCCTTTGCAAAACACCCGCAGCGTGGTTCTGGAATGTTTCTCTGCGAGCATCGCCGATGCTGGCCGGAGATCATTGCAATCAGTAATGCCCTTGTTTATCAGAACTTGCTGCAACCTTGCCGTGATGACGACGGGAGCCGCTTGTTCTCTCCGACTTTGGGCTATGTCCACCTGGCTGCACGGGACGAGCGGGTCGGGAAAAGCCGCCGTAATCTGGTCGAGGCTCAGGCCATCGCTCGCTGGCTAAGACGCCGCAGAAGCGAAATCGAAGCGGCATTCGCAAGTGAGGGCAAGCAGTTCGGTGAACTGGTGGCGGTGATCACACCCTTTGCTGCTCAGAGCCATGCAGTCAGGCGGGAACTGGATGAGCACCTGGGGAATGGACATGGCATCACGGTTGGCACCGTACACAGTCTGCAGGGCGCAGAACGGCGCCTGGTGATCTTCTCCCCTACATACGGCGTTGGCACGGCACCGGGGAGTACGATGTTTGATAAGGATTACGGCTCATTGCTCAACGTCGCTGTGTCACGTGCTCAGGATGCATTCCTGGTGTTCGGCAACATGCATCTGTTTCAGCCGGGGCACAGCAATCCTGCATCTGTCATGGGACGGTTCCTTCTGGAAAACGAGAAGCACGAGCTGAAGGATGTCGATGTCGAGCTTCTGACGCCATCCATGGGGCTTGCTCCGACCGTACTGATCAGGGACCTCGAAGGACACCGGAAGATACTGCGATCAGCTTTTGAAGGTGCCCGTCGCAGGCTGATCATCGTGTCCCCTTACCTGTCTCGAAGCGCCCTGAAGGCCGATGCGATAGAGGAGCAGATACGACACGCATGCCAGAGGGGTGTAAACGTTGTCGTGATCTCTAACAGCCGTCTAGCGGGCTCTCGGAAAGACTTCGGCGAGTGCATTGACGACCTCAAGGCAGCAGGGGCGAAGTACTGTGATAGTCAGGGACAGTGCGTTCACAGCAAGCTCTTGCTGGTCGATGAACAATGGCTCACGGTCGGCTCTTTCAATTGGCTTTCTTCCCTACGTGTCGCCAGTGATTACCGTTATCACGAGTCGAGCATGCGCTACGACGGCGAAGAAGCGTTCGTCATGATCCAGCGGAGTCTGACGGACCTCCGTGAGTTGATTCGTCCTTACTCAAGGGGCACTACCGTTCATTGAGTTCTACCTGTGGCGCCGGCCGACCAGGCTGGCGATTTTCTCGGGTCCGCTTTGGCGCAGAGGTTCTTTGGGGCGTTCGTCCACTTTGCTGGCGATCACATCCCATATCTGCCGTAGCCGTTTGACGTGCAGGTCATCGCGGATCACCGAGACCAGCGCTTCGACCTGATCGCTCAGGTCCAGGGCCACTTCACCGTGCCCTTTTCGGCGTTGTCGTGAGGGCAGGGACAGTGGCGGCGTGCCGGCCGGCGGCACGGGAGGTGGCAGTGCCGTCGATGCGCTGTCCGGGTCCAGGATTCCCAGCAGGCGGGCTTTGAGCACAGGGCTGTCGAGCATCTTTTCCAGATCGAAGATGGTGCGGATGTTGATCTGCCGCAGCTGCAGAGTCTTCTCTGGGCCAACGGCCAGGATCAGCTGTGCTTGAGCTACCCAGTCGATCACCTCGTAGAGCCCGTAGGGCGTCTCGACGAATATCTGGATCGGGTTGATGGTGGCGAGGTTCTGCACATCCTCTATCTCGAACTCCTCCAGACGAAACTTCATGAAGGCGTCGATGCCGAGTATCACGTCGAGGGGCAACTCCTCCTGCAGGGCGCGGCTGTGCTCGCTGACGCGCTTGAGCCGGATCCAGGAGAACTTGGCGATCACGACATCGATGAACAGTGCCGGGTACATGCCCACCAGAAATGCCAGGGCGATGGCGAACCTGTCCGCGTTGAGCGCGTGGAAGATCTGGCCGCGGTAGAGCACCGTGGCCACCAGTACGCCGAGAACAAGGTGCAGTGTGGAGCGGAAGAACGAAATGGGTGACAGGTCGAAATTCGCCACCCGGCGAATCAGGTACTGCGCGCTCCAGATGTAGCCGCCAAGAAAGGCAAAGCAGATCACCGAGAGCAAGTGACGACTCTGGTCTGCCATGGGGCCTTCGAGGAACAGCGCGGCCTGGTTGAACGCCGCCGGCTCCGCCATGACCGCGAGAATTCCCAGCGTGGAGGTGAACACGTAAAGGAATACCGGTAGTACGTAGTCGTAGGGCCGTGCGCGCTTCTTCAGCAGTGGGTTGGGTTCATGGAGGTCGACGGGGCTGTACTTGTATTTGACCAGCTCGAAGGAGGGGATGATCAGCGGATCGCCGGCCTCCCGGCGGGCGAAGCCGAACAGGTTCTCCAGATCGCTGATGATCTCGTAGCGCCGCGCGCGAATGTTGCTGCGACCGATGAAGATACCGAGCGGAAGCAGGCCGCCCAGGACGAGGGCGACGAACATGGAAAAATAGCTAGGCATGCTTTCCTCCTTGAAAGACGCCGACTCCCTCACTCCCGGCTGGTTGCCCTTTGGATTTTCAGAGCCCTCATCCCGCTTGGCAAGCACTCCGCAGGCGCGAAGTGCCGGCTGCTAGCACCGTTTGCGATGGGCTTATAGGGAAAAGCTCGTAAACCGCCTGACCTGTTACACCACCGATACGGGGAAGCGCTGCGAGCCCAGAATGGTCGCCCGGGCCGTAGCCCGGGCTTCCGCCCGGGAGCCTCAGAGAAAACTCACCTCATCGGCCTTCATCAGCCTGGCAAACGGCCCCGACAATGTCAGGTTGTGATGGCGGATGATCGCGGCGGCGTCCAGCGCGGGGGTGTCCATGCAGCTGTGGGCGTCTTCCGCCAGCACCACGCGGTAGCCCAGGTCGGCGGCGGCGCGGCAGGTGCTGTCGACGCAGTACTGGGTCTTCATGCCAACGATCACCAGCTCGCCGATGGCGGCGTCGCGCAGCCAGTCGTCCAGACGGGTGCCGGAGAAGCAGCTGGGGCGGTTCTTGTCGAAGATGCGGTCGCGGGCAGGGTCTACCTCCAGGCGCGGGTGCAGTGCCCAGCCCTTGCTGCCCGGCGCCACCGGCGAGCCTTCCGGCCCGGCGAAGCGTGCGGCGAAGATCGGCGCACCGGCAGCGCGGGCACGGGCGATCAACTGGTTGACCCGGGTCAGCAGCAGCTCGGCCTGCCAGGGCTTGTCCGGTCCTTCATAGAGCGCCACCTGCATGTCGATGATCAGCAGGGCGGATTTGCGCGGGGCGTGCATGGCATTTCTCCTTGAATGCCAGCGCCGCCGGGGCAAAAGAAAAGGCCCCGTCCATCGCTGGCGGGGCCTTTGGGGTTCCTTGCGCTATCCGCTACGCACACCCGCTCGCCCCGCACATGGCGGTGGTAGTGGTGGTGGCGGTACGGCGTGCGGATGCGTTCATGGCGTCGATAGTGCTGGGGGGCTTGTGCGGCTGTCAATCGGCGCCGACAACTCTCAGCAAGGGGGCCGCCACAGCGCTGCGGGCCGGCACCTGCAAACCCTTTTCATGTTCCGCCAGGACCTTCTTGACGATGTCCATCACCTCGACGTTGGAGTCTTCCATCAGCGCCAGCTGCTCGAGAGTGGTGTCGAGCCGGCCCTCGGCGAAGGCGTCAATGGCGGCGGCGCCGGCGTGGTGCACACGTTCGTGGGGGCGTTCGATCAGGCGGAACTGGAGGTTGCCGCGCAGCGCGGCGTTGCCGTCGCCGTAGTACCAGCGGCCGAAGGGGCATTGTTCCTCGGTCGGCAGCACGCTGGCGTCCGGTTCGCCGCTGAGGATGGCGTCGTAGACCGAGGCCTTGAGCGAGAGCTCGGCGAGGTTTGCCAGTTCGATGCCGGCGCGGAAGAAGGATTGGCCGATCTCGTGGTGCATGCGCTGGGCCTGGCCGTGGACGTCGAGCATGGCGCCGCTGGCTTCGGTGGTCATGGCGTGGAAGTGGTTGGCGCTGTCGACGTGGAGGCGGATCTCGTCCTGGGCGGTGTGGATCACCGCCTGGATGTCCGCCGTTTCGCGGACGATGTCCTGGGTGGCGCTGGCGGTTTTCTCGGCCAGGTCGCGGATCTCCCCGGCGACCACGGCGAAGCCGCGACCGGATTCGCCGGCGCGGGCCGCTTCGATGGCGGCGTTGAGGGCCAGCAGGTTGGTCTGGCTGGCGATGCTGCCGATGAGGCCGACGATGCGGTCGATCTCGCCAGCGCGCTGCACCAGTTCCGAGATGCGCTGGTTGAGGGTGGCCAGGCCGTTTTCCATGCGCTGGGATTGCTCCTGCAGCACGCCGAACTTGAGCTTGTTGTGGATGGCCGCGCTGGCGACGTCCTGGGCGCGCTGGTGGTTGTCGTCCAGGCGCGCGTTGAGGTAGCTGAAGGAGTCGCCGACATGGCCGATGGAGCGGCCGAATTTCAGCAGGTTGCCGGCCAGGCCCTTGTAGAACGCGAGGTCCGTTTGCAGCCGGGTGTCGTCGCGGCTGGCCTGGAGTGCATCACGCAGTTGCGCGGCTTCGTGCTCTGCGGCGTCGAGGCGGGCGAGGAGGGCCTGGTTCTGCTGTTGCAGCCGCTGGTGGCGGCCGGCACTGACGAAAAGCATGTCTCACCTCCGGTGAGCGAGTGGAATTGCCTCTACCTGTCAGTTTTCGTGCCAGCGCCAGGCGCCCGCAGTCACTGGGCTGCAGGCGGGTGCGGTCATATCGACCTGTTGTCGGGATGACTCGAATGCTGTCGCATTGACAGCATTCGGGCTTCAGGCGATGCGCAGGAGGATGTCGCGCACGCGGTCCAGGGCCGGGTCGATATCCAGGGTTTCGATGGCGCCGAAACCCAGCAGCAGGCCGGCCTGGGGGGCTTGCTGGTGATAGAAGGGTGCCAGCGGGTAGAGCCCCACCTCGACCTTGCGCGCCTGTTCCATCAGCAGCGGCAGGTCGATCGGCACCTTGCACAGCAGCGCCATGTGCGCCCCGGCCACCGCCGGCACGGCTGCAAACCAGGGCGCGAGGTCACCCGATACCCGCGCCAGGATGCGTTCGCGACGGCTGCTGTAGACGGCGTGGCAGCGACGGATGTGCTTGTGCAGCGAGCCTTCGTCGATGAACTTGGCCAGGGCCCATTGGGGCAGGGTGGAGCTGTGCCAGTCGGTGATCTGCTTGACCTTGATCAGCGGCTCCAGCAGTACGTCGGGGAGGATGGCGTAACCCAGGCGCAGCTCCGGCAGCAGGGTCTTGGAGAAGGTGCCGACATAGGCCACCACGCCGTGCTCGTCCATGCTTTGCAGGGAATCGGTGGGGCGACCCTCGTAGCGGAACTCGCTGTCGTAGTCGTCTTCGATGACGATGGCGCCGAGTTCGCGCGCCCGCTGCAGCAGCGCTTCGCGCCGTGCCGGGCTCATGGGCATGCCCAGGGGGAACTGGTGCGAGGGGGTGACGTAGATCAGCCGCGTGCCATCGGGAATGGCGTCCACGCGCATGCCTTCGGCGTCCACCGGGATGCTCACCACCTGGGCGCCCTGGATGCCGAACAGCAGACGCGCCGGGGTGTAGCCGGGGTCTTCCATGGCGACGACGCTGCCGGGTTGCAGCATGACCCGGGCGAGCAGGTCCAGGGCCTGCTGGGCACCGCTGCAGACGATCACATCATCCCCCGTGCAACGCACCCCACGGGCGAAGCTGATGTGCCGGGCGATGGCCTGACGCAGGGCTTCCACCCCCTCGGGCTGGCCGTAGAAACCTCGGGCGGAGGCCATCTGCCGCAGGGCATGCTGGGTGCAGCGGCGCCAGTCGTCATGGGGGAACTGGCTGCGTGCGGTGGCGCCGCCGATGAAGTCGTAGCGCAGGGTGCCTTCCAGGGTCGGGTGGCGGAAGGGGATGGGGACGTCCTGCCAGTGGCGGATGAAGTCCGCTTCGGCCAGTTCCGAGGCGAAGCGGCTGCGCACCCGCGTTGCCACCCGGGCGTTGACGAAGGTGCCGCTGCCGATGCGGCCCACCAGGTAGTCCTCGTAGGTGAGCTGGGCGTAGGTATCGGCCACCGTCTTGCGCGAGATGCCCAGTTGCTCGGCGAGCAGGCGGCTGGGTGGCAGCCGGGCGCCGCTCGCGAGGCGGCCGTCCTCGATGGCGTCGCGCAACTGGCGGTAGAGCTGCTGGGCGAGGTCCTTGCGGCCATTGATGACGATGTGCAGTTCCATGGTGACTCCGGCGGGTGGTGGCGGGAGATTACCGATGGGGCGGGGTGGAGAGAAGGCTTTCGCCGCGCTCCGTGGCGATGCGTTTCGTCGGGCCGGGCGGCCAGGGGGCGGGCCTGCGCTAAGGTGAAGGTCCGCATGCCCGTCGGGCATCCACCTGCGAGGGAGCGGCCGCTGCATCCAGGCGGCCACTCCGCGAATGGAGGCACAGCCATGAACAGCAGCAACCAGCTCACCCATCGCGATCACATCATCACCGCGCACCTGATCGAGCACCCGGGCATTCCCACGCCCTGGGCCGGCGGGCTGCACATCACCGCGCCCGATGGCAGCCGCACCCGGCGCATCCCACTGCCCGCCAACTCGGCGTTCCTCGCCGAGGAAGACAGCGCCCGGCGTGCCTCCCTGGCCCACGGTCGCTGGCTGGTGGACCAGAGCCTCGACCACGGCCACAAACCCGCGTGACCCCCGCGGCGCCGTCGCTTTCCGGCGGCGCCGCGCTCCGCTCGTCCAGCACTCTGAACCCTGCACGCACCTGGCCAGTCGTTACTACAACCCCATAGAGCCAGGAGAACACCATGGTCGCTTTCGAACCGCAGTCCCGCGAAAACGCTGCCCGCCCCCATAACGTCGAGGGCTGGGAACGCTTCCTGAGCATCGCCGGTGGCTTGGTGATGGTCGGCACCGGCCTGCGCCAGGGTGGCCTGGTGGGCTGGCTGCGCGCCGGCACCGGCGGCGTGGTGCTCGCCCGTGGCCTCACGGGGCAGTGCCCGGCGAAACGGGTGATCGCCGAACGCCGCGACGAGATCGAAGCGCTCAAGGCGCGCATCGAAGAGGCCGCGGCCAAGCTGGCCGAGCTGCATCGCAACGCCTGAGTCGGCCCATCGCGAATGAATTCGCTCCCACGGGTTGAGGCACAGCCCGTAGGAGCGAGCTCTGCTCGCGAAGCGCTTGTGTGGTGCTGGTGGGCTGAAGCCCACCCTACGACTGAAGTCGCCCCTACAACCTTCCCTGTCTCGGACCATGTGGTTGCACGCCTGTAGGGTGGATGGCGCTTTTTTCATCCACCAGGGGTGCCTGGCATGGCACCGATTGGTGGACCGATGGAGCGTGGTCCACCCTACGGCGGTGCTGCGCRCCGCTGGGCGACTGAAGTCGCCCCTACAACCTTCCCTGTCTCGGASCTTGCGGRTGCACGCCTGTAGGGTGGATGACGCTTTTTTCATCCACCAGGGGTACCCGGCATGGCACCGAATGGTGGACCGATGGAGCGTGGTCCACGGCGGTGCTGTGCACCGCTTGGCGACTGAAGTCGCCCCTACGCCTCCTGCGGGTTTTGGGCCGGGGGCGTGTCGTCGTCCGGTTCGTGGATGCGGTACCAGGCGACGTAGAGGGCGGGGAGGAAGAACAGGGTGAGCAGGGTGGCGATGATGATGCCGCCGATCATGGCGAAGGCCATGGGGCCCCAGAACACTTCGCGGGCGATGGGCAGCATGCCCAGGCTGGCGGCAGCGGCGGTGAGGAGGATGGGCCGGGTGCGGTGATGGGTGGCTTCGATCACCGCGTCCCAGGGGTTGGCGCCCTCGCGCTCGAACTCGTCGATCTGGGTCACCAGGATCACCGAGTTGCGGATGATGATGCCGATCAGCGCCAGTACCCCGAGGATGGCCACGAAGCCCAGCGGCGTGCCGGTGGGCAGCAGCGCGAGCACCACGCCGATCAGCCCCAGGGGTGCCACGCTGGCCACCAGGAACATCTTCTGCACGCTCTGCAGCTGGATCATCAGGAAGGTGGCCATGAGGAACAGCATCAGCGGCACCACCTGGCCGATGGGGCCCTGGGCCTTGCCGCTTTCCTCCACCGTGCCGCCGGGGGTGATGCGATAGGAGGCGGGCAGCTTGGCGGCGAAGTCGTCCACCTCGGGCTTGAGCCTGGCCATCAGGTCGGTGGGCTGGATCTCGCCGTGGACGCTGGCCTTGAGGGTGATGGTGGGCTTGCGGTCGCGGCGCCACACCAGCGGCTGCTCCAGTTCGTAGCCCACGGTGGCGAAGGCCTTGAGCGGGATGGAGGTGCCGTTGGGGGTGACGATCTGCAGGTTTTCCAGGGTCTCCGGCGAGTTGCGTTCACCCTCGGCGGAGCGGCCCACCAGGTTGACCAGGTAGATGCTGTCGCGCACCTGGGTGATGGTGGCGCCGGTAACCACGCCGTTCATCATCTGCGCCACATCCTCGGAGGAGAGGCCCAGCTGGCGCGCCTTGTCCTGGGCGATGTCGATCTTCAGCACGCGCCCGGGCTCGTTCCAGTCGTAGATCATCTCGCCGACGTTGGGGTTGGCATCCAGCCGCGCGGCCAGCGCCATGGCGTAGTCGCGCACCTTGTCGATGTCCGGGCCGCTGACCCGGTACTGGATCGGCCGGCCCACCGGCGGGCCCATCTCCAGGGGCTGCACGTAGCCGCTGATGCCGACGAACTCGTCGCGCAGGCGCTGCTTGAGGCGGGCGGAGAGGCGCTGCCGGGCGTCCATGTCCTTGGCGACTATCACCAGCTGGCCGTAGTAGGGGTTCTGCAGTTGCTGGTCGAGGGGCAGGTAGAAACGCACCGCGCCTTCGCCGATGTAGGAGCTCCAGCGCTGGATGTCGTCATCGCCCTTGAGCTTGGCCTCGAAGCGGTCCATCACCGCGCGGGTCTCGGCGATGCTGCTGTTCTGCGGCAGGTTCAGGTCCACCAGCAGCTCGGGGCGGTCGGAGGAGGGGAAGAACTGCTGCTGGACGAACTGCATGAGGAACAGCGAGCCGCCGAACAGCGCCACGGTGAGCAGGATGGTCGCCCAGCGGTGCCCCATGGCCAGGCGCAGGCCGCGGTCCATGAAACGGGTCATACGGCCCTTCTTCTCTTCCTTGTGCTTGAGCGTGGCGGGCAGTACGTGCACGGCGATCACCGGGGCGAAGAGCACTGCGACCACCCACGACAGCAGCAGGGCGACGGCGATCACCGCGAACAGGGTGAAGGTGTATTCCCCCGCCGAGCTGGCGTTGAGGCCGATGGGCACGAAGCCGGCCACCGTCACCAGGGTGCCGGTGAGCATCGGGAAGGCGGTGGAGGTGTAGGCGTAGGTGGCGGCGTCGTGCCGCGAGTCGCCCAGTTCCAGGCGGGTGACCATCATCTCGACTGTGATCATGGCGTCGTCCACCAGCAGGCCGAGGGCGATGATCAGTGCGCCGAGGGAGATGCGCTGCATGGTGATACCGCTGTACTCCATGAACACGAAGACCAGGGCCAGCACCAGGGGAATCGAGCAGGCTACTACCAGGCCGGCGCGCACGCCGAGGCTGATGAAGCTCACCACCAGGACGATGATCACCGCCTCGAACAGCGCGCTGGTGAAGCCGCCGATGGCTTTCTCCACCACCTCGGCCTGGTTCGACACCTGGTGCACGCCAACGCCGATGGGCAGCTCGTTGGTCACTTCCTGCATGCGCGCATGCAGCGCCGCGCCGAAGGTCTGGATATTGCCGCCGTCGCGCATGGCCACGGCCAGGCCGATGGCCGGCTCGCCGTTGAAGCGGAACAGCGAGGTGGGCGGGTCCTGGTAGCTGCGCTGGATGCTGGCCAGGTCGGCGAGGCGGTAGAAGCGGTCGTTGATGCGCAGGTTCACCGCCTCCAGGTCCGCCTGGGAGCGGAATTCGCCGGAGGTGCGCACCGAGATGCGCTCGGCGCCGGCCTCGATCACCCCCGAGGGCGTGACGCTGTTCTGTGCCTGCAGGCTCTGCATCACCTGGCGCTGGTCGAGGCCCAGGGCGGCCAGCTTGCGGGTGGAGAAGTTGAGGTAGAACACCTCGTCCTGCTCGCCGATCAGCTGCACCTTGCCCAGGTCCTTGACGCTGCGGATGTCCAGGCGCACGCGCTCGACGTAGTCGCGCAGCTGGCGGTAGCTGAGGCCGTCGCCGGTGAAGGCGTAGAGGCTGCCATAGACGTCGCCGAACTCGTCGTTGAACGCCGGGCCTTGCAGGCCCTGGGGGAATTCGCCACGGATGTCGTCGATCTTCTTGCGCACCTGGTACCAGATGCCGGGGATCTCGGTGCCGTCGGTGGTGTCCTTGAGGTAGACGAAGACGGTGGATTCACCCGGGCGTGTGTAGCTCTTCACGTAGTCGAGGCTGTCCAGCTCTTCCAGCTTCTTCTCGATGCGGTCGGTGACCTGTTCCAGGGTGTCGTTGACCGTGGCGCCGGGCCAGCGGGTCTGGATGACCATGGTCTTGATGGTGAAGGCCGGGTCTTCCTCGCGGCCCAGCTCGAAGTAGGAAAACACCCCCATCACCAGCGCCACGGCCATCAGGTACCAGGCGAAGGACTGGTGCCGCAGCGCCCATTCCGAGAGGTTGAAGCCGCCCTTGGCATCACTCATGGCCGATCCCCTTCATCCAGTTTCACCGCTTGGCCTTCCTTGAGGCTGTTGACCCCGGCGCTGACCACCCGCTCGCCGTCGGCGAGGCCCTTGCCTATCAGCACGCGATCGCCTTCGCGGCGCAGCACTTGCACCTCGCGGCGGCGCACCACGGCGGCTTTCTTGTCCACCACCCAGACCTGCCCGCGATCCTCCGGGGCGCCGGGCTCGGCGCGCACCAGCACGCTGGCGGGCAAGCTGACGCGGGGTGCCACGGGGCTGCTCAGCTCCACCCGCACCGTGGTGCCGAGGCGGAAGCTTTCCGGGGTCTGCTCCAGGCTCAGGCGCACCCGGCGGGTCCGGGTGGCGGCGTCGGCCTGGGGCGCCATTTCGCGGATGTGGCCGGTGGTGCTGGCCTCACCCTGTAACTGGGCGACCACGGTGAAGCGGGCGTCTTCGGGGATGGCCCCGGCGAGGTCGTCCGGCAGGTCGAACACCGCTTCGCGCACTTCCGGGCGAGCCAGGGTCACCACCTCCTGGCCGGCGGCGACCACCTGGCCGGCCTCGGCGCGCCAGGCGGTGACCACGCCGTCGAAGTCGGTGGTCAGGCGGGTGTAGGCGAGCTGGTCGCTGGCCTGTTGCTCTGCGGCGCGGGCCTGGTCGAGGCTGGCGCGGGTGGTCTTCAGGCGGGTGCGGGCCGCGTCGAGGTTGGCCTTGGCGCCAACGCCCCGGGCGAACAGCTCTTCCTGGCGGCGGGCGTCGGCCTGGGCGTCTATCCACTGCGCTTCGGCGCTGGCGCGATCGCCCTCGCTGGCACGCAGGCGGTTCTGCTGGTCGGTGGGGTCGAGGGTGGCGAGCAGGGCGCCCTCGGCCACCTTGTCGCCGACATCCACCGCGCGGGAGGCGATACGCCCGTTGGTGCGGAAGCCCAGGGTGGTTTCGTAGCGTGCCTGGATGGTGCCGGCGAAGTGGCCGACGCTCTGCTGGTGCTGGCTCTGCACCACCAGGCTGAGCACCGGGCGGGGCGGGGGTGGTGGCTGTTCCTTCTCGCCACAGCCGGCGAGGAGCAGGGCGGCCAGGGGCAGCAGGCAGGCGCGGCGGGTAGCGTCATTCATGGGGCACGCTCCCTTCGACCTGGGGCTGCGGCGCGGCCTGGTCCTCACGCACGGCGGCGGCCTTGTCGGGCTCTGCCGCCTGTTCGGCCCGGGCGATTTCCACGCGCTGGCCGGGGTGCAGCAGCTGGCCACCGGCGATCACCACCTTCTGGCCCGCCTCCAGGCCCTTGCCCACCAGCACCTTGCCGCTGGCGTAGCGCACCGCGCCGACCTTGTGCAGCGATACCCGCTGCTGCGCATCCACCAGCCATACCGCCGGCTGGCGCCCGGACTTGGACAGCGCCGACCAGGGCAGCACCACACCGTCGCCGCTGCGGGGCCTGAGCAGCGTGGTAACCACGGCGCCGAGGTTCATCTGCGGCGGCACCTGCTCCAGCGCCACCTTGACCTTGAGGGTGCCGCTCTGCGGGTCGATGGTGGGGGTGATTTCGCGCACCTGGCCCTTGGCGCTGATGTCCGGCTGGCCGAGGAGGGCGACGACCACGTCCTGGCTTTCCAACTGCTGGTCGAACAGTGATTCGTAGACGTTGAACACCGCATCGCGCTCGCCTTCACGGGCCAGGGTGAAGATCGGCACCGTGGCCTGCACCACCTGGCCGACTTCCGCGTGGCGGGTGGTGATCACCCCATCGGCGGACGCCTTGAGCTCGGTGTAGGCCAGCATGTCGCGGGCGTTGGCGGCCTGGGCTTCGGCCGCTTCCAGGGCGCTGCGGGTGGCGCGTAGTTGCGCCTGGGCCTGGTCGAATTCGCTTTGGCTGGTGTAGCCCTTGGGCAGCAGCTTGCGTTGCCGCTCGAAGTTCAGTTCGGCCTCCTTGAGCTGGGCGCGCTGGGCTTCCACGGCGGCATTGGCGGTGTCGAGGTTGCTGCGCTGCTCCTGCGGGTCGAGGCGCGCCAGCACTTGCTGGGCCTTGACCTGATCGCCCACGTCCGCCAGGCGCTCGATGATCTTGCCGCCGACACGGAAGGCCTGTTGCGCTTCGACGCGGGCCTGGATGTCGCCGGTGAGGCGAACCTCGGCGCTGAAGTCGGCGGCTTCGATGCTCTGCACCAGCACGCGCTGCACCGGCTTGGGTGCCTCGTGTTCCTGGCAGCCGGCAAGCAGCACGGCGGCCAGCAGAAGGCCGGGGGCCATGCGGGTATTCATCGGTGACGGGGTATGCGGCGGGATCATCCCTGGACCAAGCCTCCTGTTGCGAAAGCGACGTGAATGGCGCCGAGCGTGCAGCGAAGCGGCGGCGTCGATGGCATTTCGAGGGAAGCGGCAGGAGGAAAGTTCAAGTCGGGAGCGGGGGATTGCAATGAACTCGCGGGCGCTTGCGCCAGTCAGCTCAGGTATACCCGCCAACGGAGGTCATCGTCATGGCGCACTGGACCATCACCTACAGCAAGGACAACAACACCGCGACGCTGGACAGCAAGGCGACGAGCAAGCCCGACATGGAAGATGCCAACCGCGAGCTGCTGGAGTGGGCCCGCGCGAATCTGCAGGCCGGTGAGTTCGCGGAGAGCGAGGACCCCAGCAGCGAGCCGGCGATGCAGTTGCTCAAGCGCTACGGCATCACCCTGACCGGTATCTCGCGGTCCTGACCGAGGCGCTAGCCGCTCGCCTGGTCGTGAAAGCGGCGGGCGGGCGGGTAGCGCAGTTCCTGTTCGACGCTGCCGTCTTCGCTGTGCACCTTTACCGTCCCCGCACGGTTCTGCATGAAGTTGCCGATGCAATCGAGCAGCTCGGATCGTTCGCTGGCGGTCTTCGACGGGCGCGTTGCACCTTCCTTGCGCAATTCCCACCCCTTGTCCGTCGGGGAAATGTGATAACAGCCCATGTAGATCTCCAGTTCATTCCAAATCGACGGTCTTATCGCCGTTCGCGCACGCAGGCGCCTCCCAAGCACCTATAGAGCAGGGCTACGCCGCACAGGTTCCGATCTTTGTGCATGGCGATGCCGGGCTGGCTCAGAAGCCTTCGAGCCGCTCTTCGTCATTGGCGTCCGTGGCGTTTTCCAGCATCCGCTCCAGTTCATCGATCAGCGGCCCGCAGAGCGTGTCGAACTGCTCGCGGCTCGCCCAGTGCCGGGGGAACAGGCCGGAGATGACGGTCAGTTGCCCGCTGCGCAGGTCACGGAGGGAGAGCACCACCTCATCGTCGCGAAACTTCACCACGCACATATGGCTGTCCAGCCGTGCATCCAGCCTCTTCTGCAACTCTTCGCCGGAAGGTTGAAACGCCATGGCTACATCCAAGTACAAGTTGATCCATCCAAAAAATAAGCCCGACGCATGCCGCAGCGACCGGGCCTCAAGTTGGTATACACGTGAGTAGTAATTGAGAAGGCCGGGAGGCCGTGTGAGTTCAGCTTGAATAGGGGGGCGGACGGGCCCGTTCGTCTGTTGGAATGTTTTTAATATCATCGAGATGCCGCGTTGATATCAGGTTGTTTCTGCTGGTGAGCAACAGTTGCCGATATGTCTTTGGAGTTGTTAGGGGTGGCTCTTCCAAGTGCTGTATGAACCTGGCGTACATCCCCGCAGGCGCCGTATTGGGTCGAAAGGGCGGTGATCGGCCGATATTGCAGGATCGCGCCCTGCACCCCTGTCGTGCACGACGCACCACATTGAATCCCTCGCACTCGAGACGCATTGCAAGTTGCCCGAATCGTGCATTTTGCTCGTGCAAGTTGCACAGGTAATACCTGCTTGAAGTGCACCGGTTCACCGGTCTTTTGGGTTGTTTGCCATCAACACGATATCGAGACGTACAACTTTTATCGCGAAAAAGGCCGCTGATCTGCAAGAGCGGCGGAATAACTTCTACTGGCATGTTTATCGCTAGCCGCTAGTGCTCCCCTGGGGTGTTTCGGACCTTTTCCAGGCCTGTTTTCAAGGCTTCTGGAGGTAACAGGATGATCACTTCGCTTGCACATCTGACCCTGTATTCCCCCGCGCTCGCCGAGGGTGCCGTGCGGCTCGACCACCGCTCCGTGACCCTGGACTTCGGCGTGCCGCAGTTCGATGGCTGGGCTGCGCTGGATGGGCTTTGCGGCCATATCAGCATCGAGGGTGCGACACCGGAGAATTGGAACCGCACGCGATTGATCGAACTGGAACCCCTGGACCCCAGCCTGGACAAGGCGATTTTCGAGGTGATGGTCGAACGGCCATCGCCAAAGGGGGCGGACGGCACATCGGTATTCCCGGTGCGCATGCTCTGACCCACGGCATAGGGCACGGCCCGAATTCACGAGGCCGGCATAAGGCGTAACAAGGAGTGAATCGATGAAGGCTGCATTGTCTGGCAAGGAACTGGATCTGTTGCTCGCACGTGCCATCCCCAGCTGCAAAGTGGAGAGCAGGACGCTCACCGATGGCACCTTCAACCTGATGGTGCACAACCCCGCGACCCACGAGCACTTCACCGTGGCCGGCCTCAATCATGGGGACTACCAGGACCTCGGCTCCGTGCTGCGCCTCGGCAAGCAGGTGTTCGAAGACATGGTGCTGCTCCAGGCCGGCAGCAGCAGCCGGCGCATCATCAAGCTCGCCAGTGCCCAGCAGGCTGAGGCCCGCCAGGCGCTCTGACGCGTGCCGCCGGGGCCGTTCGCGCCCCGGCTTCCCTCAGGTTCCCCTAGCGGATCAACTCCCTTCCAGCACGAATATCCCCACCTGCGGCTCCGGGCTCAGCCAGTGGCGGGCCAGGTGCCAGCCGGATTCGGCTGCCATCTCGGCGATGCCTTCCAGGCTGTACTTGTGGGAGCACTCGGTGTGCAGGCGTTCCCCGGCGGAGAAGTGGAAGCGCCGGCCGGCCGCACGCACCTCCTGGTCCTGATGGCTGACCAGGAACATCTCCATGCAGCTGTCCTGCGGGTTCCAACGGGCCAGGTGGGTGAAGGCGTCGACGTCGAAGTCGCCGCCCAGCTCGCGGTTGATGCGGGTGAGCAGGTTTTTGTTGAACTGCGCGGTGATGCCATCGGCATCGTCGTAGGCGGCCTCCAGGGTGGCGACGTCCTTCTGCATGTCCAGGCCGAGAATCAACCGCGCCTCGCGCCCGAGGAAGCGCCGCACCGAACGCAGGAAGCGCAGCGCCTCCGCCGGTGTGAAGTTGCCCAGGGTGGAGCCGGGGAAGAATGCCACCCGCGCCCGTGAGGCCACCGCGGGCGGCAGGTGCGGCAGGTGGGTGAAGTCGCCGACCTGGGGCAGCACCCGCAGCTCGGGGTAGGCGCCTTCGAGCATGGTCGTGGCCTTGCGTAGAGCGGATTCGCTGATGTCGATGGGCAGGTAGAGGCCGATCTGCGGCGCCGCGTCCAGCAGCAGGCGGGTCTTCAGGCTGGCGCCGCTGCCGAACTCCACCAGCGCCGCGCCACGGGGGATGACCGTCGACAGCTCTTCGGCGATCTCGCGCAGCAGCGCCGTCTCCATTCGCGTGGGGTAGTACTCGCGGGTGCGGCAGATGGCTTCGAACAGCTCGGAGCCCGTGGCGTCGTAGAAGTATTTCGGCGGCAGGCTCTTGGTCGGTGCACCCAGCCCGCTGCGCACGTCTTCGGCAAAGCCTTCGTGTTCGCTGGCGTCTTCACCGGTGCGTGCGTCGCGGGCCAGGCGCAGCCCGGAGAACATCCAGCGTTGCGCCGGGTAGAAGAAATTGCGGTAGCTGGGCCGCGCATGCCCGGCCGGGGTGATGCTGGCGCCGCCCCGCAGGACCATCTGGCTGACCATGAACTTGCCGTTGTACTCGCCCACGGCCCCGGTGGAGGGGTGGAAGCCGGGGTAGGGCGTATAGGCGCTGGCGGTCCATTGCCAGGCGCAGTCTTCCACCTGGCCGAGCAGGCCGGCGCGGGCGGCGACTTCCCATTCCGCCTCGCTGGGCAGGCGCGCATCGGCCCAGGCCGCGTAGGCGCAGGCTTCGTAGTAGCTGATATGGGTGACGGGGGAGGCGTCTTGCAGCGGATGCAGGCCGCCGAGGCCCATCTCCATCCAGCCCTCATCGCCGCGTCGCCAGTACATCGGGGCTTCCCAGCCTTCTTCCTGCACCCGCGCCCAGCCTTCCGAAAGCCAGAGGTCGGCGCGGGAATAGCCGCCCGCCTCGATGAAGGCCAGCCACTGGGCGTTGCTCACCAGTCGGTCGGCGATCTGGAAGGGTTGCAGGAACACCTTGTGACGCGGCCCTTCGTTGTCGAAGGCGAAACCCTGGCCGTCGTGGCCGATCTCCACCAGCCCACCAGCCAGGGCCACGAAACGCGCGGGCCGATCACTGCCCGGCTCGCGCCAGCGGGGGCTGTAGGCGGGCTGCAGGGGCGAGAGGCTGAACAGGTGCAGCACATCCATGAGCAACAGTTCCTGGTGCTGCTGCTCATGGGCCAGGCCCAGTTCCACCAGCGCGATGATCTCGTCCGTTACGCCGCCCTGCAGCAACACATGCATGTTCTCGTCGATGTAGCGCCGGTAGGCCATCAGCCGGGCCACCGGTGGGCGGGTCAGCAAGCCCCGTTGCGGGCGTGGCTGGCGCGGGCCCAGGGCTTCGTAATAGGAGTTGAAGAGGTAGGCGAAGGTGGGGTCGAAGACCGTGTAGTCGGGCAGGCGCGGGGCCAGCAGGAAGGTTTCGAAGAACCAGGTGGTGTGGGCCAGGTGCCATTTGGCCGGGCTGGCGTCGGGCATGGACTGCACGACCATGTCTTCGTCGCTAAGGGGTGCTACCAGGGATTCGCTGTGCTGACGGACTTGCAGGTAGCGATCGAGCAATGCGGTGCTGTTCATCGGCCTCTCTCTTCAGTGCTGTTGGCAGGACTGTTGGATGCGCGTGATGGCGATGCCCAGGCGACGGGCAGGGCGGCGGGCCCCGAACGGGGTTATAGGGTCTGATGCTTTGGGTTCTAAGAAAGTTCGTGTGGTTTTCGTCGGCCCCACTCAGGGGGAATGTGGGCGTCGACCTGATCTTGATTTCATGTCGAGAAAAATAATTTAACTGATTGATAAATAGGTAATTTATTTTTTTTGTCGGTGTGCGGGGCGCGCTTGTCGCCAGAATTCCACTGCCGCGAGCGGCACCTGCACGAAATGGGACCTGGAATAGCCGAAACGCGGGTGGAAAAGACCGAATTTCCTCTCTAGTGACTTTAGATATGAGTCGTAACTCTATGAAAAATATGACTATAAAAATCTTAATGTGAATTCTAGGTTTATCTGGAGCTGGGCCTTGCGCCTGGAGCACAGGCCGTCGATCAGCCTGAATCTTTGCGGCCATGGGTCGGTCCACCCTGAACACGCTAAAGCAGGAGAGACGCCATGAGCAGCAGCCAGCGCAAGCCCTATACGCCCCGCGAGATCGATGACATCGAGGACCGCATGGGCTCGATGGAACAACTGGATTTCAGTGACCGCAAGGACGAGCGCCAGGGCAGGGTGGGTGACCTGCGTCCCGAGGAAGAGGTGGAGCGCGAGTTCCCCGACCGTCGCGTGCGTGAAGCCGGCATGAGCGGTGGCGAAACCCTGGGGCGCAGCCTGCACGAGGACGGTGTTTCAGCCGACGACCTCAGCCCCGAGACGCTGATCGATGAGAACGAGACCCGCACCGGTCGTGGCCAAGGCGGTGTGCTGCCGGCGGACAAGGACCTGTCGGTGGTGGGTGGTGCCGACATCGGCGCCGGTGATGGCCTGGACGAGGCCGAGGAAGCCCGTGCGCGGCCACTGGACGACAAGCCCTGGGATGGCGAGGCGGAGTAGCCCGCAGACTCCGGGGAAGCCTTGCGTAGGATGGGTCGGGCGGCGTTCCGCGAGCAACGCGAAACCCATGCGGTGTCGACAACAGGACGTAGCCTGGGCTTCAGCCCGGGAACGCTCCTAGCCAAGCCCCCGGGCTAAAGCTCGGGCTACGGGGTTGCAGCCTTGCGGTGGTGCTCGCCGATCGCCGCGAGCCCGCCCAGGGCGTACACCAGCATGTGCTCCAGCAGCGGCTGCGGCTCCGTGTCGAGGCCGGGGAGCACGGTGGTGCTGAGGCTGTCGTGGGCGATCAGCAGGAACAGGCACGGCGAGAAGATATTCAACGCGCTGCGCAGTACGGCCGGGTCGTCCTCGGGAAGGCTCAGCAGCTCGCCGATGATGCGGCGGGTGGCGCGGGCCTTGGGGAACGACTCTTTCTTCAGGACGGCCGGCAGCAGCGGGGAGGGCGAGAGCAACTCCCGCGCCAGCACCTTGGCCGGCCAGGCCAGGCGTGGGCTGCCGAGGCTGGCCAGCAGCTCGGTGATCAGCCGGCGCAGCTTGTCCTCGCCGGAGAGTTCGCTGGCGGTCAGTGCTTCCAGGGTCTCCAGGGTCATGATGCGCTGGTGGGCTTCCAGCAGCACGGCGGTGTAAAGGCCGTCCTTGCCCTCGAAGTGATAGTTCACCGCCGCCACGTTGGCCTGCGAACGGGCGCAGATCTCCTTGCTGGTGGCATTGGCGAAGCCGCGCTCAGCGAAAACCTGGCCGGCGATCTCGAGAATCTGCTGGCGCGTGGCCTGGCCATCCTGGCGAGGCGCGCGGCTTGGGGCCTGCTGCTCGGTAGTTGTCATGGAGCCGACTCTTCTTGTCTTAGTTTAAATTCAAATTTGACTTTGCTTTTGGCCTGTCCTAGCGTCTCTGGGGCCGACATCGCCTTGCCTGGGCGGTGAGATATGTGATCCACCCGCACCTGGTCCTCATCGAACCCAACGATGCAGGTTAACTTCAATGCAAACACGTGTGATGGTGCCATTCAGTTATTTTTCCTTGCCCATGCAGAAGCAGTTCCTGCGCAATCGCGAGGCGATCCGCGGCAAGCCCTATGCGCGCTTCTTCAGTGGCGATATGCGCGTCCCGCTGTCCGCCACGCGCCTGCTGCAGCAGGGGCCGTTGCCCCTGGAGCAGACGCTGACCCCCTCGGTGGACGACATCAACCGGCTGCTCGACCCGGACTATGCCAGCGCAGAGGCCGGGTACGCCCTGCTGGACGGGCCGATGGCCTATGTCCAGAGCCGCAAGTTCTTTCCGGGCTGCACGGCGCAGATGTTCGAGTGGTGGTTCCTCTGGCATCCGCTGGAAGCCGAGCGCTACATGCTCTGGTTCCCTTATGCCCATGTGAAGAACCCCTGCCTGAACGCCCATAAGCTCTGTGACACCGACCGCTGCTTCAAGCACCGGCTGTATGGCAACAGCTTCTGCGCCACGGAATACGTCGGCTCGCGGCTGATGGACCTGAAGATCGACTTCCACGACCCGGCGGAGCTGGGCCTGGACCCGGCGTTGTACCGCGAGGCGAAGATCGATGGCAGCGTCAGCGCATTGATGAGCCTGGCCCAGGAGCCGGATGTGCCGGTGTCGCTGATGGTCCATCTGTTCAAGGAGACGGAGGAGGGGATGTGGCTGACCAGCCGTTACTGGGTCGGTGCGCATCCGTCGATGGCGCGGTTCCCCGGGGCCGAACGCGCGGAACAGCTGCTGGCGGGGCTGGGACTGGATGCCGCCGGGCTGGAGGAGCTGGCGTTCGAGTTCGCGGTGCATGACCTGTGCGAGTTCAACCATCTGGCGAGCTTCCTGCCGGAACTCTACCGCGAGTTTTCAGGCCACCCGGCCTGACGTTTGAGCGACCCGCGATCCCTGCGGGTCTCGTTCTGGCCTCAAGCGGTGGGGGAGGCGCAGACGCCGTTGATCAGCAAGTTGATGAAATCGTCGATGTCCTGTTCGGCGCGTAACTGATCGGTGAGCAACCGGTACCAGCAGAAGCCGAAGATCATATCGAGCAGCAGGTCCTGGTTGATGTCCTTCGGCAGCTCGCCGCGATTCACCGCATTTTCCACCAGGCGCTTGGGCACTTCCCGGCGCCGCTCCATGAACTGGTCCTTGAGCTCTTCGAGTGTCTCCGGGTCCAGCTGGGCTTCGGCGATGACGCTGCGGAAGGCCAGGCCGCAAATGGTTTCCCGCCAGATATTCCAGAGATTGTGCAGCAGAAAGGAGAGATCTTCGCGGAATGAGCCCAATTCCGGAAAGACCCTGACCTGCTCGCTTTCCTTCTCGTAGACCTCCGCAATCAGCGCGGCCTTGTTCCGCCACCAGCGATAGATCGTCGGCTTACTGGCGCTGGCGCGTCGAGCAACGGACTCGATGCTCAGTCCGGCATAGCCGCTTTCCATCAGTATTTCCGTCGTCGATTTGAGGATGGCTTTGTGCGCATGCGGGCTGCGCAGCGAGCCGATGGAGCTCCTGGAGCGGGTTCGAGTCAAGGCAAAGTCCCCATAGAAAATGTGTTGACAAACGGATTCTAAGGTATAGGCTCGTTTTTACGAAACGATACGGACCGTTTCGAGTAGTTATTCTGTAACAGAATCCCTCTTGAGATGAGGGGACCAGGTCGGCGGTCACATATCACAGGCAGATAGACCCTAGGCTACCGGTTTCCCAATCTCATAGGTAACTGAAGCAAAATTGTTTCCTAAAATAGATACGGTACGTTTCGTATCTTGTTGAGAGGGTAAGAAAGACCAGTAGATACCCGCGCAGTGCCTTCAAAGCCTCAGCCGCGCTGAAAACAGCGCGCGCAAGCGCGAGACTTCGCGTGATGTACATCGGTGCCCGGGTGAAAGCGGACGCCGTGGACGCGTGCGGCGAGCGAATGGAGTTCTCGCTCCCGACTATCAGAACAACAACAAGCAAGACTTTCTTTTCGAGGTGATTTGCGTGCTGCCTATCCCGGACGGCAAGGGATGGCTCGTCTCAATGAAAATGTGCTCAAGAGGATATAGACCGTGCAAAAGACAGGAATAGTCAGCTACGGCTACGGGTTGCCAGTGTGCCGCCTGAAAGTCGAGGACGTGCTTAGTGTGTGGCGCAATGCCGACCTGAGATTGGTCAAGGAGCAGTTAGGAATAACCGAGCGTGCGGTGCTGCAGCCGGACGAGGATGTCATCACCCTGGGCGCCCAGGCGGCACAGCAGGCGCTGGAGCGGGGCGGCATCGCCGAACTCGAAGCCCTTTACCTGGGCACCTGCACCAACCCCTATGAATCCCGCGCCTCGGCGGCGGTGATTCTGGAAATGCTCGGCAGTGGCTACGACGCGTTCTGCGCCGACGTCCAGTTCGCCGGCAAGTCCGGCACCTCGGCGCTGCAGATCGGCCACGCGCTGGTCGCCTCGGGCATGGCCCGCAACGCCCTGGCCGTCGGCGCCGACACCATCAACCGCAACACCGCCCCGGGCGACCTCACCGAAGCCTATGCCGGCGCCGGTGCCGCCGCGCTGCTGCTGGGCCGCGACAACCTGATCGCCGAGTTCGACGGCATCGTCTCCTGCGCCGCCGACGTCGCCGACAACATCCGCCCCCAGGGCGAACGCTACATCCGCTCCGGCATGGGGCTGGGCTCCGACAAGAACAGCATCGGCCTGGAAGAGCAGACCGCCCGCGCCGTGCACGGCCTGCTCAGGAAGCTCGGCACCTCCAGCCATGACTACGACTACGCGGTGTTCCAGCAGAACCTCGTCTCCACCCCCCGCTCGCTGGGCCGCCACCTCGGCTTCGAGCCGCGCCAGATCGAGCCCGGCATCTACGCCGGCAGCGTCGGCGACACCGGTTCGGCCAGCCCGCTGCTGGGGCTGATCAACGTGCTCGACCAGGCACGGCCGGGGCAGAAGATCCTCCTCTCGTCGTACGGGTTCGGCGCCGGCAGCGATGCCATCGCGCTGACGGTCACCGACGCGATCCTCGCCTACCAGCAGCGTGCCAAGCCGCTGCGCAAGGTGCTGGAGAACAAGGTGTACGTGGATTACGGCACGTCGATCAAATACGAATTCAAGTATTTGCGCGCCGACTACGCCCTGACCGCCTACCTCTAGAACAGCCCGTACCTGCAAGGAGCACAACCATGACTGCACGTCGCGTTGCAATCGTGTCGGCCGCCCATACGCCGAAACCCGGCAACTCCCGCGTCCGGCAGACCTTCAAGGAAATGATCGTCGAGTCCGCCTACCAGGCCATCCACGCCGCGAAGATGCACCCGCGGGAGATCCAGGGTGTCGCCTACGGCTACCACGGCGAAGGCATTTCCGAATACGGCGGCCTCGGCCCGACCCTGTCCGACGCCCTGGGCATCAGCCCGGCGCCCACCTTCATGAGCACCGCCAACTGCACCAGCAGCTCGGTGTCGTTCCAGATGGGCCATCAGATGGTCGCCTCCGGGGAGTACGACATCGTCCTCTGCGGCGGCTTCGAGAAGATGACCGACCACTTCAACTACGCCGAGTACATCGGTTCGAGCACCGAGTGCGAGTACGACTACTTCCTCGGCATCTCCCACACCGATGCCTTCGCCCTGGCCACGGCCGAGTACTTCCACAAGTACGGTTATGCCGGCCGTGAGGCGGACGTGCTCGCCAGCTTCGGCCGGCAGATGCGCATCTACGCCCACAACACCCCGGGCGCCACCCGCTTCGGCCAGCCGATCCCCAGCCTCGAGGAGCTCAAGCGCACCGAGGCCTGCGGCTCCATGCTGGCCTGGGGCGAGGCGAGCGGTTGCGCGATCCTGGTGGCCGAGCACCTGGCGCACAAGTACACCGACAAACCGGTGTTCATCCGCGGCTGCGCCTACACCGGCGTGTCGCACTACTACGGCACCCGCTACCACAACCCGACGCTGAAGTACCCGGGCCTGCCCCAGGACGTGGGCATGGCGGTATCGGCCAACTCCATAGCCTGCGCCGAGCTCGCCTACAAGAAGGCCGGCATCACCGCCAAAGATATCGATGTCGCCCAGGTCTACGACCTGCTCGGCGCCGGGCTGATCCAGATGGAATCCATGGGCGCCTGCAAGCCCGGCCAGGCCGGTGATTTCGTGCGCGAGGGCGGCATCGCCCTGGACGGGGAACTGCCGCTCAACACGGATGGCGGCAATATCGGTCGCGGTCACGCCTCGGGCGCCGACGGCATCCTCCACATCACCGAACTGTTCCGCCAGTTGCGCGGCGAGTCCCAGAACCAGGTCCCCGGGGCGCGCATCGCCGTCTCGCAGAACCTGGGGGGCTATGCCGCCCACAACTCGGTGATCGTCCTGTCCAACGACTAAGGAGTGTCGACCATGTCTCTCTACCCCGAACAGATCCACCGGATGACCACCGCCAGCATGCTCCGCGAATGGCGCGAGCATGGCGGCAAGTACCGGCTCGAAGGCACCCGTTGCGACGAGTGCCACGAGATCTTCTTCCCCCGGCGCACTGTCTGCGGCGCCTGCAACTCGCTCAAGGTCAGCGCCTATCGCTGCCAGCGCACCGGCCATATCGAAGTCATGGCCAATGCCGAGAACCCGATTCTCGCGGCCATGGGTTATGGCGAAGTGGTGCCGCGGCATATCGCCATGGTGCGTCTCGACGACGGCCTGGTGATCGCCTCGGAGATCGTCGACGTCGTCGACCAGGCCCAGCTCAAGGTGGGGGCGCGGGTGAGGATGGTGGTGCGCAAGCAGGTGCGTGAAAGCAACCTGGCCTGGCAGTACGCCTACAAGTTCGTGCTCGACCACTGAGTGTTCCGCTCGCGGAGCCTGCATGGCTCCGCGGCAGCCATAACAAGAACCTTTTTCCGGCGTGCGGTTTTTCGCCCTTTTCTCCTGCTGACGCCTCCCGAGAAGTGCTGGCCCCCGCCAGCGCCGACGGGCTTGGCTGTGCCTGAAGAACGGGTTTGTACCCACCGAATGAACAAATTTTGAACGATTAACGAGGATTCATCATGTCGACTCTTTGCCAGCCCCACGTACTGTTCCCGCAACACAAGATCACCCAGCAGCAGATGATCGAGCATCTGGAAAGCCTGCACAGCGACCACCCGCGCATGGCCCTGGCCAAGCGCATGATCCTCAACACCGAGGTCAACGAGCGCCACCTGGTGCTGCCCATCGACGAGCTGGCCATCCACACCGGCTTCACCCACCGCAGCATCGTCTACGAGCGCGCCGCCCGCGAAATGTCCTCGGCCGCCGCGCGCCAGGCGCTGGAAAATGCCGGGCTGACGACGCAGGACGTGCGCATGGTGATCGTCACTTCCTGCACCGGTTTCATGATGCCGTCGCTCACCGCGCACCTGATCAACGACCTCGGCCTGCCCAACTCCACCGTCCAGCTGCCCATCGCCCAGCTCGGCTGCGTGGCCGGTGCCGCCGCCATCAACCGCGCCCACGACTTCGCCACCCTGAAGGACGACAACCACGTGCTCATCGTGTCGCTGGAGTTCTCCTCGCTGTGCTACCAGCCGGACGACACCAAGCTGCACTCGTTCATCTCGGCGGCCCTGTTCGGTGACGCGGTCTCCGCCTGCGTGCTGCGCGCGGACGACGAGGCCAAGGGCTTCCGCATCAAGGCCACCGACTCGTTCTTCCTGCCCAACAGCGAGCACTTCATCAAGTACGACGTGAAGGACACCGGCTTCCACTTCACCCTGGACAAGGCCGTGATGAACTCCATCAAGGACGTCGCCCCGGTGATCGAGCGCCTCAACCAGGCCGGCTACCAGCAGAACTGCGCGGAGAACGACTTCTTCATCTTCCACACCGGCGGCCGCAAGATCCTCGACGAACTGGTCCGCCACCTGGACCTGCCGTCCGAGCGCGTCTCGCTGTCGCGCACCAGCCTGTCGGAGGCCGGCAACATCGCCAGCGTCGTGGTCTTCGATGTGCTCCGCCGCCAGTTCGACAGCTCGCCGAAACCCGGGAGCAAAGGGCTGCTCGCCGCCTTCGGGCCGGGCTTCACCGCCGAAATGGCACTCGGTGAATGGGCGGCCTGAGTACGCTCGGGCACGGTGGCGCGGGGTAACCCGCGCCACCCTCTTTCTCCTTAGTTGAGGAGGGCAGGCCATGCGCAAGCAGGCAAGCGATACGGGCTGGGATGCCCGCTACGAAACACGAATGGTGATCCTGCTGTCGCTGAGCTTCGGCCTGGTGGGGCTGGATCGCTTCATCATCCTGCCGTTGTTCCCGCTGATCATGCGCGACCTGCAGCTGGACTATCAGGACCTCGGCAACATCTCCGCGGCCCTGGCCCTCACCTGGGGCGTCTCTGCCCTGGGCATGGGCTGCCTGGTCGAACGCCTCGGCGCCAAGCGCGTGCTGGTGGTCTCGGTGCTGGCGTTCTCCCTGCTTTCGGGCTTCTCCGCCCTGGCCGGGGGCGTGCTCGGGCTCATCCTCCTGCGCGGCCTCATGGGCTTCTCGGAGGGCGCCTTCACCCCCACCAGCATCAGCGTCACCACCCAGGTCTCGCACCCCCGGCGCACCGGCTTCAACATCGGCGTGCAGCAGGCGGTGTTCCCCATCCTCGGGCTCGGCCTCGGGCCGCTGATCGCCGCCGGCCTGCTGGCCTGGCTCGGCTCCTGGCGCTGGGTGTTCATCAGCGTGTCCATCCCCGGGTTCATCCTCGCCTGGTGGCTGCAGCGCACCTACCGCCCCGTCCCCGCCCCCCTCCAGGCCGGGCAGGAGCGGCCCTGGCGCCTGTGGCTCGCAGCCCTCGGCAGCGGCAACGTGCGGCGCAACATCGGCATCATGTTCTGCATCCTCACCTGCCAGTTCGTGCTCTGCGCGCTGCTGCCCAGCTACCTCACCGACTACCTCGGGCTGTCGCTGGAGGCGATGGCGCTGGTGATCTCGGCGATCGGCTTCGGCGGCTTCGTCGGCCAACTGATCATCCCCGGCCTGTCCGACCGCTTCGGGCGCAAGCCGGTGGTGCTGCTCTCGTTCTGCGCCAGCGCCGCGCTGGTCGCCACGCTGATCGTCACCCCCGCCGAGCCCTGGCTGCTGTTCCTGGTGCTGTTCTTCATCACCTTCTTCAACTTCAGCCTCATCTGCCTCACCGTCGGCCCGCTCACGGGCGAGTCGGTGGCACCGCACCTGCTCACGGCGGCCACCGGCATCGTCATCGGCTTCGGTGAAATCCTCGGCGGCGGCCTCGCGCCGATCCTCGCCGGCTACCTCGCCACCCACCACGGGCTGCCATCGATCCTCTACCTGGCCCTGGCCGGCAGCCTCGCCGGCCTGTGCCTGGCGCTCGGGCTCAAGGAAGGCCGCGCACAGGCACCCCGCGAAGCCACACCGCCGGCCAACGCCGCACTGCTTATTAGGGAGTAATTGAAATGGGCGACTACCTGAAAGTCCTCGACATCGAACACAGCGGCGGGCCGCGCATCGGCCTGCTGGGCGACGACCCCGCGCACACGGTGCGGGTGCACGGCGAAAGCAGCGGCCTCTACCAGACCCTGCAGGACTGCGCGCGCCGCCACCAGGACCACCTGGCGCACCTGCGCCACCTGCCGGGCCCGACGCACACGCTGCCCGCCCTGCGTCAGGAAACCCGCCTGCGTCCGCCCGCCATGCCCGACAACCCGCTGCTCACCCACGTCAGCGGCCTGCCGCTGGGCGCGCGGGACGACGCCGGCTGGTTCTACAAGGGCAACGGCCGCGTCCTGCGCATCGACCGCGACGACCTGGAAGTGCCGTACCACGTCCAGGCCATCGCGGCGGACGCCTGCCTGGTCTCCATCTACCTGGTGGGCTCGCGGGGCCAGTTGCTCCACGTCGGCGTCACCCTCGGCCACGACCTGCACGACCCGCTGCAGGGCCAATCCGCCCGCGCCCACCTGCTCGAATGCGCCGTGGCCTCGGAACTGCTGCTGGGCGAACTGGACGAACCGCTGCACCTGCGCCAACGCATCGAACGCAACGGCACCTGCTTCAGCGAAACCCACCTGCGCCTCGACCCGCAGGCCTGGCGCGCCTCGCGGGAAGCCGGCGAAGCCCTGCTGGAACAACACCCGCAATTCCTCCAGCCGGGCATGGTCCACTACCTCTTCAGCCGCCTCGACAGCGAAATCGTCGCCACCCACCTGCAACACGGCGACTGCCTGGAACTGAGCTGCCCCATGCTCGACATGCGCCTCGACAACCGCATCGTCGAAGAAGAACTGCGCCACCTGCTGCCGCTCTCATCGCGCCGCCGCGCGGGGCAGGGCAGAGCGGCCTGAGGCGGGGTGCATCCCACAAAAAACGCCGCATTCCCATGCGGCGTTTCTTATTCGAGCTCAAGTGGAAGAACCGGCAGGGTGAACGCGTGCCGTAGGGTGTGCCGTGCGCACCTCCGCTCGGTGCTTCCGGCGAGCTCTAGGTGCGCGCAGCACACCCTACGACCGGAGTGAATCACGACAGTCCTGTAGGGGGGGCGGGCGGCGTTCCGCTTCAGCCCACCGTTCCTGCCCGGCACACGCAACAAAGAAAACGCCGCACTTTCATGCGGCGTTTTCATCAGGCCTGGCGAATCGAGCCGGCGAGCACCTGTTCGAGCCCCTGGCGGTAGGTCGTCACCTCGAATTCGGGGAAGCGCTGCTTGAACTTCGAGGAGTCGAAGAGATTGTCGTGCTCGTAGCGCGGCAGCAGCTCCCTCAGCTCGCGCACCTGGCGGGACACCAGGCCGGCGGCCAGCAAGGTCCACTTGCCGAGCACCTTATAGGAGGGCTCGCGGCCAACCCGCTCGGACGCCAGGGCCACGAACTGCCGGTAGGTCAGCCGGTCGTCATCGCAGGGCAGGTGCCAGGTCTGCCCGAAAGCATCCGGCGCATTGCCCAGGGCCGCCAGCGCGCGGCTCGCGTCCGGGGTCCAGATCAGGGTGCGCCGGGTGTCATCCCGCACCGGTACGCGGGGCGTCTGGCCCGCCTTGAGTTTGTCGATGACCAGGGTGTTGGTGATGCTTTGCGTCTTGTCCGGGCCATAGAACTCAGGGGCCCGGCCGATAAGCACCGGGATTTCTCCCCGCGCCATCTCCTCCAGCACCATCGACGCCATCTTCGCGCGCACCCGGCCTTTGCGCCCGACCGGCTCGAACGGCGTCGCCTCGGTCAGTGGGCGGGCGTCCTGTGGGTACATATAGGTGTTGTCGAAATAGACGAACCGAGCCTTGGCCGCACGGGTAGCCTCCAGAGCGTTCTTCAACATCACCGGGAACTGCGTCTCCCAGAGCTGCGTATCCGGCGGCAGGCCCGCCGTGAAATACACGGTGTCGCTCCCCTCGACCGCCCTGGCCGCCTGCCCGGCATCGAGCAGGTCCGCCGGCAGCAGCGTATCGGCGTCATTGACCTTGCGCGGGCTGCGGCTCACCAGCCGAAGGTCCGTCGTATAGGCGCGGTTCAGCTCCCGCGCCAACTCCACCGCGATCTGGCCGGTGGCACCCAGGATGGTTTGCATGGGGTCTCCTCAAGTCCGTAGCGCGCCCGAAGACGAAGGGCACGGGGCGCTGGGTCGAACCCTAAGGTTCAAGTCCGGTTCAAGGTCAAGCCGCGCCAAACCGCCATTCACGGCCGTATTGGCGGGGATAAACATGCTGAATGGTAGTTGGCCGGCCAGCGGGCGCCGCCGGGGCCGGAAACGCCGCACCTCCATGCGGCGTACTCGCTGCTGCCCTAGAAGAACCGCTTCCAGCTAGGTCCATCACTCAGCGCCGGGTCATCGTGCGCCGCCATAAAGCGCGGCAGGTCCCTCCGCGCGATCCACAGCTCCCCCTGCCAACGCAGGGCCGCCACGCGCTGATTGGCCCAGGTCATCAGGATGCGCCGTGGGCTGGCATCGGCCTCGCGGTGGTAATCGTGCAGCGCAGGGATCACCTCATCGCTTATCCACTGGCTCAACGCGCAATGCTCCGGATGCCCGAAGCGATACAGCGCCCGGTAAAGCCCGGCCTCGCTGATCAACTCCAGCTCTTCGCAGTGGCCACTGGCAAAACGCAGCGTCGCGAAACGGTGCTGGTGGGGATACAGGCGCTTGGTCAGTCGATAGGGGCGAGCAGCGGCGATCATCAGAGCGAAATCGATGGCGACGAACCAGGGGCGGTTGTCGATCATCACCGCGCGCAGTTGATGGCAGTGGCGTTGAAAGGTGATGGGGGTGGATGCGTCATGCATGGTGCAGCTCCAACGTAAGGTCAGGTAGCTGTCGCCATTCGCTGTCAATCGAAGGGTGACAGGGCACGCGGGGTTGACAGACCGGTACGTTGGAACCGGCAGGCCACGAGGACCTCCCCGCGCGACCTGCCATAAAGCAGAGCAGTTATAAAAACTGCATGCGTGCTGATGCCTGCAAAAAACATTCGCCGTTTTTCGCATGCACCCTGCGGCGCAATCGCGCCAACGTATGCGGGCTGTCAAACCCGACCACGGGATTGACCGTGGCGGTGGGAGGATAGGGAGGGGGAGGATTTAGAGCAAGAGGAGGACGAGGAGTCCTGTGGACGACGCTTTGGAGGTTCGCTCCAGACCTCACCATTGGCAGTTAAGGCAACAGCTGCTATTGCAGCCCCTTTTTGTCAGGTGGTGGTTGTGCGCCGCGCATGATCAATGCCGAGCCGAATGCCGGACGACTTGCGTCCAAGGGTAGAAAAAACGCATCGTTGGCAGCGGTGGCGAAGCAGGGGGCATACGTGCTCCTCAACGGTGCGCCGAGCGCAACAGGGGCGTAGGCGCCCCACTGAAAACACCGCCTTTCGGCCTCGATAAGACAGGGACGTAATGATCACCATCGCTCGTTATTCATTAGCCATCGAAGCGCACGTCGCCCGCGCCAAACTGGAATCCGAAGGCATTCCCGCGTTTGTCGCCGATGAGCACACCATCACCGCGGACTGGCTCTACTCCAACGCCATGGGCGGCGTGCGACTGCAGGTGCCAGAAGCCTGCGTTGAACAGGCCCGCACCATACTGGCGACTGACTTCAGCGAAGATTTGGTCGCCGAGCAAAAGCATGAAGCACCGAGTGCGAACACAAGAAAGCCTCTCAAATGGCGGTATGTCATCCTGATAGCCATCGCGGTTGGCGCAATAGGAAGATGGATAGTGGGCATCGGGCCAGCGCCGTATCAGTCAGCGTCGCTGGCCGAGCAGGCGAGGGCAGAAGTCGAGAAAATCAACGCGAAGACGCCAATACAGCTCGATGAAATCACCGTGCTGACTAAGGCCACGTTCACTGACGACTACGTGATTGCACTCGATATGACACTCCTTGATTTCGAGTCCTACGAGAAGGAAATCGATTTCAGCGCAATGCGTGCTTCCGTGGTTGAACAACAATGCGCTGATCAGAAAGGTGAGAACTCACCGTTGAGCAGGGGGTTAACGCTTCGATATGTTTATTCCGCAGAAAATGGTCGGTTGCTCAATAGGTTTGAAATGGATAGGCAGGACTGCCGCTAGAAATTGACATGGAGTGGGCCTTCGTGATCAGCGAAGCGCCGCTTCTTCCATCGCAGTTGACTCGAAAGGCTTGTGCCCTGGAACGGCAAGGTTCTTGTCACCCGATACGCGTTTCGATAACCACGCCCATCCAGATAAAGCCCTTTTAATCTAATGTCCTCGCATCCTCCAGAACCCTCATCAGGCCCCCATCGTGTTCAAGAAAATCAAAGGCATCCTCGGCATCCAGCCCCAACCCGCTGGTGAAAACAGCTACGGCGAGCATCTCCGTGGCGGGGCGGGCGAAACCTGGCCTGAGGCCCTGAACCGTTTCGAGTCGTTCTGCCTGAGCCTGCATGCGTTCTACGACGAGGAGGGGGAAACCTATGAGCTGTACTTCGACGAGTACTTCCAGGACGGCACGTTGTTCGAGTGGTCGGGCGCTGTATCCGACGAGGACCTGCTGAGCGCCGAGACGCAGCATGCGTTCGCGATGCCGGAGGAGCTGAAGGCGCTGTTCAGGAAGCGCTTCGCCATCTACGACGTCATTGCGGATCGCGGCCGCTGGGGCGACCGCCGCATCCTCGAGATCTACGGGCGTTCGACCTCGACCTCCTACCCGTGCCTGCACGCGTTCTGCCCGGCGATTGCGTGGAACTTCGGCGAGTACTTCGCCAGGGAAGAGTTGACGGAAGAACAGATCGCGCACCTGAGCGCCAACTACTTCTGCTTCGGGCGCTGGTCAGACGATGACCACTACTGCACCTATCTCCTGGTGGACCGCCACGGCAACTACGGGCGGTTCCGCTTCCACACCGAAGACTATCCCGGCACCGTGCAGCGGCTCGAACCGCTGCTGAAGGGGCAGCCCCTCGATATGACGCTGGATGCGCTGATGGTGTGGGCGATCAACAACTCGATGGAGTACCTGCTCGAACGCAACGATCTGCCTAGTCCGTATGGGAAAGAGGCTTGAGACAGCAAACGGAGCAGGCGATACGGCAAGGATTCACGTCGCAGAGCGCTCATTGATCGAGTCGCTCCATGAAGCAGGCACTAGGCGGGAGCCTGCTTCAGCTTCCTACCCAAATCGACACTGAAATTTCTTCTGTCCCCAGTTGATCCATACGCCCGCTGCATCAAGAATGGCGCAGCCGACGGCACAAGCTTCGTGCCCACGAAGCCCGCAAGACACGGCGAACCTGAAAGGAGTCAGGTGATATGGAAGTCGATCCGAATGCTTCGTTGAAAGAAGCCATCGCCCAGTTCTATACCCGCCATGGCTTCCCAGTCGACGGTGGCGTCAGTGCCAAGCGCTGGTCACCCGTGGGCTGCCGCGACCTCAAGATTTATCTGCCGAATTTCGAGTGGCGCCGGCGGGCACTGCCACTCCATGACATCCACCACGTCCTCACCGGCTATCCATTCCGGCCAACCGGCGAGTTCGAGATGGCTGCCTGGGAATTCGCCGCAGGCCGTTACCCCAACCCACTCAGCACACTGTTCTGCCTGCCATTGGTGAGCATGGGGGCCTGTGTCGTACCCAGGCGCAGCTTCTCGGCCTTCGTGCGCGGCAAGCACAGCCGGACGCTGTACCAGGGGTACGCCTATCCGGAATTGCTCGAGAGGCGGGTGGCGGACGTCCGCGCCGAGATACTGCCTTCCGCTCCCGTAGCCGCGACGCCCCGGCATTACCTCGAATACCTGGCCCTGGTTGCCTGCTCGGCAAGCGTGATCGCGTTGCCGCTGCTGGGTATCGCCTTTGTCCTATCGGAGTTCTTCTGATGTCCACTCACGCAGGTGCTGCCTCCGGCGCGTTCAAGGTCAACTCCCTGGTGCTGGACAATGGGGCCAGCCCGCTGACGGGCACCATCGTCTGGGACACATGGCGGTCGCTCTGGAACAGCTTCATCTTCACCAGCGCCCTTGTGCTGGCGCCGCTCTATTTCAGCTGGGGTGCTTTGCTGGTCTTCCTCACGCTCAGTGCGGCGACCCTGTGTGCGGGGCATTCGGTGGGGTTTCATCGGCGGCTGATTCACCGCAGCTTCAAGTGCACGAAGGCCACGGAACGCTTCCTCGTGTGGATGGGCACTATCGTTGGCATCGGCGGCCCGTTCTGGACCATCCGCACCCATGACACCCGTGATTGGTCCCAGCGGCAGCCGGCCTGCCACGACTACCTCGCCCACCGCCAGGGCCTGCTCAAGGACGCCTGGTACAACCTGCACTGCAAGTTCGTGCTCGATCATCCGCCGGGCTTCAACCCGGGCCCGGAGATCGCCAACGATCGCTTCTACCAGTTCCTGGAAAAGACCTGGATGCTCCAGCAACTCCCCATCGGCATCGCCCTTTACTTCATCGGTGGCATGCCGTGGCTGGTGTGGGGCGTGTCGGTCCGGGTGGCGGCCTGCACCACCATGCACTGGTTCATCTCCTACTTCGCCCACACTCGGGGCCCCCAGACTTGGGAGGTGGATGGCGCCGGCGTGCAGGCCCATGACGTGCCCATTGCCGCCATCCCCACCTTTGGCGAGAGCTGGCACAACAACCACCATGCCTTCCCGGCGTCAGCGCGACATGGGCTTTACCCCGGCCAGATCGACCTGGGCTGGCACTTCATCCAACTGCTCCAGCGCCTTGGTCTTGCCTGGGATGTGAATGTGCCGAGCAACTTGCCGCCTCGGGAGGGGATCACGGCGTTGAAGGTGGGGGCAGAAGAGGTTATGCGCCGCGACGACTAAGATGTAATCGCGTGAATACGTGCCATGCGGTATCAGGTAGAGGAAGATCATGTGTCGCACTTGTCAGATTGTGGGGCGTAAGTCGCTGTTCTTATTGTTGGTCATCTCTATATATTCAATCTTTCAAGGTGCTAAATATGAACATGGAGTGTCATGCATCAAAAGCAATAAGGGGCATCTCGTCGTTTGTAGCGCCTGATGGCCCTATGCACCTGAGGTTGCAAAGAACTGCTGTAGTTCTTTGGCTTATCAGCTTGATGCTGCCGGCAACCAAAACATCCAATGGAGAAATTGTGACTGGTATTGAAATATTTTATTCGTCTCTTTTCTTTGGGGTGATAGGGATACTTGCATATCCCATGCACTCTCTCAGCGCGTTCTCAAACTTCATATTTTTCAGGGAGATAGGGCATACGTTCTCCGATCAATCAAAGTACCGTGAAATGACGGGGGTAATTCTGGTCGCTGCGGCTCTGTTTGTGAATATTTACGTAACCGGCCATAGCATGTTTGCACTGCATAAAATTGGTGCCGGAACGCTTCATTACCCCGCCCACTATGTATGGCTCACTTCGTTTTTGGTTTTATTCATTGCACGTATACAGAAAAGCCGCTTTGACAGGGCGAATTCGTAGACAACAGCCAACTTCTTAGGGCGTAGATGGGGCGCAGCCGGGCCTTGGAGCATGCAGTCGCCGCTCACTCTGGATGTAGGGTGTGCCGTGCGCACCTGGGACTCGCCGGCAGCACAGAGCGGCGGTGCGCACGGCACACCCTACGGCACGAGCTCATCCTCTCGCCACAGGCAGAGCCGATGACTCATGACCACGCCCTAGGGACGTGGTTTCCCAAGTTCAAATGAGAGTCTCTGAATCGAAGTCTTCAGTGAGCAGGTGAGTCCATATTCCAAGTGTCCTTTCCGTTTGCTGTAGCTCGTAAGCTGCTTCGATCGTGAAGGGCTTGTATCGCGCGGTAATCGCGCGCATGGCACTCACAAGTGCCCACTCCGGAGACTTGCATCTCAAACCACAAAGAACCCACTCGTCCCATCCCGCCCCAACTGCTCCACCAACCCAAACTCCCAATCCAGATACGCCTGCATGGCCTCGCGCGGGTTATCGGTGCCTTCGTACGGGCGGCGGTAGCGGTCGATGCGCGGTGACAGCAGGCCGTTTTCGCCGGCTTCCACCGGCAGGCCGGCGTCGGCCCAGGCGGTGTTGCCGCCGTCGAGCAGGAAGGCGGGTTTACCGGTGAGGGCGGCCACTTCGTCCACGGCGAAGCGGGCCAGCAGGCCGCTGCCGCAGGTGAGTACGTAGCGTTCGGCCTGGGGTGCAGTGGCGAGGGCTTCGCGCAGTTGGGCGCGCAGCACCCAGCGGGCGCCGGGGATGTGGCGTTTGACGTGGTTGGCGCTGGTGGTGAAGTCGAGCACTGCCGTGTCGCCTTGCTCCAGCCAGCTGGCCAGGGTTTGCGGGGCGATGGCTTCGACCTGGGGCAGGGCGGGCAGGGTGGGGCGCCAGGCGCCGCTCTCGCTGAAGTCCGCTGCCGTGAGTCCATCGAGCACATGCACCTCCCAACCCAGTTGTGCCAGCCAGGAGCCGGTCATGTTGGCGCGGGTGCCGTCGTCGTCGGCGAGGACGATGCGGGCGCCGCGCACGCTGGCGTAGTGGTCGGTCTCCTGCACCAGCTGGCCGCCGGCGACCCAGCGGGCGCCGGGCAGGTGGCCGGCGCGGTATTCCTCTTCGGTGCGCACGTCGAACAGGTAGGTGGTGCGGCCAGCCTCGGTGCGCCATTCGCTTAGCTGCGCGAGACTGGCGCGGCGCACGCCGGCCTTGTCAGCCACGGCGCGGGCGTTCTGCGCGGCCTGCTCGCGGGTCTGCTGGCCGACCTCGGCGAAGCGCCGTTGCTGGCCGTGCTCCAGCGTCTGCCCAGCCAGGGTCCAGCCGATGGTGCCGTTGCGCAGGGCGGCCACCGGGTTGGGGATGCCGGCGTTCACCAGGGATTGGGTGCCGATGATGCTGCGGGTGCGCCCGGCGCAGTTGACGATCACCCGGGTGCTCGGGTCCGGCGCCAGTTCGCGCACGCGCAGCACCAGTTCGGCGCCGGGCACGCTGATGGAGCCGGGGATGTTCATGGTCTGGTACTCGTCGAAGCGCCGGGCATCGAGCACCACCACGTCGGCCTTGGCATCCAACAGTGCCTTTACCTCTTCGGCGGCGAGGGAGGGCGTGTGGCGCTGGCTTTCCACCAGTTCGCCGAAGGCTTTGCTGGGCACGTTGACGTCGCGGAACAGCTCGCCGCCGGCCTCGCGCCAGCCGGCGAGGCCGCCTTCCAGCAGGGCCACGTCGCTGTAGCCCAGTTGCAGCAGGCGCTCGGCGGCGCGCTGGGCCAGGCCTTCACCGTCGTCGTAGAGGGTCACGGCGGTGTCGCGGCGGGGTACGCGGTCGAGCACTTCCAGCTCCAGCTTGGAGAGCGGGATATTGGCCGCGAACAGCGGGTGCGCCTCGGCGAAGGGGGCCTCCTCGCGCAGGTCGATGAGGGCGACTTCCTCGTGGGCGAGGAGGGCGGAGCGGATGTCGGCAAAACGGCGAAGGGGGATACGGCTCATGGCGCCAGGCTCTCTTTCGACAGGTCCCAGATATTGGGCAGGTGGAGGTTGGAATAACCGGAGATGAAGGGCTTCTCGACGCCGCCCTCGGCATAGACGGCGCGGCGCACCGCACCGATGTTGGCGCCGTACACGTGGATGCTGATGGAGGTGCGGTTCTCGAAGGCGTTGCGCACCTGGTGGATATCGCCCACCCGGGGCGACACGGCGACCACATCGCCAGGCTGCAGGGATTCGGCCGCGCCCTGGGGCCGCAGGCTGCCATCGGCGTTGCGGGCGAAGCCCTGGCTGAGTTCGGCGCCGCGCAGCATGCCGATCAGCCCCCAGGTGCGGTGGTCGTGCACCGGGGTCGATTGGCCGGGCCCCCAGACGAAGCTGACGATGGAGAAGGCCTGGCGCGAGTCGGCGTGCAGCAGGTACTGCTGGTAGCGCTCCGGGCTGGGCTGGGCGTAGGCGTCCGGCAGCCAGTCGTCGGTGCTCACCAGGTCACGCAGCAGCGCGGCGCCCTGGTCGAGTATCCGTGGCTCGTCCGGTGCCTGGGCGAGGAGGTCGGCGAGGTCGACGATGAAGCCGCGTAGCCGTCCGAGGTTGGGCGTTTGAGACATGGTTCCCTCGATGTCCGTGAGTGCGCAGCGGTAACCGCTACCGTACCGGGGCAAAAGATATTATTCTTCTTGCGTATTCTTCCAGCTATTTATTATGCGAATAAAGAATGAAGATAGATGATATCGATGCATTCGTGGCCGTCATCCGCAGCCAGTCGATCAGCCAGGCGGCGGAGTCCCTGCAGCTCACCCAGCCGGCCATCACCCGGCGCGTGCAGAACTTCGAGGAGGCCCTCGGCGTCAGCCTGCTGGACCGCAACACCAAGCCGCTGAAGCCCACGCCCATGGGCATGCGCGTGTACGAGCAGTGCCGCTCGGTGCTGCGCGAGATGGACGCCCTGCGCGAACTGGTGCTGAGCGATTCCTCCCCCAGCGGCGTGCTGCGCCTGGGCGTGCCGCAGACGGTGGGCGACGTGGTGCTGCTGGACGCCCTCAGCCAGCTCAAGACCCTCTACCCGGACCTGCAGACCCAGGTCTCCACCGGCTGGGGCAGCCACCTGCTGGGCAAGATGGAGAACGGCGAGCTGGACGCCGTGGCGGCGCTGTTCCCGGCGGGCAAGGTGTTCCCCGAAGGCATCGTCGGGCGCTCCCTGGCGCGCATGGACCTGGTGGTGGTCGCGGCCAAGGGCGAGGTGCGCAAGCGCTCCTGCAAGCTCGCCGATTGCTACCAGCGCGGCTGGGTGCTGAACCCCGATGGCTGCGGCTTCCGCGCCGGCCTGCAACGCGCCCTGAGCGACGAGGGGCTGTCGCTGCGCATCAACCTGGAGACCTTCGGCACCGAGCTGCAGCTGGGGCTGATCGCCAATGGCCTGGGCTTCGGCCTGGTGCCGCGCCCGCTGCTGGAGAACAGCCGCCACCGCGAGCGCCTGGAGGTGGTGCCGGTGAGCGACTTCAAGCCGGTGATCGACCTGTGGCTGATCCACCCGCGCTTCCTCGGCAACCTGCAGGCGCCGGTGGCGCTGTTCGGCGAGACCGTGGCCCAGCGCGTGGCGCACCAGGCGGAGGAGGGGGCTGCGGCAGGCTCATAACCAAAGCATCTTGCATGTAACTGTATTGGTTAGATGCGCGATTTGTATATTAGATTAGAACCAGATCGAATTTCACTGCGGTTTTTTAGATGGATAGCATGTGGGTCAAGCCAGGCTGCAGCGGGCTCGATCCAATCTCCCGCCTGCGGCCCCCGACCATTGGAAAGGCCCCGAGCGAGGAGAAGGAATGTCCCGGCGAAGCAACGCCCTGGTGCCCCCGGGCACCGCACTGACGGCCCTGCTGGCGCCCCTGCGCTGGAAGGGCTGGAGCAACCTCGGCCTGCGCCTGGTCAGCCCGCTGGTGCTGCTCCTGCTCTGGGAGCTGGCCTCCCGCACGGGCCTGCTGCCGGCGCGCATCATCGCCGCGCCCAGCGCCATCGGCGACACCCTCTGGCAGATGATCGCCAGCGGCGAGCTGGCCGGGCACCTCTGGGTGTCCCTCAAGCGCGCCCTCAGCGGGCTGGCCATAGGCGTCTCCCTCGGCACGGTGCTGGCCCTGCTGGCCGGCCTGTCGCGCCGGGGCGAGCTGATCATCGATTCCCCCGTGCAGATGCTGCGCACGCTGCCGTTCCTGGCCATCGTGCCGCTGTTCATCCTCTGGTTCGGCGTGGGTGAGACGCCGAAGATCGCCCTGATCGCCCTCGGCACCACCTTCCCGGTCTACCTCACGCTGTTCTCCGGCATCCGCGGTGTCGACCCCAAGCTGGTGGAAGCGGGGCGCCTGTTCGGCCTCAGCCGCCTGGAGTTGGTGGTCCACGTCATCCTGCCCGGCGCCTTGCCATCCTTCTTCGTCGGCCTGCGCTACGCCTTCGGCATCAGTTGGCTGGGCCTGGTGGTGGTGGAGCAGATCAACGCCAGCGCCGGCCTCGGCTACCTGGTCAACGACGCCCGCGACTTCATGCGCACCGACGTGATCGTCATCTGCCTCATCGTCTACAGCGTGCTGGGCCTGTCCATCGACGCCCTGGTGCGCCTGCTCGAACGCCTGGCCCTGGCCTGGCGCCCCACCTTCATAAGGAACTGACCATGGATGTTGCGCTGCAACGCCTGCGCCCACCGGTGCGCGTGCGCGGGCTGACCCGTCGCTTCGCCGGCCAGGCCGTGCTCGACGGCCTCGACCTGGAGCTGGGTGCCGGCGAATTCGTCGCCCTGCTGGGGCGCAGCGGCTCGGGCAAGACCACCCTGCTGCGCGCCCTGGCCGGGCTGGATGCGGTGGACGGCGGCACGCTGGAGGTGCCCGAGGCCCATGCGGCGGTGTTCCAGGAGCCCCGGCTGATGCCCTGGAAGCGCGCCTGGCGCAACGTCGCCCTCGGCCTGCGCGGCGCCAACCCGCAGACCCGCGCCCTGGCCGCCTTGCAGGAAGTGGGGCTGGGCCACCGCCTCGACGCCTGGCCCGGCACCCTGTCCGGCGGAGAGGCGCAGCGCGTGGCGCTGGCCCGCGCCCTGGTGCGCGAGCCGGGGTTGCTGCTGCTGGACGAGCCCTTCGCCGCGCTGGATGCCCTGACCCGCATCCGCATGCACCAGCTGATCATCGAGCTGTGGCGCACCCACCAGCCCTCGGTGCTGCTGGTCACCCACGACGTCGACGAGGCGGTGCTGCTGGCCGATCGCGTCGTCGTGCTGGAGGCCGGGCGCATCGCCGAGCAGATCCCCGTGCGCCTGCCGCGTCCACGGGAGGTGGCCAGCCGCGGCTTCCAGGAGCTGCGCCAGCACCTGCTCACCCTGCTCGGCGTCGAAGCGCCGGCCAGCCCCTTCGTCCACACCCTCGCACGGACCGCCCAACGATGAGCCTCGACCTGAAAACCGCCAAGGAGACGGCCCGCGTGCCCGACCTCGATTCCCCGGCCTTCGCCGACCTGCTGGCCCAGCTCAGCGACGAGTTCGCCGCCAGCGCCGCCCATTACGACCGCCACGGCGAATTCCCCCACGCCAACCTGCGCCGCCTGCACGAGCACGGCCTCATCGCCCTCACCGTGCCGCGTCGCCTGGGCGGCAGCGAGGCCAGCCTGGCCCAGGCGCGCCGGGTGATCGCCGCCGTGGCCCGGGGCGAGCCGTCCACCGCCCTGGTGCTGGTGATGCAATACCTGCAGCACGCGCGCCTGCAGGCCAACCAGGCCTGGCCCGAGCACCTGCGCCTGCGCCTGGCCCACGAGGCGGTGGAAGAGGGCGCGCTGATCAACGCCCTGCGTGTGGAGCCGGACCTGGGCACCCCCGCCCGTGGCGGCCTGCCGGGCACCATCGCCCGGCGCGTACCCGAGGGCTGGCGCATCAGCGGGCGCAAGATCTACTCCACCGGCATCCCCGGGCTCACCTGGCTGTCGGTCTGGGCGCGCAGCGACGAGGCCGAGCCCCGCGTCGGCACCTGGCTGGTGCACCGCGACACGCCGGGCATCCGCATCGAGGAAACCTGGGACCACCTGGGCATGCGCGCCACCTGCAGCCACGACGTGGTCTTCGACGACGTCCTGGTGCCCGACGAATACGCCGTGGATATCCTCCCCGCCAGCCAGCCGCGCCCCTCGGAACTGGACTCCAGCGGCGTGCTCTGGCTCGCCGTGCTGCTCTCCAGCATCTACGACGGCGTCGCCCGCGCCGCCCGGGACTGGCTGGTGGGCTGGCTGGCCGAGCGCACGCCGGCCAACCTCGGCGCGCCGCTCTCCAGCCTGCCGCGCTTCCAGGAACTGGTGGGGCGCATCGACGCGCTGCTGCTGTCCAACCGCGTGCTGCTCGATGCCGCCGCCGAAGGGCGCATCCCCGCCAGCGAGGCGACCCAGGTCAAGTACCTGGTCACCACCCAGGCCATCGCCGCCGTGGAGCTGGGCGTGGAAGCCATCGGCAACCCGGCCCTGGCCCGGGGCAACCCGCTGGAACGGCACTACCGCGACGTGCTCTGCAGCCGCATCCACACCCCGCAGAACGACGCCGTGCTCGGCGCCGCCGGTCGCGCCGCCTTCGCCTTGCCCAGCCGGGGCGGGCAGGCATGAGCCGGGCGCGCATCGCCAGCCAACTGGACGGCACCTTCAACGACCTGCTGCGCGCGCGCCTGCAGGGCGTGGAGGTGCTGGACCTGCCTCGTGGGGTGCCCAGCACGCTGCCGGCGGACATACAGGTGCTGCTCGCCGCGCCCCACGCCGATTGGCGCAACGCCGCCGAGCCGCCCCCCGGCTGGCCCTTCGGCCTGGGCTTCGTGCAGCTGGTGAGCTCGGGGCTGGACTTCTTCCCGCCCTGGCTGTTCGACGGCCCGCCGGTGGCCAGCGCCCGGGGCGCCACCGCCAGCAGCATCGCCGAGTTCGCCCTGGCGGCCATCTTCGCCGCCGCCAAGCAGCTGCCCGAGCTGTGGATCGACAGCGCCGACGCCTGGCGGCAACGCCCACTGGCGTCCTTGGCCGGCAGCACCCTCGGCCTCTACGGCTTCGGCAGCATCGCCCGGGATCTGGCGCGCAAGGCCCTGGCGCTGGACATGCAGGTGCTCGCCCTGCGCCGTTCACCCCAACCCTTCGGCCTGGACGGCGTACAGCGCGCCGCCGACATCCATGAACTCTTCGCCCGCGCCGATCACCTGGTGCTGGCCGCGCCCGCCACCGCCGAGACGCACCAGGTGGTAAACCGCCAGACCCTGGCCTCGGCGCGCCCCGGCATGCACCTGATCAACGTCGCGCGCGGCGCCCTGGTGGACCAGGCTGCGCTGCTGCAAGCCCTGGACGACGGGCGCCTGGCCCTCGCCAGCCTCGATGTCACCGACCCCGAGCCGCTGCCGGCCGGGCACCCGTTCTACAGCCATCCCCGTGTACGGCTGAGCCCCCACACCTCGGCCAACACGCCGCAGGTGTACCGCAACCTCGCAGCGCTCTTGGCGCGCAACCTCGAACGTTTCCACAGCGGGCAACCGCTGGAGAACCTGGTGCAGGCCACGCGTGGCTACTGAGCCCGCCGGCCCTTCAAGGAGAAACCGCATGACCGCCAGGCTGACCGGCCTCACCGGCACCCCGCAACCCACGGCCTACTCGCTGCCCCGCGACGGCCACACCGTATTCCGCTGGCAGGAGCCGCCGCAGCAGCCCACGGTCGAGGCCGAGCGCCTGCTGCGCAAGCAGCGCCTGGCCGGCTCCTTCCGCCTGTTCGCCCGCCACGGCTTCGACATGGGCGGCGCCGGGCACATCACCGTGCGCGACCCGGAGTTTCCCGACCACTTCTGGGTCAACCCGGTGGGCGTTTACTTCGGCCATATCCGCGTCTCCGACCTGCTGCTGGTCAACCCCCACGGCGAGATCGTCGAAGGGCAGGGGGCGCTCAACCTCGCCGCTTTCGCCATCCACGCCGCGCTGCACGAGGCCCGGCCGGACGTGGTCGCCGCCGCCCATGCCCATTCGCTGTATGGCAAGGCCTGGTCCAGCCTCGGGCGTCTGCTCGACCCGCTGACCCAGGACGCCTGCGCCTTCCACGGCAAGCACGCGCTGTTCGACAACTTCACCGGCGTGGTGCTGGAAGCCAGCGAGGGCGCGCGCATCGCCGCCACCCTGGGGCCAAGCAACGTCGCGCTGATCCTGCAGAACCACGGCCTGCTCACCGTCGGCCGCACGGTGGAGGCGGCGGTGTGGCGCTTCATCGCCCTGGACAACGCCGCCCACGCCCAGCTGCTGGCCGAGGCCGCCGGCACGCCGCGCCCCATTCCGCTGGAGGTGGCGCAGCACACCGCGCGCCAGGTGGGCACCGAATTCGGCGGCTGGTTCAGCTTCCAGCCGTACTGGGACCGCCTGTTGCGCGACGAGCCCGACTTCCTCGACTGATTGCAAGGAGCACCCATGAATCGCCGTCACTTCCTCCAGTATTCCGCCCTGGCCGGGCTCGCCTGCACGCTGCCCACGGCCTTCGCCCGGGACTGGAACGGCCTGGGCCTCAACGTGGCCACCTACAAGGGCGCGGCGCCCACCTTCTTCGACGAGGCAGGCATCGAGCGCCCGCCCTATGCGGTGAAGTACGCCGAGTTCAACGGCGGCAACCTCGGCTTCGAAGCGCTGATCAGCGGCACCCTGGACCTGGCGCCCATGAGCGAGATCCCACCCATCTTCGGCATCAAGAACCAGGCGCCGGTGAAGCTCATCGCCGTGCTCACCGGCGACGTCAACAACCAGGCCTTCGTGGTGCCCAAGGGCTCGACCATGCAGTCCCTGGCGGAGCTGCCGGGCAAGCGCGTGGGCTACATCCGCTCCACCTCGTCGCACTACATGCTGCTGCGCGCGCTGAAGGAGCAGGGCCTGACCCTGGCCGATATCCAGCCCTTCGCCCTCACGCCCCAGGACGGTTTCGCCGCCTTCCAGAACGGCAACCTGGATGTCTGGGTGACCTTCGGCTACTTCATCCAGCTCGCCGAGCTGCGCAGCGGTGCGCGGGTGCTGCGCACGGGACAGGGCTACCTCTCCGGCAACTACGTGATCGCCGCCAACCAGCGCGCCATCGCCGACCCGGACAAGCGCGCCGCCATCGAGGATTACGTCCAGCGCGAATACCGCAGCTGGCAGTGGGTGCAGCACAACCCGGAGGCCTGGGCGGCCAAGAGCGAGAAGATCCTCGGCATCCCCCGCGAAGTCTTCCTCGCCCAGTACAAGGCGCAAAGCGGGCCGCGCGTGCTGCAGGCGGTGGACGATGCGGCCGTGCGCTCGCAGCAGGAGGTGGCCGACACCTTCTTCGAAGCTGGCGTGCTGCCGCAGCGGCTGGACGTGGCGCCGTTGTGGGACCGGAGCTTCAGCTGGGGTTGAGCCGCTGCAACACGCCGGGTTTCACCCGACCTACAAGAACTGCCAAGGACCCGGCTCCATGCCCTTCAAACCCTCACTGATCGCTCTGGCGCTGCTCACCGGCAGCGCCCAGGCCGCCGATGTGCCGGCCGATGTCCGTGCGCTGCACGAGCGGCTGCTGGTACTCGACAGCCACCTCGACACCCCCATGCAACTGGCGCGGCCCGGCTGGGACATCAGCCAGCGTCATCGCTACGCCGACGACCTGTCCCAGGTCGACCTGCCGCGCATGCGCGAGGGCGGGCTGGATGGCGGCTTCTTCGCCGTGTTCACGCCCCAGGGCCCGCGTACGGCGGAAGGGCGCACCCTGGCCAGCGAACATGGCCTGGCGGTGATCACCCGCATCCGCGACATGGTCGCCGCGCGGCCCGATGAATTCGCCCTGGCCACGCGGGCGGATGAGGTGCCCGGCATCGTCGCCTCGGGGCGCCGCGTGGTGCTGATCAGCATGGAGAACGCCGAGCCCCTGGCCGCCGACCCGGGCCGTCTGGCCACCTACCAGCGCCTGGGGCTGCGCATGCTCGGCCTGGTGCACGCGCAGAACAATTCATTCGCCGACTCGGCCACCGCGCTGCCGGAATGGCACGGCCTCAGCCCGGTGGGGCGCGAGCTGGTGGGGGAGGCCAACCGGCTGGGGATTCTCATCGATGTGTCCCATTCCTCCGACGCGGTGTTCGACCAGGTGCTGGCGCTGTCCCGCGCGCCGGTGATCGCCTCCCACTCCGGCGCCCGCGCCATCGGCCCGCACCCGCGCAACCTCGACGACGCCCGCCTGCACAAACTCGCCGAAAAGGGCGGGGTGGTGCAGGTCAACAGCTACCCCAGCGACCTGGTCCCGCGCCCGCCGAACCCCGAGCGCGACAAGGCCCTCGGCCCGCTGTACCGCGAGTTCCGCCTGGCCGCCAGCCTCTCCCCGGAGCAGGTGGCCGACCTCGCCCGGCGCATCCGCGAGGCCGATGCCCGCTACCCGTTGCCGCCCACGCGCATGGACGACTTCATGGCGCACCTGCTGCACATCCTCGACGTGGTCGGCCCGCAACACGTCGGCATCGGCGCCGACTGGGACGGTGGCGGCGGCGTGGAAGGACTGCGCGACGTCAGCGACCTGCCACGCATCAGCAAACGCCTGCTCGTCGCCGGTTACAGCGAGCAGGACCTCGCTGCCATCTGGGGGGGAAATCTATTGCGAGTACTGGCCGCTGCCGAAGCTGCCGGAACTGCTCCTTAGGATGGGGCGGGCGGCATCTCCGTGAGGTACGAACGTCGCCGATGGGTTTCGCTGCGCTCTACGCCATCCTACGGCTGCCCTCAAGGCGGCCGGTGACGAGACGGTAGCCCGGGCTTCAGCCCGTAGGTTGGTGCCGAGCGCAGCGAGGCCTGGGCCTGGTCATGTTGGGCTTCGTACTTCGTAGGATGGGTAGAGGTACGAAACCCATGCTGACGTCGCTGATGGGTTTCGCTTCGCTCTACGCCATCCTACGAGGGAGCGCGCCAGCCTCGGCAACTCAATCCATCACCACATGGGGCAGGAAGCGGCTGGTGTCCTTGGTGATGAGGCTGTCGTCCTCGCGGATGCCCATGCCGGAGGCGGTGTCGCCCACGATCCAGGAGCCGATCAGGGTGTAGCTGTCGCCGAAGCGGGGCAGGGGAGAGAACTGCTGGAGGATGTAGGGGGCATCGGTGTAGGGGCCGTCCTGCACCACCACTTCGTCCTGCGGGGTGCGGATCTCGATGTTGGCGCCCTCGCGGGAGAAGAAGGGTTTGCGCACCCAGCCCTTGGGTACCGGCGCGCGCGGGTCGGCGTCCACTTGCGAGGGCAGCAGGTTGGGGTGGCCTTCGTTGAATTTCCACAGCAGCGGCAGGATGCCCTTGTTGCTGATGATGGACTTCCAGGCCGGTTCGACGAACTGGGTGTCGCACCCCGGCACGGCTTTGCCGAAGGCCTCGCTGAAGATGTGCTCCCAGGCGTGCAGCTTGAACAGGCGGGGAATCCACTGCCCCTGCAGGTCGACGAAGCGCCCGTCGCCGGTGAGGCCGATGTCCTCGATGTCGATGTGCCGCGCGTCGATGCCGGCCAGGCGCGCCATCTGCGCGAGGAAGTCGGTGGTGCCCCGGTCTTCCACCGAGCCGGAGATGGCGGAAAAGTGGAAGGGGATTTCCTTACCGAAGGTGCCGAACGCGCGGATCAGGTCCTCGGCCAGGGTGTTGAACTGGTCGGCCTCGGCGGGCAGCACGCCACGGCGTATCTGGTCTTCCAGCCAAAGCAATTGAACCGAGGCGCATTCGAGCAGGGAGGTGGGCGTGTCGGCGTTGATCTCCAGCAGCTTGGCCGGGCCCGTGCCGTCGTAGCTGAAGTCCATGCGGCCGTAGAGGTGCGGGTGCCCCTCCCGCCAGGAGGTGCGGATCAGATCGAAGAACGCCGGAGGTATCGCCAGGCCGGTGAGCAGCTCCTCGCTCGCCACCACGCGTTCGACCACGTCGAGGCACATTTCGTGCAGCTCGCGGGTGGGTTGTTCGATATCGCGGGTCACCTGCTCACGGGTGAACAGGTAGTAGCCGCGCTCGTCCCAGTAGCGTTCGCCGTCGATGGTGTGGAACAGGAAGCCTTCACCCTCGACCTGTGCCTGCCAGCCCGGACGCTCTTCGATGCTGATCTTCTTCATGAGCGGTGTTTAGCCCCCGAATCCCGAGCCGCCGGTCTTGCCACCCCAGCCGCCGCGGGCGTTGGCCTGAGAGCCGAAACCGCCGCGGGAGATGGTGGAGGCCACCGCCGAGCCGCTGGTGCTCGCTTTGCTGCTCAGGCTCTTGCCCAGGGTCTGCTGGGTGTAGGTCGAGGTCGGGCTGTTGCGGGCCTGGTTGGAGCGGCTGAAGGTCTTGCCCTGTTCGATCTGCCGGGACAGCGTGGAGGTGCTGTAGCTACCCCGGGCATCGCGGTAGCGGTAGATCGGCTGGGAGTAGTAGTGGTTGCCGCCGTTGCCCAGCATCTGGCCGATGAGGATGCCGGTGACCAGGCCGTTGTCGCTGTGGCCGGTGCTGTGCACCACCTGCTGCTCGGCCTGTTCGTAGGTGCTGCGGGACACCTCGTTGGTCATCGACAGCTCGAAGCCGGCCAGGCGCGGCATGAACTTGCCGCCCGAGGTGGGCTGGCAGTAGTCGGGCACGAAGTCGGCGTCGCATGCGGCCTGGCTGTCGTAGGTGGGGGCGATCAGCTTGTGGTCGGCCATGGCGGTCATGTAGGCGTCCGAGCAGACGTCGACCGGGAACTTGTCGGCCACGCAGGCCTGCACGTTCTTGAAGGTCTTGGTGGCGGTGATCTGCATCGTGTCCTGCGGGTCGTTGCACCCCGCCAACGCCAGCGGCAGGCTGCCGGCGAGCACCAGCTGGATGGAATTGCGCTTTCTCATAAAGGTCTCCTTGCGCTGCCGGTGATCAGGTCGAAGGGGTCATGCAGGCGGAGTTGAGCAGGCCGATGCTGATGGCCACGGCGCCGGAGTAGATGGCGGCGGCATGTTCGCCACGGGCGATGCGGCCGGGCAGGTCCTTGAGCACCAGGCTGGTGACGAAGAACGCCAGCAGCTGGACGATGGCGGCGATCACTACCCAGACCACGAAATCGAGGACGCTGACGCTGTAGGTGATGATGTTGCTGGCCGGCAGGGCGAAGCCGATCAGCGAACCCGCCAGGGCGATGGCGGCCGCGCTGTTGCCTTCGCGGATCAGGGCGAACTCGCGGTGCGGCGTAACGCGGGTGTAGATGAACTGGAACAGGGCGAACAGCGCCGCCGCGACCAGGATGTAGATGACGAAGCCGATGACGGCGGTGGAGTTGAGCGACATGCGGAGCGCGTCGAGCATGGTGGATCTTCCTTGGTCAGAGAACTTGGATGTCGGTGATCTGCAGTGTCACGCCCACGGCGGTGGTCAGGGCGATGGCACCTTCTTCGTCTTCCTCCACCGAGAAGAGCAGGAACTCCCTCCGGTTGAGCAAGCCGATCTCGCGGGCGTAGAGCATGCTTTGATGCTCGACGCCGTAGCTGGCGTCTGGGCTGACGACGTATTCGTGCAAGGGCACCAGTTCGGTCTGGCCATCCTCGCTGCCCCACTGGCGGCCGTATTCCTCGCCCTCCAGCTCGTAGACCTGCATGCCGATGCGCGCGTTGGGCCCGGCGAGGCGCAGCAGCTCCTCACGGCTGGCGATGGGGGTGACCTGGTGGTAACCGAACAGGATCACCGCCTCGATATCGCTGTCCTGCGGGCCGTTCATGATCACCTGCAGGAAGTAATCCTCATTGTCCAGGTAGTAGCGCTTGATCCGCGTGGACTGGCCGAGCTCGATGGTGCCGACGGCCCAGATCTTCTCGTCGCCGGGGAGGGTGACGTGGGATTGGCCTTCGAGCAGCGTCGCCAGCGAAGGGTCCAGGCAGAGCATGCGGCCAGACGCCAGCCCCAGGGGGCGGCTGTCACTGGGGTGGCGGCGCGCGTCGGCCGAGGGCAGCGGCGGCTCCAGGCCCAGCCAGCGCTTGAGTTTGCTCATAGTGCGTTCTCCTCTAGGCGTTCACTGGCGATGTAGAAGATTTCCCCACCGCGGATTTCCAGCGCGTTGGCGGGGTTGATCTCGAAGCGGCTGGAGCCTGAGGCGCGGTAGCCGATGAGGGTGGCGTCGTGGTCCTGGCGCAGGCGGATGTACAGCTCGCCGCAGGTACCACTGAAACCCTCGGGCAGTACATGGCGGAACTGGGTGGCGCCGTCGCCGACGCACAGCAGCTCGGTGACCACGGCGCTGGAGCCCGGGTCCTGGGAGGCGCGCACCAGCATCTCGATGGCCATGTTGGAGGTGCACTCCAGCTCGGGGGCGTAGCGGCGGGCGAGGGCGGCGCGCTCGGAGTCGTTGAAGTGCGCGACCACATGGGCGCGCGTGCCGATCGCCTTGATGGTGAGGACGATGGCCAGGGTCAGGCTGTCGGAGCGGGTGTGCACAAGGATGCGCTCGGCGTTCTCGATGCCGGCGCGGCGCAGCAGCACGGGGTTGTCCAGCGAATCACCACGGACGAAGGAGGCGCGCCCGGGCAGAGGGTTTTCCTCGATCAGCGCGTCGCAGATCACCAGGCTGTCGTCCCGCGTGGCCTCGTCCTGGTACAGCAGCTCGACGATGCGCTCGCTGGCTTCGCCTTCCCAGCCGATGAGGACGGTGTGGCCCTTGAGGTTGGAGTAGTCGCCCAGGCCTTTCATGTTCTTTCTCCAGAGTTCGCCGACCGAAGCCGATGCCTTGCCGATGACCGCAGTGAGCAGGGCGATGCCGCCCAGCATGATCCACAGTGCCGTGACGAGTTTGCCGAAGGCGCTCTTGGGGGAGAGGTCGCCATAGCCCACGGTCGTCGCGGTGGTGAAATAGAAATAGGTGAAGTCCTGCCCTTGCAGCAGGTGCTGCTCACCGGCCAGCGCCAGGAGCAGGTAGGACGCCAGGTAGTGGATGGCCAGCAGCGAGCCGATGCCGGCCCAGCCGAAGCGCTGGAAGAAGGCCGAGGTTTGGTGCCGCAACAGCAAGATCAGCGACATGGAATCAACTCCATTGATCCTTTTCGAGTGGTTCAGGGGGGCGGGGTCAGTGGGCGGTTTCGAGGAGCGACTTCGAGTGCATCAGCCAGGCGACGATGCAACCGGCGACGGCTCCGGCGATATGCGATTCCACCGATATCCCCGGGGTGGGGATGAAGCCGAAGACCAGGCCGCTGTAGCCGGCGAGGGCCACCAGGGCGACCAGCAGGCTGGCGATGCTGCGCTGGTACCAAGCGCGGGCCAACAGGTAGGTCCAGAGCCCGAAGATCAGGCCGCTGGCGCCGATGTGCAGACTGTTGCGGGCGAACAGCCAGACCATGCCGCCGCCGAGGATGCTCACCAGCAGGGCCACGCGGACATAACGCCCGAGCCCCTCGGTGGACACCAACCAGCTGAGGATCATGAAGGGTGGCAGGTTGCTCAGCAAATGAGCGAAGGAACCGTGCAGGAAGGGCGCGAAGATCAGCCCCTGGAGCCCGCTGAGGGTGCGCGGGAGGATGCCATGGTGGACCAGGCTGTTGGCGGTGAGGGTATTGATCACCTGGACCACGGCCATGATCGCCGCCAGTGCCAGGATGACCCTGAGTCGCTTGCCTGTTTCCATCTGCGTTCCCCGAACTCCATTTGCGGGTAGGTGGTGGGCAGGCGACCGAGGTCGCCTGCCGGGCGCGGATTCTACTGCGATCCGTCCGGGGTTTGCTTGGCTTTCAAGCGGGCCAGTACATCGGCACCGCTGCCGCTCTGGGCGCCGATGCCGGCTTCCTGCAGGCGACGCTCCAGGTCACCACCGTTGGCAGCGGTCTGCAGCTCTTCGGCGGCGGCCAGACGGGCATCCTGCTCATCCTGGCGCTGGCGTAGGCGGTTGAGGCTGTCCAGGGCGGACTCGACCTTGCCGTTGGCGCCACCGGTGGCTTCGGCGGTGGCGACGCGGGCTTTTTGCACCACTTCGCGGGCCTTGGCCATTTCGATCTGCTGCTTCAGGCTCTTGAGCTGGCCTTCGGCCTTGTTGACCTGGGCGTGGAGGAGGTCGGCCTGCTTGCCGAACTGCTCGGACTGGTTGCGCTCCTGGTCACGCTGGGCCTCGATCTCGGCGATGCGGTTGGCGCATTCCAGGGCCAGGCCTTCTTCGCCCTTGTTCAGGGCCGAGGTGGCCTTGGCTTCCCAGTTGGCGACGTCGCCGTTGAGGCTTTCCAGGCGTTGCTGCGACAGTTTCTGCTTGGCCTTGATGTCCACCAGGCCGTTCTTGGCCTGCAGCACCGCGCGGTCGGCGTCACGCATTTCCTGCTCGAGGATGCGGATGGCGTTGGCGTCGACGATGGCTTCGCCGACTTCGGAGGCGCCGCCACGAACGGCGGTGATGATCTTCTTCCAAATACTCATGAAAACTTCTCCTTGAATGGATTCGGTCAAGCCTTGAAGTGGTCTTCGAAGGCTTCGACGGCGCGGATCACGTTTTCCGCCAGGGTGTAGATTTCCTGGACGATGACGGTAAGCGACGAGGCGGCGCTGAGGGCGCCGAACATGGAGTACACCTCCTGGCCGTCGATAACCTCGACGCCGACCGAGGACAGCGGGAACAGGTCCCGGGTACGCAGCACCAGTGCGTTGAACTCCTTTGCATCCTCCACCAGGTCAAGCGGCACCAGGGTGGCGTCGACCATGATGTGGTCACCCTCGACTGCCAGGTAGATCGGCAGGTCGCCGTACTCGCTCATGGTCAGCCTGAGCCCGGCCTGCTCGCCGTCGATGACGCTCAGCAGGATCTCGCCAGACGCCACCAGGGCCAGTTCGGCGAGGGCGTTGTGCAGCGAGCTGAGGGTCCAGTTGCTGTTCTCGGTCATGTAGTCCTCCAGTTTGACTCGGCCACCCAGGAAGGGCTGCCGTAAAGCTCTCTCGATGCCCTTCAGGGCGTTCACGTTCTCGGGAAGGATCCAGAACTCACGTTTCACCAGTCCCGCTTCGCGGAGCCGGTTGCGCATATCCCGGACGTAGTCGGCCGAAGACTTGCCGGTGCTTCCGGTGGTCTTCTTGCCTGCTTTGTCCGTCGTGGTCTTGCGAGGCATCTGCATTCCTCCTCAAGGGTGTGGCGAGCAAATTACTGCGATTTTCGTCGGCGCGCAATTACTTACATGAAAGATTTTTTCATCTTTCATGTAAGGGAGATATTTGGATTCCGAAGTGCCAGGAATGACCCCGTAGGATGGGTAGAGCGTGGCGAAACCCATGCTGCAATTTGCAGGCGTGTGCCGGTGTTGATGGGTATCTCTGCGCTCAACGCCATCCTACGGGCGCCATCCCATTCCGCAGCTCCCACCTAGCCAACCCCGCGCTGCCCGTGCCCTGTGGCGTGCGGGCATGATGTTTCAAGATGATTATGCGTTTTGTGCAGTATGCGAATCTTAAAACATGAAACATTTTAATATTTGCATATGCTCAAAATGTATTTCTCTTATCAAATTCGGCCCCATAGGATGGCTCCACATAGAGCTATTTCGTAGCTCGACAGCATTGATTGATAACCGGATGCGATATCCGGCAGCAGCCAGGGAAGGGCGCCATCGGGCGATCCGTGCCCGGTGGAAGGGAATCAAGGAGAGTGCCTGCAATGCCTTTGACCAGACGACAGCTCATCGCCCGTATCGGTGCCGTGGGGTGCTACCGGGCCGCCACGGCGGCCATGGGCATGCTCGGGGTGATGAGCCCGGCCCTGGGCGCCAGCCAGGAGAATTACGCGGCACTGCAGCCGGCCAGCGGCCTGGGGCAGGGCGCCAGCGTCACCGTGGTCGGCGCCGGCATCGGCGGCCTGGTGGCGGCTTATGAGCTGCGCAAGGCCGGTTTCGCCGTGACCCTGCTGGAGGCCCGCGAGCGGGTCGGCGGGCGCAACTGGACGCTGCGCAAGGGCGATCGCGTCGAGTACACCGACGGCACCACCCAGGTCGCCGAGTTCGACGAAGGCTTCTACTTCAACGCCGGCCCCGCACGCCTGCCCAGCCACCACCAGCTGATGCTCGGCTACTGCCGCGAGCTGGGCGTGGAGCTGGAGGTGCTGGTGAACACCAGCCGCAACGCACTGGTGCGCCCGGACCTGTCCGCGCCGCCGATGCAGATCCGCCAGGCGGTGAACGACAGCCGTGGCCACATCGCCGAGCTGCTGGCCAAGGCGGTCAACCGCCAGGCCCTGGACCAGGAGCTGAACGCAGCCGACCGGCAGAACCTGCTGGGCTTCCTCAAGACCTGGGGCGACCTGTCGGAGAAGCTCGACTACCTCGGCTCGGCGCGCTCCGGCTACAAGGTCTGGCCCGGCGCCGGTGACCAGCTGGCGCAGAAGAACGAGCCGCTACCGCTGCGCACGCTGCTCAATCCGGCCCTGGGCACCGCGCTGATGATCGACGAATACCCGGAGTTCTCGCCCACCATGTTCCAGCCGGTGGGCGGCATGGACCGCATCCCGGCGGCCTTCCAGCGCCACCTGCAGCCGTCCCTGCGCCTGGGTGCGGAGGTGCGCTCCATCCGCAACCACGAGGACCGCGTGGAGATCGGCTACCGCGACCGCCGCAGCGGCCGCGAGCAGCAGGTGACCAGCGACTACGCGGTGATCGCGCTGCCGCTGCCGCTGCTGGCCAGGATCGACAGCAACTTCACCGCGCCGGTGCGCCAGGCGATCTCGGCTGTGCAGTTCGGCTACGCCAACAAGGTGGCCTGGCAGTCGCGGCGCTTCTGGGAGACCGACTACCAGATCTACGGCGGGCTTTCCTTCCTCAACCAGGAGGCCTCCGGGCTCTGGTACCCCAGCGGTGGCTTCAACCAGGCCGAGGGCATCCTCATCGCCGCGTACAACAACGGCGAGGTGGCGCGCAAATTCGGCGACAAGGGCATCGACGAGCAGATCGCCCTGTCGCGCCAGGCCGTGGAGCTGCTGCACCCCGGCCATGGGCAGGACCTGCGCAAGCCGCTGGCCATCGCCTGGAACCGCATTCCCCACAGCCTCGGCCCCTGGATCAGCCACGAGGTGGCGGAGCCGGACTACGGCCTGCTCAACCAGGCCCAGGGCCGCGTGCACCTGACCAGCGACGGCCTCGCCCACAGCGGCGTGGGCATCTGGCAGGAGGCCGCCGCCGGCGCTGCCCGGCGCGTGGTGCGGAATATCTTCGAGCGTGCGCAAGGCACGTCGCAACACCGGCAAACGGCCTGAACCACGCCGCGCCGCATCCATAACCAGAACCTAGTTGCCAGGTAGCGGACCTCCGAGGCTGGCGTTGAAAACCTTGGAGCTTTCGCGATGCCTTTCAAACACGCCCTTCTGGGGTTGGGGGTCCTTTTCGCCGCCGCTGGCCACGCCGCGGAGATCGAGCGGGTGCCGTCGACCTATCCCAACTCGCCGATCCTGCAATCGGCGACCCTGCCGGCCGGCACGGCGCTGACCTTCGTCTCCGGCATCCTCCCGGACCCGGCCGACCCCAAGGCCGCCAAGGATGACCTGCGCGCCGCCGGCGACACCGAGGCGCAGACCATCGCCGTGCTGCGCAAGGTGGAGGCCGCCCTGGCGCCGCGCGGCCTCGACCTGGGTGATGTGGTGCAACTGCGGGTGTACCTGGTGGGCGACCCGAAGCTCGATGGGCGCATGGACTTCGAGGGCCTGCAGCGCGGCTTCCGGCAGTTCTTCGGCAGCGAGAAGCAGCCGCTGAAGCCGACCCGCACCACGGTGCAGGTGGCCGGGCTGGTGTTGCCCGGCGCGCTGATCGAGGTCGAGGCGGTGGCCGCCAAGGCCCGCTGACCCACTCCCTCCCCATTGAACGAGCCAGATGCGGCCGGGTTGCGGTCGCCTACAGGAAGTCCCGTGATGCGTAACGCCTTCAGCAAGACCTTCTCGCTTTCCCCGATCAGCGCCGCGCTGCTTCTCGCCCTGGGCGGCGAGGCCGTGGCCGCCAGCGACCCGACCCTGTCCACGGTGGTGGTGACCGGCGTGCGCGGCAGCCAGCAGCGCACCGTGACCGACAGCCCAGCGCCGGTGGACGTGATCTCCGGCGAGCAACTGAAAACCAGCGGCCAGAACGGCCTCAAGGACATGCTCACGCGCCTGCTGCCGTCCTTCAACGCGCCCACCATCAACGGCGGTGGCACCGCCTTCCTGGTGCGCGGCATCAGCATGCGCGGCCTGGGCGGTGACCAGGTGCTGATCCTGGTGAACGGCAAGCGCCGCCACAACACCGCGATGATCAACAACAACGCCCGGGTCGGCACCGCCGCCGTGCCGGTGGACCTGGACCTGATCCCCACCGCCGCCATCGAGCGCATCGAAGTGCTGCGTGACGGCGCCGCCGCCCAGTACGGCTCCGACGCCATCGCCGGGGTGATCAACATCATCCTCAAGAAGGACGCGGAAGGGATCACCTCGGACAGCTCCCTCGGCCAGTACTACAGCAGCGACGGCACCACCGGTCACGAGGCGGCCGACTTCGGCTTCGGCCTGGGGGAGGGCGGCTTCTTCAACCTCTCCTTCGACGCCAAGGTGCAGGAACCCTACGACCGCGCCGGCGCCGTGCGCGGCAACTTCGGCACCCTCGCCAACGGCCAGCCGGACCCGCGCATCACCCAGCGCCACGGCTGGGGCGAGGAATACGGCCTGGGCCGCGACCGCACCTACAGCAGCGCCTACAACCTGGAGCTGCCCCTGGGCGAGGACCTCAAGCTCTACTCCTTCTCCACCCTGAGCTACCGCGACGGCAAGAAAGTGCTCGGCCACCGCGCGCCCACCGACATCACCGCCACCAACTGGCTGCCCAACGCGCCGTACCCCAAGGGCGGCCAGGCCACCCGCGAAGTGGAGGAGACCGACTACCAGTTCCTCGGCGGCATCAAGGGCCTGGCCGCCGACTGGGACTGGGACCTCTCCACCACCTACGGCCGCGACAAGGCCAAGCTCTACACCGACAACAACATCAACCTCTCCAACGACCCGCTGCGAAGCCAGCGCCGCTTCCACCTGACCGACGAGATCTTCGACCAGTGGACCACCAACCTGGACTTCAGCCGCGCCCTGGACATCGGCTGGAGCAGCCCGCTGGAAACCTCCTTCGGCATCGAATACCGCTGGGAGAAGTATGAGCTCACCGAGGGTGAACCCAACTCCTACAACTACGGCAGCTACGTGATCCCCAGCGGCCCCACCGCCGGCACGCGGCCGGACCCGGGCCTGTTCTCGGTCAACGGCACCACCCCCGAGGACGCCGGCGACATGATCCGCCACAGCGGCGCCGCCTATGTGGACTTCGGCCTCAACATCACGCCGGAGTGGTACACCGCCTTCGCCCTGCGCCACGAGAAGTACAACCAGGACATTGGCGAAACCACCAGCGGCAAGTTCACCACCCGCTACGAGTTCGCCCCCGGCTATGCGGTGCGGGCGGCGGTGAGCAACGGCTTCCGCGCGCCGTCCCTGGCGCAGAACGTGTTCTCCTCCACCAGCTCGGTGACCATCTTCGGCAGCGGCGGCTCCACCACCACCGCGCGCACCAAGCAGATGCGCCCCGGCTCGCCGGAAGCCATCGCCCTCGGTGCCGAGACCCTGGAGCCGGAAACCTCGCGCAACTACAGCCTGGGCTTCACCGCCGAACCCACCGACCGCCTGCGCCTGACCGCCGACTTCTACCTGATCGACATCGACGACCGCATCCTGCAGACCGGCGTGCTCACCGGCTCCGCGGTGTCGGCGATCCTGGTGGCCAACGGCCTGTCGCCGAACCTCTCCGGGCAGTACTTCGCCAACGCTGCCGACACCCGCACCAAGGGCGTCGACCTGGTGGCCGAGTACCGCCAGCCGCTGGACGAGTACGGCACCGTGCGCTGGAGCCTGGCCTACAACCACAACAAGACCACCATCCGCGACCTCGCCGAGACGCCGTCCGAGCTCTCCAGCCTGGGCGCCGGCTACGTGCTCTTCGACCGCCAGCAGCAGACCGACCTGACCAAGGCCACGCCCAAGGACAAGTGGATCCTCAACACCAACTACAAGGTGGACGACTGGACCCTGAACCTGACGCTGACCCGCTACGGCGAATACACCGAAGGCTCGAACATCCCGGCCAACGACCGCACCTACAGCGCCAAGTGGATCACCGATATCGACGTCGCCTACGACGTCACCCAGAACCTCACCGTGGCCCTGGGCGCCAACAACCTGTTCGACGAATACCCAGACAGCATCGGCATCGTGCCCTGGGCCGGCACCTACGAGTACGGCATGTTCTCGCCCTACGGCCTGGGTGGCGGCTACTACTACGGCCGCGTGAGCCTGGCGTTCTGATGATGGGCAAGGGCCGTGTGCTGATGGGCCTGCTGTGCCTGGCGCTGGGTTCTGCCCCCGCGCTGGGCGCCGAGGCGCTGCGGGTGTCGAGCCAGAAGAACTCGCTGAAGGTGCTGCTGCAGGCCGCCGGCGAGCTGGACGAGGTGCCGTACCCGATCGAGTTCGCCTCCTTCGGTGCGGCGGCACCCACGGCCGAGGCCCTCAGTGCCGGTGCTGTGGACATCGGCACCCTGGGCGTCGCGCCCTTCGTCTTCGCCGCCTCGGCCGGTGCCGGGCTGAAGACGGTGGGCGTGGTGCGCCTGAAGGTCACGCCCACGGCCGTGGCCATCGTGGTGCCCGAGGGCTCGCCCCTCACCGACGCGGTGTCCCTGGTGGGCAAGCGCATCACCACCACGCGGGGCTCCATCGGCCATTACCTGGCGCTGGCCGCCTTGCGTTCGGTGGGCCGCAGCGGGCGCGATGCGCAGTTCGTATTCCTGCAGCCGGGTGAGTCACGCAGCCTGCTGGCCAATGGCGAGGCGGATGCCTGGGCCACCTGGGACCCCTACACCAGCATGGTGCAGATGGAGGGCGGCACGCGGGTGCTGGTCAGTGGTGAGGGGCTGTTCGCCGGCAACATGTTGCTGGTGGCCAACCCGGCGGCGATCCGCGACAAGCCCGAGCAACTGCGGGACTTCCTCCAGCGTGTGGGCCGCGCCTGGGACTGGGCCAATGCCCATGTCGAGGAATTCTCGACGCTCCAGGCGCAGCAGAGCGGCCTGCCACTGGAGGTGCACCTGCGCTCCAACCGCTACTCGCAGCCCCGGCGGGTGGACGTGGACGAGGCCCTGGTCAAGGACCTGGCCGACACCGCGCGGTTGTACCAGGACGAGGGCGTGATCGGCCCGGGATTCGAAGCCGAAACCCAGGTGGATCGACAGTTCAACCGTGCCCGATAAATTGGCCGCAAACGCATTTCAAGTTGCTGTTTACAGCAACTTTGAACTGTAACTTTCATAATCTTCATGCGTGGCGTTAATAGTTGTTCTGGTTGATTTGAGATAACCCCGTATTAATTAGAAACAAAGTTTGGATGTTAGAGAAAATCGATATTTCACAAGCCTTTGGCGCTTGTTGAATATGCAAGTCAGGTGATCATTCGATCACGCATACATAACAGGCAGGGACGCCTGCTGTTAATCCGAATGACAACTTTCAGGGATACGCAAGGAGTCTTCATGCTGACCATTACCACGGTCGAAGAATTGACCGCAGCGCATATACAAGATGTTATCCACGCCCGCACTTACGGCATCCTCATCAAAGGCTTCGCTTCGGCCGATACCGTGGCCCTGGCGCTCGACCGCCTGAGCCGCCACGAGCTGCGCGGCGCCTTCAGCGAGCAGACCGAATTCGTGCGCCTGGGCAAGGCCTATATCGAGATTGGCGACGAGGCCAGCCGGGTCGAATACCACGCCCAGGCCATCACCAACATCCGCAAGATCCGCAGCGTGTTCAGCCCCCTGGCGTCGCCCATCGACGAGCTGCGCCTGCTGCTCGACGAGGCCTGGCCCAAGGGCGCGCGGCTGCTGGATGTGAACGGCGAGAAGTGCTTCGTCGGCATCGCCCGCTTCCAGGGCAATGGCGTGGACCTCACGCCCCACACCGACAACCTGGAACGCAACGCGCCCCAGGACCACGAACCGAAGCTGCTCACCCAGCTCTCCACCAACATCTACCTGCAGATACCCGAAGACGGCGGCGAGCTGGAGATCTGGGGCATCCACCCCGACGAGATCGAGTACGACCGCCTGCGCGGCGAGCGCGCCTATGGCATCGAGCGCCACCTGCTGCCGCCGCCGGACCTGGTGATCAAGCCCGAGCCCGGCGACCTGATCTTCCTCAATCCCCGGCTGATCCACGCGGTGCGCCCCTCGGCCACCGCCACCCGGGTCACCCTCGGTGTATTCATCGGCTATTTCGGCGACGACCAGCCCCTTGCCTACTGGAGCTAAAGACATGAGCGATGTGGAAGCGATCAACCTCAAGGCCTATTTCAACAAGGGCGGCGAAGAACTGGATTTCACCGGCAAGCACTGCGTGCTGGCCGTCAGCGTGGGCCAGGAATACCACGAGGAGCAGAAGCTCAGCTCCACCGTGCACCTGATCAACAAGTCCGGCTTCAGCCGGGTGAAGGTGGTGGTGGCCGACACCCTGCAGCGCCACAACAAGCACGGCAAATCCCCGGGGGAGGCACTTTCTGCCTCCATCCGTGACGGCGATGCCTGGCTGGCGCGCAACCGCAAGTACCTGGCCGGCCTGGAAGCGCCGGTGACCATCAGCCGCTGGAACCAGGAGCTGGCCTCCGACCGCTACGCCGAACTGCGCCAGCAGGTGAACCAGCTGTACCGCGAGAGCGAGGACCTGCGCGGCGCCATCGAAGCCACCATCGGCGTGTTCATCGAGCGCCTCCGATTGCGCGACCCGGACGCCGACACCGAGCGCGCTGCCGCCCAGTGCCGCGAATACATCCTCGAAGAGGTGCCGATCATCCTCCCGCTCTGGGCGGAGGAGGGCTACGACTACGTCATCTACCCCCAGCAGATGACCAACGCCATGGCCACCGCCCGGCGCCTGCTGATCGAGCCCCACGCACCGGACCTCGTGCACTGGCTGCCGCTGAAGTTCAAGAAGCGCGGCATCCCGATCCCCTTCACCCTGCCGGGCGCCGTGCACCCGGCTTGGGCTGGGAGTGCGATTGCGATCTGACCGTTTCATAAAGGGCGGCTTGCGCCGCGAAAAAAGCGCAGCCCTCTGGGCTGCCTGGGCGAATGAATTCGCCCCTACAAATTCCCAGCACCAAAAACGGCCCCACGCCACACGGACGACGGCCTCCAACCCCTGTAATCACGGAAGGAGTTCCCATGAGCGTTTTTGCGCAACAGCAACGCAAATGGTGGGCCTTGCTCGGTGTGAGCATCGCCAGTTTTCTCGGCTGCGTGGATTTCACCATCGTCAACACCGCGCTGCCGGCCCTGCAGGCCGACCTCGGTGCTTCGGTGGAAAGCCTGCAATGGGTGATCAACGGCTTCATCCTCGCGCTCTCCAGCGCCATGGTGCTGGTGGGCCGGCTGGCCGACCTGCATGGCCGCCGGCGGGTGCTGAACATCGGCCTCGCCGTATTCGGCCTGGCCTCCCTCGGTGCCGGGCTGGCCACCAGCATCGACGCCCTGGTGGCCGCGCGGGTGGCCCAGGGGCTGGCCTGTGCGGTGCTGTACACGGCCTCCGGCGCCATCGTATCGGCCACCTTCGCCAGCGAGGAGCAGGGCAAGGCCTTCGGCGTGCTGTTCGGCGTCAACGGCGTCGGCCTCGCCGTGGGACCGGTGCTGGGCGGGGTGATCACCAGCGCCTTCGGCTGGCAGTGGATCTTCCTGGTCAACGTGCCCTTCGTGCTGCTCAGCCTGGCGATCATCGCCCTGGCGGCGGACGAATCCCGTGCCGAGCAGGACGGCGCGCGGCTCGACTGGGCCGGTGCAGCGCTGCTGCTGGTGGGCCTGCCGAGCCTGGTGCTGGTGATCGTCCAGGGCGGTGCCTGGGGCTGGGCCTCGGCCACCACCCTGGGGCTGGTCGGCCTGGCCGCGCTGGCCTTCGTCGCCTTCGTCGCGGTGGAGCTGCGGGTGCGTGCGCCCATCGTCGACCTGCGCCTGTTCGCCAACCGCCGCTTCGTCGCCGCGGTGACCGCCAGCTTCGGCCTGGCGCTGTTCTACTGCGTGGCCTTCTTCGTGATGCCGCTGTACCTGTCGCTGATCCGTGGCGAGAGCGTGCAGGCCAGCGGCCTGCTGCTGCTGCCCACCACCCTGGGCGTGGCGCTGCTGTCGCCGGTGGTGGGGCGGCTGGTGGACCGCAAGGGCCCGGCGCTGCTGATCCAGGCCGGGCTGCTGTTCTTCGCCTTGTCCGCGCTGCTTCAGGCCGGCTTCAGCGAAGGCACCTCACTGCCGCACCTGCTCGGCGCCTTCGCCGTGATGGGCCTGGGCTGGGCCTGCATCCTCGGGCCGTCCACGGTGCTGGGCATTTCCTCGGTGCCGCAGCAGGTGGGCTCGGTGGCCATGGGCTCGCTGATGACCCTGCACAACGTCGGCGGCGGCCTCGGCCTGGCGGTGGGCGTGGGCATCTACCGCGGCTTCGCCGCCCACGAGCTGGCCGGTGCCACGGGCGTGCCGGCGGATACCGACTGGCTGGCCCGTGCCGCCGTCGCGCCGGAGCAGGGCGCTGCACTGCTGGGCGAGCACCTGGTGCAGGCCCCCGAGGTGCTGCAGGGCTGGGTGCACGGTGCCTTCCTTCAGGGCTACCAGGCGGTGATGCTGTTCCTCGCCGCCAGCGTGCTACTGGTGTGGGCCAGCGTTGCCGTGCTGCTGCGGGCCAAGGCCGCTGCGCCCGTCGAGGCGGCTGCCGAGCAGGAGCCCAGCCATGGCAAGGCGTGACGGCCGCCTGCGCCTGGGTGCCTTTCTCTCCGGCTCCGGCGCCCATGCCGGCAGCTGGCGGCACCCCCGGGCGGACGCCGACGCCTCGATCAACTTCGAGCGCTACCGGCACTACGCCCAGACCCTGGAGCGCGGGCGCTTCGATGCGCTGTTCCTCAACGACAACGTGGCGGTGGGCGAGCTGGACCCGCGCGTGTTGCGCAGCAGCGCCTACAGCTTGCGTTGGGACCCCCTGACCCTGCTGCCGGCGCTGGCGGTGACGACTCAACACATAGGCCTGATCGCCACCGCCAACACCAGCTACAACGAGCCCTACAACATCGCCCGCAAGTTCGCCTCGCTGGATCACCTCTCCGGCGGGCGCGCCGGCTGGAACCTGGTGACGGCGCTGATCGGCGGGGAGAACTTCAACCGCGCCGAGCACCTAGAGCATGCAGACCGTTACCAGCGCGCCGGGGAGTTCTTCGAGGTGGTCACCGGGCTCTGGGACAGCTGGGCGGACAACGCCTTCCCCCTGGACAAGGCCTCCGGCACCTGGCTGGAGCCGGCGCGCATGCATGTGCTTGAACACGAAGGCGAGCACTTCCGCGTGCGCGGCCCGCTCAACGCACCACGGCCCCTGCAGGGCTGGCCGGTGATCGCCCAGGCCGGCTCCTCCGAGGCCGGCCGCGCCCTGGCGGCACGCACCGCCGAGCTGGTGTTCACCGCGCAACAGACCCTGGAGGAGGGCAAGGCCTTCCATGCCGACATCCACCGCCGCCTGGCCCTGGCCGGGCGCGGGGAGGATGAACTCAAGGTGTTCCCCGGCCTGGCCCCGGTGGTGGGGCGCACGGCCAGCGAGGCCGAGGAAAAGCACGAGGAACTGCAGGCCCTGGTGGACCCGGAGGCGGCGCTCAAGGCGCTGTCCTTCCTGGTGGACATCGGTATCGACCTGGAACGCCTGCCGCCGGATGCGCCGGTGGTGTTGCCTGACCCGTTGCCGCTCACCGAGCGCCACAAGAGCCGCCAGCAACTGGTGGTCGACCTGATCCGCCGCGAGAAGCCCACCGCCGCACAGCTGCTGCGCACGCTGGGCGCCGGCGGCCATCGCCTGCTGGTGGGCACACCAAGCCAGATAGTCGAGGAAATGGCCTGCTGGTACGAAGAGCGCGCGGCCGACGGCTTCAACCTGCTGTTCACCCACCTGCCCGGCGGGCTGGAGGACTTTGTCGACCTGGTGATCCCCGAGCTGCAGCGCCTGGGCCTGTTCCGCCACGAATACGAAGGCCGCACCCTGCGCGATAACCTCGGCCTGCAACGCATCGCCAACCGGCATTTCTCGTAGATGCGGTGGCCGCTATCCGCATGGGTTTCGCCGCGCTCTACCCATCCTACGGCTCAAGGTGATGCGCTCTTCGTAGGATGGATAGAGCTACGCGAAACCCATCAATCGTCGTCTCCGACGTACCCCCGTCATCCCCGCAAACGCGTCGCCCACTGCGCAAGCAGATCGAGCCCTGCGCACATCACGAAATACAACAACGCCACAAAGAGGAACACCTCGGTCGGGTGCACCATCACCCGATTGCTCACCTGGGTGGCGACGAAGGACAGCTCGCCGACGCCGATGACGTAGCCCAGGGAGCTGTCCTTGATCAGCGACACCCACTGGTTGAGGAAGGAGGGCAGCATGATCGGCAGCGCCTGGGGCAGGATGATCAGCCGCAGCACCTGCCAGGGGCGCAGGCCCAGGGCGCGACCGGCATCCCACTGGCCCGGCGGCAGGCTCTGGATGCCGGCGCACACCGAGTGCGCCAGGTAGGCGCCGCCGATCAGCGACAACGCGCAGACCACGGTCGCCAGCGCCGGCACATCCACCTGGAACAGCACCGGCAGCAGGAAGTAGCTCCAGAAGATCAGCATCAGCACCGGGATGGCGCGGAAGAAGCCCAGCACCGCCAGCAGCACCAGGCGCGGCCGGCCTTCGAGCACCGCCAGGGCGATGCCCAGGACCAGGCCCAGCACCGCCGAGGCGATGCCCGAGAGCAGCGACAGCAGCAGGGTCAGCGCGGCGCCGCCCAGGGGGCCATCGGGCCAGGCGCCGAGCAGGAAGTAATCGAGGTTGTCGAGAATCACCGAGAAATCCATCTCAGGCCTCCCCGCGCACATGGCGGCGGTGCTGGTGGATCAGCGTGCCGGCCACTTCGATGGCGATCGCCGCGCCCAGGTAGAGCAGGGTGGCGATGCCGAAGGCCTGGAAGGTCTTGAAGGTTTCCGTCTCCACCTGGCGCGAGGCGTAGGACAGCTCGGCCAGGCCGATGGCCATGGCCAGGGAGCTGTTCTTCAGGGCGTTCATATACTGGCCGAACAGCGGCGGCAGGGCCGTGTGCAGTGCCTGGGGCAGGACGATGTAGCGCCACACCTGGCCCGGTCGCAGGCCCAGGGCCATGCCCGCTTCACGCTGTTGCGGGCGCACCGAGGCGATGCCGGCGCGCAGCTCTTCGGCGATGAAGGCGCTGGTGTAGAGCGACAGGCCCAGTGCCGCGGCGAGGAATTCGAAGGAGGGCCAGGCCAGTGTGACCGAGCCCAACGCCAGCTCATGGGGCAGGTTGAGCCAGAACACCAGGTCCTCCGGCATCAGCGCGGGCACGCCGAAGTACCAGAAGAACAGCTGCACCAGCAGCGGTGTGTTGCGCAGCACCGAAAGGTAGCCGCGTGCCAGCCAGGACAGGCGGCCGGGCAACTGGCGGCCGACGGCGACCAGGGCGCCGAGCAGGGTGCCGATGACGCAGACCAGCAGCGAGGTGCCGAGGGTCAGCAGGAAGCCGTCCAGCAGCCAATGCAGGTAACGGGGAGCGAGGAGGTCGCCGAACATTGTCGAGGTCTTTCAATGGGTGATCCCCGCATAGGCGGGGATCGGGGAGGGAAGGCGTGCGGTGTGGTCGATGGGCTCCAGGCGCGGGCCCACCGATTCATGGCGCGATCAGTGCACCGTGCCGATCTTGTAAAGGCGCGCCAGCGGGGTCTTGGTGTCCGGGCCGAACCAGGTGTCGTAGATGGCCTGGGCGCGGCCCTTGTCTTCCAGCTCCTGCAGGGTCTGGTTGACGTACTCGGTGAGCGCGGTTTCACCCTTGGGGATGCCGACGCCGATCAGGTCGCTGGAGATGGTGAAGGGCGGGACTTCGTACTTGTCCTTGTCCGGCACGTTGGCCAGCAGGCCGATCAGCTTGGGGCCGTCCTGGGTGATGGCCTGGACCTGGCCATTGCGCAGGGCAGTGAAGGCGAAGGGGGTGTCGTCATAGGCCACCACCTTGGCGCCGGGGAATTTCTCCCGCAGCACGCCTTCGTTGACCGTGCCCTTGTCGACGCCCACACGCCATTTGTTCAGGTCGTCGGTGTTCTTCAGGGTGCCTTTCTTGACGATGAACTGCTGCCCCGAGGAGAAGTACGGAATGCTGAAGTTGACCTGTTCGGCGCGCTCCGGGGTGATGGTGAAGTTGGCCAGCACCAGGTCGACCTTGTTGGCCACCAGCAGCGGCACGCGGTTGGCCGGGTTGGTGGGTTGCAGCTGCAACTTGACCCCGAGCTTGTCGGCGATGGCGCGGGCGTAGTCCACGTCCAGGCCGGCCAGTTGCTTGGTTTCGCCATCGACGAAGCCGAAGGGCGGGTTGCTGTCGAACGCCGCGACGCGCAGGACGCCGGCCTTGCGGATGTCATCGAGGCGGTCCGCCTGGGCCAGGCCGGAGAGGGTGGCAAGGGCGAGTGCGAGGGCGGTGAGGGCAGTCAGCTTCTTCATGAATATCCAGCTCCTTTGGCGGGCCCTGGCGCGCATGGCCGGGCTCCGCTCATCTGTCGGGGGCGGTCGCTTCCGGGTGGGAAGCGCCGCCGTTCGCCGGAGGGGGGGTTGCCCGCTGGCGAGGCGATTCTGGCAGGGGGCTGGAACGGACAAAAAAGAATTAATTTGTCTTTTTAAATTCGATAAACGAATAAGCAGGAGCGACGCGGGCTGCGCTGAAAGTGGCGGGCTAGAGCGGTTGCCTGGCGCGGCTCAGGGCGCCGGGCGTTGCGGCTGCACCGAATGGCCGAAGTTGGCGCCCATGCGCACGCCGGTAGCGGCCGGCGTGGCGAGGCCCAGCTGGTTGGCCGGGCGGCGCTCGATGGGCACCTGCAGGGCGGCCTGGTTGCGGCGGGCCGCCTCGGCGCCTTCGGGGTTGGCCAGGCGCTGGCTCAGGCAGTCATAGGACAGGGCCTTGTAGCCGTTCACTTCGGCGCTGATGCAACTGCCTTGCGGGGTGCCTTCATCGGCGCTGGCCAACAGCGGCGCAAGGGCGAGAACGAGGCCGGCGAGGGCGATGCGTGCGGGCATGATTGCCTCCAGATGCTGGATCATTGCCGGGAAATCTACGGTAAAAGCGCCGTCATCGCTGCGAAGTCTTTTTTGCAGGGGCCGTCACACAATCGACATGAACAGACCTCAGGATTGCCTTCCTGGGTCAAGCCAGCAACGCATCGACACGCAGTACGGGTCGGAAGCCGCCTATGTCAATGGAAGCCGTGGCGAGGGGCTGCCTCGCGCCAGCGGTGCTGATCGTCCTCCTCGTCGCAGCCTGCTGCCTGGCGGCTTTGCCCTGCATGGTTTCCGCGGGTGAGGGCCGGGCCGAAGAAGGCCCGCTGGAGTTCGACCTGCCGGCGCAGGACCTGTCCCAGGCCCTGGAGCGCTTCAGCGAGCTGACCGGGATGGCCATCCTGGTGGACCGCGAACTGACGCGCGGGCGGCGCTCGGCGTCGGTCAACGGCCGGCTCGGCGCACGCCAGGCCTTGGCCAGGCTGCTGACCGGTACCGGGCTCATGGCCCAGCACAGCGAAGGCCGGGCCTTCACCGTGTTGCCGGCCAAGGTTTCGACGGCGCCCTCGGGGCGCAACCACGGCGCGGCGACGCGCTGGGAACAGGGCAGCTTCGCGGCGGCCCTGCAGGGCGCGTTGGAGAAGGCCTTGTGCCGTTCACCACTGACCCGGCCCGGTGGCTACCGCGCCGCGTTGCAGCTCTGGATAGGCCCCGTCGGCCTGGTGGAGCACAGCCGCCTGCTGGGGCCCACCGGCAACCTGCGGCGCGATGCGGCACTGGTGGAAAGCCTGCGTGGCCTGATGATCGACAGGGCGCCACCGTCATCCCTGCCCCAGCCGGTCACCGTGCTGGTGGTTCCGGAGGCGGCCGCCAGCATGGAATGCAACAAGTGGGAAGGAGCTGCGGGGGCATGAATAACAAGGAGCGTGGCACCATGCTCAGGCTGTTTCTGGCTTCCTACGAGGAGTTCAGGACGCGCCTGAGACGGCGCCTGGGGTCGGATGACCTGGCCAACGATGTGCTCCACGAAACCTACCTTCGCCTGGATCGCATGGACGAGCCGGAAGGCGTGCAGAAGCCTGGCGCCTACCTCTATCGCATGGCCCTCAACGTCGCCGCCGACCGCCGTGCCCAGGACGCGCGCCTGCTCACCGGCGAGGAGGTCGAGGACCTGCTGCACCTGGCCGAGGAGCACCTCGACCCGGCGGTGATCGTCGGCGGGCAGATCGAGATCCGGGCGCTGGTCACAGCGCTGGCGGAGCTGACGCCACGGCGCCGGCAGATCCTTATCGCGGCGCGCATGGAAGAGGTGCCGCACCTGGAGATTTCCCGGCGTTTCGGCATCTCCACGCGCATGGTGGAGAAGGAGCTCAAGGCCGCGCTGGGCTATTGCGCAGCACGCCTGGAAAGAAAAGTGGTGCAACGGTTCGGTCCCGGCGCCGGAAAACAGTCATAGGGTCGAGGGGCTGAACGAGCGCCCCGCGATCACTCCCGAGAACAGCTGCGGTTGAACGACGACGCCATGACAGCACCCGATTCCGGCACCGCCGGGCAGACCCGGCTGGAGGAAGAAGCCCGAGCCTGGTTGCTCCGCCTCACCTCCGGCCGCGCCACCACCCGTGACGCCGAGGCCTTCCGCTTGTGGTGCGCGCAAAGTGAGCGCCACAGCGCAGCCTTCACCCGTGCCCGGGCGTTGTGGCAGGCCCTTGCGCCCGCCGCGCTGGCGTTGCAGCAACCCGCGTCTCCGGTAGCCAGCCTGCCGCCCCGGCGCTTCGGCCGGCGTGCCTTCCTCGGTGGCGCCATTGCCGCGTCCCTGGCCGTGGTAATGGCGCGCCCCTGGTTGCCGGACGCGCTTCCCGGCATGGGCGCCGACTACAGCACCGCAGTGGGCGAGCAGCGTCGTGTGGACTTCGCCGAGGGCCTGACCCTCGAACTCAACACCCTTACCCGCATCAACCGGCGCCCCCTGGGCGGCGGCGTGGCGGGCATCGAACTGCTCGAAGGCGAGGTGGAAGTGCTGGCCAAGGCGCCGATTCGCGTGGTGGCCGGGGCCGGCACCCTGGATGCCGCCGGTGCACGCTTCAACGTCCGCGCCGTGGGCGAGGCCATCTGCGTCACCTGCCTGGAAGGCAGCCTGGCGGTGGAGGTGCGCGGGCGCAGCCTGTTGCTGCCGCCCGGCCGCCAGCTGACCTATGACGCAGGCGGCCGCAGCGAACCGATCGCCTTCGACCCGGCGGTGGTCATGGCCTGGCGCCAACAACTGCTGGTGTTCGACGACGCGCCCCTGGCCACGGTGATCGACGAGATCAATCGCTACCGCCCGGGGATGATCCTGCTGGTCAACCAGGAACTCGGCCGGCGCAAGGTCCAGGCCCGCTTCCGCCTCGACCAGCTGGCCGAAGTCGCCGCCCTAATCCGCGACGCCTACGGCGCCACGGTCACCGAGCTGCCGGGCGGGGTGGTGCTGGTCAGCTGATCAGTGCCACGCGCATGCGCTTTCGTATTTCGTAGGATGGCGTAGAGCGAAGCGAAACCCATGGGGTAGACGTACCCGTCGGCTCCAGGCGTGCGGGTAGAGCAGCGATGCTGCGCATCGCTGGGCGACTGAAGTCGCCCCTACAGTCGTTCCCACATTACCTACATCTCCATAACGCAACGGCCCGGATGATCCGGGCCGTTGGCGTTTCAGGTGGCTTCATCCTCCGCGGGTGGCGGCTTGCGGGGCTCGCGCAGGTGGTCGAAATAGAACAGCACCAGGCCGAAGGCGACGATGAGGCCGACTATGGCCAGGCCGATGTGAGCGTTCTGCATCGCGGATTCCAGTTCCAGGAAAGCATGGGCTCAGGGCTGCGGGGGATTGTCGGCCAGGCGCCATTGGCGAGGCCAGCGACGTTGCGACAAAAGGCTGTAGGGAAGGGCGGAGCGAAGGCAGGGCCGCCAGGACAGCGGCCCCGCGTGCGGGTCAGACGAAGCCTTGCTCGCCAAAACCGCGGGGCAGACGCTGGCGGCCGGGCAGGGCAGCGAGGCGTTGCTCCCAGCTGCTGCGCCAATCGTTGGCGGCGTTCTCGGCCTTGGCCTTGCGGGCGGCACGCCGTGCGGCATTGCGCGCGGTGCGACGGGCCTCCTTGAAGACTTCGGTGTTGCGGCAGGTGCGGCACTTGACCCGTGCCAGTTCAGTGGTGGAAACCAGGTTGTTGCCGTGATGACCGCAGGCGAGGTGGCCGGCGACCTTGTAGTGAGTGACCATCGGTGGGTCTCCTTATGTACGGCCGCACCGCGCCGATACCTCGGCCACGGTTGGCACGTTAATGGGTCCTACCTGGTTTTCGACTGCGGATGGGGTTCCGTGGTTCGGTTTATCGAAGCGGCGGCAGGGCTGCAGGCCACGGATGCCGGGCCAGCGAAAGATCGGAATCGAGCTGGTGGCCTGGGCGGAAGGGCAGTAGATTCGCAGCTCTCATAAGGAGCATCTGGCATGGACAACCCCTATCAATCCCCTTCATCGGCTTCCCCGGCGGAGCTGACTGCCGACGGATCGAGCAAGAACCCCATTGCGCTGCGCCTGGCGATTATCGCGGCCGGCGCCATCCCGTTCCTGGTGCTGCTGTGGCACAGTGGGGAAATCTGGGAGCTGCTCAGGACCGGGGGCATCTCCCTGTTCGGGGCCGCCGGGCTCTACCTCTTCGCGCTCCTCCTCACCCTCGCCGGTGCGCTGCTGTTCTTCTCACGCCGGTCGGCGCTGTGGCTGCTCCTGGCCTGCCTGCCTTACCCGCTGTATGACGTGGCGACAGCGGTGGATCGCCCCTCGCAACTGTTCGGCATCCTCTCGCTCGTCTGCATCGCGGCTTGCCTGGCGTATTACTGGCGGCTCAAGAGAGCGGCCTGACTCATTCGGTCTTGAACCTGATCCGGTTCACCCGGTACTCGATCATGCTGCTGTGGGCCACCATGGATTTCAGCCATTCATCCGCCACTTCCTTGCGGGTGAATGCGCCCATGGAGGCGACGCGTTTCCAGTTCTTCTCCTCGCGCAGGCGTGACTCCAGGACATAGACCGCCTCCAGGCCCGGGTCCTGGTACCAGGCCAGCGGGGCGTCCTTGCGCTGTTCCAGTTCGCGCAACTGCTTGAGCAATGACTTGGCCTTGGCCTCCCATTCCCGCGCCTTCTGTTCCGCCTGGGCCTGAACCAGAAGCGCCAGGTCGCGCTGGGCGCGCAGCTGTTCGCTGCTTTCGAGGGTTTTCTGGGCTCGCTCATTTAACGTTACGGCCTCGGCGTTACGTTTTTTTGCCTGGCGCTCGCGGTAGGCGCGTTGGCGCTCGGCGTTGCTCATGGCGTTGCCGGTGGCGGGGCGGCCGCGTTTGCGGGATTCGGGGGTGTTCATGGGGCCGTTCCTGAGGAGACGGCGCAATTCTAGTTACGTAACGGAAAAAAGAAAGCGTTACGTAACGAAAATATCCCGTGGCGACAGGCACGCCGCCACGGGAGATCCGCCTCTAGAGATACCCCTGCAACGGCACCCGCCGTATGCGCCCATCCAGCGGGGTGGTGCCGCCGCCGGGAAGGGGCAGGGGGCGGCCGTGGAGGCCCATGCCTTCGCTGACCAGCACGGCGTCGTCCAGCAGGCAGAGGTTGGAGGGGGTGTCCAGGCCGGTGGCGAGGACGCGGGTGGTGCCGGTGGCCAGGTCGCAGTGCAGCAGGCGGCCGCTGAAGCGCTCGAAGCCGCCGTGGCGGGCTTCGCCTTGCCAGTCCGGGCCGAGGGGCTGCAGCAGGGAGCGGCACAGCTCGAGGATCAGCAGCCCGCCGCCCGGCGTGAGGGCCAGGCCGGTGGGCAGTTGCAGGCCGGTGATCAGCGGCTGGATGCGCCCGTCCTCTGGCCAGACGCGGATCACCTGGCCGGCCCGTTCGACGAAGTCGACGCCTTGGCGCGTCGGGTCCAGCCGGCGTTCGCCGGAGAACAGGCTGACCAGGACTGCACCGGTGGTGGGCTCGTACACCAGGGTGACCGGCACCGCGTCCTGGCCCTGGTCCATGTCGGGTATCTGGGCGACCACCCGTTCACCCTGGTCGTCGAACTCCACCACCTGGTTGGTATCGGGCTTCACCGACAGCCAGGTGCGTCGCCTGGGGTGGAAGCACAGGGCGTTGAGGTTGCCACGGCTGTGGAACACCGCCGTGGGCGGGTTCTGCGCCAGGTCGAGCACCCGCGAGCCTTCGACGTAGTCGGTGAGGCTGGCCAGGCAGCGGCCGTCGGCGCAGGCGATGTCCGAGAGCCCCATGATCTCGTCGCGCAGCATGCGCACCTGCATGTTCATGGAGCGGTAGCCCTCGGCGACGAGCTCGGCGGCCAGGTAGGCGCCGGGGCTGCCCGGTGCAGGGCGCAGGCGGCTGATACGGCCGCTGAAGGGCGCGTCCGGGTGGCCCGAGCCGGCTTCCACCAACAGCAGGCTGCCGTCGGCTTGCAGGCACAGGCCCCGAGGGTTGAGCAGGCCTTCGACGACCACGGTGGAACGGCGCAGGTCTTCCTGTGGGGAGGGGGGGATGGTCACGGTCATGGGTGCCTCCTGCTCATGGCTGCCAGGGCGTGCTGGTGAGGTAGGCCTTGAGCAGCGCCCGCTGGCTCGGCGACATGGAGCGCACCACCGGCATGTACAGGGTGGTGCCGCGATAGGCATCGGCGGTGCGCGCGACGATGGCCTGGCGGGCGTTCCAGATGGCGTCCTGCTGGTTCAGCGGGATGAACCGCGACATGGCCGGGAAGGCCAGGTAGTGGAAGCGCAGCACGGCCGGGTAGACCTGATCCCAGGTGGGAACACTGCCGGCAGGGATGCCGAAGTCGGTGATGGAGTAGATGCGGAAGTTGCTGAAGCTGCTGCCGTCCTCCAGGGAGTATTCCAGGTTGGTATAGCCCGCCTGGGCGGTGGTGCCGGCCTTGCAGCTGATGGGGATCTGGACGCTGGTCTGGCCCTTGGCGATGGCGAACGTGGCCGGGTAGTCGAGCAGGTCCCAGTACTCCGAATCCTCGTAGCTGCCAGGGGAGGAGGCGGCCAGGGTGATGCTTCCGGCGGCGGGCACCGGCCCGCCCAGGTAGCGCACCTGCAGGTCGAGGGTGACGCCTTCCGGGTACTCGTCCATGTACAGGTTGCGCTGGTCGCAGTAGAGCCGGTAGGTCATCTCGCTCACCGCCAGCTTGGTGCCGGCGACGGTGTTGGGGGCGGAGAGGCTGAGGGGCGAGCCATTCACCTGGGTGAGCTGCGTGGCATTGAGGGCCTGGTCGAGGATGCCGCCGTAGAGGTAGTAGTCCAGCAGGTAGGGGTTGCTCGACGGCAGGGTGACCAGGGTGGTGCCGCCGGCGCTGATGCTCACCGGGCCGTAGTCGATGTTCGGGCCGATGGGGCTGGTGATGTCAGTGCGCACAGCGCGGAAGGTGGCCTTGGGGATCAGGTTGAGCATGTCCAGGCTGAGCAGGTTCTGGCCCTTGAGGGCGAGCACCTCCGCGTAGCCGGTGCCGCCGGTCTTGCCGTTCACCAGCTGGCGCCCGACCGGGCAGATCAGCGGCTCGCCGGCGAAGGCCGGGGCCAGGGTGCCGATGACCCGTCCGATGCTGGGGTTGGGGGTGTACTGGCCGGCGGCGTAGTCGGCGTCCAGCTGGGGCGTGGTCATGCCAGGGCACATCTCGAACATCACGAAACGCACCACGATGCCGGTGGCGCCCGGCGCCTGGATGATGGACTTGAGCATGGCGCTGTTCTGGTTCCAGCTGACGACGGCGCTCAGCGGGAAGGTGACCTGGAAGGTGCCGGACAGCGGCGACGAGCCCGGCGCATCGGTCTCGCCCACGAGCAGCCGCTTGGCCACGTCGAAGCTGCTGGCCACCACGTCGGCCTGGATCACCAGTTGCGGGTTGCTGGTGCCGCCGATCTGCAGGCCGCCGATGTAGATCTGCGTGGTGATGCCGCTGGTGGGGTCGAGGTCCACCATCATCGGGCCGGAAACCGGCGGCTGGTTGGTCACCGGGTCCTTGGAGCCGAGCAGGTAGACGGGTTGCCCCACCAGGTCGCCGGTGGTGCTGATGGCGCCCGGCGTGCCCTGGGAGCTGATCAGCACGTTCTGCATGTCCACCACGTGCTGGCCGTAATGATTCCAGCCGCCGGCGGTGTAGTAGTCGCCATTGGGGGCGTTGATCAGTTCGTTGAGTTGGTCGTCGCTGTAGCTGGCGGCTTCGGCTGCCACCTGGGAGTTGGGCAGGTCGAAGAGGTTCAGCGTCTGCGAGCCGCCGGTGCCCATGGGAATGGTCGGCGAGTTGTTGGGCAGGCTCACGTCGGTGCGGATGCCGCCCCAGAAGTTCAGTCGGGGTCCGTTCAGGATGCTCATGGGGTCATTCCTCGTCCTTGTGGGGTGCCGTTGCCGGCGCCTTGGCGAATTTGAACAGGTAGGAGAAGTCCGATTTGTAGGGGCTGTGCACCGGCGTGGCCATGGAGTGGCAATTCATGCAGCTGCTGTTGGGCTGGATGTAGCTCTCCATGGTGACGTTGGCGGACAGCGCCGGAGTCGGCTGGCCCAGCGGGTTGCTGGGGTTGTCCGGCATCAGCGGGCGCTGGGTGGTGACCAACTGGTAGTAGCGCAGCACGTTGCTGCCGAGGTTCTGCTGGTAGAGGCCGTTGACGGCGGCCGTGGTGCTGGCAATGGGGGTGACGCGGCTGAGCGGGTCCGGGGTCTGGAAGGTGGCGCCGGGCTTGGGCGTGCACACCAGCTGGCTGCCCTGCTGCTGCCAGTTGCAGGGCGACTGGTTGACGCTGGCCGCCGGCGCGCTGGCGTTGTAGTAGCTGTAGGTGCCGTTGCCGGCCGTGGAGCCCGGGACGTTGTCCACCTGCTCGAAGGTGGACCAGATCCACTGCGGATAGCCCGGCGCCTTGACGATGATGTGCAGCCCCACCAGCCCCAGGGTGGCCGGGGCCGTGCTGCCGGTGGGCTGGCCTTGGGCATTGAATTGCGCCACCTGGGCCTGGGTGGTCAGGTAACGGCTGGCGTCGTCCTGGCTGGTGAGCACCCGCCAGGCGGCCTTGACCTCGGTGGCCTGGGCCGGGAAGGCGATGTTTTGCGCCCTGGACACGGTGTTGGCGTTGTAGAAGCCGTTCGCCACGATGTAGTCGTAGGAGGCCTGGTTGGCGGAGATGTCGTAGTAGGTCGGGTTGCCCTTCTGGTCGATGAGCCAGCCACCGACGGCCTGGTCCACGGCCTGCACCACCGAGGTGTTCTTCAGGGCGGCGATGTTGATGATGCCGAGGCTGCGCGTGCCCAGCGGCGAATTCCAGGGGCCGGGGTTGGCACCGTTGGGCAGGAAGATCTCGCTCACCGTCTTGTAGCTCTGCCAGACCCTGGGGCCGGTACCGCCGAGTGGCTGGCTGCAATCCGGCTGCCCGCGCTGGCCAGCCATGGCGGGCCAGTTGAGGGCGATGAACAGCCGCCAGCTGTAGTCATCGAAGGCTTGCTGGCTGGCAGTGGCGGCAGGGGCGTTGGTGGGGGGCTGGCACTGTGCGTTGGTCGGTGCGGGCGTGGTAGGGGCGGGTGATTGCTCGCGCAGGTTGCAGCTGGCGCAGGCGAGGGCCAGCAGCGCCAGCCCGGTGAGACGGAAATGTTGATTCATGGCGGCTCTCCTTGCCGGTCAGGGCTTGCGGGACTGGAGCTTGTTCCACTGCGCCTCGGCGCCGTTGTCCTGGGACGCCGGCGGGTCGAACAGCTGGCAGGGCTGCGGGTTCACCGGGCACTTCTTGGCCACCTGGTCCCAGGTGCTGGCCGGGTCCGGTTTGTCGGTGCGGAAGTTGACGTAGTTCTGGCTGACGATGGGGGCGTTGGCGACGCTGGCGTCGCCGGAGAAGTAGAACGACTGCGGGTGGCGGAACAGCGGCTGGTCCTTGGCGGCGCGGGTGGCGTCCTTGTAGAAGGCGTAGCCGAACAGGATCGGCCCCTGGGGTGACTGCACGTCCAGGGCATAGGCCTGCACGCTGCCGCCCAGGTTCTGGCTGCGCGCCGGGCTGTAGGGCAGGTGCTGGACGAAGTCCTGGCGCGCCGGGTGGTTCATGGGCGAGAAGGAGCAGCACTCGGGCATGTCCTTGGGCCGGTCCTCGTAGGTGAGGAAGAAGGCCTTGTTGCCCAGGGAGACGAAGGAGCAGGTGTAGTTGTTGTCCTTGATCGGGAAGATCGGCAGGCAGTACTTCTCGTAGTGCTCCATCATCGCGCCGTAGCCGTCGCCATCGGCGGGGATGTAGGTGGTGTCGTAGTAGCTGGTGCCCTTGGATACGGTGTAGTCGGCGGGCTTGAGGGTGCTGGGCGGGTTGCTGTAGGGCGGCGGGTTCTTCTCGTAGTTCTGGGTGACGCGGAACATGGTCCAGTCGCTGATCCAGGTGGCGGGGAAGAACGGATCGCTGGGCTCGCCGGGCTTGCGCTCGGCGATGCAGTTGCCGTTGCTGGCGTCGCACCCGAGGGTGTTGTGCACGCCGTTGGTGAAGTACACGGCCTCGTCGTCATCGGCGGCGAGGAGGGGCTGGCTGAGCAAGGCGAGGGGCAGCAGCCAGGCGAGCAAACGGGCTTTCTTCATGAGAACACTCCTTCGTAACGGGCAGGGCGGGCGAGCGGTGCCGGCCCGCCTGCGGGTTCCAGGTAAACGACGGTTCAGGTCAGGGGCCGGGGTGGGTAGTTGAGCTTCACCAGCTCGTTGGCCCAGCGTTCCAGCACCGCGCGCCGGCTCTGCGGCAGGTCGCGGGTGATGGGCATGGCAAGGGTGCTTTCCTCCTGGTAGGGCTTGCTGACCAGCCGGATCAACTGGTCGATGGCGCCCTCGATGCGCTGCAGGGAGTTCAGCGGCATGTACTTGTCCATGATCGGGTAGAGGTAATAGAACGGCTCGAAGATGCGTGGGTAGATGAAGCCCTCCCAGATCTGCACCCGCGCATCCTGTTGGGTGCACACCTTGTTCCAGGCCGCGACGAATTCGCCCATCAGCCCGGGCTCGTCCGGCAGCACCCGCAAGGGTGCGAGGAAGTCGGTGTAGGCGGTCGGGTAGTCGAAGCTGAAGGGCACCGCAGGCGCAGCGCCAGGGCCGTCCTGGACGAAGAAGCGCAGGGTCGGGAAGCCGGCGGCGATGGCCTTGACCGTCACCTGGGCGATGCCGTTGGCGTCGGTGGTGATCTGCGTGAGGCTGTAGTCCACCGTGGTGCCGTCATCCAGCGCGCCTGTGCGCGGGATGGACGGGACGAACTGCAGGCATGGCGCCAGGCTGACGCCGGCCGGGGTGGCCTTGACGTGCTGGTAGTTGACCGTGGCCGTCGGGGCGTCGCTCGCCGGCAGCACCTGCTGCAGGCTGCGGCCGGCGCCCTCGCTGACCAGGCTCGCCGGCGCCTGGGTGCCGGCGAACTGTGGCAGCAGCGTGGCGTTCTTGTTGCGGTTCGCGGGGTCGTCTGCGATGAGCCCGAAGTCCAGGTCGTTGCTGAAGGCCAGGAAGTAACTGCTGGTGGTCAGCATGTAGGGGTTGTTGTATTCCGCCACCCACAGGGTGGTGCCGGTCGGTGCGGGCAGGCCGTCGTACTGCACCATGATCTGCAGGGTGCGGGTGTCTCCGACGTCGATGAAGGTGCCGCTCTCGATCACTTCGGCGGTCCACATCTGCTGCTGGGCGGCGAGCACCGGGCTGGCGCCCTGGGTCTGCAGGGCCAGGGTGCCGGCCTGGGTCCTGGCCACGGCATCCTTCACGGGCAGGTCCAGCAGGCCTGCGCGCTTGTCGAAGGCGGCCTGGGCGTACTGGGCGTAGGCGAGGTCGGCCAGGGGCTGGAACTGGCCGTTCTGCTGGATGCCGACCTGGAAATCGCCTAGCTGGAGCTTCTCGCATTCTGGCACGGTCGCCTCGGTCGCTTTCAACGGCTGGAAGGGAAAGCCGGTACCGAGGTCCAGGGACAGCAGGTCGCCCTGGGCCTGGGCGGAGATCACCCCCAACTGGATAGTCGCTCCCGGTCTGCCGCCCGGGATCGGGAAGTCGCCGACCGGCTCCAGCCGGCGACCGGCAGGGGCCGTGGGGTACTCATCGGCGAACCACAGGCCCAGCACGCCGGCGGTACGGCTGTAGGCCGGGTTGAAGAAGATGTCGGCAACGTTGTCCAGCCCCTTCTGGTACATGTCCTGCAGCGCCTGCTGCTGCACGGCCAGGGCCTTCAGGCACTGCTGGCAGTCAGCGCACTGGGGATCCGTCGCGCAGGTGTTGCAGCCGGGCCCGCCGGTGCGGGTCACCACCTTCGGGTAGTCGTTGAAGATGCCGTTGCGGTCGTAGTAGGTCAGGTAGGTGGTGAAGCGGAACATCAGGCCCTTGGCGTTCTGCGCCTCCATCTGTTGTTGCAGGGCCTTGAGCAGGGCCGAGTCGCCCAGTTGCCACTGCAGGTTCTCGCGGGGGAAGCAGGTCTGCCAGGTGGTGGTGACCGTGTTCAGGCCCTGCACGGCCCCCCAGTTGAAGTTGAGGAAGCGGTCGAGCATGCGGTAGGCGCGCTTGGCCGTGAGGCCGCAGGTGGCGTCGCCCAGCACCAGGCGGTCGAAGTACAGCGCGGTGAAGGTGTTCTGCCAGGGGCTGATGTCGACGAAACGCGCCGGGGTGGGCTTGTCGCTGCCGAAGGGGTTGCCCAGCAACTGGAAGCCCTTGCCTACGATGGGGTCCTGCTCGATGTAGCTGTTGGCCTGCAGTTCGCCGCCGATGATCAGCGAGCGGATGTCGTTGTAGTCCACGGTGCCGCAGGCGTTGTCGCCGAACAGGTCCCATTCCGCGGGGATCTGCGGCAAGCCGCTGTTGGCGCTGTTGTTGGGCACCTGCAGCACGTACTCCGGCACCTGGGACTCGGGCAGCGGGGTGATCATCCAGGGCAGCACCTTGTCCCGCGCGTTGGCGGGGTTGATGCCGAAGCTCTCCAGGAAGGGCCAGTTCAGGTCCATCTTCGCCGCATCGTAGAGCGGGTAGATGTCGTTGTTGTTGGCCGTGGGCGGGTTCCAGAACATATGGCCGTTGAGGTACAAGCGGGGGAAGTTCAAGACGCTCATTGCTGTCCTCCTTGACGTTTCCACTGGGCGCGTTTCAGCGACCAGACGAAGTCCAGTTTGTTGTAGCCGGCGAAGGCCGAGTCCGGCAGCGGTTCGGTGGGGTAGACGATCCCGTCCTGCTGCGGCAACGCGAAGTTGAAGTAGCCCTTCTTCGCCGAATAGGCCGCGGTGTCGTGGCAGGCGAGGCACGAGGACTGGCTCTGGAAGGCCGACTCCAGCTGGGAGTTGGCCAGCAGCTTGGGCGCGCCGCCGGCGGTGTGTTGCACGCCGATCAGCTCGTACTGGGCGAGGGCCGGGTACTGCGCCTGGAAGCTGGCGTTGACCGGTTGCGCGGCGCTGGTGGGCCCGGTGCTGTTGGTCATGGGTTTGGGCGGGATGTCGTTGGTGACGGTGTACTTGCTGTTGTTGCGGTTTTCGAAGGTGGTCCAGGCCCAGTCCTGGGTGAGCTTGTTGATCACGTGCATGCCGCTCAGGGCCGCGTAACCCACCTGGTACTGGCTGCCGTTCTGCAGATAGTAGGCCTGGGCGATGTAGTAGCCGTCATTGGCCAGGGTCTTCATGAAGGCCTGGTCGTTGCCGATCCAGATCCATGAGGTCTTCAGCTCCCAGGCGGCAGCGGGGAAGGCCAGGTTGGCGGTGAGCGCGGCCTGGCCGTCGACGTTGTAGACCCCCTTGTCGACGATGTAGCCGAAGGTGTCCTTGCCCATCAGCAGTTGGAAACGCACCGGCTGGCCCCTTTGCTCGGCCGGCACATTGCCGCCCATTTCCAGGACCAGGCCATCCACCTGCTGGATGCTGTCGAGGTTGTGGAAGGTGCGCGTGGTGTCCATGCCCATGGCCTGCGCGGCCTTGATCACCGCCACCGGTGTGGGCTCTCGCTGTTCATAGGGCAACGGCTGGCCGCCGTCGGGCAGGAACACCTGGTCGGTGGGCTTGAGGCCCTCCCAGACACGGTCGGTGCTGCCCTTGATCTCCGGCTGGTTGAGGCAGGTGAACCAGTTCCAGGCCATCGTCTCGGGGGATTGTTCGAATGCCTTGCGCACCTCTTCGGGCTTGCCTCCGTATTCGAAGAAGGCGGTGCAGTCGAAGGCGGGTTGGCTCTGGGCCTGGGCCAATCCGGCCAGGGCGCTCAGTACTGCAAGGGGAAGGGCTCGTTGCATGGGGTCTCCTTGGCTATGGCCTTGTCGAGAGTTCGGTGCCCCAGGAAGTACTGCAGGAGCAACTGTTTTACCGCGGTGACCGGCAGCCGGTCCGGTAAAGGCAAGTCGCAATCGGTGATGAGCAGCGGGCCGTCCTGGTCGCTGTGGGGAAGGCGGCCGTGACTCCCGCGTACCAGGCGGGTGTCCAGCGGGATCAAGTCCATGTAGTAGCGGAACCCCAGTTTCTTGCGCAGCAGGCGCCGCGCCACCCGGAGTTTCGGCAGGGTGATGGCAGGGTCGATGAACAGCTCCAGCGGGTCGTAGCCGGGCTTGCGGTGGATGTCCACGGTGCGGGCGAAGTCGGGCGCCTTGTCGTCATCGAACCAGTACTGGTAGTCGAACCAGTGGCCGGGGGCGGCGATCGCCACCAGGTCGCCGCTGCGCGGGTGTTCCAGCTGCCAGGCGCGCTGCTGCGCACTGTCCAGCACCCGTTCGATGCCCGGTTCGCATTCCAGCAGCGTGCGCACCCTTGGCAGATCCTGTTCGCGGCGCAAGTAGATGTGCGCGACCTGATGGTCGGCCACCGCGAAGGCGGCGCTGGCGCCCGGGTCCAGCAGCTCCCAGCCGAGGGAATGGCGCACCTGCAGCCAGCCATCGGCGCGCAGCAGGCGGTTGATGGAAATGGAACGCTCGACCGCCTCGATGCCGTACTCGGACACCAGCATCACCGCGGCACCACGCTCCTGGGCGAAGGCCAGCAGGCGACCCACCTCGGCGTCGATGGCGCGCACCTCGGCGGCGATGCCGGGGTGGTCGGGGCCCAGGCGCTGCAGGTCGTAATCCAGGTGCGGCAGGTAGACCAGTTGCAGGTGCGGGCGGTTGATCTCGAACTCGGCCATGGCGCAATCGACTATCCAGCGGCTGGAGCCGATGCCGGCGGCCGGCCCCCAGAAGTGCTGGAAGGGGAAGGTGCCGATGCGCTGCTCGATCGCCTGGTGCAGGCCATCGGGGGCGGAGTAGAGGCCGAATTCCTTGCGCCCGTCGGCGGGGTAGTGGGGGCGCGGGGTGATGGAGGCGCTGACGTCGGCGTACATGTTGTACCACCAGAACAGCTGGCTGCAGCGGAAGCCGGGCAGCTCGCGGGCCAGCACCTCCCAGACCTTCTCGCCCTGGACCAGGGCATTGGGCTGCAGCCAGAAGCGCACCTCGGCCTGGTCGCGGAAGTACCAGCCGTTGCCGACGATGCCGTGCCCGGAAGGCGGCAGCCCGGTGAGCATGGATGACTGCACCGTGGTGGTGACCGCCGGGAACACCGGCTGCATGCAGGCCATGCGGCCACGGCCGAGCAGGGCGTTGATGTGCGGGGTGTTCTCACCCAGCAGCGAGGGCGTGAGGCCGACCACGTCGACCAGCAGCAAGGGCCGTGGCTCAAGCATGCTGCACCTCCCGCAGCGGCTCGCCGGCGAGGGCGCCGTGCCGTTGCAGCTGGGCTTCCACCCATTCCAGCTCGGCGGCGATACCCCGGGCCAGGGCGGGTTCGGAGCCGGGCCGCAGGACTTCGGGCAACACCATCCAGCTGTAGGTTTCCACCTCCAGTACCGGGCGGAAGTCCGGGTGCTGGGCCAGGTATTCGAAGACCCGGCCCAGGGCCTGCTGGCTGCCGCCCAGTTCCGGCAGCTGGAAGCGCTCGCTGAACAGCGGCACGTGGAAGTGCACGCGCAGTTCGCTGCAACCGGCCAGGGCCGGGTCGAGGAGGGCGGCGGGCAGGTCTGCCCAGGCCAGCAGCTGGCCGCTGCGATGGCGCGCCTTGACCTGGTGCAGGTAGGTGCCTTCGGCGAAACCGGCGAGCACGTCCAGCACCTCGTCGCGGTGTTGCTCATCAACGGGCAGGCGGCACACCAGGGCGTTGGAGAGCTGGATCTTGCCGATGACGATGCCGGCCTGGTGCAGGCGTGACAGGGCCGCGTGGCAATCCTCGAACAGCACCGCCTGGTGGCAGACGTCGAAGCACAGCGCCAGGTGCGCGTGGTTCGGGTCCAGCGCCTGCCAATGGGCGAAGAAGGCCAGGGCCTGGTCGGTGCGTTCCAGCACGCAATCGGGCTCCATCTCCAGGCACAGGCGGATGGTCTTGCCGGTGCCGTGCTTCAGCTCGGCAAGGGCCGCGGTGAGCTGCAGCAAGTGCACCTCGGCACGGGCCTGGCGCTCGTCCGTCCAGTCGGCGGCGTAGCCCAGGGGCACGCTGGAGATCACCCCCTCGTCGCAGTCCTCGGGCAGCGCGGCAGCCAGCAGCCCGGCCAGTTGCAGGCTGTAGTCCAGGCGCTGTGGCTGGGACCAGTCCGGCCGGTAGACCGCGGCCTTCACTTCGTCGCCGTGGAAGCGCCCGTAGGGAAAGCCGTTGAGGGAGGTCAGGCGCAGACCGCTGTCACGCAACAGCGCGAGGAAGGCGGCACGGGCGGCGGGTTGCTGCAGCTCGGCAGCCGCCTGGGCGCTGATCCACAGGCCGCTGTCCTGGCGCTGCAGCCCGCGCTGGCGGCGCACGGCCTGGAAGGGGCCGGCGATGGAAGCGCGCAGGGCGGCCAGGTCATGGGCCGGGTGCACGTTGCCGCAGTAGCCGAGCTGGGTCGGGGTCCATCCCATGGCGGGGCTCATCGCACTATGGGCTCCTGGCCACGCAGGGCGGAGTTTTCCTGCCACTGGCGACGCTGGTCGATGGGCAGCAGGGTGGCGACGGCGGCCTTGTCCAGCTGGCCGCTCTGGGCGAAGAAGTCCACCGGGTTGTCGAACAGCACCTGTTGTACCTGGGCGTCGCTGAAGCCCGCCTGGCGCATGGCTTCGCCCGTCTTGGGCACCTTGAGCGGGTCGCTCACGCCCCAGTCGGCGGCGCTGTTCACCACCATCTTCTCGGTGCCGTACTGCTGCAGCAGGGTGACCATGCGCTGCTCGGACATCTTGGTGTTGGGGTAGATGGAGTGCCCGCGCCAGCAGTCGCTGTCCAGCACCAGGGGCAGGGTCAGCTCGTTGAGGTGGTCGATCAGCACGCGGTCTTCGGCGATGCCGACCTCGCGGATCACCGCCAGGGTGCGCTTGGTGCCGCCGATCTTGTCGCGGTGCGGGGTGTGCACCAGGACCGGCAGCTCGAACTGCTTGGCCAATTCCAGTTGCAGGGCGAGGAAGCGGTCTTCTTCCGGGGTGATGTCGTCGTAGCCGATTTCGCCGACGCCGACCACGCCGTCCTTCACCAGGTAGCGGGGCAGAATGTCCAGCACCTCGTTGGCCAGCCCGTAGTTGTTGGCTTCCTTGGGGTTCAGGCCGATGGTGCAGAAATGGTGGATGCCGAACATGCTGGCGCGGAAGCGTTCCCAGCCCAGCAGGGTGTCGAAGTAATCCACGAAGCTGCCCAGGCTGGTGCGCGCCTGGCCTTGCCAGAAGGCCGGCTCGATCACCCCGGTGATGCCGGCGGCGGCCATGTTCTGGTAGTCGTCGGTGGTGCGGCTGACCATGTGGATGTGCGGGTCGAAATACGTGGGCATGGCGACGTCCTTTTGCTTTTTTGTCAGGTTCGTAACGGGAAATCACTGGGCAGCCAGCCGGGCGGCAGGTGGCCCTGGCGCTGATGCTCGGCCAGGCGTTGCAGCTGTTCGGCGTCCAGCTGCTGCCAGGCGAGCAGATGGGCGATGCCCGCCGGCGCGGGGCGGTCGGCGGCGAGGCGTTCCTCCAGCATGTCCAGGGCCAGCTGGTTGAGTGCGGGTCCACGGCGCGGAGCCAGGCCCTCGACCTTGCGCAGGTCCAGATCCATGCCGACGCCCTTGAGCATCAACAGGTGGAAGGCCCGCTCGGGGTAGTGGCGGGCGGGGTAGTGGTTATGCAGGGCGAGGGCGGCGAACACCTCGCAGCTGTTGGTGCGCCCGGCGAACAGGGCCAGTTCCAGGCAGGCGCCGTGGCCGTCCAGCCAGTCCAGCGCCCGCAGCGCGGCGGCCTTTTCCTGGTCGTCGCCCCAATCGAAATAGCGTTGCAGCAAGGCTTCGCGGCCCGGCCCGGCGTCGGCTTCCAGGGCCTGGGCCAGCAGCAGGGCACGGGCCAGCCCGGCTCGGGTCCAGGGCAGGCCGGGCATGGGCGCTTCGCCGACATGGCGGCGGCAGGGGCCGCTGAGCAGCATCAGCGTCTGGGCGTCGGGCTGGGCGGCGAGGCGTTCCCGGGCCTGGTTCCACCAGTCCAGGGATGCGCCGCTCAGTTCATCGAGCAGGCTCTGGCGCAGGTCGGCGATGCGGTCGGTGCCGAGTTGGAGTGGGGTCGTCATGTCGGCTTCACCCATTGCTGCAGGCGCGGCAGGAGCAGGAACACGCCCACGCAGGCCAGGCTGCCCAGGGGCTGGCCGGCCAGGGCCAGGACCATGGCGTCGATCAGCGGCAACGCGGTGAGCCCGGCGCCGATGAAGGCCCGCACGTTGCGCCGCTCGGGGTTCGCCAGGTGGCGGCGGTAGCTGAGGCCGAGCCAGCCGAGCCAGAGCCCCAGCAGCGGCCAGAACCACAGGCCCTGGGCATAGACCGCCAGGGCCAGCGGGCTGAGCATGAGCAGCACGGGGGCGAGGCTGGCCAACTGGTTGAGGTGTTCCTGCCGGGCCACGTAGGTCAGCCCGCTGATGTAGGTGCCCAGCAGCAGGGCGCAGAGCCACAGCGGCGCCGGAGGTGCAGCCAGGCTGGCGGCGGCGGTGAGGTAGAGCGCCGCGCGGCAGCCGCCCATGAGCCAGACGCTGTGGGCGTGGCGCTTGTGCAGCAGGTTGTAGGCGACGATCAGCCCCAGCAGCAGCGCAGCACTGCCCAGCAGCCAGCCGGGGTGCTCCAGTTGCCGGCTCAGGCCCAGCAGCGCGGCGGCGGCCAGCAGCAGGAGCGCCGCGCTGGCCAGGGCCACCTGTTGCCGGGTGACCAGCCCCAGGGCGATGGGCCGGGGGTTGTGGTGGCGGCTGTCCCAGTCGGCGTCCATCAGGTCGTTGAGCAGCATGCCGGCCAGGTAGAGCGCCGAGGCAGCGGCCAGGAGCAGGGCCCAGGCCAGGGGGGAGGGTGGGGCGAGGGCGCTTGCACTGCTGGCCAGCAAGGCGGCGGCCAGGGCGTTGGTCCAGACCGTGGGCAGGTTGGAAATGCGCCCAAGGGTCATCCAGGTCTGCAGGCTCGGGGTTGGCTGGCTCATCGTGCGCAGCCCTCGGTCCAGGCGGGCTCGGCGACCTGCAGCTGGGCCAGTTGGCGCAGCGCCTGCTGCATGCTGGGCATGTCGATGTGGTGCACGTCCACGGCGTGGCCGATGCGTTCCAGCATGGGGATGGAGAGTTCGCCGCCCAGGTGCTGGCGGAAATCCTCCAGCCCCTGCACTACGCGCAGGTTGCCCTGGTCATCGGCCAGGGTCAGTTCCGGGGGCGACAGGTTGAAGCCGAGCCGGGTCAGCAGGTCCAGCAGGCGTTGCGCTTCGCTGGGTGCGAGCAGGCCCAGGGCCTTGGCGTACAGCGCATCCAGGGCCATGCCCACGGCCACCGCTTCACCATGGCGCAGGCGATGGCGGCTGAGTTTTTCCAGCTTGTGTGCGGCCCAGTGGCCATAGTCCAGCGGGCGGCCGTTGCCACGCTCGAAGGGGTCGCCGCCCCGGGTGATCTGCTCCAGGTGCAGCTCGGCGCAGCGGCGGATGGCGTGGCGGCTGGGATCGTGGGCGAAGGCGGCGAGGGCGTCGGCGTTGTGTTCCATCCAGGCGAAGAACGCGGCGTCCTTGATGGCCGCGACCTTGACCGCTTCCGCCAGCCCGGCCAACTGGTCGCGGCGGGACAGGCCGAGCAGCAGCTGGAAGTCGTTGATTACCGCATCGGCGGGCTGGAAGGCCCCCAGCAGGTTCTTCTGCTCGAAGGCGTTGATGCCGTTCTTCACCCCGATGCCGGCGTCGTTCTGCGCCAGCACGGTGGTGGGGATGCGGATCAGCCGCACACCACGGTGGAAGGTGGCGCAGGCATAGCCCACGGCATCCAGCAGCGCGCCGCCGCCCAAGGCCAGTACGTAGCAGTGGCGGTCCAGGCCCTGTTCGAGCATCTGCCCGTAGAGGCGCTGCAGCACCTCGGGCGTCTTGCAGGCTTCGCCGGCTGGCACCGCCACCGGCCCGGCCAGCAGGCGCAAGTCGTCGGCGCGGGATTGGAAGTAGCGGGTGATCTGCTGCTCCAGGGCCGGGTTGCTGTGCAGCAGGCCCTCGTCGGCGAAGACCATGACGGTCACCGGGCGCTTGCCGCTGGCCATCAGCTGTTGCTGCAGGCAGTCGTTATGGACGGCGAACAGGTGCTCGGTGAACAGCACCGGGTAGCGGTAGGTGACGGTGAAGGCGCCTTCCAGGTGGGCCGGTTTCGCTGTGGCGGCAGAGCGCTCGCGCCGCCATGCCAGCAGCCCGCGCCCGGCGAGGAACAGCGCCGGCAGCAACATGCTGGCCAGCACCGCCAGGAGCATGGCCTGGTCCTCGGCGATGTAGCTGCCCAGCGCGCTGTAGACCAGGGCCAGGCCGGCGTTGGCCAGGGTGGTGATGACCAGGAAACGGCCCAGCGGGTAACGCTGCATGCCGGCGGCCAGCACCGAGGTTTCCGCCAGTACGGGCACGCCGCGCAGGCAGATCAGCGACAGGGTGTTGAGCCGGTTGGCCAGGCGCCCGGCCTTGCGCCAGTCCTCGATATCCAGCAGCCCGGAGGCGATGCGGAAATACCCGGCCCCCAGCCAGTAGCCCAGCAGCGAGCCCAGGCACAGGCCGATGAAGATCACCAGGTAGCCGCCGACGGCCCCGAGCATGGCCACTGCCAGCAGCGACACCATGCTCGACGGCACCGGCAGCACCACATCGAGGGCCAGCAGCGCCACCAGCAGGACGGCAAGATTGAATGCGCGGACAGGGTCGGCAGGATGCTGGCCGAGGCTTTCCAGCAGGTGCTGCATCTGCTCTTCGAAGAGCAGGAAGCTGATGATCACCAACCCCGCGAACAGGGCAAGCGACAGGCAGAAGTGTTCCAGCGGTCCTCTCCGCGAGAGGACGTGACTCATCAGGCGCTTCATCAAGATCCCTTTGCTCAGGCTGATTTCCTTATCGCTGTCGTGGTCCATGCCTCAACAGCGCCAGCCTTCACTTCCTAATGCCCGGCTGGCTTCGCTTATCTACGGCGACTGCGTAATTGCAACGTAGACAGTGGGGTTATTTTTGCAAGCAAGCGGATGGCGGCGGCAAAGACCGAAGACGGCGCGTTGAAAGCTGCCCGGGCGATCAGGAAATTGCGGGCGCAGATGCAGGCCACGAAATCCGGGACCTGTGGTGAAGCACGAATTCGTTTGTGGAACGCAGCGTCAGGTATCCGGTTATGGATAGCGAAGCGCTGATGAGGAATGGCTCTAGAAAATCGCGGTGCCGGTGACTCAGGTGCGTTACAGAAGCAGTAGGTGCTGATGCGGGTTTACGATGAAACAAGATGACTGTCGTTGGTATCAGTCATGCTGGACCCGCAAGCGAGCAGCAGTAGCATCCAGGGAGTGGTAGATCCTGTCCCGAGCCTCGTCGAATTGTTCCCGGCGTCCGTGCCAGAACGCGCATAGGAGCCAGTGGATCTCCTTACACATATGCAGAAGTTCTTCCATGGTTCGTGCTGCCTCCAATTGGCGGCATAGCGCTTCAATACTTCTGTTGTTTTGCGCTTCGTTATCAAGCGCATACAGCACCTCATCTGGAAGAAGCTCGGTTACATCGCTTAGATCTATATCGAAATTCATCCTTGGTCTCCGAGACGATGATTCAGGGGGCAATTTTCCGTTCAGTTTGACGGTGCTTGCAACGTGATGAGCTGTTTAACAAACGCACTGAAAAAGGGGAATTCGAGAAATCGCCATTTTGAGCGTTGAAATCGGTGCCCTGGGCGCCTGCTAGGAAAATACGAAATTACCTATAATGTAGATTATGTTAAATCACATATTAAGAGGTTAGGCCGATGAACTCATCAGCCTGTGGCTCCTGACAATAAAAGAGACAAATCTTGCTCAAAAAAAATACAGATTAATCAATGATATGGAAGCTGCAGGATCCTGGAGACCCTTTCGTTGCCCGCCGATATACAGTCAAAATAGTGGACTCCTGAAGCAATTTTGACTGGTTAAAAAAAATAAAAACAAGACTAGAAATGCTCTGCTACGGTTACGGAAAGCAACTCTAGATTTCGCCACCGGCCGCTGGAGTCTCCGATGCCAGCATACACCATAGACCCGCATCCACTCTTTGCCGGTCCCGAGTCAATGGTCCTGGGCATCGAGCAGTATTATGCTCGCTACCCCTGTGTTGCGGCCTACCTCAAGAGTTTCTCGACTGAGCTTGATGTCGAGAAGGATTTTAAATGGAGCCTGCGCTTCCTTGCGCGCCATAACCGTGCCCCGGGGACTTTCGGTAATTACCGTACATTTGTTGAGCGCTTGCTTCTTTGGAGCTGGGTTTTTGCCGGAAAATCGGCGTTGACGTTAAACCGTGATCAATTTGGACAGTTCCTCTCTTTCTGCAAAAAGCCACCTTCGAATTGGGTCGGTGCTTCGCCGGCGGTCCGATTTATTCAAGATGATGGGAATTGGACTTTTAACGAAGGCTGGCGACCTTTCGATATTCGAAGCCAAACAGAGGCTGACTCCTATCGACCGTTTACGGGTACCTTGCGACAGATACACAGCATCTGTAGTTCTTTTTACAATTTTCTCCATGCAGAAGATGCGGCAGCACTCAATCCTGTCACTGCGTCTCGATCGCACAATGGAAATGCAGAGAGTGGGATTTACCCTGTTCGCAGATATCTTAGTTCAGACCAGCTATATCATGTATTACGGATTCTAGAGTGCCGCGCAGTAGTCAATCCGACAGACGAGCGTGCTCTTTTTATAGTGGCGGCGACGGTTTTTATGTACTTGCGAGCTGCGGATCTCGCAAAATCTGGCGAATACTGTCCAAGTATGGATTGCTTCGTGCTTGAGGACGGCAAGTGGTGGCTGGTGCTAGATGCTCCAGGCACGCCGTCGCAAAGGCTCGCAGTCAACCCAAAATTCTTGCCCTATCTGAAACGCTACCGGAAAAGCCGAGGTCTATCGCCGTTGCCGGAGCAAGATGAGGGAGTACCCATGTTGGAGACTAGCTATGGGCGTCCGGGGCTTTCTGTTCGTCAAATTCGAGATATTGTTCAAGGAGCTCTCAGACAGGTGCATGCGGCTATTACCTCTTCAGGAGAATGTGGTGATCATTGGAATGTTTTACTTGGATCTAGCCTCAGGTTTTTGAGGGACAGTGGCGCGAGGAGTGCTGCTCAAACCCGCGAGCCCGCCGAACTGCAGCGAGATCTACGTATTACGAGTATCGCTTACACCTACGGCAGATATTACCGTGAGTGAAGTAACGACCAGCTTGCGGTCAAGGTGCTTGTAATATCCGATAATCACCAGACCCGGATATTGCTCTATACTGATCCAGAAGCGCTGATTTAGATGCATTCTAGTGATCTGAACTAAAGATTCGAATTTCTGGTAACTACAGATTAGAAACGGGAGTGAGCTCTCCGTTTCTAACCTTCAGTTCACTCCATGCCCTCCCGTTTCCAATCTTTGGTTCACGAAATAATCCCATTTCTAATCTTCAGCTCATGGATGACCTTTCCATTTCGAATCTTTGGTTCACCTGCCTCTCCGTTTCTAATCTTCAGTTCGCCAGCGCGTCCATTCGATTCGGCCACGCATCTCTCGATCAGTTGATCCCCTAGACACCCGGAACTAGCCTGAATCAGTACGACTCACGTCGCGCTCAGGTACGCACGCCGATTCCCTTATGGCTCTTAGGGCTCAGAGCCGGGATTAACGTCATGAAGATCGCGCCACAACCTCTTTTTGAGGTACTCACTCGTTTCAAGAAGCTCGAGTTTAAATCCCCAGAGCTGCGATATGAGCTACCTGAGGTGCGCGCGTTCCTGGAAGGGTTTCCGGCGGCGCTTCGCGCCAAGGAGGGATACGCTGCAGTAGGTGCTTTCCTAAAAACCCGCAGCGACAACGAGACAACATTCAACAGCTACCGAAATCATGCAGAGTGCTTACTTCTTTGGTCGCTCCTGGAGGCCCAGAAGCCGCTCCTCGAGTTAAACCACTCGGATAGCAAGAGCTTCATAGCATTCTGCCTTAAACCGCCGAACAGCTGGGTTGGGCCGGTCGTAAGGGGTAGGTTCACTCGCATTGGCAGTAGGATGGCGCATGAGTCAGACAGCTACATGGTCAATGGAGACTGGCGGCCGTTCAATTGGCACAGTCCAAAACGCGATCGATCTGCCTCCTCAGAAACCCTTGATCGAACTCATGCCGGTCGATCCTCATTAACCAGCTAGTCGCCAGCGACACCGAGCAAGCTACTGACTTCTGAACGGCTCGACAATCTGACCCACATAGCCTGTCGGATAGTCCCGATCACGCAGTCCTACTTCGGCGCTGCTGGGCTTGCTTGCGCTGTCATAGAAGGTTCCAAGCAGTTGATCCCACACCAGCAAGAACTCACCAAAATTGACCTGCGCATCCTCGAAGTCGCGTTTGTGATGCCAGCGGTGTGTTTCTGCAACGCCGATGACGCGCCGTAGCCAGCCCAACGAGTAGTCCAGATTTGAGTGCTGGAAGGCCAAATGTACCGTCAGGATGCCGAACCAGGTGGCCACGAGTGCAGAAGGAGTGCCCATCGCAAAGAGCACGAGCAGCCCAGGCCCTGCCATGATGGCGGCATGCAACGGGTGCCGGCGCTCGCCGTTCATCCAGTAGAGCCGCTCAGCGCTATGATGTGGCTCATGCAAGCGCCACAGCCATGGAACCTGATGGCTGAAGCGGTGCATGGCGTACAAGCTAAGGTCCAGCACGGCGGCGACAATGACTAGCTGAGCCCACAGCGGTAACTCTGTTGGGAAGACACGGAACTCTGCGGGCACCCAATCGCCCAGCCGGGCCAGCACGGTCGCCGTAATCTGGATCACGGACAGGTTCACGACCATATGGATGATATCAGTAAGGGTATCCTGGTGGTCCTCCAACCAGTCGTCACGGAACGGCTGCACGCGTTCCAGCAGCGCCACCAGCAGAATCCCTAGGGCGGCAATGATCGGCGTGCTGGGCCAATACGGAATACCCGTGTAGAGCAACCAGATCATCCAAGCTGCGGCCCCGCCAAAGATTGTTGGGTAGCTGAGCCAGCGGATCATGAACCTGAGTGAATTGCCCATCGTGAAGCCCTCCCTGAGATGACTCCACTTTGTGCCAATCACCTGTGATGGCGCTTGAACAGAAAAGCTGAATTCAGCCTTTCAGACTGACATGACCCAAGGCAGATGAGGGGTCGAGGCCAAACAGGTCGCGGAAGGTGCGGGAAAAGTGGGCAGCGTCAGCGAAGCCGGCAGCGTGGGCGGCCGCAGTCAGGTTGGCGCCGCTGGCGATATGCTGGAGCGCTATGACCAGGCGATTCCATTTCCGGTAGCTGCGCAGCGGCAGACCGGTCTGTTCGACGAACCAATGTGAGAATCGGGTAGGCGACAGATGAACGCGCTTGGCCAACGCCTGCCTGCCATTAATCGGCTCTTTTAACGCAGCGAGGACCGACTGCAGTCGCGGATCGGAGGCCGGCGGAGTCGTAAGGTTGAGAACAAGGCGCACCATTTCCCGAATTTGCTGGGCTGACGGATCGGAGCTGCTCAGCAATTTTCGCAGCGATGCTGTATCGCCCATCTGAATCGGAGTGATGCCCTCCCCGATGTTATCGGGAAGTGCTCGCGCCTCATCGGACAGCGCGTCGAGGTAGATCGACAACACTTCGTCAGCTTCGATCTGATGGGCCACCCCTGCCCTGATGCAGATGGCCCTTGCCGTCACCGACGAGGATGTACACTTCACAGTCAAGCTGCCGTTCAAGCTGACGGTAATTTGATGCGCCATGTGGCTATGCCAATCTTGGCTACCCGCCTGCCCCAGAAAAATGCCCAGCCCGGGTGAAATCCAGGCTCTGCCATGCCAGCCGATACCCTGCGTTGCGTTCATTCAGCGGCACCTCAGGGTTCCACATCCCGCTGCATTTTGTGCACTAATGAGCTTTATAGCTAATTATAGAGTGATTATAGAATCCTCTTTGGCCTGAACTCTATCGCTTGCTCGATTGAAATCTCACCCGCTACAAAATCAGCTCGCCCTGTGAGACTAGACACTCTATTTGATCCAAATCAACGAAGTGCTGTTATCGTCAAAAGGAGCATTCATGGCTCGGGGGCAATCTGCTATCGTCGGCCTATTGCCCCGCCTGGTGAATTGCTGTGCGTCGGATTGGATTGATCCTGCTAATGATTGCTAGCCTCGTGCTGCCGACCTTCGGCGGTGTGGCTTTCAGCATGCCGGCACAACCTTGCCCGATGCAGAGCGCCGATCATCAGGGCCATGCAATGGCCGATGCTCCGTGCTGCGAGCAAATGGACAAGTCTGATGGGGTGGCCAAGAAGTCCCCTTGCAAACCCGGCCAGGAATGCAAGACCGGAGGACTTCTCCAGACCACCGTGATCAAGAGCATATCCCCTCTCCCCTCACGCCCCGAGATATTGCTGACCCAGTCGGTGATTAAGCGAGAGCCCGCAGGACTCTGGCGCCCTCCTCGTTTCGTCTAATGCAGTGATCATCCCGCGCCTTACAGTCAGGCGCATCGTCGCGGTCACGTTTCGTAGTCGCGACTTCGATCAATCGCATTGGAGGCGAAAGCATGTCCGCTTTCCTTTTTCCACGCCGTGGCTTTCTCGGTGTGTTGGCTGCCGCATTCTGGGCAGCTCCCTGGCTTGCCGCGCAGGCGCAGCCCCTAACTTTCGAACGAGCCCAAGCTCTGGCCGAGCAGAGTGCCCCTGAGAACCTCGCGCGCCAGGCGCAGGTGGCATCGGCACAGCAGGCTGTCGAGCCCGCAGACGCCCTGCCCGATCCCAAGCTGATTCTAGGCATCGACAACCTGCCGATCGAAGGCCCTGACCGTTACACGCTTAATCGTGACTCCATGACCATGCGCCGCATTGGGTTCATGCAGGAAGTCCCCAACAGTGACAAGCGTCAGGCTCGGCGCCAGTTGGCCGAGGCTTCAGTAGGCCGAGCCGAGGCCGAGCAGCGTGCCATGCAGTTGGAGATCAAGCGCCAGACGGCAGTGAGCTGGCTGGATGTGTACTACGCCGAACGCAGTGTTGGCCTCTTCGATCAACTGGACCGTCAGATCGAGATGCTCCGCTCGACCGTGCAATCGCTGATTGCCGGCGGTAGTGCTCAGCCTGGCGAGCTGTTGCAGGCCGACCAGGAAGCTTTGGCGTTACAAGATCGGCGAGATGAACTGAATCGCGATGTGGCAGTAGCTCGTGCCAAGCTGCGCCGCTGGATAGGCAACGAGGCTGACCAGCCTTTGCAAGGAGGTGTTCCCAGTCTGAACCTGGTGGCACCGCACCTGCAGCAACGCATTGCCTCACACCCTGAGTTGCGCGCTGCCTCCGCCCGAGTCGGCGAGGCTAGCGCCGAGCTGAACGAGGCCATCGCCGAGAAGACCCCCGACTGGGGTGTTGAGTTTGCCTACAACAATCGCGACAACCAGTTCGGCGATATGGTGATGGTGCAATTTACCTTCGACCTGCCGTTGTTCGTAGGCACACGTCAGGGGCCCAAGATCAACGCCAGACAACAAAGCGTGTCGCAGATGGAAGCCGAGCAGGAAGCATTACTGCGCGCCCATCAGGCTGAGCTGGAAGGCGGTATTGCCGAGCTTGAGCAACTGCGCAGGACCTTGTCACGCACCGAAAAAACCTTGATCCCGCTTGCAAGCAAACGTGCCGATCTCGAACTGGCCGCCTACCAAGCCGGTAACAGCCAGCTCACATCCGTTATTACTGCCCAGCGCGACCTGATTGATGCGCAACTGCGGCAGATTGAACAACAGCGCAAGTTGAGCCAGCTCTCCGCAAGCCTGTACTACGCCTATGTGGAGGGCCTGAAATGAAGATATCGACATTTGGTTTTGCGGTCGCCGTGCTGACCGTGGGCATTGGCGCGGCGGGCGGTGGCTACTGGCTGGCCCAGCGGCAAGCCAAACACGAGCTACTGCCTAGCTCCGCACCGACGGACGAGCGCAAGGTGCTCTATTGGTACGACCCGATGCAGCCTGAGCAGCGCTTCGATAAACCGGGCAAGTCACCTTTCATGGATATGGAGCTTGTCCCTAAATACGCAGGATCCGAGCAAGATCCGTCTGTCCTGAGCGTCCCCGCTCAAGCCGTGCAGAACCTCGGAATGCGGACCTCGACGGTGATCCGCGGTGTACTGCCCTCGGATATCGAGGTGGTCGGCTCCCTGGCCTATAACCAGCGAGAGGTAGCGAACCTCCAGGCCCGCGCTGGCGGATTCGTCGAGCGGGTTTACGGGCGTGCCCCTGGCGATGTACTGCCAGCTGGAACACCCCTGGTCGACCTGCTGATTCCCGAGTGGTCCGCCGCGCAGTTGGAGTTCCTCGCGGTACTGCGTACCGGTGACGCCCGCTTGATCACTGCGGCCCAAGAGCGCCTCCGCCTGCTCGGCATGCCACAAGCGTTGATAGAGCAGGTTCGCCGCAGCGGCAAACCGCGGGCAGTGCAAACCCTCACCACACCTATCAGCGGCGAGCTCCAAGCCTTGCAGGTACGCGCCGGGATGACCGTTGAAGCCGGGCAGGATCTGGCGTTGATCAACGGGCTGTCCAGTGTCTGGCTCGATGCGGCGATACCCGAGGCCATGGCCGGAAGTATCCAGGTCGGGGACGAGATCCGCGCCAACCTGACGGCCTTTCCTGATCGACCGCTGCTGGGCCGCGTCATAGCCTTGCTGCCGAGTGCCGATCCGCAAACGCGCACGCTCACGGTACGCAGCGAGCTACCCAACCCTGCCGGTAAGTTGCGCCCCGGCATGTTCGCCGCCGTACGCCTGAACAGTGCCGTCGAACAATCCACGCTTCTTGTGCCGAGTGAAGCCGTGATTCGCACCGGGAAGCGTGCATTGGTGATGCTGGCCGAAGGCGACGGACGCTACCGTCCCCAGGAAATCACCTTGGGCCGCGAGGCCGATGGGCGTCTGGAGGTGTTTTCCGGTCTTGAGGAAGGTCAGGCGGTCGTTACCTCCGGCCAGTTCCTCATCGATTCGGAAGCCAGCCTGCAGGGCATCCTGGCCGGCAATGCAGAACAGGACAGCACGGAGGGGCTGCATGTGTCTCACGGCGTTATTCGCGCACTGGACGGGAAACAAGTCACCCTGGAGCATGGCCCCTTCGAGAGCCTGAATATGCCAGGTATGACCATGGCTTTTCCTCTGGTCAGCTCCGAAGTAGCTGTGGGACTTAAGCCAGGAGATCACGTACGCATCGCCGCACGTCAGACAAACTCCGGCCTGCTGATCGAGCAGCTCCGCAAGGAAGGAGACCAGCCATGATCGCGCGCCTGATCCATTGGTCGATCGGCAACCGCTTCCTGGTACTGCTGGCCACCCTGTTCATCACCGCCCTGGGCCTCTGGTCGCTGCGCAACACGCCGTTGGATGCACTGCCGGACCTATCTGACACCCAGGTCATCATCAGAACCAGCTTTCCCGGACAGGCACCGCAGATCGTCGAGAACCAGGTGACCTACCCACTGGCCACAACCATGCTCTCGGTACCGGGGGCGAAGACGGTGCGCGGCTACTCGTTCTTCGGCGACTCCTTCGTCTACGTGCTGTTCGAGGACGACACCGACCTCTACTGGGCGCGCTCGCGGGTGCTGGAGTACCTCAACCAGGCGCAGGAACGCCTGCCCGAGGGTGTTACCACCACCCTTGGGCCGGATGCCACCGGCGTGGGCTGGATCTACCAGTACGCCTTGGTCGACCGCAGCGGCCAGCATGATCTTGCCCAGCTGCGGGCACTGCAGGACTGGTTCCTCAAGTACGAACTCAAGAGCCTGCCCAACGTAGCCGAAGTGGCCACCCTCGGCGGCATGGTCAAGCAATACCAAGTGCTGCTCGATCCGCAGAAGCTGGTGGCTTATGGGGTAACTCAGCAGGAGGTCGAAACGGCGCTGAAGAGCGCCAATCAGGAAACCGGCGGCGCCATCCTGGAGCTGGCAGAGCGCGAGTACATGGTGCGGGCTTCAGGCTATCTAGAGAGCCTGGCGGATTTCCGCAATGTGCCGCTGCGGGCTTCGGCCAGCGGAGTTCCGGTGCTGCTGGGTCAGGTGGCCACCATTCAGCTGGGGCCAGAGATGCGTCGTGGCATTGCCGAGCTGGATGGCCAGGGTGAAGTGGTAGGCGGCGTGGTCATCTTGCGCTCCGGAAAGAATGCCCGCGATACCATCGCCGCGGTGAAGACCAAGCTGGACAGCCTGAAGGGCAGCTTGCCGGCCGGCGTCGAGGTGGTCACCACCTATGACCGTTCGCAATTGATCGACCGCGCCATCGATAACCTCAGCTACAAGCTGCTGGAAGAGTTCGCGGTGGTTGCCCTGGTTTGCCTGATCTTCCTCTGGCACCTGCGCTCGTCGCTGGTCGCGATCATCACCCTGCCCCTGGGCATCCTGATGGCCTTCATCGTCATGCGCTACCAGGGCGTCAATGCCAACATCATGTCGCTCGGCGGGATCGCAATCGCCATCGGCGCCATGGTCGATGCCGCCGTGGTGATGATCGAGAACGCGCACAAGCACATCGAGGCCTGGAAGGCTCGACACCCCGGTGAACCGCTTCAGGGCGAGGCGCACTGGCGGGTGATCGGCGAAGCTGCGGCCGAGGTCGGGCCGGCGCTGTTCTTCAGCCTTTTGATCATCACCCTGTCTTTCCTCCCGGTCTTCACCCTGGAGGCCCAGGAGGGTCGCCTGTTTGGCCCGCTGGCATTCACCAAGACCTATGCCATGGCTGCCGCTGCTGGCCTCTCGATCACCTTGGTACCGGTGCTGATGGGCTATTGGATTCGTGGGCATATCCCCAGCGAACAACAGAACCCCTTGAATCGTTGGCTGATCGGTGCATACCGGCCGGTGCTGGAGTGGGTGCTGGCTTGGCCTAAGGTGACCCTAGCGCTGGCCTTGCTAGTGTTTTTGTCCAGTCTCTGGCCCCTCAGCAGACTAGGAGGAGAGTTTCTACCGCCGATGGACGAGGGCGACTTGTTGTACATGCCATCAGCCCTGCCCGGCTTGCCGGCCAGCAAGGCCACCCAGCTGCTGCAGCAAACCAACCGGATGATCCTCACGGTGCCCGAAGTGGCACGGGTATTCGGCAAGGCCGGGCGAGCAGAGACCGCCACCGATCCAGCACCGCTGGAAATGTTCGAGACCACGGTGCAGTTCAAACCACGCGATCAATGGCGCGCGGGGATGACACCCGAAAAGCTGATCGAGGAACTGGATCGCGCGGTAAAAGTTCCGGGGCTGTCCAATATCTGGGTGCCGCCCATCCGCAACCGCATCGACATGCTGGCGACGGGGATCAAGAGCCCCATTGGGGTGAAAGTGTCCGGAACCTCCTTGGTCGACATCGAGCGCATAACGCGCGATATCGAGGCCGTGGCCAAAGAGGTGCCTGGGGTGAGTTCGGCCTTGGCAGAACGCCTTACTGGCGGCCGTTACGTGGACATCCAGATCGATCGACTGGCCGCGGCGCGCTATGGCCTGAGCATCGCCGATGTGCAGGCGGTGGTATCGGGCGCCATCGGGGGCAGCAATATTGGTGAGACGGTTGAAGGACTGGCCCGCTTCCCGATCAACCTGCGCTATCCCAAGGAGTGGCGAGACAGTCCGCAGGCACTACGGCGTATGCCGATCCTCACGCAAGCCGGCCAGCAGATCACCTTGGGCACCGTCGCCCAGGTTAGTCTGACCGAAGGGCCGCCAATGCTGCGCAGCGAGAACGGGCGTCTGTCCGGTTGGGTCTATGTCGATGTCCGTGGGCGCGACCTGGCATCGACCGTGCGCGAGTTGCAGCAACGCGTAGCTGAGCAGGTACAACTCGATGCTGGCATGACCGTCTCCTACTCCGGTCAGTTCGAGTTCCTGGAGCGCGCCAATGCACGGCTGGCCTGGGTGGTACCGGCGACCTTGTTGATCATCTTCGTGCTGCTTTACCTGACCTTCAGCCGCTTCGGTGAGGCCCTACTGATCATGGCAACCCTGCCCTTCGCCCTATCGGGCGGCATCTGGCTGCTCTACTGGTTCGGCTTCAACCTGTCGGTTGCCACTGGGGTCGGCTTTATCGCCTTGGCCGGCGTCTCGGCGGAATTTGGGGTGATCATGCTGCTGTACCTGAAGAATGCCTGGCATGCACGTATGGATGCCGGGCGCAGCGGTGACCCGGCACTACTGGAGGCAATTCGTGAAGGCGCAGTGCTGCGCGTGCGGCCCAAGGTGATGACGGTGGCCGTGATCATCGCCGGCCTGTTGCCAATCCTCTGGGGCGGAGGTGCCGGATCTGAAGTGATGAAGCGCATCGCCGCGCCCATGGTCGGCGGCATGATTACCGCGCCGCTGATGTCCATGTTGGTTTTGCCGGCCGCGTACTGGCTGATGCGAAGGCAGCGTACACAGAAGGTTCGCGCACCGCAGGAGCTATAGCTTTACAAACCCGGGCAAGCCACGCGCCAAGCTGACTCGCCCGGGTAACGCGGCAGGAAGCATTACGGCGATGTAACTTTGACTTCATTTTTATGACAGGTTGAGCGGATATATTTTAATCACCACCTTGAAGGAGTGATTAAACATGAAAAGCCTCAAAGTTATTGCAGCCCTTGCCGCTATGGTTGTTTCCTCTGCCACTCTGGCAGAAGGCGGCGCTGATCGTGTTTATGGTCGGATGATTCAGGCCAATGAGCAGGCCATGCAAGAGTATGCTGCCGCTAACGGAAAGAATCCGCCTGAAGTTATTCATTACCGCTACGGCATGAAGCTCGATATCGCCAGGGTCGTGGCCACTACCTCAACGGACTCTAGCTGCAATGTGATGCCAGCCCAGATGACCTACGAGGACTCCAACGGCGATCTGAATATTCTTGAATACCGTGCAGCCGGAACAGGTTGCCGGAACCAAAACTAATAAATGACATCGCGCTGACTGAAAAGTAATTTTCAAGTCACCCTGACGTTATTTGGCATATGGAAATATGGCCAAGGCGCGCCTGGTTATGCCCGGCGCGCTTGGCACATATATGCAACCACACCATGACAACTGCCAATAACATCAGGAGCATTTATGAATAACAGAACCCTGTTAGGACTTTCTCTACTCGCTCTGAGCATCAGTACCGGGCAAGCTGCAATGGCCGCCGACGAGAAAGGCGAGGGATTTATCGAAGGCAGCAGCCTGACCATCCTCAATCGAAATCTCTACTTCAACCGTGACTTCCGCAAAGGCCAGTCCAGCAGCTCGGGTAATGGCTATTCGGAAGAGTGGGCGCATGGCGTGATAGGCCGATTCGAGTCTGGCTTCACCGAGGGCACCATAGGCTTCGGTGTCGATGCCTTTGCCATGCTAGGACTCAAACTTGACACCGGCGACGGCCGTTCAGGAGCCGGTGGCTCAGTCGATGTGCTGCCTTACAACAGCCTCGGGCAGGCTGAGGATAACTACTCCAAACTGGGTGGCGCGGTGAAAGCTCGGTTCATGGATACCGAGATCAAGGTAGGCGACGTCTTTCCTGTCAGCCCTGTCGTCCAATACGGTGATGCGCGGCTTTTACCGGAGAGTTTCCGAGGTATCACCGTGCTCAACAGCAGCGTGGAAGGACTGTCGCTTCAAGGTGGTCGCCTCCACTCGATGAGCCAACCCAATACCAGCAGCATGCGCGACGGCTTCGCTACCTTCTACGCAGGCGAAGTGGACTCGCCATGGATCGCCTATTTCGGTGGTGATTACACGCTTAATGACAACGTCGGCTTTAGTCTCTACACCAGCCGCCTCAAGGATGCCTGGAATCAATATTACGCGGGCACCACGCTGAGCTACCCGCTTGCGGACGATGTCGCCTTGATCGGCGGGCTGAACTACTACAAGGCGGTCGATGAAGGGAAGCAGCTCCTCGGGAGCTTCGATAACAACATCTGGAGCGGCAAGGTCGGCATCCAATTCGGCGCTCACACAGTGCTGGTGGGTCTCCAGCGCAACAATGGCGATGATGACTTCGACTACTTGCGCCAATCGGACTCCATCTACCTCGACAACTCCATCCAGTACAGCGACTTCAACTCGCCGAAGGAGAAGTCATGGCAAGTGCGCTATGACCTGGATATGGAGCCTTTCGGTGTGCCTGGGTTGAGCTTCATGACTCGATATGCCCAAGGCTGGGATGCCGACTACAGCAAGGCCAACGAAGTCTATATGCGCCGTGATGACAACGGCGATCCGTTGACCAACCAGAAGCGCTGGGAGCGGGACATCGAGGCCAAGTACGTTGTGCAGACTGGATCACTGAAGGATATGTCTTTCCGTGTTCGCCAAATGACCACTCGCGCGACCGATTACGAGTCGGATCTGGATGAAGTCCGCCTGATTGTCGAGTACCCGCTGGAAGTTCTCTAACCCTGGCAAGCGGGCGGGTTGATTGCCCGCTCGCGCCTTGGTCCTGCTGTCCCCTCGTAGTGCTCCTTTGGTTTGGAGACAGCCCTTGGCGCCCTCGGGCGCCTTTTTTACTTAGGTTAAAGGGCGTATGAAAAAGAGTCGGCCACTACACACAAGCGGCCGTGCTGGCAGGCAGTACTACTGAGCGGGATATTCTGCAACGACCTGATCAGACCCCGCCTTGGTCAAGCCAATGACCTGGTAGGCATGCTGTACGCCATCGACTTCCATACCGGGGGAGCCCGCCGGCATCCCGGGAACAGCGATGCCCACGAGATCATCGCGCTTGGTGAGCTCGATGACCTGAGCCGCCGGCACATGACCTTCGACGAACTTGCCGTCAATCACCGCGGTGTGACAAGACGCCAACCGCGGCGCAACGCCCAGACTTTGCTTCACTGCCGACATGTTGCTTTCGACATGGTCGACGACTTTGAAGCCATTCGCTTCGAGGTGTGAGATCCACTTCTTGCAACATCCGCAATTAGCATCACGATGGACATCAATCGTCAGGGCATCAGCGGCTTGAACTCCAGTTGTGACGGAGAGAGCGGCCAGCAAGGCCAGATATTTAGCTTTCATGCACGTGCTCTTTGCCATCGGCGTGGGTGTGGGTCTTGGGCGAGGCATTCGGAGTTTGCTCGGAATGATGGTCTCCGCCGCTTGGGGCGGCCTCATCCCCGGCATGGTGATCATCGCCACTCATGTCCGAATGGTGACCTGCCTCAGGTGCGGAGCCACCCTCGCTATCAGTAGCCGCGGCATCGTGATGGCCAAGCTCTCCGGCATCACCTGTTCCATGATGGTCTTCGCCACCGCCGCTATTGTCATGATGGCCAGGCTTGTTGTCGCCGTGCTGTCCTTCATGGTTATGCATCTGCGTTTCCCCACCACCGTGCTGATGGCCGCCACTGGATGCGACGAGTGTTTGGTATTGCTTGGCATCCATCGTCGGCAGTTGGTTGAGGAAGGCAACCATGCCCCAGATGTACTCGTCTCCCATGCTCTTGCCCCACGCAGGCATACCCGTTGCCTTGATGCCATGCTTGATCACCCAGAACGCTGCTGACGGATTGCCATCGACACCGATCTTGGCGAGGTTGGGGGGCGCAGGATAAAGCGATTGGCTTAGCTCGGTCTCCGCCACACCTGGCGCCAAATGACAGCCGATACACATGGAGTTGTAGTTGCCCGCACCGGCGCGAATAAGAGCTTGATCATCCAGGTTGGGAACCTCGATGTTCCGCGAACGGACTTCGATAGAGCGGTCACGGGCCATCGTGAGAAACGCATTCACTGCAGGAAAATGGGGATCGTCGGCCCCCACGTTGACCACGCCAAAGTAGGCACCGGCCAGGACAGCTGTGCTACCGACCACGCCGGCCGCCACCAAAGTTTTAATTGTTCTTTTCATGTCAGGTTCTCAAAACCACATCCGGATACCGGCGACAAAACGCGCCTCGTCTACATCACCGCCCTCGTCGCGCACCATGTCTGCCGTGTTGCCATAGGAGCGGCTCCAAGAAACCCCGATATAGGGGGCAAACTGCCGGACAATCTCGTAACGCAGACGTAAACCGAGCTCGGTATTGGCCAACCCGGACCCCACACCTCGCTCAGGATCGTTCTTGCCGTAGAAGTTCATTTCGGCAGTTGGCTGGAGAATCAGCCGGTTGGTCAGCAGAATGTCGTACTCGCCCTCCAGTCGGGCAGCAGTTTGCCCATTCTCGCCGACGAAGGCCGTGGCTTCGGCCTCAAAGGCGTAAAGCGCCATGCCCTGGATACCGAAGGCGGCCCAAGTCTGCGGCGACTCCGGTTTGAAGTCCTGGCGGACGCCCGCGACGACATCCCACCAAGGGCCGATCGAGCGGCCGTACAGCAGCTGTAATTCAGCATCCTCGGTCACGCCGTTGGTACGCTCGCCTTCAGAGCGGAACCAGACCCGGTTGATATCACCGCCTACCCAGCCCGACGCATCCCAGGCCAGGGTGCTGCCCTCATCTGCGTCCTGGTATTCGAGCTGATCGAGCAGGAAAAAACTGTTGATGGCGCTGTCGTGAACCTTGTGGCCAGGTAATGGCGGGAAAGCCGCTTGGCGATCAGCATCCGTCAGAACGGGAATCGGCGTACGGCTGGTGGTTCTCGGGGCTTCAGCGGAGCCATGGTTCATCTTTGAATGATCCATGCCCTCCATCTGTCCTTGCATGGCGCCATGCCCCATCTTGCTGTGATCCATAGCCTGGGCCTTCTCTTGGCTCTGGCCGTGGCCCATCTGGCTATGATCCATGCTGCCCGAAGCACCCTGCATGGCACCATGGTCCATCGTGCTGTGATCCATGCCCTCCATCGGCGCTTTGGCGGAACCGTGGCCCATCTGGCTGTGGTCCATCGACATGGAGCCGTGCCCCATTGCCGAATGATCCATTTCTTCCGCAGCCTGGGTAACGCCGCCGCTGAGTGCACTCAGCGACACGGCCAGCGCTATGAGGGACGGGCGTGAAAACCTAGTGGTCATGGTTCGAACCTGCTTCGGCTTCGGTGCCGCCATGCTTATCCATCATCTTCTCGTGCCCCATATCGTCATGGTTCATACCCTCATGATCCATGGCGCCATGATCCATCTGATGGCCAGCGGCCTTGCCTTTCGATTGATCTGCAGGCTTGTCACTGGCGTCGGGCGCAGCCGACTCGGCAGCATGTTGTTCGTGCTCACTGTGTCCCTCACCTGCCAACGAAACCGGTGCGTGCAGGGCAGCCAATAAGCTAAACATGACTGCGCTGCCAGTCAGGGCATTTCGCTTCATAAAAGTGCTCATCAGAAATCTCCTTTACTCATCCACACGAACTTCACGGAACATGCCCATTTCCATGTGGAGCAGCAGGTGGCAGTGATAGGCCCATCGCCCCAACGCATCGGCAGTCACTCGATAGCTGCGCTTGGAACCTGGCGGCATGTCGATGGTGTGTTTTCGCACCAAGAAATTGCCGTTCGCATCCTCCAGGTCGCTCCACATGCCATGAAGATGGATCGGATGAGTCATCATGGTGTCGTTGACCAGCGTGATGCGAACACGCTCGCCGTACTTGAGGCGCAGAGGCTCGGCGTCAGAGAACTTGATGCCATCGAAGGACCAGGAGAATTTCTCCATGTGCCCGGTAAGGTGCAGCTCGATGGTGCGACTTGGTTCGCGACCATCCGGGTCGAGGAAGGTGCTGCGCAGGTCAGAGTACGTAAGGACGCGTCGGCCGTTGTCTCGCAAACCAATACCTGGGTCGTCCAACTTGTGCGTCGGTGTCATGGTCTGCATATCGACCAGCGGGTTGTTGGTCTCTGAGGCTGGGTGTGCCTGCATCGCACCTGCCATGCCTGCCATGCCTGCCATGCCTGCCATGCCTGCCATGCCTGCCATGCCCGAATGATCCATTCCAGCCATCTGGCTGTGATCCATGCCGGCCATGCCACCCTGCATGCTCCCATGATCCATGCCCGCCATACTCCCGTGGTCCATTCCGGCCATGTTCCCGTGATCCATGCCGCCCATGCTGCCGTGATCCATACCCATGTCGCCCATGGCAATCAGCGGACGCGGGTCGGGGCTGGGTACCGGTGCACTCAACCCCTCTTGTACAGCAAGGGTGCCGCGCGCATAGCCAGTGCGATCCATGGATTGGGCAAACACGGTATAGGCCTGTTCGCTGTCTGGTTCGACTATCACGTCGTAGGTCTCGGCCACGGCGATACGGAACTCGTCGACGCTGACCGGTTTGACGTGCAGACCATCGGCCGCAACCACAGTCATCTTCAGGCCCGGGATGCGCACATCGAAATAGGTCATCGCCGAGGCGTTGATGAAGCGCAGGCGGATCTTTTCGCCCGGTTTGAATATGCCGGTCCAGTTGCCATCAGGTGCCTGGCCATTCATCAGGTAGGTGTAGGTGTAGCCACTGACGTCAGCGAGATCCGTCGGGCTCATCTTCATCTCGGCCCACATCTTGCGATCGGCTACCGCAGCGGACCACCCCATCTCGCTCACGTCATTGATGAAATCACCAACGGTGCGCTTGTGGTAGTTGTAGTAGTCCGACTGCTTTTTGAGCTTGGCCAGTACCCGCGCTGGATTTTCATCGGTCCAGTCGCTCAGCAGCACGACATAATCACGGTCGTAACTGAAGGGCTCGGGTTCCTTGGCGTCGATGACCAGCGCGCCGTATACGCCGACTTGCTCCTGGAGCCCCGAGTGGCTGTGATACCAGTAGGTGCCGTTCTGGTTGACCTTGAACTTGTACTCATACATGCCGTCGGGGGCGATGCCATGGAAGCTCAGGCCCGGAACGCCATCCATGTTCGCCGGCAGGATAATGCCGTGCCAGTGAATGGACGTGTCCTCCTTGAGGCGGTTGCGTACGCGCAACGTCACGGTCTCGCCCTCCCGCCAGCGCAGGATTGGGCCTGGCAGCGAGCCATTGATCGTCATGGCGGTACGCGCTGCGCCGGTGATGTTTACCGGAGTCTCTCCGATAAACAGGTCGAAATCGTTACCGCTCAGCACGTTCGGCTGACCTGGGCTGGTTACCGCCCAGACCGGCGTGCGCCACATGCCCATGCCGCCGAGAATACCGGCGGCGGCGAGGCCTTTGACGAAAGTACGTCTTGTGGTTTTGCTTTGCATGCCGTTATGTCCAATCCGTCAGATGAGCCGGTGATATGCATCCGGTCTCGGGTTCATTGACTGCTCCAGTGTCGGGAGATTTGATCTTCAAGCCTTGCGTGCTGCGCAAGTCCCCCCGACACCAAGCAGTATAAAACTGCCATATCTCAACCATCCGGGTGATTACATTTCTGTAAGGTTGAAGGGGCTCAGCAGTTGGCGTGTTCCGCCTGTTTGGCTTGGCTGCCGGCGACGGGAGCTCCATCCTTCTGCTGCTTGGCCAGCTGATACGCTTCCAGCGAGACCTGACGGGCCTGCTCCATGCGTGCAAACGTGCGATCGGCACCGCCTTCGGCCATCGCCAGAGTGGAAGCACTCAGGGCAGCAACTACAAACAGGGTTTTGATCGATTTCATTTCGTGAATCCTCGTAAGTTTAGAAGCCCCCGTAACTAGTGGGGGCGAGCCTTAAGCTCGCTGTTACGTTAACCACGAAGCCCTGTCAGCAACCTGATCTGAACATTACAGTTCTGTCAGGTTGCTATTTCTTTCTTGTAGGCCCTCCTGAAGGCTCGGTACTGTCTTCTTGCCCGAGAAGCCTTGCGGATTCCATGGGCCTGCTCGGCAGCAATGCCTGAGCTAACTCGCTCATTCGCACCGACGGATCGCGACCATCAAACAATCAAGAGAAATAGCCACTATGTCGAACAAATCCAACGTAGCTACCGGTGCCGCCCTGGCTCTGGTAGCCGCCAGCCTGTTCTCCACCCTGCCCGTCCAGGCGGCCCAGGACACCAAAGCAGCAGAAGTGAAATGCTTCGGGGTCAATGGTTGCAAAGGGCAGAACGACTGCATGACCGCGAAAAACGACTGCAAAGGCCAAGGCGAATGCAAAGGCCAGGGGTTCAAGTTGATGACCCAGGCCAAATGTGACGAAGCCGGTGGCAAAACCAGCGAATAAGGCGGTTCAGGGGAGTGCATGCCACTCCCCTGCTGGAGTCTCGAATGAGTAAGCGCAAAACTCTGGGTTTCGGTCTTGGCCTTCGTAACGAGTATTACCGGCAGATCCTGGAGGAACGGCCTGCGGTCGACTGGTTCGAGATCATTTCCGAGAATTACCTGGTGGAGGGCGGCAAGGCTCTCTACTTCCTTGATGCGATCGGCGAGCACTACCCCCTGGTGATGCACGGAGTATCTCTTTCGATTGGCGGCTCACATGCCTTGGACATAGACTACCTACGACAGCTCAAGCAGCTGGCGGATCGGGTGCAGCCTCAGTGGGTGTCTGATCACCTGTGCTGGAGTCGAGGCAACGCCCATCAACTTCACGATCTGCTACCGCTGCCGTTTACCCAGGAGAGCCTGCTGCATGTCGCGGCCCGGGTGCGCTTGGTGCAGGATGTTTTGGAACGTCCCATCGTGCTGGAGAACGTTTCCTCCTACGTGCAGTGGACAACATCCAGCATGAGCGAGTCTCAGTTCCTCTCGGAGCTCAGTTACCTGACCGGGTGCGAGCTGCTTCTCGACGTGAACAACGTCTACGTCAGTTCGCGCAACCAGGGTTTCGACCCTTGGCAGTTCATCATGGAATTGCCGCACGAGCGGATTCGGCAAATTCACCTGGCCGGGCACAGCGATTACGGGCAGTACCTCATCGACACCCATGACCAGCCCATCGCTGATCCGGTTTGGTCTCTCTACAGCAAGACTTTGAGCTACTTGGGCCCGACATCGACCTTGATCGAGCGGGATGACCAGTTTCCGCCGCTGGAAGAGCTGTTGTCCGAATTAGCACATGCCCGTGCTATCGCCAAATCTGTGATATCGGGGGCCACCCCTTGAGCCTGATCGCCCTACAGACTGCATTTGAAACTTACCTGACAGGTGACAGTGCCCTGCCCTCCAACGAGCTTTTGGAGCAGATCCGAGGTAGCACAGCGCTGAGTGCTCTCGAAGGCCTGCAGATCTACCACAACGCTTACCGTTCGCGCCTGCTTGCGGTCTTGCGAGAAGACTTCCCTGCCCTGCTTCACTGGATCGGCAACGAATCATTCGAGCAGCTCGCACTGGCCTACTTGGCCGCCTGGCCACCACGACATTTCAGCATTCGCTGGCTGGGCGAGAAGCTGCCCGAGTTCATTAGCAGCTACGTCGAAGAACCCCAACTATCGCCGATGCGCGAACTCGCGGAACTGGAATGGGCCTTTACACTGGCCTTCGACGCTCAGGATGTCGAAGCGCTTTCGCTGGAGACCATGAGTGATTTTTCGGCTGAAGACTGGATTTCACTCAGGGTTTCCCTGACTGCATCTGCCCGGTGGTTGCAGCTGCAGTACAACACGCTGGAGTTGTGGAAAGCCGCCAAGTCCGGCAGCTTGCTGCCTGATATTACCCGCCTGCCAACGAACCTAGCCTGTCTTGTTTGGCGTCATGAACTCGTCTGCCAGTACCGGAGCCTGGAGCCAGCGGAGGCTTCGGCATTGCAGTTTCTCATCGAGGGCGGATCGTTCGCTGAACTCTGCGAGTCGTTGAGCGCCACGCATGGCGAGCAAGCTCCCTTGCAAGCCGCGACCTGGTTGAAGTTGTGGGTCAACGACGGTTTGCTAAAGCGCGGCCAGCTAGTACACGAATGACCCGGAACCTTTAGGCTAGCGCTCTCTCTTTGGCCACTCCGAGCGCTTCTATGACTCACCGCATCATTCATTTCAAACAGTAAGCCTTGCTTGACCCGGAGACCTATCAGGCAATGCTGGCCGACGGCGTTGGTCACTGGGAGCGGCTTGCAGGAGAAGTCGTCGGCATAGAAGACGAAAAAGCCACGAGTTCGCTGCATTGAAAAGCCTGTTCAAGCGCAAGCGGTACTCCTATGACACGCTGGAAATGCGCGAGCCAGGCGATCACTCAAACTGGCTTCGCGGCCGAGATGGTTCAGAAGGTATGACCAACGAGGTCACCAGTATCCCAGGGCTAAAAGAGCTCTCAGAACTGGAGATTTAGTGGGATAGCAGGTCAGCGCTCAAGCGCTGACCTGGGCCGAATAGCCAAGCTCCTGGATGAGTTCGCGGATCGATTCGGCACTTTCTGTGCTCTCAACGGTGACCTTGCCGGCCGCTCGATCCACTTCTACTCGTGCATCCTGATCCAGAGCTTGAATGGCCTTCGTGATTTTGCTCACGCAACTGCCACAGCCCATCCCCGCAACACTCAGACTAAACATGTCTTTCACCTCATTTCGTCCGCGGCTCAAGTTACCGCACGGACAGCATCGACCTTGACACGATGGCAAGGTCAAGCCCGTAAGCGCTACAAAAGGATCAGCCGTTTACCACGGGCGTAAGGATGGGGGTTGGTGAACACACCACGACATGCCTTGCGCCCCTCGTCAGTGCGACGTATAGATTCTGGGGGGTCATAAGCTCAGGATGCAGGACAACCGAGACATCCGCCTCGAGCCCCTTGAGAAGTAATGTGCTGCCTACAGAGCGTCTTGCGATCGGTCGGGCAAGGTGTCTATTGCGCTCTCGCGCTTGAATGGCTGCACTCAGAAAGTCGGCAGCACCTCCCACCACCGCTTGCATTGCAGACCGGCAGCAGTACAGAACCTCCGGTCGGTATACACGTGCCCCGTGCTGCTCAGCGAGCGTATCGATCACACGGAGCGCTTGCCCCAATGTTGGCGCTGCTACGAAATCGATCGCCGCAGCCTCGGCCGCGGTCGGAGGCGTTCGGGCCCTTCCTGCACGCAGCGACTCCACGCGCGTTCGCAGGTTTGCTGCACCTACCCCCGTCATTACGCTGGAAGCAAACTCCACAAGTTGTGCCAGAGCATTGGCACCCTGCAAGTCAAAGTTCCTGGCGAAGTTGACGAGATCTCTCAGGTCGACGGCTTCTACGGCCATGGCACCGGGTGTCTGGCTCGTGAGCTGATGGCGACCTTGCACGTTGATGGAGTCCCCGATGATGAGGACGCTACCCTGAGCGTTGGGAGCTTCGGTTCTCGCGGCCACCAGTCGCTGCTGAACTTCGGTTCCGGCGTTTAGCTGCACCCAACGCACTTCTCCTGGAGCCGTGCGCAGATCCACCGGCTGACCAGCTTGAAGTTGTTGCCTTATGGCGAGCAGCCACTGCCCGAGGTTCTCAGCTCCAGCCAGCCGCCAGCGCCACGGTATCCTCAACTCTCCCGCTGCGGGAAACAGGGGTTGCACCTCATTCGCCCAATGCACCAGTCGATTGCCACGAAAGTCGAAGATGGCTTGCATCGGGTCACCGAGCACGCAGGTCGGAAGCACCTGGGCCAAACCAGACACGATGGCGTGCTGGACGACGTTGCAGTCTTGGTACTCGTCGACAAGCAACCGTGCATAGGTGGCGCGAAGGGGCTGAGCGAGGTGACCGGCCTGCAACAACTGCATGGCGGCCTCCCGAATTGCCGGGTAGTCAGTATTGGGTTGATGCAGCTGTAGGATCTGCGGGTTATGGCCGCTTCGCGCTGGGAACTTAGCGATCAGGCGCATCGAGAATCCGTCAATGGTGGAGACTCGATATGCGGAGTTAGGAACACCGGCTCGTCTCAGGCGCGCCCGTAAGGCCGCAACGCCGGCGTTCGTATGTGTCAAGACGAGGATGGGTTTGCTCTGCCTATGCGCGATGAGCGTCTCGGCAATCAATTGCGTTTTTCCACAACCTGCGGGGGCCGTTATGGAGCCACGCTCGATAGCGAAAAGATCAATCTCAGGGGGCACTTGTAAACGTCCAGAGCTGATTCGTGACTGCCATGAAGCCCGGTTCGGCGTTCTGTAAAGACGGACCGACGATGTCCCTTGCAACCTCCTGATAGGTTGTCAGCGACTTGAACCAGCCGCTGTTGCGGATACGGGATGCGGTTCCCAGCAGCTCTCGTCTCTCAGGTGAGTACCCATCCACGAGTCGCTCGGCTCGGATATCGTTCAGCGTCACGCGGCCTTGGGACTTCGTCTGAATGTGTGCGTTCATCAGCTCTGCACCCACTATTGTTTCGGCTTTCGCCAGAAGTGCATCGAGTGCTTGGTCACTGAGATGGCGGAAGATCTCGTCCTCCAGAGTGAGACCTGGTCGCCATGTAAGAATTTGCCCGCCGGCGGCCAAGAATGCTTCAGCGAGCCCCGCGGTCGAAGGCTTGTCGGCATCTACAAAAACCATCACGCGGTAACCCAAGTTCAGAAGTGCTGTTCCCCGGATAAGACTGTTATCGGGGCTTCCCCCGCCGGCGTCCACATACGCGCCGCCATGGGCCAGGAATGAGGTAGCGCCAAGACTGACCCACCATTGGTCAAGGCCACGCGCGAAGCCAACCTCGCTGGCCCCCTCGCAAACGATGATGGATTTGGCGAGGAATGCTTCGGGGTCCTTCCGAAGGGTACTTTGTACCTCGTTGGCTTCCCCAGCTGGCATAACACTGTGGCGCTGAGGTGCTGACCGAACAACGAATAACTGGCTGCCGGACAGCTCGCGCAGCGCGACCGGCGAGTGCGTCGTCATGAACACTTGCAACGGAGCGGCAGCGTCCTTTGCACCCAGCGAGTCCAGGAATCGCATGAGCCGATGAGGTTCAAACCCGTATTCCACCTCATCAACCAGGGCAATTGGCGCGGCGCTGGCCGCAGCCCTTTGAAGCCCTGCCACTAGCAAGCGTGACGAGCCCGTGCCAAGGGAGCGCAGCGGAATACCTGTTTCACTGTGCAGCGCGATCGCCCCCTCGCCAATCGACACAGAATGTGCGTCAAGGAGCGCCTGAGGCATAGCCCCGACCGAAACGCCAAGATGCTGTGCTGTGCGTTGCACGACCTCAAGCGTCTGGGTCAGATGTTCGGCTGCTTGATTGCCAAAGTTCGCTCTTGCTTGCCTAGCGGCGCGCGCCAGTTCAGCACCAAGCTCGGCGCGCTCATCGGTAAGTCGATTGAGCACTGAGCCACGACTCCACGACAGGTTCGAGCTCGCAAAGCTGCCGATACGGGCGGGCGCTAGTGCCGCTCGTTCTTTCCAGGGAAGAGTGCGTTCAAGTTGCTGCTGCTCCGCGCGCTCGGAGAAAAGTGTCCAAACAGGCTCCAAATCGGCACCAACTTGCAGACGCAAGGTGATGACGGTCTCCAGCCCCGCTCGCGGTTCGTCTTCGACTTCCCCCGTACCGGGATGGAATCCACGCAAGAACTCGCCGTAGACATCGATATCCATCAGCGATACCGGCAAATCGCCAAGCGCCACGCTGATGGTGATGGGTACATCGACGTTTAATGCGAAGAAGTCCATGTCGCCGAACGTGCCGCCTCGGCGGGCGCCGACGCAAAGGTCAATCGCGTCCAGGATGCTGGACTTCCCACTGTCACCCGGACCAATGAGGCAGTTAATTCCGGGGGCCGGCACCCAGTCGAGCGCCTGGATAGACCGGAAGTTGCTAATTTGCAGTCGGCGAATGCGGGCCACGGAGAATCCTCATGGGTTAACGACGACCAGTCTCCTACCCGCAGCGGCAACAGTCCATCGAACGTCACCTCGTCACTATGTGTTGCGACAGATAGGTCGGACCGGAAACTACCGTACGGCATTTTCCGGTCAGATGCGCTTCTGAATAATCACCTGGTCGGTGGTATGGAAGCCTATCCGATGTCCGTTGATTTCAACCTCAGAGCATTGAAGACCACCGACGCCGAGCTGACACTCATCGCCAGCGCAGCAATCAAGGGCGACAGAAGATGCCCCGTCAGCGGGTACAGCAGCCCCGCTGCTAGCGGGATTCCCATCGCGTTGTAGAGGAACGCAAAGGCGAGGTTCTGCCTCATGTTTTTCACGGTTGCCACTGACAGGGTGCGCGCTCGCAGGATGCCCATCAGATCTCCCTTGACCAGGGTCACTTGGGCGCTGTTCATCGCCACGTCGGTGCCCGTGCCCATAGCGATGCCTACGTCGGCCCTGGCCAAGGCCGGCGCATCGTTGATGCCGTCGCCCGCCATGGCAACACGCCGGCCATAGCTCTGCAGTTCGGCGACTAATTTCTCCTTGTCCTGCGGTTTCACCTCGCCATGCACCTCCTCGATGCCTAACTGCTTCGCCACGGCTCTTGCTGTGGTGAGGCCATCGCCAGTGGCCATGATGACCTTCACGTCAGCGTTCTGGAGTTGAGCAACAGCCTGTTGGGAGGTCGGTTTGATTGGATCGGAAACGGCCAGGAGACCCGCCAGGCGACCATCGACGGCCAGATAGATGATGCTGATGCCCTCCAGGCGCAGTTGCTCTGCACGGTTACGCAGCGGAGTAATATCGACGCCCGCCTCCTCCATCAACGCTGTGTTCCCAAGCTGCAGTTGATGGCCATCGACCTGCCCGCGTACACCAATACCTGAGCCAGATTCGAAGGTCTCCGGTTTCACCAGGGCAAGACCCTGTTCACGCGCATGATCGACAATGGCATGCGCCAGCGGATGCTCGCTGCCCTGGTCCAGGCTTGCGGCCAAGCGCAGAACCTCGACCGAGTCGAACGGCCCGGTTCCCTCTGCACTATGAAAGGCCGGCCGCCCCTGCGTCAGTGTCCCGGTCTTGTCGACGATCAAGGTGTCGATTTTGCAGAGGTTCTCGATAGCGCTGGCATCGCGGAACAACACACCGCTGCTGGCGGCCTTGCCGGTCGCGACCATGACCGACATCGGCGTTGCCAAGCCCAGGGCGCATGGGCAGGCAATGATCAGTACGGCCACAGCGTTGATCAGGCCAAATACCCAACCTGATTCCGGCCCGAACACCCCCCAGCCAAAAAATGTCAGGATCGCGATCAGGATCACCCCCACCACGAAATACCCTGCCACGGCATCGGCCATACGCTGCATGGGCGCCTTGGAACGCTGGGCCTTAGCCACCATCTGGACGATCTGCGACAACATGGTTTCGGCGCCCACCTTCTGCGCTTCCATCACCAGGCTGCCGTGGGTGTTCAGGGTGGCACCGATGAGGGTATCCCCTGCCCGCTTGGTGACGGGCACCGGCTCGCCGGTGAGCATCGACTCGTCGACAGCGCTCTCGCCCTCCAGCACGGTGCCATCCACCGGGACTTTTTCGCCCGGCCGGACACGCAAGTGGTCACCCTGATGGACGTGGGTCAGCGGAATATCTTCTTCCTGGCCGTCAGGCCTGATGCGCCGGGCAGTCTTGGGGGCCAATCCCAGCAGTGACTTAATGGCGGCAGAGGTCTGCGAGCGGGCTTTGAGTTCGAGCATCTGGCCCAACAGCGTGAGCGAGATGATCACCGCGGCGGCCTCGAAGTAGACGCCGATGCGTCCATCCTGAACGAAGGCCGCCGGGAACCACTGCGGCACCAGGGTGGCTGCCACGCTGTAGAGGTAGGCGGCTGCAGTTCCTAATCCGATCAGGGTCCACATATTAGGGCTGCGTTGCCGGATGGAGTCTATTCCGCGAGTGAAAAATACCCAGCCACCCCAAAGCGTCACGGGCGTTGCCAGAACCAGCTCAACCCAGTTCTGGGATGTTCCATGGAACAGCTGCAAGGAATGACCAGCCATCGCCAGCACGGTCACGATGACGGTCAATGGCAGGGTCCACCAGAACCGTCGCGAAAAGTCTTTCAGCTCCGGATTTTCTTCGTCCTCCAGCTCTGGAATGACGGGTTCGAGCGTCATCCCACAGATCGGGCAGTTGCCAGGGCTCGGTTGGCGAATCTCGGGATGCATCGGGCAGGTGTATTCAGCCCCCAGTCCTGCCTGAGTTGAGTACTCTGGCGGAGCGGCATGCTGGTGGTGCCCGGCATGCGATTGATGGCTCATGTACTGATGAGGGGCTGCCTGGAACTTCTCCTGGCATTTTGTACTGCAGAACCGATAGGCCCTTCCCTCAAAGTTCTCCTGGTAAGGACTATCAGATTTGACCTCCATGCCACACACCGGATCGCGTGGGCTCTCTGGATGGCCGTGCGAGTGATGTGCATGGCCCTGGTCATGATGGCAGGAGGTCTTTTGCATTCGAGTTACTTCCTATCCTCGTCCTTGGAAACTGCGGCTCCGCTGGAGTGGGAGTGCCCGCCATGATTGTGGCCAAACAGATGCATCAGCGGGCATAGCAGCAGGATGAGGTATGGCAAAGCCTGCGAAAGATGACCGTAATGCTCGCGCGCGACATAGAAGATGCCGATTACGGCCAGCATGATCAGTGCGATGCCAATCTTGCTCTTCCAAAAAGGTGGTTCCGTAGTGCCAGTGTGGTGCGTGTGATCCATGACAATAGCCTCGGTTCAATGACCATAGAATCAGCATAGGTTGCTCTAGCCAGGCAGAGTTTACGCGTATCAATGGAGTTCAGCGTACGGTCACCTTACCGACCATTCCCGACTGATAATGTCCAGGAACATTGCAGGCGAACTCCAGATCAGTAGCGTCGGAGAAGGTCCAGATCAGCTCTTCGCGTGCACCTGGCTCGACCAGAACGCTGTTGGGATCGTCGTGCTCCATGCCGACCATCTTCATGCCGCCCATGGCGTGGTCCATTTTGCTCATGTCATGCGCTGCAGTCGGGGACAGCGTGCCGTTCTGAAACATCGCAGCCATCTCTTTCTGATGCGCAGCATGGGATGCCGCTTTGCCAAGGTTGAACTCGTGCAGCAGGGCTCCCTCGTTCAGCAGTACGAAGCGAACCGTCTCGCCCGCCTTGATTTCCATTGCCTTGGGTTCAAAGAAGATGTCCCCCATCCGGACTTCGATGGTGCGATCTACTGCCTGACTGTCTCCCGGTTGCCCAATACTGTCTTTCTTGTGGCCCGGGCTGGCCAGCGCATTGGCAGCACTGAGCAGCAAGCCAAGGGTGGTGATTATGAAAGCGGGTCTGAGTTTCATGGTGTGCCTCTGAGGTGTTGAGGAGGGATGAGTCCCGATGCTAATGAGGTGCAGCTGGCGGTACGCTGACGTGAAAACTACATCGCAGTAAGGTTCGTCAGATCGGTGCTACCCAGCTCGCGGCCAACGGGTAGCACCTATGCCGGACTAACGCAGAGCAAACTCACCGACCATCCCCGCCTGGTAATGCCCAGGCAATGTACAGGCGAAGCTCAAACTGCCCGCCTTAGGGAAGGTCCACACGAACTCTTTGGTTGTGCCGGGCTCGACGAGAACCGCGTTCGGGTCGTCATGCTTGGCTTTGATGACTTCCGGATAGCCTGGAGGGTTGGAGTCTCCCGTGCCATAACGCTCATGCCAGACAATGCGCTCGGCCATGCCGGTCGGGGTCAGTGTGCCGTCCTTGAACAAGGACGCCATCTTGCGCTGGTGCTCCAGCTGTGACGCTGCCTGCCCGATGTTGAACTCGTGCATCAACGCGCCCTCGTTCTTCAGAACGAAGCGCACGGTTTCACCTGGCTTCACATCGATCGTTTTCTGGCTGTAGTTGATGTCGTCCATCTTTACCAAGATGGTACGAGTCGCTGGCGTCGCCTGGGCCTGCTGCCCAATGCCATTGCTACTGCCGCCGACCTCGGCAAATGCCGGAAAGGTGGTGCTGATGAACAGAGTGCTGATCAGCAGTTTAAGGGGTAAGCGTTTCATGGTGAGACCTCGAGATGGGTGCTGGAAATCTCATGCTATTCCCCGCTTGCTGCCAGGCCGCTGACCCCAAAACTACAATTGCGTCAGCTGGGAAAAAGCACGGCGCCATAAAGGCGCCGCTAGGCCAAAGGAGCAATCACGGAAGGCCTGGAAGATGGGAAAATCCTTATCGATGGCACTCTTTGTCGGCCATCATTAGCTTGTGCTCGCGGATCATTTGAGCCAGCACGTCGTCTACCAGCTTGTCATGCTTTTCCATCCAGGCCAGATGCTCTTCGGCAGACATGTTTGGCGCGGGATGTTCGTTGTGCAGCTGGCTCATGATGTCTTCGAGCATGTTCATATGCTCCTTCATGTGCACATGCCGCTCGCCGACCGGGGCCTTCTCCGCCTGGATCAGCACGGCTTCTGCTTTGTCGCGCATCTGCTGGATGCGCTCGAATACACGGTCGCTGCCCCCTTCGGCCCAAGCCATAGAAGAGAGCAGTAGCGAGCCAACCAGAAGCAAAGGTTTCAGCGATTTCATGGGACAGTCTCCATCAGTGCAAACTATGGCCGGCACCTCTGCTTTTGGTCTGTCGAGGGCCGAGAGCACAACCTAGTGCTCATGCTTGCACCTTAGACAAGCCACCCTGTCAGCGAGCTGAAGCCAGAATTACATTTTCGTAAGCTTCTGGTTGGGGCCGCGGTTTGCCTGCAAACTCAGGCCACCCGACTTTTGGAGTCTGCACACATGAAACTACTGGTAGCTGAAGACGAACTCAAAACCGGTACGTACCTCCAGCAAGGTCTCACCGAGGCTGGGTTCAATGTCGACCGGGTTATGACCGGTACAGATGCCCTTCAGCATGCACTTAGCGAAGCCTATGACCTGCTAATTCTGGATGTAATGATGCCTGGGCTGGACGGTTGGGAAGTGCTGCGCATGTTGCGCGCAGCAGGAAAAGACGTCCCCGTACTGTTCTTGACGGCACGCGATGGTGTGGAAGACCGCGTAAAAGGGTTGGAGCTGGGTGCGGACGACTACCTGATCAAGCCATTTGCTTTCTCAGAGCTTCTGGCCAGGGTCAGAACGCTGTTGCGCAGAGGTAATGGTTCGCCGACGCAGACCACCATGAAAATTGCCGATCTGGAAGTCGATCTGATGAAGCGGCGTGCGATCCGTGGCGGGAAAAGAATTGACCTGACCGCGAAGGAGTTTTCACTGCTGGAACTGCTACTGCGCCGGCGCGGCGAGGTGCTCCCGAAGTCGCTGATTGCCTCTCAGGTTTGGGACATGAATTTCGACAGCGACACCAATGTCATTGAGGTTGCGGTACGCCGGCTACGCGCAAAAATCGATGACGATTTCGATCTCAAGCTGATTCATACCGCCCGCGGCATGGGATACATGATGGATGCTCCGGAGTGAATATGAAGCACCTTTCGCTGACCGCACGCATGAGCCTGATGTTCATGTCCGCGGTAATTGCAGTCCTGACGGTAGCAGGGCTGAGTTTCAATATGCTCAGCCAGCACCACTTCAAGATGCTGGATCGGCAGGCCCTGGTGGAGAAACTCGAATCCGCCAAACATATCCTCAACAATGCTCGCGGTGAAGCGAGCCTTTCGGAAGAATTACCGCAGTTGCGAGCTTTGCTGGGAGCCCATCAGGATCTGGCCGCCACTATCCTGGCCAGTGACGGTTCTGTACTGTTTTCCGACCCCAGAGCAGTCGAAGTACCTGAGCGTTTCAGACGTGCAAATGAGCAGAGCATGTGGGAGTGGCAGAACGGCCAACACATGTACCGTGGCATGACGGAGCAAATCTCGGTAGCCGATCAGGCTGAGCCGCTCACTGCGTTGCTGATTCTTGACGTCACCAATCACACACACTTTTTCGACACGCTGCAACGATGGTTTTGGATTGGATTGGTCATCAGCGCCCTGTTCAGTGCCGCACTCGGCTGGGTGGTTGCTCGCAGCGGCCTTAGGCCTCTGCGGCAAGTCACTCATGTGGCCTCCGGGATGTCCGCTCGCTCGTTACAGGAGCGAATCCCTCTCGAACCAGTGCCGCGGGAACTTCAGCAACTGGTTCTCTCCTTCAATGCGATGTTGGCTCGGCTAGAGGATGCCTTCGTTAGGCTCTCCAATTTTTCGGCCGACATTGCCCACGAGCTACGAACTCCAGTCAGCAATCTGATGACCCACACCGAGGTCGTGCTGAGTAAAAAACGCGATATCAATGCCTATGAGGAGAATCTGTACTCCAACCTGGAGGACTTGAAGCGCATGTCTCGGATGATTGATGACATGCTGTTCTTGGCCAAGGCTGATAATGGCCTGATCATCCCCGAGCAGGCCAGGATCGAACTGGCTGACGTAGTCTTCAAGCTGTTTGACTACTACCACCTTCTGGCCGAAGAGCGCGGCATTGAACTTTCGCTCACAGGCAAAGGCCAAGTGCTAGGAGATCGGCTGATGCTTGATCGAGCGCTGTCCAACTTGCTGTCCAATGCGCTGCGTTACACGCCGGCGGGAAAGAGAATTTCGGTTCTGATCCGCCAGACAGCGGACTCAACTACCTTCAGCATCGAGAACCCAGGGAACACAATCAGCTCGGAGCATCTAGAGAAACTCTTCGACCGCTTTTACCGGGTAGACCCTGCTCGACGCGAAGGTAGCCCGAGCAATGCCGGGCTCGGGCTTGCCATCACCCGATCCATAATCGAGGCTCACAAAGGCCGCATTTGGTGTACTTCAGCGGCTGGCCTCACGGGCTTTCACATTGAACTTCCCCATCCCAGCTGATGTCGGTCTGCCGGTAAGTAGACTACAGCAGACAGCTAGCCCAACTTGACAGAGCGAGCTCAGGTGCAATTCGACCGAGCGCAGATGGCTTTCGCCATCCAGGCAGGCAATGAGCGGTGAGCTGACACTAGAGCCCGCCATTCGCTCTCGGGTAGTAGTTTATGAAGCTTTGAAACGGCATCACCTACGCTTGCCTTGCCCAGCCAATCCAATGCTCGAATGGCATCCCCCGCTCCAGTAGCGCCAAGAGCCATCAGCCATCGAGGCGCATGCCGAATCGATACGGTGGTCTTGCCAACCTGAAGCACCCTAGAACGTCCGGTGGTTAGGAAGACATACCGAACAGGAACCTGTGTTGTCAGCCCCCATTTATTGGAGACGCTAGCCCCAGTGGCGACTATCAGCTCACTCTGCACATTTGCCAATGAGCGGATGATCATCTCCGGTGCCAGTTTGCGCGCGCCGAACCGAGTTTCGACTGCAGCAATATAAAAGCCCCGAGCAACACGAAACAGCTTTCCACCTTCGACCAGGCGAGAGAGCCCTCGCTGCACAGCATGGCGAGGTCCCTGATGCACGAATCTGCCAGGTGTCAGAACTTCGCCTTCTGGAAGCTGTTGAATAATGTCTAGGATTTTCTCGGGAAGAGCCTTCATTGGCCGGCCAAATGCAGTGAGTGGCCCCTACCGAGAACCGAGAGAGCCTGCGCCCATCTTATGCGGGACAGATCATCGAACAATAGACCTGGCGCTTGGCTCCGTCCTGTGAGTACTGGCAGTCCCTGTGCGAGTAGGTCTGGCCTGATGCCGTTTTGAAGTCGTAGCCCAAGACTCGTTCGTCTGGATCATAGACCCTTACCAGCTCGGTCAGCCTCTCCATTGTCCAATCATTGGACCCATTTATCCTTGCGGGCAGCACAACCTGGACTGCCTCGACTAGCGTCCCCTCGGCGCGCTTTTCTAGCATGTGCTCCAGCTCTTCTTCAGTCGGAATCAGAAGCATCGTCCGCCATGAGGTGGTCTTCCGGCGGCGATTGATCACCACGTAAAACCAAGGGCGATGCTCCTCGAGCTCGACGAATCGCCACATTTGGAAGTCATCTCCAAACAACGGCGGATACGCGATTTCAGCGCGCTTGTACGTGAGAAACATCAGTACACCCCTTTTTAAGCTATATATAGCATAGCCCAAGAGACGCTAAAAAGGCTTCATCGTTCCTTTTGCGAGACAGCAAATGGAACTCAATGAAGCGCTTGGTCTGGTGATCAAGAATCTGAGAAATTTGAAGGATCTCCCCCAGGAAGGGCTGGGCCCCAGCCAGAGCTATATCAGTGCAATCGAGCGCGGCAAGTGGAAGCCATCGATTGAAAAGGTTGAGCAGATTGCCGAGGTTGTCGGCATTCATCCTTTGACGCTGCTGGTTCTGGCGTACCAACGGCAGACGCCTGGACTGAAGCCAGATGAGCTGCTGAAAAAGATCCAGCGAGAAATCATGAGTCTTCAGAGCAGCCTGTCACCTGAGTAGGTATGTGCAGATGAAATCGATGCAGGTGGTAATCGAAGACTGGGATGGTGACGGAGCTATTCGCATTCCCGACGAGGTGCTCCAAGAGCTTGGGGTCGACGTCGGGGACAGCCTTTACCTCATTGAAGAGTATGTCGGTACCGCCCGCTGTCTTGTGCTCAGTAAATCGCCACAGATCCCTGATAGGGTTGATGAGCTGGTGAGCACCTGGGAAGCCTCCGCTCCAAAGCCCTCTTCAAAATAATCTGGTTTCGCAATCCCCCTGCAGCTATTCTGTGTGTGCAGCCCAAGAGCTTCCTCTCCCGGGCGCTGTACCGGTGATGAAACTTGGTTCGAGGCGGCCCCTGAGGCCGCCTTTATCATTTCTGCGGGATGAGAACCTAGTCTGTAATTGAGGAGCTGAAAACTGGCCCCATTGCGCCCAGTGGCAAGGTCTCCGACTGCTCTTCTATTCGCCCCGCCAGGAACACATCGTCCTGCGTAGGGAAGTGCCGCAAAAGGAACTTGGCATCTCGCCGTACCTTTTCAGGCAGGCTGCTATCTCGGGACAGTTCAACGAGAAAATCTCGCGTCTTTATCACAGCGCGAGAGCGCTCATTCGGCATTGTCATTTCCGTCTCCATGAATACCAGGACTCCTCTGGCAGCATACGCTTGGAGTCATGACAGGTGGCCGATGCTGACGCAACTGGGCGGCAAGCCAACGCCTAAGATCTCTTGACCGAGAGCAAAAGCAGCGAGTCAGTCAAACCGGTAGTCCGTACTCAATAGAGAGCAACACCTGGTGTACAGCTCGGCCACCGAACTCGGTGCTCAACAGGAAAACGGGCTGCACGTTTCCTAGCGCAATATTTGGCGACGTGAGCCAGCGAGTCGCTGCGGCTTGATCTGCCTCCAAGACGTTCCGAAGCATGTCGACAAGATTCGCGAGCCGACAGAAGGCCTCGCCCTCCGCAGGCGTCATGAGGGAAGCCGCTGGAGTGATGCCGATCCAGCCTGCCACGAGGCAAGAACCAATACCCAGCTCTTCCGCCAAACGCGTGGTTAGCTCAACCGGGAGTCCTGCCATGGTCGCCTGATGCAGGCTCTTATGGCTTTGGGGCAGCCCAAGTCGCTCGATAAGACTTTTCATCATGGCAACCTCTGGTTGTATGTTGGCACCAGCCCGACATCGGCGCTGGTTAATTAATGGACCGTCCAGCACTTTATGTGGAGGTTCATTCGTGCGCTGAGACCGCTCGCGGACCGCAGGTTTTTTTTGCGACACTGCCTCACAGCTCAATCTCTTCGGACAGTATGCTGGGCGGAGAATAAGGCGAATACCCACAACCCATGGAGAAGTAAGCGTGATGGACAACGCTCGTGATCGTGTTACACAGGAAATTGTAGAGGCCGAAGACCTCAAGCTGTTGGCGTCAGTTAACTCGGATGGGTACCTGTGCAGCGGGTGCAATACCCAAGTGTTCCCGCGCTCTTACCGGCCGGAGAATCTATATCGTGCCCACTTTTTTATTCTCGACCCTCACGGCCAGGGTTGTGGGGTCGAGGTAGAAAAGAAGGTCATTGCTCGCGGCAAGCGTGGAAGTGTCCAACACGAGTTGGAGACCTCCCCTGGTTTGTCCCCCGCCCGCTTACAACTGATTGATGCTCGAACGATCGTAGACCCCGCCTTGCCTCGCACGGAACAACGAACGCAGAGCGTTAGTCAGCAGGACGCAACGGGCAACACAGCTCGCAGAGAGGGACGGCGCGCAGCCAACAGTATTCGCCCGATCTGCCGTGCATTTTTGCGCTTCCCCTACGATAGGCATCTCTCGCTTGAAGTCCCCGGCGTCGCCCCGACGACCTATCAAACCGCCTTCAAAAAACTTCGTTCTAAAGGTTTTGAGCGGTTTGCCCAAGCGCGTGTGTTCTATGGCGAGTTGGCATGGTCACAGGCCATCGAGTCACCCGAGCACCTGACCATCTCGCTCAATGCGGGGGAATGGGTAGAAGGAGAGCTTTCGCCTTACCAAGTGCTCGTCCACTGGCGCGAGTGGTCAGCGGTAGCATGCGCGCGCCTCAGGAATGAGCTAGAAGTAGCCCGCAAGGAGGGCATGGACGCCAAGAAAGCCAAGCAAACATCGCGCAGCTATCTCTTCTTTGTTGGTGACCAAGACGATAAGAACCCTGCATTGTTCCATGTGCTAGACCATCGGCTTGTCTGTACCCTGCACGGTGACCTGATGTTCCCTCCGCGAAAGTAATCGCAGCAGGAAGATCGCTGGCGGTGTAGCTACGGCAACTTCTCTGGGCCAGCCAATATTGCACCTCGATGGGCTTGTACCATTGCTCTAACACATGAAGACAGGCATGGTGCCACTAGTGCAGCTGGTCGACGGGCAAGGAAGGAGTGGTAAGTGGGAAAACCATATCATGCGGAGCTTGATGCTATTCATGCGACCTATGTGTGGGCAACGCAGCAAGTCGTGTTACCCCTCCATCGGTACTTGAGTAGATGGACCGGTGAATACGCCTGCTTCATTGGTTCCGGAGGCTCATATTCAGCAGCGTTCGCAGCAGCTGAGTTACGAGAGATCGCACATGGTTCTCCTACCCGTGCGCTGACCCCGATGGAACTGTCGGCCAAAGCCAGGTTCACTCCTACCTCAAAAGTCATGTTGCTTTCTGCAGAGGGCCGCAATCCAGATGTTCTGGCCGCAGCGACGTACGCAATGCAGTCGGACATGACGTGTGCGGCGCTCACTCTCACCAAAGACAATCCGCTGACCAGGCGCGCTGTTGAGAACCGGGCAACACGAATCTTTTCGCATGAGATGCCCTGGGGCAAAGATGGCTATTTAGCAACGAACAGTCTGATCGCAACAGTCTTGCTTTTGCACAGGGCGCTCTTCCCTGAGGATACCAGTCGTGAGTTTCTAGCGCAGCTGTTTAATGTAGACCGATTGCAGTGGTACCGGGATCAGTGGCGTAGCGATGTGACAGTCAAAACGATGGGCGGACGTAACTTCATCGTTCTGCACGATCCAATGACTAAGTCTTTTGCTATCGATTTAGAATCTAAGCTCTCCGAGTCCGCAGTGGCCAAGGTCGAGATCGCAGACTATCGTCAATTCGCTCATGGCCGCCATTTACAGTTGGCGGATGGTGCTGACGGTACAGCCGTCATTGCCGCTTATAGTGCAGACTCTAAGGAACTGGCTGAAGCGACTCTAGCTCTTTTCCCCACGGACATATTGACGTTTAAGCTTGAGATTCCTGGTGTCGAACCGAATGAATTGGTTGTTTCTGGGCTAGTTATGGCCACTCTTCTAACCGAAGCCATCGCCCGAGCGGTAGACCGCGATCCAGGGCAACCCACGGTTCCTACTTTTGGCCGGGAAATTTACCGACTGGATAGCAGTCAATATTTCAAGGGATGGAGCCAAGCGGAGAACCGCTACTCGCTTGCGGCTCGCCGAAAGTTCGACCATCGAAGCGTTTCATCAGAAGAGATGGTTCAAGCTGAGGTAGCGGCAAAGATCTATGAAGGCAAGCTGGAAGGAGCCGTCTACAAAGCAATCATCAGTGATTTCGACGGCACATTATGTAATGCAGAGGATCGTTTTAGCGGCATGTGCCCGCGCATAGCAAAGCGGATCCTCCAACTGATCGATGATGGCCTCATCTTCTCAATCGCATCAGGTCGAGGTGGATCGCTTCGGGACGACCTTATTAAGGCTTTCCCTACGGAGTATCACAAAGCAATTTGGGTTGGTTATTACGGTGGTTCGCTACTTCAACCACTTGAAGTAAAAGTCGAGCACCCAACACCGAACACAGATTTTCTGAGCCTTTTGGGCTGGCTAAAAACAACTGCTTACTACCCTCGCTTGAAAAGCTTTGAGGATACTGTAAGAGGCGGACAACTGACCATAAAAGTATCCAGTCCAGAGGAGTCCAGAAAACTCCGCTTGGCACTGCGTACACGTCTCAATGCCGAAGGACTCGGAGACTGGAGAGTTTTTTGCTCTGGCCATTCGATCGACGTATTGGATAGCCGTACCAGTAAGAACAACGTGGTACGGGCGATTGCAGAACGGTTTGGTTTTGACCCACTTACCCAAGCCTTGCGTCTAGGAGACAGTGGCGATGAAGAAGGTAACGACTACGAGTTACTTAGCAAGGGCTGCAGCCTTAGCGCTGACCGTGTTTCTGCATCGTTGACCTCGTGCTGGAACCTCGCGTCTCCGGGCGCTAGTCAAGCAGGGGCCACTCAACAATATTTAGATTTCCTGCAGAAAACTGACAAAGGTTTTGAGCTTCGGTTTTCCAAGGAGGGTGTTGCTTGAAGAGTAAGATTGCCCTGAGGTTGTTAGCTGAACAGCTGGACTGGAGTGACGAGGAGGCAACGGAAGAGTTCTCCGCTCTTCAGTTGATGATCACCCATAAGTACGATGGCTACCAAGGGTTTCAGCCAGCCTCTCGATTCCATGTTGCCTTATTGAACTGGCTTAGTCAGTTCCGGCAGGTTGCCCAGCGTCGTGTTGCCTTCAGCATTATTAAAAAGCAACTGGTGTACATCACTCAGCGCGAGATGCATCACCTCGTAAGCTTGATGATGCCTGAACTGGACAGGCTCATGCGCAAGCAAGTTGCGAAGGAGCTGGGCGTCCAGTTTTACGAGACCTGGACGGATGCTGCCGCAGAACGTCGACTACTGCTTCTCCGTCGCCGAACTATCTTCGTAGGGTTGAGCGATGGTGCGCGCATCGATGTCTTCCGCCGTTATAACGAAGGAAAGATATCCAATGAGCAAGTCGTGCCCTTCAGTGAGATGTCGGACCTGAAATGGGAAAACCTTACAAAAGAGCTCACGGAGTGGTTGATAGAAAAAGAATATAAAGACGAGACACCACATTTTGAGGCCGTATGCTTGGTAGACGACTTTGCTGGCTCAGGTGATTCTCTGCTCCGCCTCGATGAGGAAAAAGGAGAGTGGAAGGGGAAAATAAGCAAATTTTACAATACTAACAAAGCAAAAGTAGGCCAGATCCTCGCCAAAAATTGCCACCTGTATACTCACCATTATTTAGCCTCGTCCCAAGCCGAAAAAACGATCAACGATCGACTTGCGCGCTTTAGCGAGAGCCATGAGGAATTCAGCTACAGCGCCACATATTCCTATGTGCTTCCAGAGTCCATTGTCGTTAATGACAACACGCCCCCTCCAGAGCTAATAGATCTCATCAAAGCTCATTACGACAAGGGTATTGAAGATAAGCATGTGGGGAACGACATCTGGTTTGGGTATAGAAATTGCGGGCTCCCTTTAGTCCTTGAACACAATACGCCAAACAATTCAATTGCCTTGCTATGGGCTGATTCGCCTAATAGCGGCTCTGAAGGCCAACACAAAATGAAGCCCCTTTTCGCTCGACGCAAACGGCACTCGACTAATGGATAATCCATTTAAAAAGCGCGCCACTGAGTATGTGGCCGAGCCAAACACCCTACTCCCTCTTGTCAGCCATGCTCCGCTGGTGGAGTTCTTCACACAAGACGGTACGGAGTTACTGGAAAAGCTCAGCATTGTCGTTGGGACTCCTGGGTGCGGGAAGACCACAATTGCCCGAATCATTGAGTTCGACTCTTTGGCCACGCTTGCGCGCGACCCAGTGGAGATCAATAAGGAATTAGCAATAGCACTTGCTCAGCTCAAAATTTTGCGAGATGGAGCACCGTCGCTGCTGGCCTATCGATTGCCGATGACCACTAACTTCCGAAGCATTTGGGATCTGCCCTATTCGGACTCTATTCGGGCAACGCTTCTGCGGGCCTATGTGCAGTCCAAGGCAGTGCTGGGGTGGTTTAGGCAACTCGAAAGCGTCGAGGAAATAGACCTCGAGCAAATTGTGATTGTGACGCGTAGCGACTCGGAATCTGCGCGAAAAGTCCTTAAGGCCGACTCGCCAAGAGAGTTTCGTGAACATGCGCGGCGAATAGAGCTCGCAGTCTTCAAGGTGATAACCGCGCTAGTAGCACCCAGCGAGCAAGATTTGGCTGAAATCATAAACGAGACATATGACGTTTTTGAATATATAGAGCTTTTCAGGATAAAAGGCTGGCTAACTGGAAAGTCGGATGAATATGTAGACTTACTGCCTATGGCAATAGTCGATGACGCGCATGAGCTTCACCCGCTTCAGTTTGCACAACTCCGCGATTGGCTTAAGCGGCGCAACATAAAAATTGGCCGCTGGGTAATGTGCCGTCCTGATGTTGTGTCGCCTGAAGACTACCGGGATGCTATGGCTAAAGACGTGATAGAGGAAGGCGAACACCGACCGGGCACAACTGGTGGGCGGGACTACATCCTCAAATTGATGCAGCCAAGCCATCGCAATAAGCGATTTATAGGTGTGGCCCGAGATATCAGTACTCGGTATCTGAGTGGAATAAATGACCTTTCGCGTCGCTCTGTTAAAACCCTATCCAGTGTCCTTGATCACAACAGCGTGACCTTGACTGCCTCCCAACTTGAGCAGCTTCGTAAATCTGTAGATAGCCTCCAGCGGGAGTCGAAGCTTTCTGAGTCTGTGATTAGTTCTTTGCGCGCGCGCGTTCCAGAAAAGACACCGCCCGACGAGGCGCTTGCTGCATTTCGAATTTTACTCAAGCGTGAATGGAATAGAACCCCCCAACTTGGCCTGCTGGATGATGAGCCAGCGGAAGAGCCGATTACAGGTGATCGCACTGTAAGCCCCTCTCTGCTCGAAGGTGCCCGCCTGCAATTATTTCATGAGTTTGGGCGGCCTTATTACTTTGGGATGGACAAGCTCGCAGACGCAAGCAACAACAACATTGAACAATTCATCCGCCTATCCGGCTCCCTTATCGACGAGCTTATTATGCGAGTCGTTAGAAATAAAAAGCCAGAACTGTCGGCGAAGCTGCAACATGATGCTTTGCGTAAGCTTTCAACGAAGATCATGGACGAATGGGATTTCCCATATCATGCCTTGGTCAAAGATCTCATACACGGAATGGCGTCTCGCTGTGTGGAGCGTACGCTACTGCCCAATGCCCCTCTTGACCATGGCGCCAATGCTATTGGTATTCCTCAGGAAGAAATGGACAAGGTGCTTGCTCGCTCTGAACGCCTTACTCGTGTTCTGCATTTCGCATTTGCCTATAAGGCCTTAGTCTTCGTCCCTCAATATAAATGTAAAGGGCGTGTTTGGTGCCTTTTGGAAATCGGAGCAATTCCAAGCATCGCCTATGGTTTGACTTTGCGCCGCGGTGGCTTCATTGAGGACACTCTCTCTGGCCTGCAGTCTCTGCTTAAGGAGTAAGCATTGTGAAGTTGATTACTCATAAGGACTCTGAGGAGTGTCTCGGCTTTTTCAATGGCTACTTCACCTTGGCCAAAAAAGCGCTTTTTGTGGGCACGCTCGGTTTCAACGACGCGTGCTTGTACTTCCCCAGGATGATCTGCGACCTGCAGTGTTTTGACTTTCTCTTCCTGATCGAAAAGCGCCCCGAAGTTTCGCCGATCCTTGAGCAGTCTGCGGATCAGATCCGAGAAGAGCTGGAGAAGATCCTGAGCCAGCACAGCCTTAGCTTTGAAGCCGTGACCATTATCGCCGAAGACACAGCCAGCATTGCCGGCAGAAACGCAGCGTCGACCTTCGCCAAATGGCTGGCAAACGATTACACCGATGTAATTGTGGACGCAACAACCATGTCCCGAGGCGTATGTTTTCCCTTGGTGAAACAGGCGTACGAGAGCAAGACAAATGCTCATGTAGTGATTGCTGATCGCGCCGTCTCCCCCCTCAAGACAACCGCAATGTACACGGACTCTCCGCAGTACATGCATGGTTTCCAGGCGGACATGGATACCGATGAGGTGATCCAAGCAATCAAGCTTTGGATTCCTCAACTTTCCGAAAAAAACCGGGATTCATTGGACCGCATTTTTCGTAAAGAACGGCCGCAGGAGGTCGCACCAATCCTGCCCTTTCCTGCCTTAGATCCTCGCCGCGGAGATGAGCTGATGCGGGAGTTCCATGACTTGATCCTTACAGATTGGGACGTGAACCTCCTAGACATTATTTATGCCCACGAGTCGGACCCGACGGACGTTTTTGCGACGATTGAGCGCATTCACAATGGGCGGGAGTCCGCCCTCAAGAGCTTTGGTGAAACGCCTCCACGCACCATTTTGTCGCCCAGCGGCAGCAAGATGGGGAGTCTCGGCATGCTGTTTGCCGCCATATCGCTAGATTTGCCAGTGGTATACTCTGAGACGATGGGTTACCGATGTGAACAGCAGACGGTTCCGCAGGTCTCAAAAGACAAGCCAGACCGTATGTGGCACGCTTGGTTACGCCGTCCGTAAGGGTTCTCCAGGATGGGGAGGAGAAAATATGTGGCAGCAGAATCGAATTGTCGGTACTGGGCTCTTTGCCCTGGACGTGATTTTAGGAGCGGACTCTCGCCGCTTGGGTTCTGCACTGGGTGGGTCGACAGGTAACGTTTTGTCCATCCTGGGATCCTTGGGTTGGGCCGCTACGCCTGTTGCAAGCTTTGGCCAGGACCCTGCCGGCGAACGACTCTGCAATGAGCTTCAAGCCATTGGGGCAGATCTACGATTCGTGGATATCTCCAGTTCCCAACGCACGAACGTGATCTACCAGCATCAGCTAGCGCCTCAAAGCAGTAGCTCTCCAACACACCGTTTCAGCTTCAGCTGCCCCTGCTGTGGGAAGAAGCATTACCCCATAGTCGAGTGTGACGACCGCATCGTCAACAAAGCTTTGCAGGGGCAATCAAAGACCGATGTCTTCTATCTCGATCGGCCTACCAAGGCAGGTTATGAGCTAGCAAAGTCCTATTACGAATCTGGAGCCTTGGTCGTATTCGAGCCTTCTACTGCCGGCGACGATGAAGATCTTTTCTCCGCAATTCTGCAGAACGTCCACATCATCAAATACGCGGATGAGCGCTTCCATTCGTTTTCTCGACCACTCCCCAGCTCCATTCTGGTTGAGATCCAGACTCTAGGCCCACGCGGGCTGCGCTTCCGTAGTCCGGTCTCCGGCAGCGAGTGGCGCCAGCTATCAGCCTTTCCCCTACCAGAGGTTGCAGACACTGCAGGAGCAGGTGACTGGTGCACCGCTGGACTGGTGTACTCCCTACAGCAAAACCGAGTGCACGACTGGAGTGACCTCAAGGAAAGCGAGCTGGAACACGCGCTGTCGTTTGGTCAGGCGCTTTCCTCAATGAACTGTCTAACCCGTGGCGCTCGAGGGTTGCTGAGGGTTCTTACACCCGACGAGATTCTTTCGTTCGCCCAGCAGCTGTGCACTGGCCGCGACAATCAGGCAAGCGAAACAGCGACAGCCTCGCAACTCGGGAAGCTTGCCCGGCAGAAGACACACGCCATCGCGGTCAGTAGCACGGACCCACTTGAAGTGTGCTGTCAGGCCCGCTGATCTAGTCGACTGACACAGCAGCTTTCCGCGGCTTTTTAACAGCCCTTACGGGCTTTGCTTCTGCCTTGCGAAGCTCGTCGCGAACCTCCATCAGCAGCACTCCGAGCATATTCTTGCCTTTGCCATTGACCTCGCCCCAAGTCCTGTTAACCTCGTTATCAACAGTGGCCGACTCGACGAGCCGGGCCTCACCGGTAGAAAGCAGGAGCGCTTTCAGATCCTCGTGTTGAGTGAACTTGGCCAAGAGAATAGCGCGCATGCGCTCAAATTTAACTTTCGACCAGCCCGGGCGAATGTCCCACCAGTAAAGACCGTGAGCAGCCATTGCCACTAGCGCTGGCGATGGAGCCGCAAGGATCCAATCCCGCACGGCTTCCTTGCGAGGCTTGCCCGCTTGGTAAGCGTGCTCGGAGGTGGGATACACGACATCCTCAAACAACACTTCGCGCTTATACAGGTTACTTAAGGCCCCATAAGGCTTTTCATTTGCACGGTAGAACCGAATTTCCTGCATTACTGCTCCTCACCTAATGACTATCGGCCTGAGGCCAAGCATATGGGTTGCCAAAGCGGCACGCTAGAACGCAAACGTTGTTTTTCAAGTCCGCACCGCTGGACCATCTAACTCCGGATTCTCGGCGCTGAGAATGAGCTGTGGCGTACTCAGCTGTCCCGGGAACACCCCGACGCTCTCGACATAGCGCAAGGCCGACTGGCCATCGCTCCAGCCGACGTATTGCATCAGCGCCTTGAGGTCCCAGCTATTACGCGTGGCCCAGGTGGCAAAGCCACGGCGCAACGAATGGCTGCTGTACAGCTCCCCTGGCAGCCCTGCCGCCTGTAGGACGGCGCGCAGGAGCGGAACGACACTGTTCGGGTGCAGGCCTTCTTCACCCAGATGGCCCCAGCGATCGATACTGCGGAACACCGGCCCCCTCGCGATACCTGCCACGCTTATCCAGTCGACGTAGGCCTGTACGGGACACAACTTGGCCAGCGCCGGCGCGCTGAAGGTTTGGCCATGGCTGTCCCGGTCGCCTTTGCTCCACGGCAGAAAGAGCTGCATCCCCTCCCCGCTCCGCACCTGGATGTGCTCGACCTGCAGGCGGCAGAGCTCATCGCTGCGAAACGCCCGCCAGAAACCAATCAGAATCAGCGCGCGGTCGCGGCAACAGCGCAGCAACCGCGGCCAGTCATCTTCCGCTCGTGCCCTCCCCTCGGCCTGCTCCAGCCACTGCACGCACTGCTCAAGTTGGAGGAGCTGCAACGGCTCGGCCTGCTTCTCCTGCCGTGGGTGCAGCGTCCGAATGCCCTTGAGGATCTGGCGGACCAGCGGGGTCTTGGTCGGATCGGGAAAACCTTGGCTGGTGTGCCACTGCGCCAACGCTGCCAGACGCAGCTTGAGGGTGTTGCTGGACAGCGTGGCGGCGTGATCGACCAGGTAACGCACGATGGCATCGCTGGTCGCCGGCAGAAAGCCGCCCCAGGTCACCTCGAAGTGCTCGAGCGCTTGCTGGTAGCTGCGCCGCGTGTTGGCGCGAGTGCCGGCCTGCAGGTACCGCTCGATGTCCTGGCTCATTTGGGCCTATCCCCCTGGTGTACCGGTGAGCGACTGGCAAACGACGAAAAAGCCGCTTCACCTTGGATAATTCGTGATTATCCAATTTTAATTCAGCTTCCTTCTAGTGCAAACTTTCGCTGAAACATAGAATGTAAATACAGGGTATGTAATACAGTACGTAATTGTAGGAGGCCAACATGGCGCGTGGCGGTATCAACAAGGCGGTGGTACAGAAGGCTCGCACCGCCCTCCTCGCCCGCGGCGAGCACCCGAGCATCGATGCGATACGGGTTGAACTGGGCAATACCGGTTCGAAGACCACCATTCACCGCTACCTGAAAGAGCTGGAACCCGCCGACCGCAGCCGCGGGGCGGTGCCGCTTTCGCTGAGCGAGCAATTAGCCAACCTGGTGAGCCAACTGGCCGACCAGTTGCAGGAGGAGGCGCAAGCCGCCGTCGCCGGCGAGCGGGAACAGTTGGGCCGCAAACGGATCGACTACCAGCAGCGGATTCAACAGGCCGAAAGCCGCATCCAACAGCTGGAAGGTCAGGCTGCCCTCGACGCCGAACGACTTCAGGCGACTCATCACGAGCTGCAGCAAGCACGCGAGCAGCGGCAGCAGACCGAGGTCGAGAACGCCCGCCTGCAGCAGGCCAATCGCGATCTGGAGGAGCGGCTACAGGATCGCGACGCACAGATCCATTCGCTAGAGGAAAAGCACCAACATGCACGCGACACCCTGGAGCACTACCGGCAGGCCAGCAAGGAACAGCGCGAACAGGAACAGCGTCGACACGAGTCGCAGGTGCAGCAGTTGCAACTGGAAACGCGTCAGCTGCAGCAGACGTTAATCGTCAAGCAGGACGAACTGACCCAGCTGAATCGCGACAACGCGCGCCTTCTCACCGAAGCAAGGCAGCTGCACAAGGATCAGCAGGCCCAGCAACGTCTGCTGGATCAGAAAGCTCTGGCCCTTGAAGCTCTGCAGAGCCAACTCAGCGCGATAGAAGCCATCAAGCTGGTCCTGGAGCAGCGCAATCAGGATCTACAGGGCGAACTGGACCGCTTGAGCAAGTCCAAGGCCAGGCAAGGCACCCGCCGACAGCCACGGAATGCCGAGCGCGCAACCGTGGCAGTAGATAAATCGGCTCCGCCAGCAAAAAGCAAAGCTGGCCGAGACGACTAGATCGACAAACCAATACTCGAGGACGTGGATCACTTGCCCCGCCGCGCGGCGGTCAGCTGCGACTTTCAACCCAGGATCATTCAGGTTGGTTTCAGTTCGGACAGTTTAGGTAGCAGATAGGCCGGGTCACAGGCGAGCTGGCGTGCAATTCGATACAGCTTCTCTACGGTGATGCTTACTTCACCCCGCTCAATCCGCCCCATATAGCTGCGGTCGATGCTGCAGGCCAGCGCCAGGGCATCCTGAGAAATCCGGCAGGCCTTTCTCTGCGCTCGGATGCGTTCGCCCAACGCTTTCGCCAACTTATCCATGACCGTCTCAATTCCGCTGAGACGGCAATATCATGCGTTTACGGACGCACAGGCCACGGACTATAATCCGTATTTTTCGCGCTATCCTCTCTGGTGCCGCAATGAAATCAGCCTCGTTCACCTTCGACAGGCGGCTGTATGAGCTGCTTCAGGAGGAAGGCCGCACACGATTCACGATTCGTGAACTGCGCGATGCCTACGCCAAGCGCCTCGAAGGCATGACCTATCGCATCGGCGATGTGCGCCGCTATGTGTATGAACAGATACGCCGAATGTTACGCATAGGTTGGCTCGTGCATGACGAAGAGCGCCGCGTACGGGGACAGGTCTACCACCTCCTATCCATCCCGACACATCTGCAGCTAGAGTTGATTGACAACGGGTTCGAGAACAGCCGTAAGACTGCTGGTGAGCCAGACCGGGCACCATCAACTTCCGATAATGCAGCAGTGTCGCCTGAACCCTCACCCGGTATGGATCAGCATCTGGAGACGCTTCTCAAAGAGGTCCGATTGGACTTCCTGGCATCGATGGGCGAGGCGGAGCGATATAAGCTGCTTCTTGAGGATATGCCGCATCTCCGCGACAAGGTCGAAAGCGAGTATCTGGAGGCCAGAGACCGAAGCTCACGCCTGCTGGGCCATCTCCGCGCCATCGAAAAGACGCTCAAGACACTTGCCTCCGCACGATGACCACACAACTGCGAAACTGGCAGCGCCGCTGCATCGACAAAGCGCTTGAACGATTTAAATCCACACCCCACTTCTTCTGCCAAGCGACGCCAGGCGCCGGCAAGACGCGCATGGCGGCTGAACTGGCCAGCAGGCTACTTGGTCAGGGCAAAATCGATCTGGTGCTCTGCTTCGCGCCATCTTGCCAGGTGGTCGAGGGCTTTCGCGCATCCTTTGCTGCCGTTCTCGGTAGACGCTTTGACGGCCAACTCGGCGCAGCAGGCGCAGCGTTCACCTATCAGGCCATGGAGTACCGAGATGAGGCGTTCTGGCAACTCCTCACTGACTATCGAGTGTTTGCGGTGTTTGACGAGATTCACCACTGCGCCGGCCACGATCTATCACTAAGCAACTCTTGGGGCCAGCAAATTCTTCAGCGAATACAAGACAGGGCCACTTTCACCTTGGCGCTATCTGGTACGCCTTGGCGTTCAGACGACCGGCCCATTGCTCTGGCTCGCTATTCGAGCCCCGAAGGGCATCTGATCTGCGACTACCGCTACGGACTGAAAGAAGCCATCACTGATCAGGTATGCCGCGCTCCCCGCATTGTCCTGCTCGACAATCAAAAGGTGAAACTTACCGAAGAGCTGGACACAGAGTGCACTGTCAGGATGTTTCCGAGCATCGCCAAACTATTGGGCGAATCCCCTGTCACCTACGAAGAGCTGCTGCGCCATGACGAAGTGATCGATCAGTTGCTCAGTCGTGGGTGCAGCAAGCTGGATGAGCTTCGCCTGATCAAGCTTGATGCAGCAGGTTTGGTGGTTGCCACCGATATCGAACACGCCCAGCAAATTGCCCGGGCCCTGGAAGCCCGGGGTGACGATTGCCGCATCGTGACCAACATAACTCCCGCCGCACAACAAGTGATCAATGAGTTCAGACACAGCAACTGCCGCTGGATTATCGCTGTGGGAATGATCAGTGAAGGTACGGACATCCCACGCCTTCAGGTATGTTGCTACCTGAGCCGCATCCGCACCGAGCTGCATTACCGACAAGTACTAGGGCGAGTGCTTCGACGCACAGGCGAGCCCGATGATCAAGCGTGGCTATTCATGTTGGCGGAGCCGGCATTGAAGTGCATGGCGGAAAGAATTGCAGATGATCTGCCGGATGACCTGGCGGTGCTTAACGAGGTCCAGATGCCAACCTATACCTCAAGCTCCATTTCCGGCTTGATTGGGTCTGCCGACAATGTCGACAGAGTGGATGGCAGTACTGAAAATAGCAACGCACAGGTATTTGGAGCCGTCGCTACGTCCCGCATCTCTCTGGAAGACTCTGCCCCCGAACCAAGCTACCAGGTCAGCTTTTCCAAGCACTATCGTCAGCAGTTGCTGGCTTGCTTTTGATTTCTTATGTAGATATCAGAGCTCAGACGTCGGCTTTTGTGGTTGGCTGAATCAGGAGGCAACGCATTGACCCTTCCCCACGAGAGAACCCGCAGCGTCATCAAGACCGAAGAGTTCCTACGAGAACTCTCTCGCAACACTGAGCTGCCCCAGGACATCCGCAGCTATGCAAAAAGCCTGCTCAGGCATTACCCGTCAGCTAACCAAATTTTCTCGTTAGGGCGCCTCGAAGAGTGCCTGGTGATTGATGCGCAAGATGATGAATATCGACGAAGGGTAATTGCTTTCCATCAGCCGCTCTTCAGTTCGTCATTAAACTACACGCTATAGCCATAGGGTAAGTAATGATCCGCGCTGATAGAGTCCTTTCGGTAACTGCCCGCGTTGCTCAACGAGTCAAGCTGACTCCCAAAGGACAGCCATTCAGTATCCGGCGATTCGCGGAATTTGGAACGAGAAGCGCCGTATCTAAAGCAATAAATCGACTGGTCAACCGAGGTGAACTTGAGCGGGTGTATCGAGGAATCTACATGCGACCGAAACCCGGTCAATACACAGCATGGGTTCGCCCAAACGTATGGCAAGTGACAAATTTGATTGCCAGCCAGAACCACCAGGTTCTGCAGCTTCATGGCGCAGATGCGGTCAGATTGTTTGGACTGAGCACCCAAATGCCGCTTATTCCGATCTATTACACAAGCGGCCCCAGTCGATCAATTTTTATAGGGAAAGCTGAAATCCGTTTGGTTCATGCTCCGCCAATGGTCATGCAGCACTGCGGAACCGAGGTAGGCACCGCCATCAGCGCATTATTTTACCTCGGTAAAGACAACTCTACCCCGGAGTGTATTGTCACAATTAAAAAGGCGCTTAGACCTGAAGACCTAGCGAAACTAATGACATCCAAAATTCCAAAATGGATGCGCGTTGCGTTGGAGGCATAACCTGCCCCAATGAAAAAACGCCCTAGTACAGCGCCCCTTGATGCCCAATGCGACCGGTATCGACCGATCATTGATGGATTTTGAGTTGACAAGTAAGGATAGGAATTACTTGCTTCAGCTTGTCAATTTTCCGCAGTACCAAAATACCTTTTCATAGGCAGAAACAAGATTCACGATTTGTCATATTTATGCACGAACAGAGTTGCGTAGACTAACAACCGCTAGTCAAGAACTGTTCCGAACAAATGCAGGCCGAGCACACCCTCACGAGCATATCTGACCTCTTGGAGTTGAAGGTGGCGATCCAATAACGGAAAGTCCTTCCTGGGAAAACCACCCAAATAACGATGCAGTGCTCTATACCCGGCCCCATCGACATAAGGAAAGGCTGCAGCCCGATGTAAGTCCCTAGATATTAGTAGACCAATCTTTGCATCCTCACACGCTTCAATGAACATCAAAAATCTTGAATAAGGAATAATATCTAGCAATGAAGCAGCAAATATCATGCTTCCAAATCTACTTGGCGGGTCCGCGATGGAAGCCCCCTTGAATATGCTTTGCTCAAAGGAGGTCGGATCAGAAAACCGCATACCTCTCTCTGTCTGAAAATGGATTCTCGCAGATCCACCTCGACCACCATGAAAAGGAGCTTGAAGAAAAATACAGAATAACTTATTGAATAAATCAACCACGATATATCTCCGACTAGCTCTGCTACCAGTAAGAAAGTGCTCAATCTTCATAAGAGTGGTAGAGCGGAAACGTGAAAACCATGGGTCTTCCGCCACATTACTTCTTGAGACCGAATTACATTCTTGGACAAAAGCATCCCACGCTTTCGAGTAACGAGACGCATCAGATAGCGCGACCAATTCCTTTTTATGCATACTGCAAATACATGAATGGGAATAGCACCAACTTTTTCGCCATATAGGTAAATGACCATTGGCTACGTCATTTCGCAAACAGTCCGGACAAAAGAAACGGCGATAACTCCATTCAACTGCAGTTCCATTACGTAAACCGAAATAAACACTCAACCATTCTGGATTAATGTCCTCACGCCCTTCCCCCAGGCGTTGAGACACTGAAAAAAAATCAACATCTGGATCAGCGGACCTGAACTCTAGCCCTTCCCACCAATGCAACGGACGTTCGGCCAATTCCAGGCGCGTAAATTTTATTATATGCCGATTAAGGCTGCACCGAAAAAGCCATGACGATAGCGTCTCGTCAAAATTCGGCGTTAGTAGCGCACTTAATCTCACATCTAGTAGCCCCAGAGATTTTTGTTTGCACGCTGCAGCATATTCAGATCAATTTTCTCAACGCCTAGCTTTACTGCATAACATGCAGCACTTCTAATCAACTCGAGAGTCTTGTCCATTCGGCCATAGGTAATAGATAAAATCGACCTTACCATCTCCTCAGAATAGAGCTGCGATGGCATTCGCAATGGCAATGATTCCTCGACTTCTAGCAAGAACGATCTAAAACCCTCATCTTCACACCAATCCGTAAGCGTAACCTCATGAAATCGCCTTTTAAATTCATCATTGGACTGCAGGGCATTCCGCGCGCTAACGGTGCCAAAGCAAAATAACTTCAATCCATACTCGACCCCAAGTAATTTCTTGAGGATTGACATATTAACTCGCTGCTCTTGCTTAGGACGCAAAAGTGCATCATGAAATTCATCGATAACCAAGCCCCAAACTCTTCTAAGCCTGATAACCTCTCTAATTTCATTTGGGATAATATCCGAGCCGCTTTTAGGTCTCACCCCAGAGGCTAGAGGCAAACCGAGAGCCAAGGCGAGTTCGGCTTTAAGGCTTTTCTTGACGCTTATCTCAGGCGACTCGGCCATGGATATAACAACCAATCCTTCACTATTCTTAATTCGCTTCGGGATTTGTGATATTATGGCCGTTTTCCCCGAACCACCAGGGCCGATCACGAGCAGCGCGGGGGCATTAATGCGATCTGGGACTTCCGCAATATTATTCATCATTCTAAAAACTGCTTCGCTGGAATTATTATCAACCCAAAGCTCATTATGAATTGCGGCTATTCGAGTATCCACATCGGCGGATAAATACTTCTGTATGTCAGATCGAACGTGTTCGCTACTCATTTGCTCCCCCCAGATCTGAATCTTTCCGGAAGAGCTGAATAGTCAGGCTTGACTTTTTCGGGCTTAACTGCCGGATTGTCGCCAATAGGACCAGGGTAGGCATCAAGATAGGCTTTTTCCGCAGCTTTTCGGCGTCTTTGCTTACGCGTTAAGACGATGCTCTCTTTCTCGATGCCCTGCTTTTCCCTGTAGGCTTTAAGCCCTCCAGCACTATCAATTGCCCCGACTCGAACTGGCCGCCTATGTAATCTGCTTGCACGATATTCTTCATAATTTGGTGCTTGGATCGTTAAGTCGGATAGACGAATTGAGCAGAACTGTCCATTTAACTTAACCCACACCTCATTCAAATTAAACGGATCAAATTTAACAACCGCCTTATTAGTCCCAACAAAGGGCACTAAAATAGGATCCCAATACGTCTGACCGTGTAACTTTATACCTTCGGGGTTAATTTTTCGTACTTCTTGAGGCATAAACCAAAGCTTCAGCTGCTCCGGTTCTGAAATTTTCGGTGGATACGGAAGCCCACCGGAGGGAGCAAAATAGTCATACCAAGCTTGCCGCGGACTAACTTTCAACGCACTATGAATGGTCGAGTGATAAACAACCACTTCGCGTGCAAACCAACGAGAAAAGTCGAAGAATGTCATTGTGGCATTCTTTTCGCTGTCGAGATCTCTTCGTGCAACTGAGTTCGACATTGTTGTTCCTTTTAAGAGGTGGACTTTTGTCGTCATGAAAGTACCAATCAATCGTTCAACATGACCACCAAAGTGCTTTTCACCAACTGGTCGATATTCGGGATGTATTCCAAATGACTCGCATCCAGCTTTAAATTTGGGACTGGTGAACTCCGCAGCATTATCCATGTGCAAAACGTCTGGCTTACCATAATAGGGATAGTCTACGGGATCTATGCCCATGCTTTTGGCAAAACCTATTTTAGGAAGCACACTTTGACTAAGTGCACACGCCACAGAAACTGACGACGGAACGTGAAGGCTGAGGTAATAGCCGACAATCACTCTTGTATATATATCAATTATCACCGTCAACCAAGGGCGACCAATCACATTGATACGATCATCCGCTAAAAGGATAATGTCGACCAACGTGTGATCCATTTGCACCCATTGCAACGGCCTTTCGACTTTTTTCTTTCCCGGTCGCGCCGAGAACTGTTGTGCTGCGGCATCGGCCCCGGCTTTGATTTTGACTCTTTTTTTCTCTGAGAGAATTAACTTCACACGTCGTAAAACTGTAGCTTTACAAGGGGATGGTAACCCCTGCTCTTTACATGCGACATCTACCTCGAGCCACACTTTGCTATAGCTAGCACCTTTCGAATTGTAAACTTTATGAGTCGCATCAAAAACAATTACCTCTACAGCTTCATCTAATCTAGTAACTCCTTTCTTAACCCCACGCCGCTGAAGAACCAATGACAGAGGACCAATTTCCTCATCACACATCTTAGCCAAACGAAAAAAATAGCTCCGCGACAAATTCAGCTTCACACAAGCTTGAGCGGTTGTTACTTCCTTCACCCTCCACTGGCTAATAACGTTGTACCGCTCTACAGCTAGCGATAGCTCGTCTTCTCCATAATCATTCACATTCAAATTTATTACATTACCCCCAGCCACCCCTCCTGTGAGACCAACAATCCTCTCAATATCGCGCTGAGAAACCATCAAAGCTTCGCCAGTTGCCTTAACGACTACCCTAATGCTCTTTGCGCTAAGAATCTGTTGAATTGTGGCAAGCTTTCCCTTTGCGACTACTAGCTCCCCAACAATTAGTTGATCTGTCATATATAGTTTCGCTGCAAAATTTGGAGAGAAACATCTTTCGGCAACATATCGCCAAGGGTGATATTGCCTGTCACAACGCAGACGGCATTTAAAAAATAGACTATGAGATGTTATTTCGCCAATTTTGTCTTTTTTTTAAACTGAAACGAAGCTATGTCACTGATTTATATATGAAAAATCTAGTCTCTTTTTTGAGCAGGCATCACACTTGGGATCCTCGCCAGTTGGTCGAACGCTAGAGATGGAAATCGCCTGCCGCTTCCGGCTGGTACAGCACCTTTCTGATTTCGATCCGGCGCGTTCGATCAGCGACTCGCCAATCGATTACATCGCCTTCCTGGTAACCGAGGATGGCGGCGCCGATGTCGGAACACACGGAATGCTTCCCTGCGCTGGCGTTCGCGTCTTCGGGATACACCAGGGCCACTTCGATCTCTTCGTCGTCCAGTCGCAGCAAGGCCCTGGAGTTCATCGTCACGACATTGCGCGCCACCTGCTGCGGCGTGACCACCAGGGCTCGCTCGAGCTCATGTTCGAGTTCCACGACGGCCGGCCCTTCCTCGAGCACGATCAGGCTTTCGAGCCTGGCCTTGTCGATCTCGGTGATATAGATCCCGGTGGAATCGCCAAGGGCCCCTTCGCGCAACAGCTGGAGGTAGCGCCCCGCCGTCATGGCGAATGACTTCAATGCCGGCGTTTCGCTCTCGAGCTGGAAGCCGCTGCGCAGAAAAGCGTTCAACGACCGCGTGTTGTCCGGGTGGATCTTGGCGACGAGCGTCTTGGCCCGCATGTCGAGGAAGGCCAGCTTCATGCCCTCGCGGATGGTGCGGGCGCCAAGGTTCCGGCCCCATTCGCCGCGGTTGCCGATGGCCAGGACCATTTCGCAATCCGCGCCGGTCTTGATGAGGCGGACGAAGCCCACCGGGGTGTCGTGCCTGTCGAAGGCCATGAAGAAGCGGCCGTCGCGGTTGAACAGATGGGTCAGGATCGGGGCTCGAGTCCGCTCGATGGCCTGCTCGATGGTGCGTGAGACATCATCGGAATCGCTCAGGTAACGGGTGACGCGCTCATCTTCCAACCAGTCCATCAACGTCAGTGCATGGGCCCGAGTGATTTCCGGGCACAGCGAAATGAAAGGCTTGTTCATCTTCACCACAGCGCTTCGTAAAGGATGAAAGCCCTTCATGGCGATGGCCATGACGGTTCTTTCGGCGACCGGCGACTTTAAGCCATTGCGCGAAAATTCCAAACGACCTGCGCCCCTCTGCTTCGACATTAAGCGCTTCCCGACACGTGGCTGCGGCAACCGCGCATGCACAAGCCCGGGCGCGAGGCCCCGGCCGAGTAAGCCTGCCGCCCCTTTGCCCGAAACGGTCAGGAACGATCTACGCGGTTACCCGGCCGCCGACATTCCGAATCGGCCTTAGCCGCGTCCTTGACGGACAAAGGTCGCCGTCTACGCTTCCGCAGGCAAATGGCCAGCTCACGTCGTACGAAGGCCGCATGGATGCACAGCAACTGCCATCGGAGGGCAAAATGGTTGCCTATGCTGCCGCAAGTGAGTCTCTGTTCCACGTCGAAGACGGCCTGCTCTGGCTAAGGGCTGATGCCACGGCCCGAGCGACCCGGATCAGCCTCGAGCCCGGACCCCCCCACGTCATCTCCTGCACCCATTCACCGGGGCCCGTGTCCGGCTCGTTGCACCTGTGCCTCGTGGTGGCCGAGGGCGAATACCACAGGGTGGTGCATGCGAAGGTCGAGGATCAGCAGCAGCTTGTCATCACCCCAAGCCTGCACTTGAGACGCTTCCGCACACTGCTTCGCTCCTCGACCCGGATCAGCAAGATCACCCATACCGGCGACGGCGTCCTGGTCAGTACGGTTGATCAGGCCCTGAGCTATGTGCAACTGGATACACCCGCTGCGCGGCCATTGCAGCTGGCCCGCTCCGCTGCAACTGGCGACGACCCGCTCTCCGAGGTGCTCGCCGCCAAGAACGCCATCGCCACCTTCCTCGACAACCTTTGCGACCAGTTGCCCAACATCGCCGCAGCGGTGGAGAAACAGGCGACCACGGCGGTACTCGACGCCCTGGGTGTGGAGATAAAGGCCCAGCAGCAGAACCTGGAAAAGATTTTCGATAAACCCCTGGCCAGCGTCATTGCCCAGCACAACCAAAGTGGCCTCCAGGGCTCATCGGTGGAGGCTGCCATCGGGCTGGTCTCGCCGGCGAGTGGTGCCGGGGCTGTTGGCGGTAGCCCGGAACTGCGCCGAGTGCTCTTGCAGCAATTGAATATCCCGCGCTATTTCGACGTGTTTTCCCCGATACCGGCCGAAGCCCTGGCGATGCCGGTGCGTGCGGTGCGCAACAGTGGCGAGGGTTCCGACCCCTTCGATGCCCTGGGCAAGCTGTTCGCGTCCTTCGCGGAGCTGTTGAACGCCAAGCAGCTGGTCTCGCTGACCGGCATGGGGGCCGCCGACCTGCTGCAGGCGATATCCGGTAGCAAGCCGTTTTCCAGCGTGATCGGCGATTTCTTCCAGCTGTTCAAGATCGACGACGCCATGAACGCCCTGCAGGGGGTGTTCGGCTCCGGGCAGCTCTCCTCGCTGATCGGGCAACTGGGCTTGAAGGCCTACCTGCAGCAACCCGTGCAGAACGCCTTCTTCATCGCCCTCTATGCGCACTATTTCCCCGGCAAGACCTTCACCCTGGGCGATTTCATCGCCTTCCTGGGCGCCTTGCTGGGCTTCATCGCCTTCGAGGTCCAAGGGCAGTCCAGCGAGTTCCAGGCGGTGTTCAGCGATCCCCAGAGCCTCGCCGAGTTCACCAACGCCCCGGCCACCCTGGTGGCCCTCATCAATGGCACGCCGGCCCCCTCCTCTGCCGATCTCGCGTTCGTGGCGCTGGCCGCCGACGCCGCACCCGAGCCCGCCGCAGCCGCAGAGCCACCGGCCTGGCGTGTGGGCGTGGCGTCGGCGCTGTCAGGGGTGACGACCCTGCTCATCGGCACCTTTGGTGTCTTCAATTTCGGCACTGGGCTGATTGCCTCGCCCATGGTCGGCGGCGTGGCGGCAGGTATTTCCCAGGGGCTGTTCGGCATGCTGCAGAACCTCGACACCAAGGACGTGAAGTGGGACCTGCTCGCGGGCTTCGCCGGTGGTTTCTCCGGTGCCTTTGTCTCGACGTTACTGGGCAACAAGCTGTTCGCCGGCTGGGCACAGAACGGCGCTACGCCCTCGGCGCGGATCCCGAAGCTGCGGCTGATCATGCTCGGCTCGGTGCTGACCCTGGGCGCCGGGGGTGGCGCGGTGGTGTCGGCCCTGGTGAAGAGCTACGCCAAGACCGGCCTGCTGGATTTCAACCAGCCGCTGGCCCTTACCAGCGGCGCCATCGGCGGGCTTGGCGGCGGCGCCATGGGCTGCGGCCTGCACTTCATGGGCGGCCTGAGTGGCGGCTCGTGCCTGCCGGTGCCGCTGTCCCTGGCCGAGGCCAACCTCCACGCCCTGAACGGCCTCGCCGCCGCGCAGCCGGCGGTCATGAACAATGCCGCGCCCCTGCCTCCGCCCAACCCGGGCCTGCCAGTCGCCTTGCCGGGCTGGTCGATGGCGGTCTACGCCACCCGCTTCAACGACCCGGCGGCGACGCCCGCCAACGGCCTGTCCCTGGCCCTGGTGAAGTGGAGCGAGTTCCAGCAGATGGACAACGGCTACAACGGCATGCGCGAGCGGCTGTTCTGGCTCGAACACGTTGCCGCCCCACCCTATGCGCCACCCGCCGACCGCCAGGCGGACCTGGTGATTGGCGTGCACGGCATCGGCCGTTTCGTGTTCCCGGCCCTGACCCATTTCGATGCACTGGGCAACCGGGTGGACTTATCGCGGCCCATGGCCAAGGACGACTTCGCCCAGTTCCTCGCCGGGCAGGGGTACCTCACCAACTACCTCAGCGGCATCAGGAACCAGGGCCGCACGCCCATCGTCAAGCTGCTGATCTGCTTCAGCGCCCTGCCCCTGGGCTGCTGCAGCCTCGGCCAGGCGCTGGCCACGCAGCTCAATGCCACCGTGTATGCCGGGCGGCCCCCGGTCTATCCCTGGCTCGATGCGAACAACTTCCCCCGGGTCCCGGGCTGGGGCGGCTGGATCCGCTACGACGCCTAGCCGCGACGCCCACTCATGCAGGAGCTCCCACGGATGGTCACCTCCACCAGGCTGGCAGCCACAACCGAGACCACGATCGCTTCGGTCGAAGTCTCTCCGGTCATTCTCCCGGGCACCCTGTTCTTCGGGCTGTACGACGATCAGGGACTGAAGGTCAAAGGCGGCTTCAAGGTCGAGGACCTGGTGCTGTCCCGGCATATGCCGCTGGTGAGCCAGGACTTCGCCGACTCCGCCGTGGTGCTCAAGGACTTCCAGCTGGCCTTCGAACACCCGATCGGCGGCACCGCCACCGACCAGTTCGTGCTGGAGCTGACGCTGGTACTGGGGGCAACACCGTCAGCCAGTTGAAGTTGCCCTTGTCGGGCTCGACCAACCCGCCGCCATCCGGCTCGCAGGTCGCTACCCCTGGCCAGGGCACAGCGGTGGCCGGCACGCTCACCGACGCCACGCCGCAGACCGTGCCACCGGACTCGATCTTCTGGATCAACATCCAGAAATCCATAGGCCCCATCCATATCGGCCGGATCGGCTTCAACTGCATCGGCAACGACGTCCAGGTGCTGCTGGATGCAGGCCTGGCCACCTCCTCCTTCAGCGTCGAACTCAGCGGGCTGTCGGCGACCGTGCCGATCTTCGGCCTGAACAGCTTCGATGACATCAGGATGGGGCTCAAGGGCCTGGACGTCGCCTTCTCCACCTCGGCCCTGACCATCGAGGGCGGCCTGCTGATCAGTGAACAGAATGGCCAGCAGCAGTACGACGGCGCCTTGCAGATCCGCACCGCGGACCTCGCGCTCATGGCCCTGGGCTCCTTCACTTCCATCGCCAGCAATGGCCACACCGACAACTCGCTGTTCGGCTTCGCCTTCCTCGACCATGCCATCGGCGGGCCACCGGCGTTCTTCGTCACCGGGCTGTCGGCGGGCTTCGGCTACAACCGCTCGGTGCAGCCACCGGCGGTCTCCGACGTCGGCAGCTTCCCCCTGCTGGCGGGGCTCAACGACCCGTCGCAACTGGGGCTGCCGGGCAGCGGCCTGCCCCAGGCATCGCAGCTGGCGCAGGTGCTGGGGAAGGTCAACCGCTACATCCAGCCCGCTCTCGGCGAGTACTGGTTCGCCGCCGGTATCCAGTTCACCTCCTTCGAGCTGATCCACTCCAACGTGGTGGCGGTGGTGGAGGTCGGCAAGGAGTTCGAGATCCTGGTCCTAGGCAAGTCCTACGGCGCCTTTCCCCCGGCGGGTGTCACCTACGGCTACGTCGAGCTGGACCTGGAAGTGGTGTTCCAGCCCGATGCCGGGCTGTTCAAGGCCGAAGCGGCGCTGTCATCCAACTCCTATGTGCTGGACAAGAACTGCCACCTGACCGGCGGCTTCGCCTTCTACAGCTGGTTCGGCAGCAACGCCCATGCCGGCGACTTCGTCTTCACCGTCGGTGGCTACCACCCGGCCTTCAAGCCGCCAGACTATTACCCGGTGGTGTCGCGCCTGGGCTTCGACTGGGCGGTGTCGAGCGAAGTGTCGATCAAGGGCGGTGCCTACTTCGCCCTGACGCCCTCCTGCATCATGGCCGGCGGCGGGCTCGAGGCGGTCTATCAATCGGGCAACCTGCGGGCCTGGTTCACCGCCTACGCCGACTTCCTCATCTACTGGAAACCCTTCTATTTCACGGCGGGCATCGGCGTCGACGTGGGCGTGTCCTACCACGTGCACTTCCTCTTCGTCAGCACCACCCTGCACTTCGAACTGGGCGCCAATCTGGCCCTGTACGGCCCGCCCACCGGCGGCATCGTGCATATCCACCTGTGGATCATCTCCTTCAGCGTGCCCTTCGGCGCCAGCGAAGGCGCGGGGGACCAGAAGCTGGCCTGGAACGACTTCAAGGCGATGCTGGCCCAGCCCCGGCAGAGCGCGGCGCTCTCGCTCGCAGCCCAGGCCAGCAACAACGAGGCCCAGGCCGAGCTGTGCCACCTGACGATCAGCAATGGCCTGCTCAACCAGGTGCAGGACAGCGATGGCAGCGTCCGCTGGCTGGTGCGCGCCGACGAGTTCGTCTTCGACGCCACCTCGGCCGTGCCCATGACCCAGCTCAGCGTGGCCGGCAGCACCCTGCAATCCCAGGCCGGGCCCCTGGCGATCCGGCCGATGAAGGTCACCGGCATCGGTTCCTCGAAGGCCAGCCTGAGCATCACCTCGGAAGACGGCAACCCCATCACCTGGAACACGCCACAGCCCTTCAACCGTGCCCTGCCGCAGGCCCTGTGGGGCGCGCCGGTGGCCAAGCCGTCGGATGTCGACCCCAACGGCAAGCTCATCGACGGCTGCCTGGTCGGTGTTCAGGGCCTCTCCGCACTGGCCACCTACCAGCCGGCGCACACCGGGCAGATCGACATCGCCAAGGCCTTCACCTACTTCACCCTCTTCCCCACCGGTAGCACCACCCTGCCCTGGCTGCCGATCTCCGCCGCCGCGCCAGAGGTGCCCAACAGTGCGGCGATCACCGCGAATGCACGCAGCGCGGTGATCAACCCGGCCATCGACAAGACCGCGAGCGCGCGCACCCAGATAGTCGCGGCGCTCGATGCCTTGTGCGGCTTCGCCGTGCTGGACGAATCCATGACCGGTTTCGACGCGCAATCGAACTTCGCCACCGATCCGCTGATCGGCCCGCTGCCCCTTGCCCAGGTGGAATGAGACGAGATGAAGAGCGCCATCCCGATTCGCCGCAGTGCCGATCTCGAACCCGGCACCATCGAGTTCTTCGACAAGATCGTGCCGCCCCTGATGGCCGGCGACTACAGCATCGCCTTCTCCCAGGAGCTGCTGTACGACAACGAAACGCAGAAGGTGCAGCGCACCCAGAACTTCTCCGTGCAGGCGCCACGCTTCAGCCTGACGGACAAGGACGTGCAGTCGGTGTTTCCCGCCAACGGCAGCAGTGGCAAGTTCGAGAACGACCTGCCGCAGATCGTCCTCAACAAGCGCGCCCTGCCTTGGGAACACACCCTGGAGCCGGGCGATACCAGTGGCGCGCCCTGGATGGCCCTGCTGGTGCTCGACACCGCGCAAATCAGCGTGCCGCAGAACAGTGTGGCGCCTCCCACCCAGACCCTGGCGGCGGCATTGCCCCTGTCCCAGGTGCGCAATATCAGCAGTGGCGGGCTGCTGGGCCCGAGCATCGCCCACCTGGACCACGGCCAGAGCGATGACGACATCGTGCACAGCATCGACATCTCCAGTGCCAGCTTCCTCGCCCTCGTGCCGCACCTGGACAGTGCCGCTCCGGCCACCAGCGAACTGTGCAGCCTGGCCCACGTGCGCCAGGTGAACATGGAGCACAAGGAAATTCTCGAGATGACGCACTCGGGCTGGTTCTCGCTGATCGTCGGCAACCGCTTCCCGATCAACCCGGAGCAGCCGACCCGGCAACTCGTCCACCTGGTCTCGCTGGAAGGCTTCAAGCCCTACCTCGCCGAAGGCGCGACCTTCCCGGCGGGTATCGACAGCGTTCGGCTGATCTCGCTGTACAGCTGGTCCTTCACCTGCCTGCCCGATCACGGCGAAAGCTTCAGCAGCTTCATGCTCAACCTGGTGTCCGCCGACAGCGAGCAGAACACCGGCCTGAGCCTGCGCCTGCCGCTCTCCCCCGCTGCCATCGCCCAGGACGCCTCGCCCGGCAAGGTCGCCAGCAAGGCCCTGGGTAACGGTTACGTGCCCCTGCAATACAACGCGTTGTACGGCAACAAGACCCTGTCCTGGTACCGCAGCCCCCTGGCACCGTGCAAACCCGACCAGTTCACCCGAGGCGCCACCATGCAGCCGTTCAGGTCGGCATCCGATGCGGTGATCTTCGATCCCCAGACCGGCCTGTTCGACCTCTCCTACTCGGTCGCCTGGCAGACCGGCCGCCTCATGGCCCTGAGCAACCGCGCCTTCGCCACCAGCCTGATGGACTGGCGCCGCAAGCTGAACCACATCGTCGACCTGCTGGCGAACCTGGCGCAGGAAGACCAGCTGCAGAACTTCCTCGACACCTACGCCGGCGACATCAACCAGTTCTTCCATGACCAGCTGATCACCGAGGGTTTCCTCGACTTCATGCTCGGCGAGTTCTCCACGCTGATCGCGCCCAACCTCAACGCCAACCCGGTGAGTTTCGCGCCGCCGCCCAGCACCCTGACCCAGGCCGATGCCGACCTGCCGCCGCAGCTGCTCCAGGAGCTGCAGAAGCTCATGCAGAACCCCCAGGTCACGGCGCTGCTCAACGCCGTCGAGGGCCAGGAACTGCAAACCATCGTCGAGTGGCTGGCACGCACCTCGCTGCTGTACGACGTGCCCTTCGACCACCTGGTGGCCGACCCGCGCCTGCTGCCGATCGAATCGATCCGCTTCTTCTACCTCGACCGCGCCTGGATCGACAGCCTGGTGGACGGCGCCATGAGCATCGGCGTGCAGTCGTCCAGGGACAGCCACTACTACACCATCACCAAGGACCTCATCCGCGATGCCCTCGACCGGCTGACCCTGGGCATCCGCGAACAGCTGCTGGGCCTGCCCGCCACCCAACAGGACCCCACCGATGGGGTGATCGCCGGCTTCCTCCTGCGCTCCGACGTGCTCGTGCAATACCCGGGCATCGAGATCAAGGGCTACCGCAGCGTGGACAAGGACGATGAGGGCGCGCCGCTGGGCATCGACCGCATGCAGATCCTCCGGCTCGATCGGCTATCGCCCAACGTGCTGATCTGCCTGTTCCCCGATGCCCCGGCCTGGATCGAGTTCGACCAGCCCAGCGAAGGCCTGTGCTTTGGCGTGGAGCCCGTGCAGCAGGCCCTGGAAATCGACCTGCGTGACCCGGACAACGGCGAAATCATGCCCGGCGTGACCTACACCCTGGACGGCGTGGCGGACTTTCGCGGCCCGCAGGCCGACCGCGTCTTGAACATCAAGCACCTGAACGCGGCCCTCGCCGCCAAGCTGGGCAAGACCACCTTGAATGCAGCGCAGTTCGCGCTGCAACTGGTCAAGGTGCCCGAGCAGATGGTGTTTACCAATCAGGCACAGAAGGCCAGGTGAAAACGATGACAGGGACGACCCAACTGCTGATCCCCATGGCGCTGCAAGCCCTGCTGGTGAACCAGCCCGTGCTCAATGGCAGCAGGTTCCGGCGCTGGCGGAACAACTACAGCTACCTGGTCAACAACATGGACAGCCCCACGCCGGCGCCCTTCCAGGACGGCGGCGACCCGCCGAAACCGGGCATCCACCTGCACTGGCAACTGCCCCAGGCCCTCAAGCACGGGCAGCCGGGCGCGCAGCTGTTCACCATCACCGCCGCGGTTGCCACCATCACCCGTGCCCTGGAGCAGAACCAGCCGAGCGCCGAGCTGCTCGCCGCCTTCAGCAGCAACGGCCTGGCCTTGGCCGCCAGTGGCGTTTCGATCGCCCCCCAGGCGGACACCGGCGACACCGGCTGGCAACTGATCGACTGGCGCAGCGCCCGGCACTACCTGATCGAACCCCGGCAGGATGCGGCGAAACAGCCCTACCTGGCCGTCAGCGACGCGCAGATCAGCTTTCCCCAGGTGCCCAACCGCTGGCTGGTGGTGCGCTTCCAGCCTGGCGCGAGCAAGATCGACCCCACCTCCTGGATCATCGAAAGCGACTACCTCAGCGGCAAGGATGGCTCGATGTCCTTCCTCGATCCCAAGGTGCAGAACCTCGGCAGCCCGAATGCCGTGACCAAGATCGGCAAGTCCCAGCTGCTCAGCGCCAGCTGGAGCGAAACCGCCGCCGGCAATGCCATGTTCCTGCGCGCCATAGGCCCCGGGGACGTGACCTTCAGCGCCTATGCCCCGGCCGCGCAGAACGTCTTCAGTTTCGTCGACGGCGATGCCGCCAACCTGCCGGAAAACACCGCCTTGAGCTACCTGGTGGCCGGCTGGTACGCCAACCCGGACTTCGACCCGCTGCAGGGTGCCGGCGCACAGCTGGACGCCTTCAGCGCACAGCTCGGCGACCTCAACTGGGCTCTGGCCGGGTTCCCCGACCTCAGCCAGTACACCGGTGCGCTGGCCAACCGCTGCATCGTCCACGGCATGCGCCATTCCCTGGTCTGGCAAACCGCGACCATGCCGACCGGCGACCAGACCCAAGTGCCGGGCGACATCGGCAAGAACGTGAAGGTCGCCATCGGCAACACCTCGGTGGAAGCCCTCGCAGCCCTGGTGGGGGTGACCAGCGGTGACCAGGATGTCGACCTGACCCTGCTCGAAGCCCTGCAATATGGCTCGCTGGACACCCTCGACCAGGTCGGTGGCCGCACCCTGGTGGCGGACAAGGCCCGCCAGGCCCGCTACGGCGCCATCCCGGGCGGCCAGGCCTGGGAAGTCCGCGCGCGGGAAACCACCGGCACGACGAATGCCAACGCCCCTGTCGACAGCACCGACTACGCCGCCGGCCTCGCCGCCCTGAACCGGGCCCAGGCCCTCCTCAACGCCAACCAGCGCCAGCTGACGTCGTTGCAATGGACGCTGTACGCGCGTTGGTGGAAGAACCAGAACTACAACGTATTGGGCCTGGGGCCGACCAATCCGCCGGCCAACATGGCCCAGATCGCCAGCGCACTGGACCCCAGCTCGGCGCAATACCAGGCCCTGGTCAGCCAGATCCAGCAACTGCAGCAGAGCATCAGCGTCACCCTCAGCAGCGGCCAGGTGCCGCTCTACAGCGACGAGACGGCCATCGAGGCCTATGCCCGCAATGTACTCAAGCTGCCGGCCTCACTGGTGCTCAAACCCAGGAACGCGCCCCGCTACTGGCAGCCCAATGACCCGGTGCTGGTGGTTGCCGGTATCGCCAACCCCGACAACGACAGTGCCGGCCCGGCCCTGCAGTGCCGCACCCTGGACCAGGTCGTCACCGGCCTGAGCATCAACGGCAAGACCGTCACCGCCGATGGCGCGGCAGCGTTGATCCCCCTGCCCCTGGCCAACCCGGGAATTCCGCCTGCGCTTTACGCGCTGTGCAAAGAGGCGTTCTTCCTCGACCCGGCGAACTGGACGAACATCGCCGCCAACCTGTTCATGGGCAACGTGCAACCTGCCGACATCGGCGCAGCCATCGCCAAGGGCACCTGGGCGGCCGCCGGCTCCCAGGGGCCCCTGGCGCTCTCGGTGGCGGCCTGGGTGCAACCCTGGAACCCGCTGTTCCTGGAGTGGAGCCTGAAGTGGTACCCCACCTACAGCCAGAAGGATGGCGACTCGCCCTGGCAGTTCAACCGCAATGAATGGCAATTCGACGGCGACGACTACAACTGGACCGGGGTGCACCTGAACGAAAGCCTGATGGTCGGCTATACCGGGCGCACGCTGCTGTCGTCGCACTCGGTGTTCAACTTCGAGAACCGCCTGCGCGACTACATCGACAAGTCCAGGACGCCGCAGCCGAAGCTGGAAAGGCTCGATGCCCTGCTCCAGGCGATCCGCTCCTGGGGGGTGATGTCGCAGCGCCTCAGCGGCCTGCATGGCGAGTTCGCGACCCGTTCGGCAGGCCAGTCCTGGCCCCCCATCGGCGATATCGCCGCCCTGGTGCAGAACCAGTACCAGAGCGCACCCGACCCCAGCAAAGGCGACCAGGACTATGACTACGGCCCGGTGTCGCCGACCTTCTTCCCGCAGCTGGGCGGGTTCTTCGTGATCGACGATATCGAGGTGGTCGACAGCTTTGGCCAGTCCGTCAGCCTGCTGCCCGCCAACAACAACCCCTCCGGTGGCAAGGCCTCGACCTTTACCCCCATCCGCTCGCGGCAACTCACCCCGGCCAACCCGAATATCGCCGTCGGCGACTACACGCCGGCGCAGTTCGTGCAGCAGCGCTTCGGCCTGGTCCAGCCCGGGCAACTGAGCATGCGCTGGGTCGACGCCGACAAGGACAGCGATGAGGTCGGCCTGGTGGCTTCCGCCGATCCCGTGTGCGGCTGGGTACTGCCCAACCACCTGGACGTCGCCCTGGCCATCTACGACCAGCAGGGCCAGTTGCTGGGCGAGGTGCGTGAAGACCCCAACCGGCAGACGGTCGCCTGGTTCCCGGCGCCCGATAGCCTGAACCCCATCACCAGCCCGGAGCAGATTCCCAACCTGCACCTGCGTGGCGTGGTCAGCGGCCTGATGGCGGCGCAGCGCCAGGCCGGCGGCACCTTCGACAACTTCCTCACGGTGATCGACGAATCACTGTGGCTGGTGGACCCGCTCGGCCCCCGCAGCGACCCGGACATGGCGGTGCTGATCGGCCGGCCCCTGGCCGTGCTGCGACTGAAGCTGGCCCTGGAGCTGGCCGGCGAGCGCTACACCAACCAGAGCTGGGCCGACACCTTCACCCACAATGACAACGGCGTGGGCCAGACCGCCTTCGCCTTGCGCCTGGGCAGCCTGGCCGTGCGCGAAGACGGGCTGATCGGCTACTACGCCGACCCGGCCTTCCAGACCTTCAACTCGGTGCATTACCCCGCCGGGCTCGACACCGGCTCCAGCTACGTCCAGGCCATCGGCGGCAAGGCCGGCAACTACCTGTCGCTGACCGCCGATGGCACCCCGGCCTTCATCACCCTGCTGATGGACCCGCGCGGCACCCTGCACGGCAGCACCGGCATCCTGCCGGTCAAGAACATCGCCCTGCCCAACCGCTTCTTCGAAAACACCCTGAGCAATATGGAAATCACCTTCAGCGTCGGCTCGCTGCTGACCTCGGCGGCGTCGATCCAGATCCCGCGCCTGGCGGAGCAGAACGGCGAGTGGTCGTGGATCAGCCACACCAGCCCCACCCAGTTCACCGCCTCGGCGGTGGACTTCAGTTCGCCCAACGCCCAGCTCTCGGCTCCATCCATGCAGGTCCAGGACGGCTGGCTGAAGTTCATGACCCACCTTGATAGGAATGCCGACGATGAGTGAGCTCCTGCTGTCCTACTCGTTCCTCACCGAGCCCGGGGTGCTGCAGGCGGGCAATACCGCGCGCCTGACCATCATCGTGTCGAATGCCGGGGCGCCCTTCACCCTCAATGGCATCGACTTCGTGCTGACCCAGGGCAGCGGCGCGCGGGACATCGCCAGCGGCGTAGCCCCGACCACACCCAGCCTGCCCGACGGCTGGTCGCACCCGACGCCCAGCGGCGGCAGGTTCTCGATGTCGCCGGCGGCGCCCTACAGCATCGGCCGCGACGGGTTGATCTTCGTCTTCGACCTCACGGTCAGCCCCATGGTCGGCACCGCGCTGATCGCCATCACCGAACACATCGAGGTAGACGGCTCGACGCGGGCCAATCGCGGCTCCCTGGCGGTGCCCAAGTTCCCCCAGGACTTCCGCCTCGACGCCTTCTACAGCGCCACGCCGATCATCAACCAGGGCGACAGCGTGACCCTGGTCTGGACCGGGCAGAACCTGCACCTGGCCAACTACAGCATCAGCTACAGCGTGGATGGCCAGAGCACCCTCGTGAACATCCCGGCGCGCACCTACATCTACACCCTCGATGCGGTGGAGGCCTCGGGCATCTACTACCTGCACGTCACCGCCGCGAGCGACGAAACCACCTCGTTCACCTTCCAGTCCAGCGTCTACCCCATCACCGTCAACCCGGCCATCGCCGCGTTCTGGGCCGCGGAAAGCGTCGGCGCCCCCGGCGACAGCGTCGTGCTCAACTGGCGGGTGGCCGAGAGCGTGACCAGCGCCACCATCAGTTGCCTGCAGAGCGGCGCCAGCTGGAAGCTGGACGCCACGGCCCTGGCCAAAGGCATGCTGACGGTCGACCTGCCGGCGATCTCCATGTCCGCGCAGTACCAGCTGCAGGCCTTCCAGGGTGGCCAGGACGGCGCTGCGCCCCAGCAGGTGGCCGCCAGCACCCTGAGCATCGCCGTCAGCACGAGCATCCCCCACCTGAAGAGCAACTACGCCCAGTTCGTCACCGACGCCCAGGCCGTGGACCTCGGCAAGATGCCGGCCCGAGCCATCGACGACGAGGTGGTGCCGCCGCTGATGGAGGCGATCTTCCGCGCCTTCAAGAGCGTCTACCCGAACATCGACTTCTACCTCGACTGGGCCAATGACACGGCCAATGCGCGCAGCTTCGTCTACATCGACGGCCGGCAGAAGGTCGTGGTCAATGGCGGCCTGGTACGCATCACCTGCCTGTACTACGAAGCCTTCTGCTTCATCGTCGGCCAGTGCGTGGCGCGCTTCAGCGGGCAGACGCCGGTGGACGGCAATGGCCTGAGCTACGTCGGGGTGGCCGACTACACCACCACCGTCACCCTGCTCTCGCGGGTGTTCTTCTCCGTCTCCGACAACAGCGCCCTGAACAGCGGCATCGAGATCCAGATCAAGACCCTGTTCCAGCAGGGCATCTCCAGCCAGAACCAGAAGCCCGACCCGAATGACCTCGCGGCCAACCCGGGCATCCCCTGCCGCTACCGCGCCATCACCGCAGGCATCTTCGGTGAAGCGCTGCCGGGGTGCGTCAGTTCGAGTTCCTGAGCCGGCCGTTGCACCGACAGAACCTATCCGCACAACCACCAGAACCAGAGGGACTTGAAATGGGATCGATCTTTCCGGGATGCGAAAACTCCGTGCATGACCTGAATCCGAACGCCAAGGTCTGCAGCGAGCAGCATTGCGACAATTTCACCGAGTCGCAGACCTTCCACGACGACTGCAACACCTTCGGCAAGGGCCACCCGCTCTACCCCGTCTCCACCGCGCAGTGCATCAACAGGAACCCGCCCCATGACATCAAGGAGCCGGACTACGACCCCACCTGGGGCTACAGCTGCCCGGACGGCTACGCCACCCAGACCTGCTACTGCTGCTGCTCCTGCCTGGCCAACGGCACGCCGATCGCCATCCCGAACGGGGTCAAGGCCATCGAGCAGTTCAACATCGGCGACGACGTCACGGTGGGGGGCTGGGACGCGCAGAAGCTGTCCTGGAAAACCGGCACGGTGAAATTCTCCAGCGGCACCGACGCTGGCGGGCACAGCACCATGGTGTACATCCGCGCTGCCGGTGACCGCCAGTGGGTCGCCTCCTTCGACCACCTGTTCCTGATGAGCAACGGCAAGCTCAAGCGCGCGGATCGCCTGGTCCCGGGCAGGGATCAGCTGATGACCGCCGAGGGCACCGCGCTCGACATCAACAGCTGCCAGATCGGCATATGGAGGGGAGGCCTGCACCACATCGCCACCGGCTTGCACTTCACCGGTACTCTCGATGGCCACCTGATCAATTCGGCGGGCGTGGTGTCCGGCGATTACTGCCTGCAGATCAACCAGCACGAGTTGGCCAAGATGGGCCTGATGGACGGCCCGGACGACACCCCCGTCCTCGGCAGCGAGTCGTTTGCCGCCGCCAACCCGCACCTCAGCGTGACCCGTGCCGCTGCGCTGCATGCCGGCGAGAACCTGGAGGGCGTGGCTGCCCCCGCAGGTTTCAGCGCCTTCAACCCCGCAGGTGACATCTACATTCCGGCCGGGGCCGCGCGCTTCCTCACCGAGGAGCAGGCCGACGACATCGTCAACAGCAAGCAGGCCAGCTTCCGCGACCTGACCAGCGAAGCCGGCATCGACGCCGTCAACTACCTGATCAAGGTGTTCAAGGCTTTCTACCCCTCGATCAACGTCCTCATCGACCGCGCCAACCCCAGCTTCAACACCTACGCCTTCGAGATGTACGGGCAGCAGCACCTGGTGATCAGTGGCGAGATCACCCGGCTCAATGGCCTCTATGCCGATGGCTACAAGTTCATCATCGCCCAGGGCATCGCCCGGCTCCTGGGCAGCACGCCGAAAGACGCCAATGGCTTCACCTATACGGCGGCCGCCGACTTCTATGCGGTTTCGTCGATCTTCCGTAACGTCTTCTTCCTCGACTCCGACGACCTGTTCAACAACGCACTGGACCAGATCAAGACGGTGTTCGGCTACATCCTCCCGATCCATGCCGGCGGCGACGACAACGACCTGGCCAACAACCCCTCGATCAAGTGCCGCATCGGTTCCATCAACACCGGCATCTTCGGCGGCAACGTGCTGCCCTGCGCCTGCGACGACCTGGCGCTGCTGGCGGCCACGCCGAACGGCAGCGACCCCAAGAACCTGCTTCTCGCGCTGTCCTTCAACAAGAACATCGACCCCCTGAGCATCGAGGACCTCTACAACTTCAAGTTCACCCCCGCCGGCGCGAGCGAAGTCGTGACCAAGCCGCCCAAGGTGCTCTCCGCCCAGCTCAACCCGCAGGACGCCTCGGTGGTCGTGCTGACCGTCAGCGCGCCCCTCGGCAGGGCGTTCACCATCACCCTGACCGATGTCGCCGCGGAGAACGGCTCGGTGCTGGGCGAGCACAACAGCGCGGACTTCAACTTCCCAGCGGCCAAGTAGCCAGGAGGCCCGACATGAGCGAACTACAGGCCATCGCCGGTATCCGGCTGCGCTCCATCGAAGATGGCTGTCGCCAGCTGGCCGACATCCTCGGGCTGGATGCCCCGGTCGCATCCGCGGTGCTGATCGCGGCAGTGCAGTCCGAGGAGTACGCCCGCAACCTGTTGGTCTGCCGCCGCACGCCGGCCTTCCTCGACACCTTGCTGGCCAACCCGACGGTCGCGCCCACAACGGCAGCAGTCCCCGTCAAGGGAACGCGCGAGCTGATGAAGCAGGCGTCCACTGCGCTGGCCAGCTGGAGCGCCGTGGGCTTCTCGGTGGTCGACAGCGAGGTGTTCGAGCGGCGCCTGGGTGCCTGCGTCGCCTGCCCCAACCTGCGGCCCTCGGACAGCGCACCCAGCGCCCTGCAAAAGCTCATGAAGACCCGGGCCAGTTGCGCGCTGTGCGGTTGCGACGTGGAGAAGAAAGCCCGCATGAGTTCCGAGCGCTGCCCGGGCGAAGACCCGCAGCTGGCGGGTCACAACCGCTGGGGGCAGCCCCTGCACCCGGCCTGATGCACGGCAGGCCCGCCCGGCGCGGGCCTGCCGGCTCCCTCCCCCTCGGCCGACCCCGGTCGCAGCCTGTTTTTGGCACATGCTTATTCCCCGAAATTATTTATCCAAGGTCGTTTGGCGCTTTTAGGATATATGTCGATCCACCGGGCCCAGCCCACTACAGAGACTTGCCCAAGCAAGCACCTTCCTGCCCTGCGTTGCACACCATCGATGCGCCCTGCCCCCTGCGGGACGCTAGTCTGCAACGAGGATTGATCCATGAGCTTCGACCTTTTCTGGTTCCTGCCGACGTCCGGCGATACCCGTTTCCTGGGCCGTTCCGAGACTGGCCGCCCGGCCACCAACGCCTACATGCGGCAGATCGCCGTGGCGGCGGAGCAGCTCGGCTACGACGGCGTGCTGATCCCCACCGGCGCCAGTTGCCTCGACCCCTGGGTAACCGCCGCCAGCCTGGTGCCCGTCACCCAGCGCATCAAGCTGCTGGTGGCCCTGCGCACCACCCTCGGCAACCCCACCGCCACCGCACGCCAGGCCGCGAGCCTCGACCAGGCCAGTGGCGGGCGCCTGCTGCTCAACGTGGTGCCGGGTGGCGACGCCACCGAGCTGGCCGCCGATGGCGTGTTCCTTGACCACGACGCGCGCTACGCCGCCTCGGACGAGTTCCTCACCATCTGGCGCCGCCTGCTGCAGGGCGAAACCGTCGACTTCGACGGCGAGCACCACAAGGTCCGTGGCGCGCAGAACTTCTTCCCGCCGTTGCAGAAGCCCTACCCGCCGCTCTACTTCGGCGGCTCCTCGGTGGCCGCCCACGAGCTCGCCGCCAAGCATGTGGACGCCTACCTGAGCTGGGGCGAGCCGCCGGCGGCGGTGGCCGAGAAGATCGCCGACGTGCGTGCCCGCGCGGCCAGGCATGGGCGCACCGTGCGCTTCGGCGTACGCCTGCACGTGATCGTGCGGGAAACCGAGGAGGCGGCCTGGGCCGCTGCCGACGAGCTGATCAGCCATCTGGACGACGCCACCATCGCCGCCGCCCAGGCCAACTACGCGCGCATGGACTCCGAAGGCCAGCGGCGCATGGCCGCCCTGCACCAGGGCCGGCGTGACCGCCTGGAAGTGGCGCCCAACCTCTGGGCCGGCGTCGGCCTGGTACGTGGCGGCGCGGGCACGGCCCTGGTGGGCGACCCGCAGACCGTCGCCGCGCGGCTGCAGGAATACGCCGACCTGGGCGTCGACAGCTTCGTGCTCTCCGGCTACCCGCACCTGGAAGAGGCCTACCGCTTCGCCGAGCTGGTGTTCCCGTTGCTGCCCGGCAAGGGCAAGGTCACTGTCGACGGCAACTTCACCGGCGGTGCCTTCGACATCCGCGCCGGCAAGGGCCAGGCTGCCTAGCAAGCCCGCTCACGGGTGATAACTGAAAATTCCGACCCTGCACTCATCCACGGAAGGGGAACAAATGCCGCTAGAGTCCCCAGGCCGGCAGCACTTCGCTACGGTCCCATTCGCTACCGCCAGAGGAGCTCCAGATGCCATTCGTCAATGTCCGTATCACCCGTGACGGCGTCACCCGCGAACAGAAGGCCCAGGTCATCGCCGAGATCACCGAGACCCTGCAACGGGTCCTGGGCAAGGCACCGGAATACACCCATATCGTCATCGAGGAGATCGACACCGATAACTGGGGCTATGCCGGTGTCACCACCACCGAGTACCGCAAGAGCCAGCCCAGTTGAGGGCGAACGGCAGCAAACGCGCAGGGAGGCCTGTGCCTCCCTCGATCGAGCGGCTGCGCCGCCATGGGCTCGAGCGGCCAGCCGCAAGTGTGCAGCGCCCCGCCGCCTGGCTAGCGCGCCAGCAATGACTCGCGCAAACGCTCGAACGCCGCCGTGGCATAGCCCTCGCGCCAGACCAGCAGCGTATCCACCGGCATCACCGCCAGCGCGGTGAGCGCCGGGCTCTCCCGGTACAGCGCGAGCACCGAGCGCGGCACGATGCCGGCGCTGTCCCCCGCGCTGACGCAGGCGAGGATGGCGTGGTAGGAACCCACCTCGCGCACCTGCAACGGCGTACCTTCACTACGGTGCTCGGCCAGCCAGCGCTCGGCGAGCAGGCGGTAGGTGCAGCCCCGGGCGAAGCAGGCCAGCGTGCCGACACGGATGTCCCCCGGCGAGGCCGCTGGCGGGTGGTCCGGCGGCAGCACCATCACCAACTCTTCATGAAACACCGGGCTGGCGCACAGGCCGCGTTCCAGCGCCTGGCCGGCGAGGTCTTCGCGGTGCAAGGCATCGGGGTGGGCCACCAGGGCGCAATCGAGGCGGCTGGACAGCACCCCCTCGATCAACGCCTGACTGGTGCCGGTGGACACCTCCAGGGACACCGCCGGAAACGCGCGGTGATAGCGCGCCAGCACCGCCGGCAAGCGGCTGGCCGCGGTGCTCTCCATGCTGCCCAGGCGCAACGTGCCGCTAGCCAGGTCCGGGTGCATGGCTTGCCGCGCCTCCGCCGCCAGGGCCAGCAGGCGTTCGGCATAGGCGAGGAATTCACGGCCCTTGTCGGTCAGCGCCATGCGCTTGCCGTCCCGTTGGAACAGCGGCACGCCCAGCTCATCTTCCAGTTGCTGGATGCGCGTGGTGACGTTCGATTGCACCCGTTGCAGCTGCTGAGCGGCACGGGTGACGCTCTGCTCGGCGGCGACGGCGCGGAAGATCTCGAGGCTGGTCAGGTCCACTTTCAATCTCTTTTGGAGAACAAGTTGATCTAAATATTCTCTTTATGAGATTTTGCGTCAAGCCAACCATCGACCGAGAGGCCTGCCGAACATGTTGCTCACAGAACTGCTGGGGATCGACATCCCCCTTATCCAGGCGCCCATGGTGGGGGTTTCCACGCCGAAGCTGGCCGCCGCCGTGTCCAATGCCGGCGCCCTGGGCTCCATCGGCATCGGCGCCAGCACGCCCGAGCAGGCGCGGACGATGATCCGCGACACCCGCGCGCTCACCGCCAAGCCGTTCAACGTCAACCTCTTCTGCCACCAGCCGGCCCAGGCCGACCCGGCGCGCGAGCAGGCCTGGCTCGAGCACCTGCGCCCACTGTTCGCCGAATTCGACGCCGAGCCGCCGGCCACCCTGCGGGAGATCTACCGCAGCTTCCTCGATGACCCGGCCATGCTCCAGGTGCTGCTGGAAGAAGCCCCGGCGGTGGTCAGCTTCCACTTCGGCCTGCCGCCACAAGGCTGGATCGACCCGTTGAAGGCTCGCGGCATCCGCCTGCTCGCCACCGCTACCAGCCTGGCCGAAGCACGGCTGATCGAAGCGGCCGGGGTCGACGCCATCGTCGCCCAGGGCGTGGAGGCCGGCGGCCATCGCGGCGTGTTCGAGCCCGAGCAGGATGCGCTGATCGGCACCTTCGCCCTCACCCGCACCCTGGCCAGCCAGACCCGCCTGCCGGTGATCGCCGCCGGCGGCATCATGGACGGCACCGGCATCCGCGCCGCCCTGCAGCTGGGTGCGAGCGGCGCACAGCTCGGCACCGCCTTCATCCTCTGCCCGGAATCCGCCGCCAACGCCGCCTACCGCGAGGCCATGAAAAGCCCACGGGTCGAGCGCACCGCCCTCACCGCCGCCATTTCCGGCCGCGCCGCCCGGGGCCTGCCGAACCGGCTGTTCAGCGATGTCGGCCACCCCCAGGCCCCCGCCCTGCCCGACTACCCCATCACCTACGACGCCGCCAAGGCGCTGCATGCGGCCGCCTCGGCCAAGGGTTGCGACGACTACGCCGTGCAATGGGCCGGCCAGGGGGCGCCCCTGGCCCGCGCACTGCCCGCCGCCGAACTGGTGGCCACCCTCGCCCGCGAACTTTCGTGATGTAGCCTGGGCTTCAGCCCGGGACGCTCGAACAAAGGGAGGCCCAGCGCCTCCCTTTTTCATGCCTTCCCGTCCGGACTTTGGCCGGACTCGCCGTGGCAAGGCGCGGCCACCTTGGCCATGCTGAGCAGGCCCATGACAACGATAAGAGGTGGCCGCCATGTTCGAGTTCTACCATGCCCATCCCAGCGTCAATCGTGCCCTGCAGACCCGCCGATTCCAGACCCTTCCCGCCACCGGCGCCCTGGGCGCCGATGTCACCGGGGTCGACCTGAAACAGCTGGATGAGGACGGCTTCGCCGAACTGCGCCAGGCGCTGCTGCACCACAAGGTGCTGTTCATCCGAGACCAGCAGCTGGAAGTCGAGGACCTGGAACGGGTGACCCTGGCCTTCGGCGAATTCGGCCGAGAGCCCTATGTGAAGTGCATGCCCGATCACCCGAACGTGGTCCACGTGGTCAAGGAAGCCGACGAGAAGACCCCGGTGGTCTTCGGCGGCGCCTGGCACACCGACTGGTCGTTCCAGGAGAAGCCGCCGGCCTTCACCCTGCTCTACGGCAAGGACATCCCGCCCTTCGGCGGCGACACCTTCTTCGCCAACCTGGCGCTGGCCCATGACTGGCTGTCGCCGCCGCTGCAGGCCTTCCTCCAGGGGCTGGACGCCATCCACAGCCCGGAGCGCGCCTATGGCGTCGGCGCCGCGCACAACAAGCTGCTGGAGAACATGGACATCCGCTTCGGCGAAGCCACCGACGGCGAGGTGCGCCGCCATCCGCTGATCACCCGCCACCCGGAAACCGGGCAGCGGGTGCTCTTCGTCAACCCGGCCTACACCAGTGGCATCGAAGGGCTGCGGCCATCGGAGGCAACGGCCCTGCTGACCCACCTGTTCAGCGTCGCCGCCCAGCCGACCTTCACCTGCCGCATGCGCTGGAGCCCCGGCACCCTGGCCATCTGGGACAACCGCAGCACCTGGCACCTGCCCATTTCCGACTACCACGGCATGCGCCGCGAGATGTACCGCACCACGGTGGTCGGCGAGGCCCCCAGCCGCTAGCCCCGCAGCGGGGGCTGCCCGCCGGCCGCCCCCGCGCGCTTGTCAGTCGCTGTAGTAGCCGGTCACCACCAGGTAATGGCCGACCTTGCGCAGCAGCGCGTGCTTGTACTCCACCTTGCCGGTCACCGGGTTCTTCCAGCGGTACTCGTAGTCGCCCTTGTCGGCCTTGGTCATCAGCTCGAGGATCGGCGCACCCACCGGCTTGCCTTCGGGGTCGTCGATGGTGGCGAAGTCCACGCCCACCAGGCGCAGGTTGTAGCCATGGGCGACGTAGCGGCGGTCCTGCAGGTCGATTACGAAGAGGTACAGGTCGTCCTCGCGGAAATCGGGCGACAGCGCGTTGATCGCCTTGATGCTCCCCGCCGCGTCGGCTTCCATCGCCTTCACCGCGCGGGCCATGAACTGATGGGCCTGCTCGGGCGTGGCCCGGGGCAGGTAGTGGCCGACGGCGATGATGCGCTCACCGACCCGACGGAAATACACCTCCTTGCGCTCCACATGGCCGTCGCGCCAGTTCTTCCAGCGGTATTCGGCGGTCCGCACGCCCTGCTGCTCGGTGGTGGCCAGCACCTTCTGGAAGGCCTCGCGCAACTCCGGTTCCAGCACCTGGGACACATCGCGGCCGATCAGCACCGCCGAGGGTCCGCCGCTGGCCAGCATCACGCCGTGGGTGTCCACCACGAAGACGTAGCGGTCCTCCTCGATGAACTCGCCCTGGCGGCTGAAGACGGCCAGCGCCGCATCACCGTGCGCCTGGTAATAGTCGACGGCGCGGTCCAGCAGCGCCCGCGCCTTCATTGCATCCTGCGCCGGGTCGGCATGGGCCAGGCAGGCGAACAACAGGCCGAAGGCCAGGGCAATGCGTCGGATCATGGGTACTGCTCCTTGCGCCCACAGGGGCGATGGCGGCGACCACCTGGCCGCAATGAATGATGGATGTACGCCTATGCATTCTTGCCCACTCCACGGATATCGCCAGAACAGGGAGGCAGCTGCGACTCGAGCTGGCTATGCCCGTTGCCAGCCAGGGAAGCGCTCCGCAACCGGATGGACAGCGCACCGCCACGCTCTTCGCGCGCCTGGCATGCAGCGGCGGAGGCGACGGTTGCGAGCGCTGAAGCACTGAAAAGCACTCTTTCGAGGGACATTGCCGATGGTCGATGCGGCGATCTGTTCGATGGCGTGAGCGGCGATTTGTCTCTACCCTGAGACACTTTCAGGGAAGAACCACGGGCTGCAGGATGCAGGCAGTCGATTATCCGAAGCACGCGGGCCAGGTCGACACGCCGTCGAGGGCTTGCGGCTTCCCAAGAACAAGACAAGAAACGGATGTCCGAAGAAAACAGTTCCGAACGCATCATCGTTGCCGACGATCACCCCGTATTCCGCGATGGTCTGCGGCGTATCGTCCAGCGTGTACTGCCCACCGTGCAGGTGGAGGAAGCCGGCAGCATGGAGGAAGTGCTCGCCCTGGCCAATGAGGGCGCCGCGCCCAGCATGTTCATCCTCGACCTGCTCTTCCCCGGCCAGTCCGTCGAGGCCATCGGCGCACTGCGCCAGGCCTTCAAGCGCAGCTCCATCGTCATCGTCTCCATGGTCGACAGCCAGAAGGCCGTCGATGAAGTCATGGCCGCCGGTGCCGACGGCTTCATCGGCAAGGCCATCGCCCCCGACGAGGTCGGCGAGGCGCTGCTGGCCATTCGCGAGGGGGATTTCGTGGTGCGCTTCGGCGAAACCGGCCTGCTCGCCCACGACGCCGAACTGACCCAGCTCACCCCGCGTCAGCAGGACGTGCTGCGGCTGATCGCCAACGGCCTGTCGAACAAGGAAATCGCCCGCGAGCTGGACATCTCGCCCTTCACCGTGCGCATCCACGTCTCCTCGCTGCTGCGCACCCTGGGCGTCAACACCCGCGCCGCCGCCGCAGCCAAGGCCGCCAAGGCGGGGATCTAAACCAGGTAGCCCGGGCTTCAGCCCGGGAGCAGCGAAGGCCCTCCCTGTAGGAGCGGCTTCAGCCGCGAAAGACCTTCCGCAGGCACCTGGCTATGCGTGGGCGGATATTCCATCGCGAATGAATTCGCTCCCACGAGGCGGGCATGTGTATGGGCTTCAAGGCCGCTTGGTGGATGAAAAAAGCGTCATCCACCCTACACATCGGTCAGCGCCGTGGTTCGGGTTGGGCACGGTGCCGTAGGTTGGCGCCGAGCTCTGCGAGGCCCAACACAACCATGTTCGGCCCCGCTTCAGGCTCTCCCTGTGGGAGCGGCTTCAGCCGCGAAAGACCTGTCGCCAGCCCATGGCCATGCGAGCGGCCGGACACCCCATCGCGAATGAATTCGCTCCCACGAGGCGGGCATGTGTGTGGGCTTCAAGGTCGCTTGGTGGATGAAAAAAGCGTCACCCACCCTACACATCGGTCAGCGCCGTGGTTCGGGTTGGGCACGGCGTCGTAGGTTGGCGCCGAGTGCAACGAGGCCCAACACCACCCCGCTTAACTAGCCGCGGCCTGCTCCGGCATGCCCAGCTTCAACGCCATCAACACGGAGCGCAGCTCGGCCGGGTGGATGGGTTTGGAGAGGATGGGGATGTCCGGGTCGGCCACCGATTCCTGCACCCGGCGTACTTCGTGGCCGGTGATGACCACCGCCGGCACCTTCCAGCCGCTGCGGGCGCGGACCTGGTCGATGCAATCGGCCCCCGACAGCTCGGTGTCCAGGTCGAAGTCGGTGATCACCAGGTCGCATTGCACATCGCCCGGCGGCAGCGACGGCCGCGCCTCGACGATGCAGCCCCATTTCTCCAGCAGCGTGGCGGTGGCGCGCAGCACGTTGCCGTCGTCCTCGATGAGGATCACCCGCAGGCCATCGAGCATGCGCAGTGGCGCGCGCCTGGCCGGGAGCGGTGCATGGCGCGGCGCCTCGCTGGCGATCAGGCCACCGATGGACACACTGGTGCCCCGCCCCAGGCGCGAGGCGATGCGGATTTCCAGCCCCATCAGCTCGGCCAGGCGCTTGACGATGGCCAGGCCGAGGCCGACACCTTCGATGTCCTTGTCGCGCACCTGGCGCACCCGGTAGAACTCGTCGAAGACGTTCTCCAGATGCTGTGGTGGAATGCCCCGACCCTGGTCGTGGACCTGGATGACGAAGCGCCCACCCCGGCGACGGCAGCCGATCAGCAGCGGCTTGCCCGGCGCGTACTTGAGGGCGTTGGAGAGGATGTTCTGCACCATGGTCGCCAACAGGTGCGGGTCGCTCAGCACATGCAACCCGCGCGGTACCCGCAGGCGGATGCGCACCCCGGCCCAGCGCGCGGCCTCGGCGTTCTGCTGCACCAGGTCCTCCAGCAACTCCCCCAGCGCCACCGGCTGCGCCCGGGGCACCACCTTGCCGCCGTCGAGGCTGTACATGTCGAGGATCGAGCGGAACAGCTGCGACACGCTGTGCAGCGACTTGTCGATGCTGTCCACCAACTGCCGTTCCTCGTGGCCGAGGTCGGCATCGCGCAGGCAGGCGGTGAACAGGCTGATGCTGTGGATCGGCTGGCGCAGGTCATGGCTGGCCTGGGCGAGGAAGCGCGACTTGGCCAGGTTGGCGGCGCTCTCCGCCTCGGTGGCGCGGCGGGTCTGGCCCAGCAGGATGTTCACATAGGCCGGCACGATGATGGTGGTCACCACCAGCGTCAGCACCACATAGGGCTGTTCCTGCCAGTAGGGGTTGAACAGGGTGATCACCCCCAGCGCCACCAGTGCCAGCAGGGTGGAAACGGCCAGGTAGCGCGAGCCGAAGCGCAGGCCGTTGCCCACCGTCACCCACAGCAGCAGGCCATAGGCCGGCAGCATCGTCGCCCCGCCCACACCCATGGAAAACCCGATGCCGGCGTAGTCGTGGACCATGGAGAACAGCCGCCGCGCGGGGTAGTTGCCGGGCCGACGCACGATGGCCATCAGCAGCACGAAGGAGACCACCAGGAACAGGGAGTTGTAGACGAGGATGGGGATCGCCAGCTCTTCCGGCATACGGCCCATGAGCTGGACGGCCGCGGTGTAGAGCGTTGCGAGGCTGGTGATCACCAGGCGGACCACCGCCTGGGAGCGTTCGGTGTCGATGGCGCTACTGCGGGGAGCGGTCATGCGGAGTCCTGTCCGTTCAAGGGTGCCCGGTTGAACGGGCCTCGTCCTTTTTTGAGGGTGACACCTTATGCGCCACCCTCCCGCATGATCAAGCACGCCGGCTTGCGGCTGCCGCTCCCCTGACCAATGGCGCCGAGCCACCGTTGATCATTCTTCCCGAACCCTTCCCGCCGCCATGGGCCGTATTTCCTGTAACCCCACTGTTCTGGAGAACCCCATGAGACTGAACACATTGACTGCCTTCCTGCTCAGCGGCTGCCTGGCCGGAGCCTCCCTCACCGCGCTGGCCGAAACCGATGGCGGCACCGGCCCCACCGTGCCCGGCCCGAGCACGCCCAGCTCGCCCACCGCGCCTTCCACCGACAGTGGCAGCGGGACCGGCTCCGGCGCCCAGTCTCCGGGCAATGGCATCGGCGGCCCGAGCGCACCGGGCGGAACCGGGTCAGGGACCGGCGGAGCCGGCAGCGGCACCGGAGGCCAGGGCGGCGCCCCCACGCCGGGCACCAATGGCACCGGCACGGGTACAGGAACTGGCACTGGCACTGGCACCGCGCCCGGCGGCACCGGAACCGGCGGTTCGGGAACGGGCGGCGCTGGCACCGGCTCCGGGACTGGCGGTGCGGGCACCGGCTCCGGGACTGGCGGTGCGGGCACGGGTACCGGCGCTCCCGCCGGCACCGGCGGTACAGGCGGCTCGGGTTCCTCGGGTGGCAGCGGCAGCGCCACCGGCGGCTCCAGCGGCAGCCAGTGACCAGCCTGCGGGCAACCACGCCTCCCGCGTGGTTGCCGCGCCTGCCGAAGCGGGCCCAACAGCGTCAAGGTCTTCTCCCTGGCGCTCTAATCGATGCCCGCCGCCAGGGTTCGAGCCTCAGCGGCACAGTCGCGACCGCTGTCCAGACCCTGGCTGCGCGCGGTTGCGAGTTCCTTTCGGGCCATGGCGAAATCGGCCTGGAAGGTCGGATCGCTGTGCAGGCGTGCCACGGCGGTGGAACCCACCTCACGCCCCTCACGGATATCGCTGTACCAGTGCACGTTGCACACCATGCGGCTCTCCGAATAGGCCCGGCCACGGGCCCAGATGGCGTCAGCATGTTCCGGAGCCAGTTCGCTCAGCACCAGTGCCCAGGCCCAGCCAATCGCGCTATGCCCGGATGGATAGGAACCATCCTTTGCCAGCTTCGGCTCATCCTCCGGGGTGCAACTGGGCTGCTGGTTCAGCACGAAAGGCCGAGTACGGCTGTAGCGCGTCTTGGCGCTGTAGGTCGCCAGGCCGGCGTCGGCCAAGGTCCGGCGCAGTAGCCTGTACAACGCCGGTGTCTGCTGCTCGCTGATGGGCGCACCCAGGGCACAGGAAAAGGTCCCGGCGGCAGCGGGGAATTTCAGGTCGGCATCGCGGATAGCCAGCTCCCAGCGCGCACTGCCCCGCAAAGCCTGGCTTTTTGCGGCCAGTGTCTGGTCCAACAGAAACGCCGGCGTGCCAGCAGCAGGCGGTGGCGGTAGCAGCGCCAGGCTATTGGGCAGGTCTTCCTTCTGCAGGTAGCCCACCAGGTAACCCGGGCGGAATTCCGGGATCGCTTGCTCCGGGTCAGCTTGCCTGGCTTCGCTTGGGTTGATGAGCGTCAGCAACAACAGGCTGGCCAGACAGTTCGATACGTGACGTTGCATAGGAATAGCCTCTTTATATTTATAGGTGCGAGCCATTGCAGTGGTTTCGTTATTGAATCGCCGAAATCAACTACCGGATGACCCACGAGTAGTTGAACATCAGGCGTGTATCGTTGGTGTCGCGCTGGAAGTTAACCGCGTGATTGGAACGAAAGACCGCACTGCGCAAGCGAACACTGACGTCCTTCAGCGGACCGTTCTGCACGACATAGCGCAGTTCATTATCCAGCTCCCAGGACTTACCGATCTTGCGAGTTCCGATGATCTCGGCATGGTCGCCGAACATATAACGGCTATTGAGACTAAGGCCGGGTAATCCCAGGCCGGCGAAGTCATACCCATAGCGCAATGCCCAGGAACGCTCCTTGGCATTGGCGAAGTCGCCGAGTATCGACAAGTTGATCAGGTTGGCATCCGAGCCCAGGAGGTAGGCGTAGCCGGTATCCCCCATCATCCGCTGGTAGGCCACGCCGAGACTGTGGCCGGCGTAGGCATACCCGAGAAACCCCTGCAGGGCCCGGTTGTCGATCTTGCCGCCCTTGGCGCCGCCATGGTCGCGCATGTAGCTCAAGCGCAGGTCGCTGCTCAGGGCTCCGGCACCCAGGGCGCCCTTGTGGCTCAGGACGAAGACTTGCTGGCGGTAGATATCCTCCAGTTGGGCGATGTGGTAGCGACCCAGCCAGTGCGCCTGGAATCGGTAGTCGACCCCGGCCGTGTCGAAGTGCGCCGCCGTCGCGCCATGCCCCTGGAAGCGCCGGTTCAGGGTGTTCAGCCGCAGTGGCGTGTACTGCGTGGCGTTGCGCTGCATGACCCGGCTCAAACGCCCTGCGGTCAGCTCCAGGTTCTCGAACTCGGCGGAGGTCAGCAGCCCGCCTTCGAACAGCTGCGGGAATAGGCGACCATCGTTGGGTTTGAGTGTCGGCAGGACCGGCGGCGCGAGTGACCCGAGCTTGAGCTGGGTCATGCCGGACTTGATCTTCCCGGCCAGGGCGAGCTTCGAATAGTCATCCTTCGCACGGCCATTGCGGTCCACCTGCAGCAACCCGGTACCGCTGCTCCCCGGCGCCGAGTCCAGCTTGACGCCGAGCATGCCGATGGCATCGACGCCAACGCCCATGCTGCCTTCGGTGAAGCCCGAGTCCAGGCGCAGGATGAAACCCTGTGCCCACTCCTCACGGTCGGCAACACGGCCCTCGCGAAAGTCACGATTGAAGTAGTAGTTGCGCAGGTCCAGCCGAGCGCTGCTGTCGTCGATCAGATCGGCCGCTGCCGGCATGGCCAGCGCCCCTGTGCACAGCAGGATCGAGTAATTGCGTCTTTGAAGTGGCAAGCATCTTGAAAGCATTGCATCGTCCTCTTTTATTGTTGTTCTTGGAGCAAGGCGACGTATGGCGTTTTTATTGAAGCGTTGCAGGTTTATTCACTTGCGCGGCAGGTGCAGGTGTAACTCTGGCTCGATAATTTCCAGGTCATTAAGGGGGTTTATTGACCGCATGACGCCTTGAACTGACGAGGCCGAGGCTAAAGTCCAGGCAAACTTAAACAAGAACCATCAGGCCCATGAATGAGGCACTACGTGAATCAGCCCGATAATTACCTGTCCGCGCCAGGCAAGTGTCATATCAGTGGAATATCCAAGTGATCTTTTATTGCGAGCGTTGTAAGTAATTTAAGTTTTGCCGTAAGAACTTACTTACTTGGAAAGACCCCCTAATTGTCTGCTTATTCATAGGGGGCAGTGTGAGTACTGGCACGCGAGGACTGCGCGTACGGTGTCAGTGCAGCGAGTGATGGCGAAATACTAGCCATCGTCATCCCTTCCCTTTAGTCTCCCTCCACCCGCACCCACCTTCCCATCCTGCGGGCCCTTCGAGGACTCACCATGCAGCGGACCCTGGCTATCGCCCGCAAACTTTCCCTGTGCCTGGCATTCGGCCTGGCCGCCACCCAGGTGCACGCTGCCGGCGCCCTGGCCATCGACAGCAACCAGGGCCTGCAATACGGCTTCGCCTACGACTACCCGGACCTGTCCCAGGCCCAGGACCGCGCCCTGAGCGAGTGCGGCAGCAACTGCGAAGTGGTGCTGAATTTCGAAAGCGGCTGCGCCGCCTACGCCGCCGACCAGGTCAATGGCTCCACCGCCTATGGCTGGGGCGCCGACTTCAACGCCGGCAACGCCCAGTCCCGCGCCATTTCCGAATGCCAGGACCGCGGCGGCAACGCCTGCCTGGTGCGCAGCTGGGGCTGCAACAGCGAGTGATAGCCAGGGCGCCGTCGGCTGGCCCGATGCGCGCCGATTGCCCACTTTCCCGGTTATTCCTGCCCGCACGGCCCTGCGGCAAAACGCCACGAGCGGCCACTCCCGAGCGGCCCATCGACCTGCTAAAGTCGCCGCCCATGAAATTCACCCGCACCGAACGCCCGCTGATCGCCTGGATGCTCTACGCAAGCGTCCTGTTCAGCCTGTTCGCCTGCGGTATTCACCACGGCCAGATGAGCGGCCTGGCCCTCAGCGGCCTGGGCGGTGCCTTCTGTTCGGCCACCGACGCCGAAGGTGCCGGGATCGACGACAGCGGCAAGCAACTGCCCCAGCTCACCTCCCAGTACAGCTGCCCGCTCTGCTCCTCTTTCGCCCCGGCCGTGGCCCTCAGCAGCATCGGCTGGCAGATCGACGCCTTCCTCGGCGTGCCCGCGACACCGATCGAAGCCCACAGCTGGCCGCAACCGCCGCCGCGTGAACTCTGGCCTTCCCTCAACCCCCGCGCCTCCCCCACCTCTTCCTCGCTCGCCTGACCACTTGGCGCCTTCGCGCCGGATCCCCTGTGCACGCTCGACTAGGAAGAGCCGATGAACCCGAAACACACCTGCCTGGTGCTGCTGGCCTGTGCCTGCTCGCCCGCCTACGCCCAACACGCCAGTAACGCCCTGGAACTGCCCGCCAGCACCATCAGTGCCGCCGGGGAAAAGCCCGGCCTAAACCTCGACGCCGCTGCCGAAGGCACCTCGCGCCTGGGCCTCAGCCCCCGCGAGAACCCCGCTTCGGTGGCCATCGCCGACCGCGAGAAGATCGAGCGCATCGGCGCGCGCAACTCCCTCGATGTCGCCAACGCCCTGCCCGGCGTCAACGCCTCGGCCCCGCCCGGCTGGGGCGGCTACGTCGCCTACCGCGGCTTCAACGGCGCCCAGGTCAACCAGTTGTACAACGGCATCAGCCTGCAATACACCAGTGCCAACCGCCCGGTGGACGCCTGGATCTACGACCGCGTCGAGCTGATCGGCGGCCCCTCCTCCTTCCTCCACGGCAGCGGTTCGGTGGGCGGCAGCCTCAACTACGTCACCCGCTTGGCCAGCCGCGAGAACAGCGGCGAGGCGCGCATCCGCTATGCCCGCTTCGACGACCGCGAGGTCTCCATCGGCATCAACCGCGTGCTCAACGACGGCCCCGGCCCGCACCACTACGCCCGCCTCGACTACAGCCGCAACGACGGCAACGGCTACATCGATCGCCAGGAGCGCGGCGCCGGCAACTTCGCCTTCTCCCTGCTCAGCGACCTCACCGACAACCTCTCCCACACCCTGGCCATCGAGTACCTGGAAGAGAAGGAAGACAGCCCCTACTGGGGCGCGCCGACCCTCAACCCCAAGGCCGGCGAACTGAAGATCGACCGCCACGACCGCTTCTCCAACTACAACGTCGAAGACGGCCGCTACGAGCAGCGCACCCGCTGGCTGCGCTCCATCACCGACTACCGCCTCGATGACGCCAGCAGCCTGCGCAACACCTTCTACCACTACGAAGGCCAGCGCGATTACCGCAACCTCGAGACCTACCGCTACACCGCCGACAACAGTGCCATCCAGCGCACTGGCGCCTACCTGCAGCGCCACGACCAGGAGCTCAACGGCAACCGCGTGGAGTTCCTGCACAAAGCCGAATTGCTCGGCCGGGCCAGCGACTGGGCCTTCGGCCTCGACTACAGCGTCAACCAGCAGGCGGTCTACCCGCGTTCCTCCTCGGCGATATTCGACACCGTGCAACCCGGCGCCTTCGACCCCGGCCACTTCGACGACATCCCCGGCATGGCCGCCAGCCTGGTCAAGGCGCGCAGCAACGAGGTGAAGACCACCTCCGCCTTCGCCGAGAACCGCCAGCAACTCACCGACGAGCTGGCCCTGGTCACCGCCCTGCGCTACGACCACATCGAGCTGGACGCCACCAACCACGGCGCCGTCAGCGCCAACGCCCCGTCCTCCTTCGAGCGCCGCTGGGACGCCGTCACCGGGCGTGCCGGGCTGGTCTGGCAGTTCACCTCCGACGCCAACCTCTACGTGCAATACAGCACCTCGGCCGAGCCGCCGGGCGGCACCCTCACCGGCGCCAGCTTTACCCAGGTGCGCGACTACGACCTGAGCACCGGCCGCCAGGTGGAAGTGGGCAGCAAGCTGGACTTCGACGAAGGCCGCGGCTCGGCCACCGTCGCCGCCTACCGCATCGTCCGCAAGGACTTCCCCATCGCCGACGCCACCAACCCCAACAGCACCATCCAGGCCGGCCAGCAGACCTCCGACGGCATCGAGATCGCCGCCTCCTACCGGCTCACGCCCACGCTCACCGCCGAAGGCAATTTCGCCTGGGTCGACGCGCGCTTCGACGAGTTCAACGAGGTGGTCAGTGGCGCCAACGTCTCGCGCAAGGGCAAAACCCCGGTCAACATCCCCGATCGCCTGGCCAACCTCTGGCTCAGCTACGAGCTGACCGAGGACTGGCGCACCGGCGTCGACGCGCGCTACGTGTCCTCGGTCTACGCCAACAACGCCAACACCCAGTGGGTGCCCTCCTACACCCTCTACGGCGCCTTCCTCGAACACCGCCTGAGTGCCGACACCAACGTCACCGCGCGCCTGCGCAACCTCACCGACGAGGTCTACGCGCGCTTCATCCACCAGACCGGGGCGCAGTACTACCTGGGCGAGCCGCGCAGCCTGGAACTGGCCCTGGACATGCGCTTCTGAGGGCCGCCGGATGAAACGCCACCTGTACCTCTGGCACCGCTGGCTGGGCATCGGCCTGTGCCTGTTCATGGCCCTGTGGTTCGTCTCGGGCGTGGTCATGCTCTTCGTCGGCTACCCGAAGCTGACCCAGGCCGAGCGCCTCGCCCCGCTGCCGCCCCTGGCAACGGGCTGCTGCGTGGAGCCCGCCGTCGCGCTCGCGGCCAGCGGCCGCAGCGAAGCCCCCTCGAGCCTGCGCCTGGTCAGCATCGCCGGCGAGCCGCGCTACCTGCTCGGCTACCGCGACGCCAACCTGGCGGTGGACGCCCGCGACGGCGTCCTGCTGGGCGCTCAAGGGCCGCTGCAGGCCCTGGCCAGCGCGCGCAGCTTCAGCGGCGCCGAAGCCCATTACCTGGAAGGGGTGGACGAAGACCTGTGGAGCCACAGCCGCGCCCTGGATGCCGACCGCCCCCTGCACAAGGTGCGGGTGGACGACGCTGCCGGCAGCCTGCTCTACCTGTCCTCGCGCACCGGCGAGGTGGTGCGCGACGCCGGGCGCATGGAGCGCGGCTGGAACTACCTGGGCGCCTGGCTGCACTGGCTCTACCCACTGCGCGGCGGTGTGCTGGATGGCCTCTGGGCCAACATCGTCATCTACCTGTCCCTGGCGGCCACGGCGATGGCCGTGCTGGGGGCGGTGGTCGGCCTGCTGCGCTGGCGTTTCTCCAGGCCCTACCGCAGCGGTTCGCGCTCGCCCTACCCGGCCGGCTTCGCCCGCTGGCACCACCTCACCGGCCTGGGCTTCGGCCTGCTGCTGATCGCCTGGATCTTCAGCGGGCTGATGTCCATGCGCCCCTGGCACCTCACCGAAGGCCGCTCGCCCCTCACCGCGCGGGATTTCCAGGGCGGCGAGCTGCGAGGCAACGCCTTCCATGTGGGCGTGAACGAGGCCCTGCAACGCTTCCGCGAAACCGGCCTGGAGCCGGTGGAACTGCAATGGCGGATGCTCGGCGGCGCGGCCTACCTCGGCGCCCTGGATGCCCGGGGCGACAGCCGCGTACTGCCTCTGAACGGCGCTGGCCCGGCCCTGGCGATGCTGCCTCGGACCACCCTGGAAGCCGCCGCACCGGAGCCCGTGGCGCAAGCCGACTGGCTGGAGGCCTACGACGCCTACTACTACCCCCGGGGCGAAGCCAGCATGTACGGCGGCCAGCCGAAGCGCCTGCCGCTGCTGCGCCTGGCCTTCGACGACCCCGGCCACAGCTGGGTGCAGATCGACCCCTACAGCGGCGCCGTGCTGGATGTGCTGGACGACAACCGTCGCGTTGGCCGCTGGCTGTTCAACCTGCTGCACAGCTGGGATTGGCAGCCGCTGCTGGAACGGCCGTGGCTGCGGGAGGTGCTGATCATCGCCTTCAGCCTCGGTGGCCTGGCCATCAGCGTCAGCGGCGTGGTGATCGGTTGGCGCCGGTTGCGCCCCAGGCACAAGCCGGTGCGTTCCCGCGTGCCTGCGAGGGCGACTGCGCGTCAATCATGACGCGCAAGCCGCTCATCCCTGACGAGCGGTCATAAATCCACCACCCGGGCACAGCCTGCGTGGCCCAAGGCCTGCAGGCATTCGCACCCAGCTTATCCACAGAGTCATCCCCGGTTTCTGTGGGTAGCACCGGGTTGCACCCGGGCCGTGGCCCGGGGCGGTCGCTGGCCTTGCGGAGGGGGTTACTGCGCGGTCTTGGCGGTCTGAAACTGCAGGGCGTCGCGGGTGAGCTGGTCGATCACCGGGGCCAGGTCGGCGGCGGTGACCTTCTGCCGGTCGTTGCTCAGGGTTTTACCGAAGCCCTTGCGCACCAGGCGCAACACCGACTTGCCGGAGGCGTTGTCCACCAGTTCGCCTTCGAGGAACAGCTCGGTGTTCTGGTCGCGCTCGCCGGTGGCGGCCATGGCGCCGCCCAGTACCAGAGCGATCGGCAGCACCTCGTAGGGACGCAGGCCCTGGTTCTCGGCGGCGACACCGGTGATGGCGCCACGGAACACCAGGGTACGTGGGCCGGCCTGCTCGGGACGCACCAGCGGCAGGCGCTGGGCCAGGGCGGCGGCCATCTGCTGGTTGGCACGGGCCAGCACGGCATCCAGGGTGGCCTGGTCGACCCGCGCATCGGGCTTGGGTTGCGGGTAGAAGCCCAGCGGTTGCAGCACCAGGCTGTCATAGCGGGACAGGTCGAAGCCGGGGTCCACCCAGCGCATCACCGGCACGCCCGAGGCGGAACGCGCGCTCTGCAAGCCTTCGTAGCTGGAAAGGAAGCCGGAATACTGGTCCTGGCTCACGGTCTTGCTAGTGCAACCGCCAAGGGCGACACCAACGGCCAGGACAACGGGGAGCAGCGTGCGGATCGGGTTCATGCGGGTGTTCCTCCGGGGGGTGAAGCGGTCGTTTTCGGGGCGTGCGGAAGCCGGCGCCGTGCCGTGGCCGCGCCCCGTTTCGTTGAAACCTGCGTCAAAAACAGCCGGGAAGCGGCTACAGCTCCCGGAAAATCGAATCCGCTGCGGGCTCGGGTTCGCCGAAGTCGATCCGACTGGCCTGCTCGGCCAGCTGCGGCTCCAGCCCCAGTGCCAGGAGGATGCTTCTGGCCAGCGTCTGGATGTAGACCTCGTCGACCTCCCGCTGCAACAGGGTGCCGAAAGTGCAGAGCACCGGACCGAGCACCAGGTCGATCGCCAGCGATGTCTCCTGCACCTTGAACAACCCCTGCTCGCGCCCGGCGAGCACTTCGCGGCCGATCACCGCCATGGCCGCACCGCCCGCAAACACCGCCTGGGCGCCGCCCTTGGCGAGAAACGCGGCGATGACCGGATAACGCCGCGCCAGCTTCACGCACAAGGTCACGCCACAGGCCATGCGCACGGCCGGGTTGTCGTGGCGGAGCACGATCGGGTCGACCGAGCCGATGATATCCACGCTCACCTCCGCCGCCACCGCCAGGAACAGCTCCCGTTCCGAGCGGAAGTGGTTGTAGAAGGTGCCTCGCGACAGTTCCGCCTGGCGGATCACCAGGTCGATGATCGGCTCGTCGATACCCCGCTCCGCCAGCAGGCGGAATGCGGTGAGGACCAACTTGCGACGGGTACGCTGGCGGCGCTCGGCGCCCACCTTGGTGCGGTGATCAGGCACGTGCCACCTGATGCATCGAAGCCTCCTAGAAGTGATAGGACATCCCGAGGTAGGGGCCCTCGTTTTCCATGTCGTAGACGAAGTCGCCCTTGTCGTAGTCGACCTTCATGTAGCGGAACCCCATTTCCGCCTCGAACGGGTCGCTCAGCATCCAGGACAGCCCCAGCGACGCCTGGGTGGTCAGGTCGGAGCCGAGCCCGAACCCGCCGACATCACCGCTGGCCACCACCGCCACCTCATGGGTCAGCGGGACGCGACCGCGCAGGCCGATGAAGGGCTCGACCCAGTCGACGCTCTGGGTGTGGTCCAGCTCGGCCGTGGCCCCGAATACGGCGGCATCCAGGTCGAGGGACGCCTTGATGCGGTTGTAGCGAATGCCGACGAAGCCGTCCGAAACGACTGGCGAGTCTAGCCATCTGTAGGCCAGCGCACTAGAGAGCATCAGTTGGCTGGTGGTCATGTCGGCGTCCACCCTGGCGCGCCCGCCGGGCGAGGCGACGCCTACCGAGTCGGAGGTCTTCATGTACAGGCTGTCGACGAGGATGCCCCAGCGGCCTTTCTGGAACTCCATGGCGCCCATGAAGCCGGCATCCAGGGTGTGGAGGATGTCGGAGAAGCTCATGTCCACCTGGGCCTCGGGCAGGTCGCGGATCCGGGTGCTGCCGTGCATGCGGGTGGCCCAGAGGTAGGGGTTGATCTTCACCGCCCAGGCATCGGGATCGGCACTGTCGGCCGCCTGGGTGGAAACGCTGGTGATCGCGCCACCCAGCAGCAGGGTGGCGAGGACGAGAACGTGGCGTGCGTCCATCTGCAGGCTCCTGGCGTTCAGAGGTCAATGCTGGAGATGGCCCAGTCGATGCCCTTGAAGTCGGGCATCTCGCGGCCGTCGTCGGCGCCGAACTCGGCCGCCATCACGGTGTTGAGCTTGGCGTTGAGCGCCATCAGCAGCGCCCCGTCCGCCGAGGGGGCGAGGTTGGTCTTCTCCAGCGGGTCGGCCGCCAGGTCGAACAGTTCCAGTTCGTTCCAGTGTTGCAGCGCTTCCAGGGTGGTGGGGGTGTTGCGCTCCACCGGTGCGAAGTAGCGGGTGAACTTGTGGCGCCCGTCGAACACCGTGCGCAGGCTGCCGCGCTTCTTCAGGTCGGGGCGGTAGCCGGCCTCCTGCATCGCCACGTTGGGCGGCACGCCCCGTGTGCGGCCCTCGGAGACGATGCGGATCAGCTCGCTGTCGTTGGTGGCGATGCCGCTGTAGGTGAAGAGGATCTGCTCACGCACGGTGTGCAGCCCACTGGCCTGGACATTGTTCAGCGCGCGGGAGATGTCGTGCCCCGGCAGGTCGCGGCCGGCGACGTCGGCCACCTTGCCCGCCTCGAGCCCGCACAGCGACAGCACCGAGGGCACCAGGTCGAGGTGGCTGGTCAGCGACAGGCAGCGCTGCCCGCCCTGCACGTCCGGGTGGCAGATGATCATCGGCACGTGGACGGACTCCTCGTAGGCGAACGGGCCCTTGCCGCGCAGGCCATGGGCGCCGCCCATTTCGCCGTGGTCGGAGGTGAAGATCACGAGGGTGTTCTGGTCCAGGCCGAGCTGGTCCAGCTCGTCGAGCAGGCGGTTGAGCTGGCTGTCCACCGAGACCAGGGAGTTGTAGTAGAAGTCGTTGAAGCGCCGCCAGCGGGCGTCCTCGTTGGGGATGTGCCCCAGGGTGTAGCCCCAGGCGCGGTCGAACTCGCCGTGGGCCTTGGGTCGGCCGGCCTCGGTCAGGCTCTGGTAGCGGGTGGCCGCCAGCGGCAGGGACCAGCGCTTCTCGTACGCCGGGTGCTTCGGTGCGCGCGCCGCCGGCATCATCAGTCTGCCGTTGTCCTGCACCTGCTCGGCGCCCTGGTCGGTGTTGAAGTACATGATGTCGTGGGGGTTCACCAGGCTGACGAACAACGACCAGGGCTTGCCCTCGTCGGCCAGCGCCTTGCCGGTGCCACGCAGCCAGGAGATGGCACTGCCGGCGATCATGTGGTCGTTCTGGTAGCCGCCCAGGGTGTGGGTCAGCACGTCACCGGGCCAGGCGTAGTCGGAGAAGCCGTAGGCATCCATCTCACGGGTGAACAGGCGCTCCGGGGCGTCCGGATCGAAGGCGCGGTCCAGGTGCCACTTGCCCTTGTAGGCGGTGTAGTAGCCGTGCTTGCGGAGCATGTGGCCGATGGTTGGGGTGGCGGTGGAGAGGGGCTTCACGTAGGGCATGTCGACGTTCTCGAACATGCCGTTGTCCGCGGTCTGCAGGCCGGTCATCAGCACCGCGCGGGAGCTGGTGCACATCACCGCCGAGCTGTAGTGGTTGTGGAAGGTGGTGCCGCTGTCCATCAGGCGCTGGTGGCCGCTGAGGGCCAGGTCCTCATGCAGGGTGCGGGAGAAACGCTCCTGGTCGGTGAAGATGAACAGCACGTTCGGGCTGCCGGCGCGCTTGCCCATCGCAGCCGCTTTCGGGCGCGACGCCGAGGCGCTGGTGGCCTGTGCCGCATTGGGCAGCACCGAGGCCGCCAGGGTCACCCCCGCCATGCCCAGGAACAGCCGCCGGGAAACACCGCCTTCGTCCTGGGTCTCATCTTGCTTGTCGACTGCCACGATTCTTCTCCTAGCCAACCGATCAATGTCCGACGTCGCTTTACGCGTCGAACTGTACGAATTGTCATTTTGGAGTTTTAGTTTATTTCGAGAATCGTGCAATCCCTCCACGGCCGCGTCATACGGTTGTTTGACGCTTTTTCAAGGCCGCGTGGAACGGGGGCTAAGTCATCAATTTAATTGGGAAAAAGTGTAGGAAGCGCTCAACCGGTTGGTGGCGCCTTGATGCCAGTTGACACGATAATCGGTAGATAAATGCGGACGAAAGGCAGGAACTTTATGCCCGCGCTGCGAGCGGCGCTCTCTGACCGGCAGCACGCGCGGTATGGCCGCCCGCCTGCCGTCGCAGAGCACTCAGGCGCTCAACCGCTCCCGCAGCCGCCCGAGCATCCCCAGCAGGCTGCCCACCTTCTCCCGTTCGCGCGCCTCGCGGGGCGCCTCGGCCTGGCGGGCCAGGGCCTGCTGCGGTTGCGCACGCCAGGCCTGGGCCTGGTCGGCGGCGGCCTTGAGGCCCTTCTCGAACAGCCCGCGGCGGATCGGCTTGGGCAGGTAGCGGAAGATCTGCGCCTCGTTGATCAGCTTGAGCAGCGCCTGGGTGTCGCGGAACGGCGTCACCACCAGGCTCAGCAGGCGCGGGTGGGCCTGGGCCAGGGATTTGAGCAGGGGCGTGGTGTCTTCCCCGGCAAACGTCAGGTCGCCCACCAGCAGGTCCACCGGCTCGTCGTTGAGCAGGCCCACCGCCTCGGCCAGGTTGCGCGGGCGCAGCAGGCGATGGCCGCCGCCCATGCAGAAGTCGGCGACGCTGGCCAGGGTTTCCGGGTCGTCGTCCAGCAGCAGAACGCTCAGGGCGACGGCCTTGCTGGCAGCCTGCAGCGGCACCGCCGGGGCCGACACCTGGCGGCCGGCGATCTCCGCCGCCTGGCGCAGGGTGAAGGCCATCTCCTGCGGGTCCCAGGGTTTGGTCAGGTAACGGAAGATGCCGCCGCTGTTCAGCGCTTCCACCGCCGCATCCAGGTCGGAGTAACCGGTGAGCAGGATGCGCAGGCAATCCGGCGCCATCTCGCGCACCTGGGTCAGCAGCTCGGCGCCGCTCATCTGCGGCATGCGCTGGTCGCTGACGACGATGTGCACCGGCTCCTTGGCCAGGCGTTCCAGGGCACGCAGCGGGTCGCTCTCGGTGAGCACTTCGTAATCACGGCGGAACTGCATGGCGAGGCTGCGCAGGATGCGTTCCTCGTCATCGACGAACATCACGCGGATAGGCGAAGTCATGGGGTCAGGCGCTCCGTTTCATTTCACGGGCCTGCACGCGCGGCAGGCGGATGAGGAAGCGCGTGCCGCGCCCCACTTCAGAGGCCACGCGAATGCTGCCGCCGTGGTCCTGGATGATCTTGTAGCTGATGGACAGGCCCAGCCCCGTGCCCTCGCCCACCGGTTTGGTGGTGAAGAAGGGATCGAAGATGCGCCGCACCACGTCCGGTGCCATGCCGCAGCCGCTGTCCTGCACCGAGATGCACACCCAGTCCGTCTCGGTCCAGCTCTTGATCTGGATGCGGCCGAAGCCGACCGTGGCCTGGGCGGCGTTGGTCAGCAGGTTGAGCAGCACCTGGTTGATCTGCGATGGCGCGCAGGCCACCCGGGGCAGCTCGCCCAGCTGCTGCTGCACCTCGGCCTTGTCCTTGATGTGGTTGCGGGCGATCAGCAGCGCACTGCGGATGCAGTCGTTGAGGTCCACTTCCTCGCTCATGGCGCGGTCCAGGCGGGCGAAGTCCTTGAGCCCGGCCACCAGCTCGCCGATCTGCTCCAGGCCATAGAGGGTGTCGCCATAGAGCTGGCGCAGGTCTTCGCCCAGCAGCTCCGGCGCCACCTGCTCGCGCATCGCCGCGGCGGCATCCAGGGCATCGCCCAGGCGCTGCTCGTCGCAGTCCGGGTCACGCAGGCAATCGGCCAGGGCCGCCTGGCTGCGGGCCAGCTCGGTGAGCGGCGCGGTGAGCTGGTCGAGCAACTGCACGTTGTTCTTCACGTAGCCCAGCGGGGTGTTCAGCTCATGGGCGACGCCGGCGACCATCTGGCCCAGGGAGGCCATCTTCTCCGACTGCACCAGCTGGGCCTGGGATTCCTTGAGGTCCACCAGCGCCTTGCGCAGCACCTGGTTGCGCTGGGCGATGCGCAGCTCCATGGCCTTGAGCAGGTCGAGCACGGTGCCCAGGCCCTGGTAGCGGCCCTCGCCGTCCACCAGGATGAAATCCTCGGTGATGGGGTATTGCAGCTCGGCGGTGATCTGCTTGGCGGCCTGCTCCAGGCTCATCTCCAGGCTCAGCACCAGGGGCGTGGCGTTCATCACCTCGCTCACCGGGCGGCGGCCCCAGAGGTCGCGCCCGAAGCGCTGCATGAAGATGTCCTGCAGCGTATAGCGGCTCACCAGCCCCAGCGGGCGGGCCTCGGCGTCCACTACCGGCAGGGAGAGGAAGGTCTTGTGTTCCGGGGTCAGCAGCCGGTCGGCCACATCGCTGATGCTCATCGCCGGTTCCAGCCCCGCAACGGGTTTGAGCAGGCGCGCCAGACTGCTTTCGGCTGCCATGATCCAAGGCTCCTTCCACTGAGAATGGGCGCCATTCAAGCAGTGCCAGGTTGCCATCATGTGACAGCTGTCTCATTTCCCTTACACCCGGCTTCGCAGGCCAGTCGCCGGGTTGGGCGTGGGCGACGCCCCACCCGTCCACCATCCGGGCTCGCCGGCAACACCGCTGGTGGAGGTAAAAAGCGACCTCCACCCTACACAGCGGTCAAGCCCCCTCGGGCTGGCGGCTTTGTGCATGGGCGACCTTCATCCGGCTCACCGTTGGGCTCGGCACCAACCTCGGACGTAGGGTGGACCGCGCTTTATCGGTCCACCATCCGGGCTCGCCGGCAACACCGCTGGTGGATGAAAAAAGCGCCATCCACCCTACACCCTCCTCATGCTCCAGCGGGGCTGGCGGCTTTCACTATGCCTACGATCAATGGAAATCCCGGCTGCGCACATCCAGCCCCGCCAGCAAGGGCGTGAGGTCGTGCAGGCGGCGGGCGATGAGGTGGCGCACGCCGTCCTTGCTCTCCAGGCGGCCATCCACCTGGAGCATCTGCGAGCCCACCAGCACGCGGCGCTGGCGTACGGCGATGTCGTGCCAGACCACCACGTTGACCATGCCGAACTCGTCTTCCAGGGTGACGAAGATCACCCCGCTGGCGGTCTGCGGGCGCTGGCGGCCCTTGACCAGGCCGGCGACGCTTACCCCCTGGCCGTGCTCGGTGGCGGCCAGGTCCCGCGAGCTGCGGCAGCGCCGCTTGGCCAGGGCACCGCGCAGCAGGGCCAGGGGATGGGGACCGAGGGTGGTGCCCAGGGTGTCGTAGTCGGCGTACAGGTCCTCGCCACGGCTGGGCAGCGGCAGGTCCACGGGCAATTCCGCCTGCTGTGGCAGGCCGGCGAACAGCGGCAGCTCCTCCTCCACCGCCGCCACCGCCCAGCGCGCCCGATGGCGATGGCCAGCCAGGCCGCGCAGGGTGCCGGCATCGGCCAGGCGCTCGCGGGCGCGGGCATCCAGGCGGGCGCGGTGGCAAAGGTCGGCCACGTCGTCGAAGGCGCGCAGGGCACGTGCAGCGGAGATACGCATGGCCGCCTCCTCGTTGAAGCCCTTGACCATGCGCAGCCCCAGGCGGATGGCCAGGCGCCCGCGCGCATCGGGCTCCAGGTCGCAATCCCAATCGCTGTGGCGCACATCCACCGGGCGCACCTCGATGCCATGGCGGCGGGCGTCCTGCAGCACCTGGTCGGGGGTGTAGAAGCCCATGGGCCAGCTGTTCACCAGGGCACAGGCGAAGATCGCCGGCTCGTGGCACTTGAGCCAGCTGCTGGCATAGGCCAGCAGGGCGAAGCTGGCGGCGTGGGACTCGGGGAAGCCGTAGCTGCCGAAGCCTTTGATCTGTTCGAAGATGCGCGCGATGAACTCGGGCTTGTAACCCTTCTCCAGCATGCGCTCGGTCAGGCGGATGCGATGGGGCTCCAGGCCGCCATGGCGCTTCCAGGCGGCCATGGAACGGCGCAGCCCATCGGCCTCCTCCGCTGTGTACTTGGCCGCCACCATGGCGATCTGCATCACCTGTTCCTGGAACAGCGGAACACCCAGGGTGCGTTGGAGCACCGTCTGCAACTCCTCGGAGGGGTAATCCTCCGGCTCCTCCTTGTTCCGCCGCCGCAAATAGGGGTGAACCATATCCCCCTGGATCGGCCCCGGCCGCACGATGGCCACCTGGATCACCAGGTCGTAGAACGCTTTGGGCCGCAGGCGCGGCAGCATGGCCATCTGCGCGCGGGATTCGATCTGGAACACGCCGATGGTGTCGGCGCGGCTGATCATTTCGTAGGTGGCGGCGTCTTTCTCAGGCAGTCCCGCCAAGGTCAATCTCCTCCCCCGATGCCGCTCGATCAGCCCGAAGCAACGGCGCAGGGTGGTGAGCATGCCCAGCGCCAGCACATCCACTTTCAGCAGACCCAGGGCGTCGAGGTCGTCCTTGTCCCACTGCACCACGGTGCGCTCGGCCATGCTGGCGTTCTCCACCGGCACCAGGGTGTCCAGCGGTGCTTCGGAGATGACGAAACCGCCCGGGTGCTGCGACAGATGCCGGGGAAAGCCGATCAGTTCATGGGTCAGCGCCAGGACGCGGCGCATCACCGGGCTTTCGGGATCGAAGCCGGCCTCCAGCAGGCGGTCCACGGGCGGTGCGTGGTCGCTCCAGCTGCCGCAGCAATCGGCCAGGGCGTTGACCTGGTCCGGCGGCAGGCCCAGCACCTTGGCGATATCCCGCACCGCCCCGGTGCCGTGGTAGGTGCTGGCCACGGCTGTGAGTGCGGCGCGGCCCCGACCGTAGCGGCGGAACACGTACTGCATCACCTCTTCGCGGCGCTCGTGCTCGAAGTCGACATCGATATCCGGCGGCTCCTTGCGCTCCTTGGACAGGAAGCGCTCGAACAGCAGGTTGAAGCGGCTCGGGTCCAGCTCGGTGATGCCGAGCACGAAGCACACCACCGAGTTGGCCGCCGAGCCGCGCCCCTGGCAGAGGATGCCTTTCGAGCGGGCAAAGCGGACGATGTCATGCACCGTGAGGAAGTAGCTCTCATAACCCAGCTCCTCGATCAGCGACAGCTCGTGCGCCACCGTCTCCAGCACCTTCGGGCTGGCGCCCTTGGGCCAACGCTTGGGGATGCCCTCGGCCACCAGATGGCGCAACCAGCTCACCGGCGTGTGCCCTTCCGCCACCAGCTCGCGGGGGTACTGGTAGTTGATCTCGCCGAGGTCGAAGCGGCAGCGCGCGGCGATCACCCGGGTCTCGGCCAGCAGCGCCGGCGGGTAGAAACGCTCCAGTACCGCCCGCGAACGCAGGTGCCGCTCGCCATTGGGAAACAGCCGCTGCCCGGCCTCGGCCAGGGTGCAGTGGTGGCGGATGGCGGTCATGCAGTCCTGCAGGGCGCGGCGGCCCCGGGCATGCATGTGCACATCGCCGGCCGCCACGGCGGGAATGCCCAGCTCCGCCGCCAGGGCCTGCAAGCGGGCCAGGCGGCTGGCGTCATCGGCGCCGCGGTGCAGTTCCACCGCCAGCCACAGGCGGCCGGGGAAGCGCGCGTGCAGCCAGCGGCCCTCCTTTGCGTCCGCCGCCTCGCCGGGCAGCCAGAGGGCCAGCAGGCCATCGAGGGCGTCGTCGAAATCCTCCTTCAGCAGGCGGTACTCGCCTTTCGCGGCGCGGCGCCGGGCTCGGGTGATGATCCGGCACAGGTGCTGGTAGCCGGTCAGGTTCTCCACCAGCAACACCAGGCGCGGGCCGTGCTCGATGGCCATCTCGCTGCCGACGATCAGCGGCAGCTCGCTGGCTTTGGCGGCCTGCCAAGCCCGCACGATGCCGGCCAGGGTGCATTCGTCGGTGATCGCCAGGGCGGCGTAGCCCTGCTGCTTGGCGCGCTCGAACAGCTCGGCGGCGCTGGAGGCCCCGCGCTGGAAGCTGAAGTTGGACAGGCAGTGCAGCTCGGCGTACCCGGCGCTCATGCGAACCAGCCCAGCAGGGTGAAGGGGCCGAGTTCCCCGGCCGGGCACCAGGCCCAGGCGCGGCGGCCGTCACGGGTTTCCAACTGGTAGTAATCGCGGCGCTGGTCGTCGCCATCCCACCAGCCGGATTCCACCCGCTCCGGCCCGGCGAGGATGCGCGGCGCGAACTCGCGCAGCGGCTGGCCCTCGCGCAGCAGCCAGCCGGGCCGTGGCGGCCCCTGCAGCAAGGGCCCGGCCAGGCCATCCACCCCCAGGCGCCAGGCATGTTCGGGGCGGTGGTCGGCGTGGGCCTGCAGGCCGCGCACGGCGTCATCTCCCAGGCGCGCGCGCAGGCGTTCGCGCAATTGCTCCCAGGGCAGGTTCTGCTGCGGGCGCGGGTCGAACAGCTCGCGGTGCTCGGGCACGAAGCGCGGCAGGTCACGGGCCTGCAGGCGCATGCCGCGCACCGGCGCCACCACCTGCAGCTGCTCCAGGCGGCCACGGGCCAGCTCGAAGAGCATCGCCGGGTCGCGCTCGGCCCCCAGCAGGCCCACCGGCACCTGGCTGTCCGCCTGGCTGGCGTGTTCCAGGTGCAGGACGAAGCGCTGCACGCCGCTGTCGCGCCCGGCGAGAAAGGCGGCCAGGTCGGCGGTGAGCCGGCGCAGGGGGAACAGCAGCGCCTGGTTGGATTCCACCTCGAAGTTCAGCTCGATACGGCCATTGAATTCATCCGGTGGCAGGTAGCAGTCCAGGATCACGGCACGGCTGCCCTGCAGTTCGTCCAGGTGCTGCAACACCCGCGCGGGGAAGCGCTTGGCCAGGGTGTCGCGCGGCAGCGCCATCACCTGTTTCAGGCGGCGCAACCCCATGCGCCCCAGGGCCGTGGCCACCTCGGGCTCGAAGCCGGCACGCTCCACCGGCAGGCGTTCCAGGGCCTCACGCAGGGCTGTGCCCTCGGCCACCGCCAGGCCATCGTGGGCGTTGGCCAGGATGCGCGCCGCCACCGGGTTGGGGGCCGCGACGATGCGATGGCGGAAGCCCAGCGCCGTCAGCTCTTCGCGCAGGCGTGCCTCGAAGCGCGGCCAGGGGCCGAACAGGCCGAGGCTGGAGGCGATCTCCACCAGCAGCACGCGGGGGTAGCGCAGGCTCACATGGGAGCTGAAGCCGTAGCCCCAGGCGGCGAGAAAGCGCTGCCAGTGCTCGATCTCCGCGGCGTCGTACTCGGCCTGGGCGAAGTCGCGGGTCAGGGCGTGGGCAGCGGTCAGGCCCATGCCCGCGCGCAGGCCCAGGGCCCGGGCGGCTGGGTTCACCGCCTGTAGCACGCGGCGCTGGGGCGTGCCGGTGAGCAGCGCCAGGGGCGCCTCGGGGTCGTCGCGGCGGCGCAGTACGGCGTCCAGGGCCAGCTGCGGCAGGAGGATGCAGGCCCAGCGCACGTCAGTGCCCCGCCAGGGCCAGGCTGGCGGCCGGCGCCAGGCCACCCCGGCACTTGAGCACCCGCACCCGGCCGGGGCCGTCGAAGGCCAGGCGCAGGGCCGCCGGCGAGGGGTTGTGCGCCTCCTGCTGGGGGCGATAGGCGAAGGCCAGGGTCTGCCCGGTTTCCGCCGCCACCTGCAGCCGGCGCAGGGCGCGGTCATCCGCCTGGCGTGGCCAGCAGAGCACCGCGCCGCAGCTGCCCGAGCGCAGGCATTGCTCGGCGGCCCAAAGCCCATCGCGGCCCTCGGCCTCGATCAGCACCAGCCAGCGCAGGTCCACCCCGGCGGCCTGCCAGGCCTGGGGATACGGCAGGTACGGCGCGCCCACCAGGGCCACGCGCTCGGCGCTGGCGGTGAGGCGCGCCAGGGTCGGCCAGAGCAATTGCAGCTCACCCAGGCCGGTGCCCGGCACGAGGATTTCGCTGAGCGCGGACTCCGGCCACCCGCCCGCCGGCAATGCCGCATCCAGGGCCGCATGCCCGGTGGGCTGGGCACCGCTCGGCTGGGTGCTGGCCTGGCCTTTCCAGACCCGGCGCTCGTCCAGCAGCGCATCGAGGGCGACCACGGCGCCCATCAGGCGTCGCTCCGGCTGGAAGCGCCCGTTACGGCAGGGGGAAAGGAGGCAGGCATGAAGGGCTCGGCATAAATAACTGTATTTATACACAGTAATCCAGTCCTATTCCTACGGCAATGCACGCCACTTGCCGCAGGACGGGCGGCCTGCCCCTGGCGCGAATGCCCTGTACAAAAAGTGAGCGGAACCGGAGGAAAGGCTAACGGGGCGCCAATGCCTTGCGATAGCCTAGGCGCTCACGGCATGCAGGATGAGCCCGTCGATGCAGCAGCCCCACGAAAGCGCCACCGGCCTCGAAGACGCCGACCAGCGAGCCCTGGTGCGGCTGATCTTCAGCTCCACCGCCCTGACCCTGGCGTGCTTCGCCGTGCTGCAGTTCATCGCCGGCAACCTCGTCCTGTCCTTCCTGGAAATGGCCACCGCGATCCTGCTCGGCTGGGCCTGCCAGCGCATCCGCCACGTACAGGTCCTCACGCCCTGGCTCTATGCCTATCTGCTGCCCACCTTCAGCTTCCTCATCTACATCATCGTCATGCCCGACGCTTCGCCCACGGCCTTCGTCTGGATCTACCTGATCCCGGTGCTCTCTTACCTGTTGCTGGGCAAGCTGCGCGGCTTTCTCCTGGCCATGCCCTATCTGGCCGTGGCGGTCATCGCCTACCTGCTGCGCTTCCCCCCGGCGGCCGACGCCAAGGGCCTGATCGACCTGGGCAACGCCATGCTCTGCGGGCTGCTGATCATGGCCTTCGTGCACATCTACGAGGCCCGCCGCGCCATCGCCCATGCCCAGTTGCGGCGCCTGGCCCACAGCGATGCGCTGACCGGCGTCGCCAGCCGCGACTTCTTCCAGCGCGCCCTGGAACGCAGCATCGAGGAGGCCAAACGGGGCGGTCTCAGCCTGGTGCTGGTGGTGCTGGACGTGGACGATTTCAAGCAGGTCAACGACCGCTGGGGCCACGATGCCGGTGACCAGGCCCTGCGGCACATCTGCCAGCGCCTGCAGCAACGCTTGCGCGCCACCGACCTGATCGGCCGCCTGGGCGGCGAGGAGTTCGGCCTGCTGCTGCGCGAAACCCGCCGCGACGCCGCCGCGCACCTGGTCGAGGCGCTGCGCCTCGACCTGCAACAGTCGCCCCTGCACTACGGCGAACAGCTCATCCCCCTCTCCGCCACCTTCGGCCTGGCCGAATGGCAGGTCGACGGCCATAGCGGCGACGAGCTCTACCGCCGTGCCGACAAGCGCCTTTACCAAGGCAAGGCCCTGGGCCGCAACCGCCTGGTGATCAGCGACTGCGTGCCCTGATCGCCCGCGCCATTTCCGCTATGACCGGATTCCCCTAGACGCCCCTAGGGATTTCCCCGATTTCGACGAAGCGCTTCACCTCCTATGGTTCCGGGTATCCATCCACTACCGGGACCTTGCCGTGCTGGCCTATTCCGTTCTCTGGTTCGCCCTTCTCCTCGGCCTCGCCGGCCTGGGGCTGGAGATGCCCTGGGTCGCGGGTGCCGGCATCGCCCTCGCCGCCGTCGCCGCCCTCCTCCTGCGCCCCCGTGCCCCGGTGGTGGTGGAAGCGGCGCCGGTGGATGTGGCCCCGCCGACCACCGATTGCCAGCCCCTGCTCGGCGCAGTGTTGCCCGCCTGGGAGCAGAACATCGGCCAGGTGCGCCAACTGGTCAGCGGCAATGTCAGCAAGCTGTTCGAGCGCTTCGCCAGCCTGGCCCAGCGCCTCGATCAGACCCTGCAACGCTCGGAAAGCGTGATCGGCGGCGCCGGGGTCACCGACAACCTGCGCCAGGCCCAGCAACGCCTGGACGAGGTCACCACCGCCTTCCACGGCGCCACCGCCCACAAGAACGAACTGCTGGCCACCATCGGCCACCTCAACAGCTACGCCAGCGAGCTGCAGAGCATGTCCAAGCACGTCCAGGACATCGCCAGCCAGACCAACCTGCTGGCCCTCAACGCCGCCATCGAGGCGGCGCGTGCGGGTGACTACGGGCGCGGCTTCTCGGTGGTGGCCGACGAGGTGCGCAAGCTCTCCAGCCTCTCCGCCGAAACCGGCCAGCGCATGGTCGAGAAGGTCGGCGAGATCAACCAGGCGATCCGCTCCACCGTCAGCGCCGCCGAGGAACTCTCGGTCAGCGAGGAGAACAACCTGCGCTACCTCGACCAGGTGGCCGGCGACATCATGCAGGGCCTCAGCGCCAACCTCGACGAGCTCACCGACACCTCCCGCGACCTGCAGCGCGACGCCCGCACCACCCAGGCGGACATCCAGGACATCATCGTCAGCCTGCAATTCCAGGACCGCTCCGACCAGATGCTCGACCACCTGCAGGGCGACCTGGAGCGCCTGCAACGTGCCCTGCGCGAGCAGGACCCGATCCTCGGCCAGCCGCAGCGCTGGCTCACCGAACTGCGCCGGCAGTTCACCACGGACGAAGAGCGCACCGGCCGCCACGGCCAGCCTGCGCAGAACAGCGAAGTCACCTTTTTCTGATCATTGGAGGCCCCATGGCCAAGACCATCCTGATAGTCGACGACTCCTCGTCGATGCGCCAACTGGTGAAGATGACCCTCGGCGGCGCCGGCCACCAGGTCATCGAAGCCGTCGACGGGCGCGACGCCCTGACCAAGCTCAACGGCCAGAAGATCAACCTGATCATCAGCGACGTGAACATGCCCAACCTCGACGGCATCGGCCTGGTCAAGGAAATCAAGGCCCACAAGGACTACCGCTTCACCCCCATCGTCATGCTCACCACCGAAAGCGAGCAGAGCAAGAAGGCCGAAGGCCAGGCGGCCGGCGCGCGGGCCTGGATCGTCAAGCCGTTCCAGCCGCAGCAACTGCTGGCGGCCGTCGAAAAGCTGGTGGGCTGAGATGTTCAGCATCGCCTTCGACACCGCCGCCACCCCGGCCCAGCTCACCCTGAGCGGCAGCCTGACCATCTACGAGGTGGCCCAGGCCCACGGCGAGCTGCTGGCCCTGCTGGCGGCCAATGCGCGGGTCGAGGCCTGGCGCCTGGACCTCGCCGAGCTGGAAGAACTGGACAGCGCCGGCGTGCAGCTGCTCCTCGGCCTGCGCCGGCAACTGGTGCTGGCCGGCAACACGGTCGAAGTGGTGAACCTGCAAGGCGCCGCGCTGGAAATCGTCAGCCTGCTGCGCCTGGACGTGCTGCTGCCCGGTGAGCAACCGGCTGCGGCCTGAACGGAGGCGCCCCCATGCTCAATGGTGAACAGTGGAGCCAGCTGCTGCTGGGCTTCATCGAGGAAGCCCGCGACCTCGGCAAGCAGGCCGAGGAGTACCTGCTGCAGCTGGACCAGCAGCCCGAGGACGCGGCGGCCATCAACGGCCTGTTCCGCGCCATGCACACCCTCAAGGGCTCTGCCGGGCTGTTCTCCCTTACGCCCCTGGTGAGCTTCACCCACCACCTGGAAAACCTGCTCATGGCGGTGCGCGACGGCCAGCGCACCCTCGACCCGTCGCTGGTGTCGCTGATGCTGCGCTGCCTCGACGAAATCGTCTCGATGATCGCCCTCATCGACCCGGAAACCGGCGAGCTGCCGGTGGACGAACAACACCAGACCGAACTGCTCGCCGCCCTCGCCGCCCACCTGGGCACGGCCGCGCCGGCGGCCAAGGTGCCGGGTGAAGCGGTGCCGCCGGCCGATGGCAACGTCGCCGAAGACGGCGCGTGGCACATCTCCCTGCGCTTCCATGCCGACCTGCTGCGCAACGGTTTCGACCCCATCGCCTTCGTCCAGTACCTGAGCCGCCTGGGCGATGTGCTTAACCTCCAGGTAATCGACGACGCCCTGCCGCCCCTGGCCGAGCTGGACCCGGAAAGCTGCTACCTGGGCATGGAGATCGACCTCCTCAGCGACGCCGCCAAGGCCGAGATCGAGGACGTCTTCGAATTCATCCACGACTTCTGCACCCTGCGCATCCTGCCGCCCAACAGCGCCCTGGACGACTACATCCGCCTGATCCAGGAACTGCCCGAAACCGACGAGCGCATCGGCGCCATCCTCGTCGCCAGCGGCCTGCTCACCGAGCACGAACTGGCCCAGGGCCTGGCCCTGCAGGCCGGTGCCGCCGAGCTCAAGCCGGCCCTCGGCGCGGTGCTGGTGGAAGAAGGCATCGTCGCGCCGCAGGCGGTCAATGCCGCCCTGGCCAAGCAGAAGAGCTCGCGGGAACGCAAGGTCCAGGAAAGCAGCCAGATCCGCGTCGCTGCGCACAAGCTCGACGAGCTGATCAACCTCGTCGGCGAGCTGGTGATCAGCGCCGCCGGGGCCCAGCTGCAGGCGCAGATGCACGGCAACGCCCTGTGCCTGGAAGGCGCGCAGACGGTCAACCAGCGTGTCGAGCAGATCCGCGAGGCGGCGCTGAAGCTGCGCATGATCGAGATCGGCGACACCTTCAACCGCTTCCACCGCGTGGTGCGCGACGTCAGCCAGCAGCTGGGCAAGGACATCCGCCTGGAAATCCGCGGCGCCGACACCGAACTGGACAAGTCGGTGATCGACAAGCTCGCCGACCCCCTCACCCACCTGGTGCGCAACGCCATCGACCACGGCATCGAATCCGCCGAGCAGCGCCTGGCCGCCGGCAAGAGCGCCGAAGGCCGGTTGAGCCTCAACGCCTACCACGAGTCGGGGATGATCGTCATCGAAGTGGCGGACGACGGCCACGGCCTGAACACCGCGCGCATCCGCGAGAAGGCCATCGCCCGCGGCCTCATCGACCCCCAGGCCAACCTGCCCGAACACGATATCCAGCGGCTGATCTTCGCCGCCGGCTTCTCCACCGCCGACAACGTCTCCGACCTCTCCGGCCGTGGCGTCGGCATGGACGTGGTGCGCAGCGCCATCGACGCCCTGCGCGGCAGCATCGAAATCGACTCGCGCCCCGGCCTCGGCTGCACCTTCCGCATCCGCCTGCCGCTGACCCTGGCGATCATCGACGGCTTCCTGGTGAGCCTGGGCGAGGAACACTTCGTGGTGCCGCTGGACATGGTCACCGAGTGCCTGGAGCTGGACGAGGCCCGTCTCGGCCGGCGGGCCTACGGCCACATCGAGCTGCGCGGCCGCCCCCTGCCCTGCATCGACCTGGCCGCCCACTTCGACCTGCCCAGCAGCAACCGCGGCCGGCGCAACATCGTGGTAGTCAGCCTCGGCCGGCGCCAGGCCGGGCTGATAGTCGAGGAACTGCATGGCGAACTGCAAACGGTGATCAAGCCCCTCGGCCTGCTCTTCGAACACCTGCGAGGCATCAGCGGCTCCACCATCCTCGGTTCTGGCCAGGTGGCGCTGATCCTCGATATCGCCAGCCTGCTCCAGCACCTGCAACAGAACGCGGACGCAGAACCGCGCGCCCTCGCCAACCCCGTACCAGCACGACCCGATCTTGCGGGTCAGTAGGAGAGACTCACCATGCAACTCATCCGCAACATGAAAATCGGAGCCCGTCTGATCGGCGGCTTCTCCCTGGTGGTGCTGCTCACCGCCGCAGTGGGCGGGCTGGGTATCGTCAACCTGCACAAGGTCAACGACCTCACCGACCGGATGTACCTGGGCGAAGTCGGTGCCTTGAAAACCATGATGAAAGGCAACATGGACCTCATCTACATCGGTCGCCACCTGCGCAGTCACCTGCTGGCCACCACCCTCGAGGAGCGCCAGCGCACCGCCGACCAGGTCGTGGAGGCGCTCCAGAGCGTGCATACGCACATCAATAACGCCCGGGACAGCTTCAAGAGCGAACAGTCCCTGGCCAAACTGGCGGAAATGGAGGCAAGCCTGGCGGCGTACGAGAAGGTCGTCCGGCAGATACTCGATCTGAGCAAGAACGTGCCGCTGGCCAGCAGCACCGAGTTCACCGCGCTGATGCCCGAACTGCGTGCCCATGGCAACGACGCCGACAAGCTGTTCACCGACCTGGTGAACCAGAAGGACGCCCGCGCCAAGGAGGCCAACGACACCATCACCGAGATCTACCTCGGCTCGCGCACCCAGATGATCATCCTGATGGTCCTGGCCGCCGTGCTCGGCTTCGCCATCGGCATCTTCGTCACCCGGTCCATCACCCGTCCGCTGAACAGTGCGGTGCTCGTGGCTGACAAGTTGGCCGAGGGCGACCTGTCGACCGAGATCGAGGTCGATAGCCGCGATGAGACCGGCCGCCTGCTGGCCTCCATGAAGCACATGACCGAGCGTCTGCGCTCCGTCATCAGTGACGTCCGCAGCGCTGCCGACTCGCTTTCCTCGGCCTCCGAGGAGGTCAGTGCAACCTCGCAGTCGCTGAGCCAGGCCGCCACCGAACAGGCCGCCAGCGTCGAGGAGACCACGGCCTCGGTGGAGCAGATGTCCGCCTCCATCGCGCAGAACACCGAGAGCGCGCAGATCACCGACGGCATCGCCGGCAAGGCCGCCAACGACGCCGTGCAGGGCGGCCAGGCGGTGGGCGAAATGGTCCAGGCCATGAAACAGATCGCTGACAAGATCGGCATCATCGACGACATCGCCTACCAGACCAACCTGCTGGCCCTCAACGCCGCCATCGAGGCCGCCCGCGCGGGCGACCATGGCAAGGGCTTCGCGGTGGTCGCCGCCGAAGTGCGCAAGCTCGCCGAGCGCAGCCAGGTGGCCGCCCAGGAGATCGGCGGCGTCGCCAGCAACAGCGTGCACCTGGCCGAACAGGCCGGCGCCCTGCTCGACCAGATCGTGCCGAACATCCAGAAGACCTCCGACCTGGTGCAGGAGATCACCGCCGCCTCCCAGGAACAGACCACCGGCGCCGCGCAGATCAACATCGCCATGGGCCAGATGAACCAGATCACCCAGCAGAACGCCTCCGCCTCCGAGGAACTGGCGGCCACCGCCGAGGAGATGAACGCCCAGGCCAGCCAGTTGCAGGAGCTGATCGGCTACTTCCGGCTCGAAGCGACCACCGTGCGGGCAATCTCGCCCGTGCGCATGGAGCGCCCCGCCGCCGTGCGCGAGCTACGTCGGCCCAGCACTGCCGTGGCCCGCAAACCCCAGGCTCCGGCCGATGAAGGCCACTTCGTCAACTTCAACTGAGGGAAGCGGCATGATCGAACTCCAGGCAATCCTGGCCAGCGAGGCAGCGGAAAGCGTTCAGCACCTGTCGTTCCGGGTGCGTGACGCACGCTATGCGCTGCCCATCGACCTGGTGCGGGAGATCATCGAATACGGCCAGGTCACCACCGTGCCGATGATGCCGCCCTTCATCCACGGGGTGATCAACCTGCGCGGCAACGTGGTGCCGGTGCTGGACCTGGCGGCGCGCTTCGGCCAGGACCTCAGCGTGCCTAACAAGCGCACCTGCATCGTCATCATCGAGCTGGACCTGGACGAAAATCACCAGCGGATCGGGCTGGTGGTAGATGCGGTGGACGCGGTGCTGGACATCGAAGCGGGCCAGGTGGAACAGCCTCCCCCCTTCGGCGCCGGCATCCGCACCGACTTCATCGCCGGCATGGCCCGCGACGAGCGCGGCTTCACCATCATCCTCGATGTGCGCCGCGTGCTCTCGCTGGACGACATCCGCCAGCTGAGCCTCGCCCAGCAGGCCGGCTGATGCCCACCAGCCACCTGCCCAAGCTCAGCGACAGCGACTTCCGGCGCCTGCAGCAGATGATGCTGGAGGCCTCGGGGATCCGCATGGCCGAACAGAAGCGCACCCTGATGGCCGGCCGCCTGATGGGCCGCCTGCGCGCCCTGGAGCTGGACAGCTACGGCGACTACATGAAGGTGCTTGACGACCCCGCCTCCCAGGAGGAGCGGCGCACGGTCATCGACCTGCTCACCACCAACGAAACCTACTTCTTCCGTGAGCCGCAGCACTTCAAGCAGCTCGGCGAATGGGTCACCCACCAGCGCCGCCCGCTGCACCTGTGGAGCGCCGCCAGCTCCTCCGGCCAGGAAGCCTTCAGCATGGCCATGACCCTGGCCGAGAACGCCCGCACCCAGGACTGGTCGATCTTCGCCAGCGACCTCAGCCGCCGCGTGCTGGAAAAGGCGCGCCTGGCCACCTACCCCATGGAGCAGGCGGAGAACTTCCCCACCGGCTGGCTCAAGCGCCACTGCCTCAAGGGGGTGGAGGAAAGCGAGGGGCTGTTCCGCATGAGCCAGGCCCTGCGCCACCGGGTGACCTTCGCCGAACTCAACCTGACCCGGCCGATCCCCAAGGAGATCGGCCCCTTCGACGTGATCTTCCTGCGCAACGTGCTCATCTACTTCGGCCAGGAGGAAAAACGCGCCATGGTCGCGCGCCTGGTGGAGCGCCTGCGCCCGGACGGCCTGTTCTTCATCGGCCATGCGGAAAGCCTGCATGGCTTCAACCTGCCGCTGCGTGCCGTGCGGCCTTCGGTATTCCAACGCACATGAGCCCGCTCAGCAAACCCGCCCCGAACCCGATCAAGGTGTTCATCGTCGACGACTCCGCCCTGGTGCGGCAGGTGCTCACCGCCTGCCTGGACAACCACCCCGGCATTCAGGTCATCGGCCAGGCCGCCGACCCGCTGTTCGCCTTGGACAAGATGCGCAAGCAATGGCCCGACGTGCTGGTCCTGGACGTGGAAATGCCGCGCATGGACGGCATCACCTTCCTGCGCAAGATCATGGCCGAGCGGCCGACGCCCTCGATCATCTGCTCCACCCTCACCGAAGCCGGCGCCGCCATCACCCTGGAAGCCCTCGCCGCCGGCGCCGTGGGCGTGTTCACCAAGGCCCGCCAGGGGCTCAAGGACAGCCTGCAGCAGCTCTCCGGCGACCTGATCCGGCAGATCGAACTGGCCGCCCGCAGCCGCCCCCACGCCATGCCGCGCAGCGCGCCGCCGCTACCGCCGGCCAAGGCCACGCCGGCAGCGGCGCCGGCCGAACCGGCGGCACGCCCCACCGGCTACGCCACCACCGACCGGGTGGTGGCCCTGGGCACCTCCACCGGCGGCACCCAGGCCCTGGAAGTGGTGCTGCGCCAGTTACCGGTGGATTGCTCCGGCATCGTCATCGTCCAGCACATGCCGGAGAAATTCACTGCGGCCTTCGCCCAGCGCCTGAACAGCGTGTGCGAGATCGACGTGCGCGAGGCCCGGCACATGGACCGCGTGCGCCCCGGCCTGGCCCTGGTCGCCCCCGGCGGGCACCACATGCAGCTCAAGCGCAGCGGCGCGCAGTACTTCGTGGAGGTGCTCGACGGGCCCCACGTCAACCGCCACAAGCCTTCGGTGGACGTGCTGTTCCGCTCCGTCGCCCGCCACGCCGGGCACAACGCCCTGGGCGTGATCATGACCGGCATGGGCGACGACGGTGCGCGGGGCTTGCTGGCAATGCGCGAGGCCGGCGCCCGCACCGTGGCCCAGGACGAAGCCAGTTGCGTGGTCTTCGGCATGCCCAAGGAAGCCCTGCGCATGGGCGCCGCGCAAAGCACCGAACCCCTGTCGAAACTTTCCGAAGTCATCATTCGCTACTCACGGGGGCAAACACCCGACAAGACCGCCGAAGCCGCCAAATAGAAGGCCGCAACCCCTGAAACGAGCCGGCAGGATGCTGGCCCGGTGCTACCGTCCGTCCGGTCGATCCGGGCGAACCTTCGTGTCGGATGCTACTCCGTACCTGTAGGCCTGCTCTTTTTCAGGGCAGCCTGCACTTGGAGTAATGCATGAACGACGCGTTGCGCAAGGAGCGCCCATGACCTGTCGCCTGTTGCTGGCCGACGACCACGCACTGATCCGCGTTGGCGTCCGCGCCATGGTCAACGACCTGGAGGGTTACGAAGTAGTTGGAGAAGCGGAGGACGGCGAGGAAGCCGTCGTGATGGCCGAGCGCCTGAAGCCGGACATCATCCTCCTCGATATTTCCATGCACGGCGTGGACGGCCTGGAGGCCCTGCAACGCCTGGGTACGCGCGTGCCCGAGGCCCGCGTGCTGATGCTCTCGATGCACACCGACGCCGAGGTGGTGCTCTCCGCCCTGGAGAAAGGCGCCTACGGCTACCTGCTCAAGGACGCCGCCATGGTCGAGCTGGCCCTCGCCCTCAAGGCCGTCGACCGGGGCCAGCGCTACCTCAGCTCGGCCATCGCCCAGCCGGTGATCGACCAGGCCCTGAACCGCCAGCATGGGAGCGAGGACCCCGGGCTCACCCAGCGCCAGGTGGAAATCCTGCGCCTGATCAGCCGGGGCGCCTCCACCCGCTCCATCGCCGACGGCCTCGGCCTCAGCGTCAAGACCGTGGAGGCCCACCGCGCCCAGATCATGAAGCGCCTGGACATCCACGATATCCCCGGCCTGGTCCTCTACGCCGTGCGCAAGGGCATCATCAGCCCGGACGATTGAACCCAGCCGCACGATGGTGAGGGCCGTGTAGGGTGGATGTCGCTTTTTACATCCACCAAACGGAGCTGCCGGCACCTACGGATTGCCGCCGAGCCACGACGCCCCTCAACGCAGCCGCGTAGGGTGGGCCGGGCGGCGCTCCGCTTCAGCCCATCGCTCCTCCTCCGCCTTCTAGGAGTCCGCACGCCCCTGCTCGACGGCATCGCCCTGGGCCACCTCTTCGTCCGGCCCCTCGCCGAAGGTGGCCCGCAACCAGCGCCCCACCTGGCAGGCGGCCAGGGCGCGGGTGCTGCAGGCGCCGCTGTCCAGGGCCTGGCGCAGGGCGTCGATATCAGCGCCCTCGACATAGGCGATGGCATCGTCCATCTGCCGCGCATCGCCGAAGCCGCCGGCCTTCATCTCCGCCAGCGCATCGGCACGGCTCCAGCCCTGCACCACGGTGCGGTACATGGCCGCCATCAGCCCGGTGCGATCGCGACCGTGCTTGCAGTGCATCAGCACCGGCCCCTGGGCTTCGGCCCGGCGCAACACCCGCAGCACGCGGAGCACATCCACGTCATCGACCCGATCGGCATGCAACGGAATGCTCACCCGGCGCACCTGGGCATCACCCAGCCACTCGGCGTCGTCCTCCTTGATGAAGCTCACCACCGTGCGCACGCCCAGGCGCTGCAGATGCGGCAGGTCGCGGGCATCCGGCAGTGCGCTGCGGAACAGCGAAGGGGTCATGCGGTACAGGTTGAAGCCCGGGTCCAGCGACACCGCCCAGGCCTGGCGCGACAGCATGGCCGCCGGCTCCGGCACCTGGCTATTGCCCTGGGCCAGCGGCACGGCCAGCGAAGCGACGGCCAAGAGGCCTGCGAAAAACAGCGAGAGTCGGGGTCCGGGCGTCATGGCGCATCCTCCAGAAGATGGCCATACCCTGGAGCAACACCCGTAAAGGCTGGATCAAGAAGACGTGAAAAATTTGTCGGTTGGCGGCGATGACCGATCGCGAACCCAGCGCGCACGTGGCGACGTGCTTTCGTAGGATGGGTCGGGCGGCGTTCCGCGAGCGAAGCGAAACCCATGGGGCGGAGCCCACCCACCAGCCCAGCGCACATGCCATTTCACTGGATGTCCGACAATCGCCACACCACGCCGGGCCAAGCTGATCTAGAATCAGCGACGGTCCCCACCGCAGTCCCGTTCATGGATATCCAAAGCCGCACCCTGCTCCTGCGTTCCCTCCTTGCCCAGCTCAGTGAGGACGCCCCTCGTGATGCCGCCGTTCTGGAAGGCGACCCTGCCCGGGTCATGATCGGCTTGCGCGATCTCGCGGAGCTTGGCCTGATCAGCGGCCAGCTGTCTCACGGTGAGCAGAGCGACGGCCAGGGCCTGCTGCTGGTCAGCGCCACCGGCATCACCCTCACCCGCCGAGGCGCGGCCTTCAAGGCTGAACCCTGATTCCCCGCCCGGCTCGTTGGGCACTTCTAGAAACTACCTGCGTTGCCATCGCGGCGTTAAGAACAGGCTCGTGCGCGAGTCCGATCAAAATGCTCATTTACACGGCGTAACCTGCGCTTTTTCGCCTGTTTTGCCTTGCATTGACGGCTTCGCCTACGTTGTTAGAGGCACCCGTCAGTTGGCCGAAGACAGCTCCGTGCCCTTGCTCGCAGCCATCGACTCATAGGGACGGTTGTCGAACTGGCGGTACTTCTCCAGCCACGCCGCATAGGCCTGGCCATTTCCCGCGTAGCTGCCGGTGCTGGAATAGCGCAGGCCATCCGACCCCACCAGGCGCCGTTCGATCATCGCCGGGTAGGCCGGGTGCTTGCTGGTGGTGAACAGGTAGACCGAGCCGTCGCGCTCGTTCTTGACGATGGTCACCAGGTCCGACGACGAGTAGCGGACCTCCGGCAACGCCAGCGCCTCGTCGAAGGCCGCCTGCCACTGCTGCACGCTGATGGGCTCGGGGAGCGGCTGCACGGACTTCTGCTCATCGGCGACGGTTTCGCCCGCGCCGAACAGGCCGAGCAGCATTGCGAATAACTGGTTCATGGTCTTGCTCACCAGGAAAGGGATCACAGAGGTTCAGAGGGAGGCTGGACGAGGACGGTTCAGGGAAAATTCGCAGGCCAGGCACGCCGGGCCCTCCAGCCAGGCTGGAAGGCGTGGCGCACAGCTAACCCGAAGCCCATGACGGATTGATGACCAAATGCCATCCAGCCGGCCTGGCGCTGAACTATTCACCCCGGCGGGGTTCGATCTCTTCAGCGAGGCCACGCCATTCGCGCGATCCGCCTCCCGCAGCTACACCCCAAATAACCCCCTTTTGGAGGACCGCCCATGTCCACCCCCGGCGCCCGTCCATCGCCCCTCGCCCGCCTGCTCGCCTTATTCCTGCTGCTGCTCGGCCTCGCGTTGCTCATCGGCGGCATCCGCCTGGTCTGGGTCGGCGGCTCCTGGTACTACCCGCTCACCGGTGGCGCCCTGCTGGTGGCCGGCTTCCTGCTGTGGAAAGGCCTCGGCTCGGCCCTGCTGGTGTTCGCCGTGACCTTGGCCGCCTCCACCGCCTGGGCGCTCTGGGAGGTGGGCCTGGACTGGTGGCAACTGGTGCCGCGCCTGGCCCTGTGGTTCGGCATCGGTGTGCTGTTGCTGCTGCCCTGGACGCGCGGTGGCCTGGCCGGCGGCACCTCGCGGGCCAATGGCGGTGCGCTGCTGATGGCGGTGCTGCTGGCCGGCGCCGTGGCCTTGCTCAGCCAGTTCACCGAGCCCCACAACCTGGAGGGCGAGATTGGCCGCGGCAACCCCCTGGCAGTGCAGAGCGAGCCGCCGATGCCGGAAGGCGACTGGCAGGCCTACGGGCGCAGCAACGCCGGCGACCGCTACTCGCCCCTGGGCCAGATCACCCCGGAGAACGCCCATAAGCTGGAACTGGCCTGGAGCTACCGCACCGGCGACCTGCCCGGCCAGGACGACCCGCAGGAAACCACCGCCGAGAACACCCCGCTCAAGGCCAACGGCATGCTCTACGTGTGCACCCCGCACAGCCAGGTGATCGCCCTGGACCCGGACAGCGGCCGCGAGATCTGGCGCTTCGACCCGAAGATCAGCACCCAGAACGCCGACAGCTTCAAGGGCTGGGCGCACATGACCTGCCGCGGTGTCGCCTACCACCAGGAGGACAGCCCCAGTGACAGCAAACGCTGCGAGCGGCGCCTGTTCCTGCCCACCGCCGACACCCGCCTGATGGCCCTGGACGCCGATGACGGCAAGCCCTGCGAGGAATTCGGCGACAAGGGCTCCATCGACCTCACCCGTGGCATCGGCAGCTTCACCCCGGGCGGCTACTACTCCACCTCGCCACCCGGCGTCAGCCGCGACCTGGTGATCATCGGCGGCCATGTCACCGACAACATTTCAGAAGACGAGCCCTCGGGCGTGATCCGCGCCTACGACGTGCACGACGGCCACCTGGTGTGGAACTGGGATGCCGGCAACCCCGACGACACCGCCCCGCTGCCCGATGGCCGCACCTACACCCGCAACTCGCCGAACATGTGGTCGGTGATGAGCCTCGACGAGAAGCTCGGCCTGCTCTACCTGCCCATGGGCAACCAGACCCCGGACCAATGGGGCGGTCGCCGAACCAAGGCCTCGGAAACCTACAGCGCCGGGGTCACCGCCCTGGAGATCGCCACCGGCAAGGTGCGCTGGACCTTCCAGATGACCCACCACGACCTCTGGGACATGGACGTCGGCGGCCAGCCGAGCCTGGTCGACCTGCCGCCGCAGAAGGCCGGCGAGGCCCCGCGCCCGGCACTGATCGCCTCCACCAAGCAGGGCAGCCTCTACGTGCTCGACCGGCGCACCGGCGAGCCCATCGTCCCGGTCAGGGAAACCCCCGTGCCCCAGGGCGCCGCCAAGGGCGACTTCACCGCCCCCACCCAGCCCATGTCCGCACTCAACCTGATGCCACCGCCCCTGCAGGAGCGCGACATGTGGGGCGGCACGCCGATCGACCAGATGCTCTGTCGCATCGCCTTCCGCTCCCTGCGCTACGAGGGCATCTACACCCCGCCCTCCGAGCAGGGCAGCCTGGTCTACCCCGGCAACTTCGGGGTCTTCGACTGGGGCGGCATCGCGGTGGACCCGGAGCGCCAGATCGCCTTCCTCAACCCCAGCTACATGGCCTTCACCTCGAAATTGGTGCCCGAAGGCAGTGCCACCGATGAACCTGCGCGCAAGAGCGAGATCGAAGGCGTACAGCCGAACAAGGGTGCGCCCTTCGGCGCCCTGTTATCGCCGCTGCTCTCGCCCCTCGGCCTGCCCTGTCAGTCGCCGCCCTGGGGCTACGTCGCGGCCCTGGACCTGGCCACCATGAAAGTCGTCTGGAAACACAAGAACGGCACCGTGCGCGACAGCTCGCCGATCCCCATCCCGCTGCCCATGGGCGTACCCAGCCTGGGCGGCAGCGTGATGACCGGCGGGGGCGTCGCCTTCCTCGCCGGCACCCTCGACCAGTACCTGCGCGCCTACGACGTGCGCAATGGCAAGCAGCTCTGGGAAGGCCGCCTGCCCGCCGGCGGCCAGGCCACCCCCATGAGCTACACCGGCAAGGATGGCCGCCAGTACGTGCTGGTGGTCGCCGGTGGCCATGGTTCCCTGCACACCCGCCAGGGCGACTACGTCCTGGCCTTCGCCCTGCCCAAGGAATGATCGATGCCGCGTAACGTCCCACTGCTGTTCTGCGCCATGACCCTGCTCGCCGGCTGTGCCGGTCGGGCGCCCGTCGACACCTCCCAACTGCTGGTGGGCTGTAGTGGCGAGACCTGCCCCGGCATCCAGCGCTTCGCCTTCGACGGCACCCAGGGCCGGCTGACGGAAAAGCCGCTGCAGACCCTCGCCAGCGCCAACCCCTCGTGGCTGGTACTTTCGCCGGATGGCCACCAGCTGTTCGTCACCAACGAGAACCCGCCCAAGGGCCGCGACCCGGCCGGCCAGGTCAGCAGCTTCGCCATCGGCGAAGGTGACGAGCACAGCCTCACGCCCCTGAGCCAGGTGGCGAGCAAGGGCGCCGAGCCCACCCATGCCAGCCTCAGCGAGGATGGCCGTTTCATCTTCGTCGCTCATTACGGCAGCAAGCCCACGCCCGGTGGCAGCCTGGCGGCCATCCCGGTCAGCGCCCACGGCACCTTCGGCCCGGTCGCCCAGCTGGTGCGCCAGCCTTTCTCCCGGCGCGGCTCGCAGCGCCAGGGCTCCTCGCACATGCACGCGGCGGTGCCGGCCGGCGACTTCCTCTTCGTCACCGACCTGGGTGCCGACAAGGTCTACGCCTACCGTTACGACGGGGATAAACCGAAGAAGCCGCTGCAGGCGGCCAAGCCCGGCGCCTTCGCCCTGCCCAAGGGCAGCGGCCCGCGCCACCTGGTGTTCGACCGCAGCGGCAACCGCGCCTACCTGACCCTGGAGCTGTCCAACCAGATCGCCATCCTCGGCCGCGACGAGGCCAAGCTGGAACAGCAGGGCCTGGTGGACCTGGACCCGCCCGGTGCCAACGCCCAGGGCGATCGCCGCCTGGGCGCCCTCCACCTGTCGCCGGACGGGCGCTTCCTCTACGTCGCCCGTCGTGGGGTGGAGAACCAGATCGTGGTCTATGCGGTGAGCGCCGCCGACGGCAGCCTCAGCGAGGTGCAGCGCCACGCCAGCGGGGGCGATGAGCCGAGGGAATTCACCTTCGCCCCGGACGGGCGTTTCCTGCTGGTGGCCAACCAGAAGAGCGACAGTCTGGTGGTGTTCAGCCGCGACCCGCAAAGCGGCCTGCTGGTGGAGCAGGTGCAAACGGTCAGCACCCCGGCCCCCAGCGCGCTGCGCTTCGTGCCCTGAGCCTCAGGCAGCCAGGGCCAGGCCCTGGCATTGCTGCGCGCAGTCCTCGCAGACCTGGGCCAGCCGCTGGCAGTGCGCCAGGTCATGGCGCCGGCATTCGGCGGCGCACAGCCGGCACATGCTTGCGCAGAACTTGCCGAAGCCCACCACCTGGGCGCTCTCGCGCTCCACCAGCTCCTGCATCAGCAGGCAGCTATCCGCGCATTCGCGGCTCAGCTCGATGCAGCGTTCCAGGTACTCCCCGCCCTCATCCAGGCGACTCGCGGTCACGCATTGCGCGCATTCGTCGGCACACACCAGGCAGGCATCGGCACAGGCTTGGGCTTCGGCATTCATAGGCTTCTCCAGGCAAGGGGCTCCTGTACTTCGGCCGCGCCGTTGCGCGGCGGTTCAGGAGATTTATCTGACTCATGGAACCGTCGGATTCGTAGCCCGGGCTTCAGCCCGGGGATGCGAGGGGGATGAGGGCTGGGCGCGATGCGGCGCATCGCTGGGCGACTGAAGTCGCCCCTACAGTCGCCGCAAGCGCCACAAGAACGGTCGGGGCAATCCACCCGAACCCATCATCGGGCTTCGGGTCACTAACAGGGTTACCGCGATCCCGGAGGTTTCCCATGCTCGAAGACTGGCTGCCCTACCTGCCGCTGCCGGAGCTCAAGGCCCTGCTCACCGCCGCAGCGGTGGTGCTGATCCTGAGCCTGGTGGCGCGCGGCGTGATGCGCGTGCTGGTTCGCCTGGCCAAGCCGGTGCTGTTCCTGCGCGAACTGCTGCAGCGCGTGCGCCGGCCGCTCTACCTGCTGCTGCCTCTGCTGGGCCTGCAGACGGTGTGGAGCGCCGCCCCCGACAACCTGCTGTTCATCGGCCCGCTGCGCCAGCTCACCTCGATGGCCATCATCGGCACCTTCACCTGGCTCGGCCTGCGTGCGGTGGACGCGGTGCAACAGGTGATCCTGCTGCACAACCCGGTGGACATCAGCGACAACCTGCGCGCCCGCCGCATCCAGACCCAGACCCGCGTCCTGGTGCGCACCCTGAGCTTCTTCGTGCTGCTGTTCGGCGCCGCCACCATGCTCATGACCTTCCCCACCGCGCGCCAGTTCGGCACCAGCCTGCTGGCCTCGGCGGGCGTCGCCGGCCTGGCGGTGGGCTTCGCCGCCAAACCGGTGCTGGGCAACCTGATCGCCGGCCTGCAGATCGCCATCACCCAGCCCATCCGCCTGGATGACGTGGTGATCGTCGAGAACGAATGGGGGCGCATCGAGGAAATAACCGGCACCTACGTGGTGGTGCGCATCTGGGATGACCGGCGCCTGGTGGTGCCCTTGCAGTGGTTCATCGAGAACCCCTTCCAGAACTGGACCCGGGTCAGCTCGTCGATCACCGGGGCGGTGGTGCTCTGGGCCGATTACGAGATGCCGCTGGACCCGCTGCGCCAGGAGCTGGACCGCCTGTGCAAGGAAGTGCCGCAGCTGTGGGACGGCCGCGTCAGCGTGCTGCAGCTGGTGGACACCACCGAGCGCTCCATCCAGCTGCGGGTGCTGGTCAGCTCCATCGACTCCTCCCGCAACTGGGACCTGCGCTGCTACCTGCGGGAGAACCTGCTGAACTTCATCGCCCACCGCTACCCGCATTGCCTGCCGCAGCTGCGCGCCGAACTGACCCGCAGCGAAGCGCCGGAGCTGGTCGGGCGGCACCCGGAACCCATCGTCGAGCCCGAGCGCCAGCCGCCGGTGTGACTCAGCCGTTGGCCGCCGCGCCTGGCAGCCGCGCGGCAATGGCCTGGTGCAGGCGCTCGTAGTAATAGGGCAATTGCAGCAGCACATGCTGGGCGGCGGCCTCGCGCACCTGGTTGCGGTCACCGTCGAAGCGCAACTGCTCGCTGACCACCCAGGGCTCGCCGTCCATCAGCATGGCGCAGGCGACGCACACCAGGCCGTCCAGGGGGCCTTCGGCTTCGGCCAGGCCGGTGTTGGCCAGGGCCACGCTGGCCTCGCTGTTGGCCAGGGCGCCCAGGGCCATCTCCCGCGCTACCTCTTCGCTGGTCAGCCCGTAACGGGCGATGGTCGCCGGGTCCACCCCCAGGCACTGCTGCTTGGCGGTGGGCGAATAGGCCACGTAGCCGCGGTCCAGCACCGCGCCACAGCCGGGCACGCCGGCCAGCAGGGAGGCCATCAGCCCCCCGGTGCAGGATTCGGCGGTCACCAGGGACAGCTGGTACTTCTCGAGGAAACTCACAACCTGCTCGACGCTCTGCATGACGGCCTCCGGGTATCGCTGTACCTGTTGTAGAGGCTAGGAATACCCCCGCGCCCCCGAGTTCCCCCAATCCACCGTCCCAGGCGACGGGCGCGCATGTCGTGGGAGCGAATTCATTCGCGATGCGGCAGCCGACGACAACCGCCATCGCCAAAGTTCCCCGACAGCCGGCTGGAAGGAAAAAAAGTCGAAACTTCTCCGCGCTGCGTCCAGTCAGGGTTTATGTGGGGATGTGACGTCTGTGCCCGGTTTTCAAACTCATCTTTCCAACTGGCATCGGCGTTTGTGCGATGCAGGAACGATGGCCCGCGCATGGGTGGCGAGGACGGCATCCCCGTATCAGGGAATCTCGGATAGCGGAGGATGATATGGGAAATGCTGTAGCGAGCGCTCAGCTCGGGGGTTTGAGTTCCATGACCAATCGCCCCCAGCTGCATGTTGAAAGCCTGCACACCAACAAGAAAAGAATTCTCTTCGTCACCTCGGAGTTCGCCGACCTGGTCAAGGTCGGCGGCCTGGGGGACGTTTCTGCTGCCCTGCCCCGTGCCCTGGCTTCCCGACATGACGTTCGCGTCCTCATCCCCGGCTACCGACAGGTGCTGGAGAGTGGCCACCCGATCCGCGTGATCGGCCGGGTGCCGGGGCACGCCGCCCTGCCCGCCTGCCGCATCGGCCGCATGGACCTGCCCGACGGGCTGATAGTCTACGTGATCATCTGCCCCGAGCTCTACGAGCGCGAAGGCACGCCCTACGGCGACGCCAACGGCCGTGACTGGCCGGACAACCACATCCGCTTCGCCCGCCTGGGCCTGGCCGCCGCCGAGCTGGCTGCCGGAACCGCCTGCCTCAGCTGGTGCCCGGAGCTGATCCACGCCAACGACTGGCCCGCCGGCCTCGCCCCGGCCTACATGGCCTGGCGCGGGCAGACCACGCCCAGCGTGTTCACCATCCACAACCTCGCCTACCAGGGCCTGATCGACCCGCAATGCAGCCCCGAACTGGGCCTGCCGCCGGAAGCCTGCAGCCACGAGAGCATGGAGTTCTACGGCAAGCTGTCGTTCCTCAAGGCCGGTATCGCCCACGCCAACCACGTGACCACCGTGAGCGAGAACTACGCCCACGAGATCACCACCGAGGACTTCGGCTGCGGCCTGGAAGGCATGCTCAAGCACCGTGTCGACCAGGGCCAGCTCAGCGGCATCACCAACGGCATCGACGAAAGCTGGGACCCGCGCACCGACGAGCACCTGGTGGCCAGCTTCAGCGCCCAGCTGTGGCAGGGCAAACGCGAGAACCGCGAATACGTCGAGAAGCTCTTCGACCTGGAGCCCATGGACGGCCCGCTGTTCGCCGTGGTCTCGCGCCTGGTGCAGCAGAAAGGCATCGACCTGACCCTGGAGATCGCCGACGCCATCGTCGCAGGCGGCGGTCGCATGGCCATCATCGGCCGGGGCGAACCGGCCCTGGAAGCGGCCATGCAGGACCTCGCCCAGCGCCACCCGCGGCGCATCGGCGTGCACGTGGGCTTCAACGAAACCGACGCCCGGCGCATGTTCGCCGGCAGCGACTTCCTGCTCATGCCCTCGCGCTTCGAGCCCTGTGGCCTGAGCCAGATGTACGCCCAGCGCTTCGGTTCGCTGCCCATCGCCCGGCGCACCGGCGGCCTGGCCGACACCATCGAGGATGGTGTCACCGGCTTCCTGTTCCGCGAGGCCGATGCCGCCAGCTACCTGGATGCCGTGCAGCGCGCCCTCAACGTCTACCGCCACCCCGAGCTGCTCAACGCCATGCGCTGCCAGGCCATGGCCTCGCCGCTCTACTGGCGGCAATCGGTGAAGCCCTACGACCGGCTCTACAAACGGCTGCTCAAGGCCACCTCGGTGGCGCTGCAGGCGGAGGGCCCGGCTTGATGTTTCCCCTCACGCGCAGCCATGGGGCGCTGCTCGAGGAGGACGGCACCACGCGCTTCGCCCTCTGGGCACCCGACGCCCGCTTCGTCGAAGTGGAACTGGCTGACGGCAGCCGCCACCCGCTGCGTGCCCACGGCGAAGGCTGGCACTGCTGCCACCTGCCCGTGGGCGCCGGCACCCTGTACCGCTACCTGATCGACGAACGCCTGCGCGTGCCCGACCCGGCCTCGCGGGCTCAGGAGGACGGCCCCCACAGCTTCAGCCGGGTGGTCGACCCCGAGGCCTACCGCTGGCGCCACCCGGACTGGCGCGGGCGGCCCTGGCACGAGGCGGTGATCTACGAGCTGCACGTCGGCCTGCTGGGCGGTTTCGACCGGGTCGAGGCCCTGCTGCCCGGGCTCAAGGAACTGGGCGTCACCGCCATCGAACTCATGCCCCTGGGGGAGTTCCCTGGCGCGCGCAACTGGGGCTATGACGGCGTGCTGCCCTTCGCCCCCGACAGCACCTACGGCACGCCGGAAGCCTTGAAGCGGCTGATCGACAGCGCCCATGGCCTGGGCCTGATGGTGTTCGTCGACGTCGTCTACAACCACTTCGGCCCCGACGGCAACTACCTGGGCCAGTACGCCAGCGCCTTCTTCAATGCCGAACGGCAGACGCCCTGGGGCCCGGCCATCGACTTCCGCCAGGTGCAGGTGCGCGACTTCTTCTGCGAGAACGCCCTGATGTGGGTGCTCGACTACCGGGTCGACGGCCTGCGCTTCGACGCCGTGCACGCCATCGCCGAGAAGGATTTCCTCACCGAACTGGCCAGCCGCCTGCGCGCGGCCGCCGGCAACGGCCGCCACCTGCACCTGGTGCTGGAGAACGAAGACAACGACGCCGGCCTGCTGGAACAAGGCTACGACGCGCAGTGGAACGACGACGGCCATAACGTGCTGCACGCGCTGCTCACCGGTGAGCACGAGGGCTATTACGCCGACTTCGCCAGCGACCCCACCAGCAAGCTGGCGCGCTGCCTGGGCGAGGGCTTCGTCTATCAGGGCGAGGCCACCCGCCGCGGCCACCTGCGCGGCGAACCCAGCGTGCACCTGCCGCCCACCGCCTTCGTGCTGTTCCTGCAGAATCACGACCAGGTGGGCAACCGCGCCTTCGGTGAACGCCTGGCGAGCCTGGCCGAGCCCGACGAACTCAAGGCCGCCACTGCCCTGTTGCTGCTCAGCCCGATGATCCCGCTGCTGTTCATGGGCGAGGAATGGGGCTCACGCCAGCCCTTCCTGTTCTTCACCTCGCACAACGAGGAACTGGGCCGCGCGGTGCGCGACGGTCGGCGCAACGAGTTCCGCGAGTTCGCGGTGTTCGCCGACGAGCAGATCCGCCAGAGCATTCCCGACCCCAACGCCCTGGGCACCTTCACCGGCTCCATTCCCGACTGCGCCACCTGCACCGAGCCCGCCCAGCAGGCCTGGCGCGTGTACTACCGGCGCCTGCTGGAACTGCGCCACGCGCATCTGGTGCCGCGCCTGCCCGGCAGCCAGGCCATCGGCACCCGGGTGCTGGAGGAAAAGGCCGTCTCGGCCAGCTGGCGCCTGGGCGACGGCAGCCTGCTGCGCATCGACCTCAACCTCGCCGCCGAGCCGGTACGCGCCCCGCTGCCCCGTGAAGGCGCGCGGGTGATCTTTTCCCACCGCACGGCCCTGGACGACTACCGCCAGGGCCTGCTGGCCTCGCGCAGCGTCGCCGTAACCCTGGAGGACAGCGCATGAGCGACGCCCTGTTGGCCGAACTGGCCGGTGCCGCCGGCCTCAGCATCCACTGGACCGACGCCGACGGCCGCCCCCAGCAGGTGGCGCCCGAGGCCCAGCGCGCGCTGCTCGAAGCCCTCGGCTACCCGGCGCAGAGCGAGCAGCAGCTGCACGCCGCCCTGGCCCACCTCGAACAGCAGCGCAGCCAGGCCGCCCTCGCCCCGCTGCTAACCCTGGACCAGGGCCAGCCGCTGTCCCTGGCCCGCCACTTCGCCGCCGGCACCCCCTTCCAGCTGCAACTGGAGGATGGCGCCCGGATCGACGCCCGCCTCGACCACGAAGGCCGCCTGCCCGCCATCTCCGCCTGCGGCTACCAGCGCCTGCTGATCGGCGACCAGGCCCTGACCCTGGCCGTGGCGCCACCGGCCTGCCAGAGCGTGGCCCAGCTCAGCGACCACCAGCGCCGCCACATCTGGGGCCTCACCGCCCAGCTGTACTCCCTGCGCCGCCCTGGCGACGGTGGCCTCGGCGACACCCAGACCCTGGAGGAACTGGCCCGCAGCGCCGCGGCCAAGGGCGCCGATGCCATCGCCTTGAGCCCGGTGCACGCCATGTTCAGCGCCAACAGCTACAACTACAGCCCCTACTCGCCTTCCAGCCGCCTGCTGTTCAACGTGCTGCACGCCGCCCCCGGCTGCATCCTCGGCGAGCGCGCCCTGCAGGAAGCCATCAGCGCCAGCGGCCTGGGCGCCGAACTGGCGCGCCTGGAGGCCGAGCCGCTGATCGACTGGCCCGCCGTGGCCGCCAGCCGCCAGGCCATCCTGCGCCAGCTGTTCGCGGGCTTCGCCGGCCCGGAGAACGCCTTCAGCGCCGACTTCGCCAGCTTCCGCCAGCACGGCGGCGATGCCCTGCTGCAACACTGCCGCTTCGAGGCCCTGCACGGCTTCATGAGCCGCAGCGGCCTGCCCACCGACTGGCGCGTGTGGCCCGAGCAATACCGCGACCCCCACCACGAGGCCGTGCAGCGTTTCGCCGCCGAGCACGAACAGGAAGTCACCTTCCACGCCTTCTGCCAGTGGCTGGTGGCCCGGGGGCTGGATCGGGTGCAAAGCGCCGCCCGTGGCGCCGGCATGAAGATCGGCCTGATCGCCGACCTCGCCGTGGGGGCCGACGGCGCCGGCAGCCAGGCCTGGGCGCGCCAGGCCGAATTGCTGCCCGCCGTGACCGTGGGTGCGCCGCCGGACATCCTCAACCGCTCCGGGCAGAGCTGGGGCGTCTCGGCCTTCTCCCCCGAAGGGCTGCAACGCCACGGCTACCGCGCCTTCATCGAGATGCTCCAGGCCAACCTGGCCCACGCCGGTGGCATCCGCATCGACCATGTGATGGGCCTCAAGCGCCTCTGGGTGCTGCCCCAGGGCGCGCCGCCGGAAGCCGGCGCCTACCTCAACTACCCGCTGCAGGACCTGCTGCGCCTGCTTTCGCTGGAATCCTTCCGCCACCGCGCCCTGGTCATCGGCGAAGACCTCGGCACCGTGCCCGCCGGCCTGCGCGAGGAACTGGCGCAGCGGATGATCCTCGGCATGCGCGTGCTGCTCTTCGAGCAAAGCGACGGCCGCTTCCTGCCGCCCCACAGCTGGCCCCGCGACGCCCTCGCCACCACCACCACCCACGACCTGCCGAGCATGCGCGGCTGGCTGCTGGGCCGCGATATCGAGTGGCGCGAGATCACCGGCCAGCGCAGCGCCGAGCACAGCCACGGCGACCGCGAGACCCGCGCCCGGGAAAAGCTCGCCCTGACCACCGCGCTCTACGCCAGCGACCAGTCCCAGGCGCTGCAAGGCGAACGCGACAACGACGAGCAGCTGGATGCCTGCATCGGCTTCATCGGCCGCACCCCCGCGCCCCTGGTGCTGCTGCCCCTGGAAGACGTGATGGGCAGCGACGAACAGCCCAACCTGCCCGGCCCCGGTGACCACCACCCCAACTGGCGGCGGCGCTGGGCGGAACCCGCCGCGACCATGCTCGACGGCCCCGCCGCCGAGCGACGCCTGCACCGCCTCGACGAAGCACGCCGCCAGGTGGAGGACCAGGGCCATGAGTGAGATCCGCGCCACCCAGCGCCTGCAGTTCCACCGGGGCTTCACCCTCGACGACGCGGTACCCCTGGTGCACTACTTCGCGCGCCTGGGCATCAGCCACCTCTACGCCTCGCCGCTGCTCACCGCGCGCAGCGGCTCCACCCACGGCTACGACGTGGTCGACCCCACCCGGGTCAACCCCGAGCTGGGCGGCGAGGCGGCGCTCAAGCGCCTGGTCGCCGCCCTGCGTGAACAACGCATGGGGCTGATCCTCGACATCGTCTCCAACCACATGGCCGTAGGCGGCGACGACAACCCCTGGTGGCTCGACGTCCTCGAATGGGGCCGTGGCAGCCCCTACGCGCAGTTCTTCGATATCCAGTGGCGCTCCCACGATCCGCTGTTGCGCGGCCAGCTGCTGGTGCCCTTCCTGCGCAGCGACTATGGCGAGGTGCTGGCCGCCGGGGAGATCGCCCTGCGCTACGACGCCGACAGCGGCAGCCTCTATGCCCAGCACTTCGACCACCGCTTCCCCCTCACCCCGCCCAGCTACGGCGAGCTGCTGCGGGCCAGCGATGCCCCCGTGCTCAGCGAGCTGGCCGCGCGCTTCGAGGCCCTGGAGGGGCAGCCCGAGGCCTGGCAACAGGCCGGTGAATTGCGCCGCCAGCTAGCCGCCGCGCCCAGCGACGAGCCCCTGCTGCGTGCCCTGGAGCGCTACCATCCCGACACGCCCGAGGGCCTGGAACGCCTGCACCAGTTGCTGGAGCGCCAGCACTACCGCCTGGCCAGCTGGCGCACCGCCGCCGACGACATCAACTGGCGGCGCTTCTTCGACATCAACGAGCTGGGCGGCCTGCGGGTGGAACGCCCCGAGGTGTTCGAGGCCACCCACGCCAAGGTCTTCGAGCTGATCGAAGCCGGCCTGGTGGACGGCCTGCGCATCGACCACGTCGACGGCCTGGCCGACCCGCGCGGCTACTGCCGCCGCCTGCGCCGGCGCGTCGAGGGCCTGCTGGACAAGCGTCCGCGCGCCCTGCTCGGCCAGCACTTCCCCATCTACGTGGAGAAGATCCTCGGCCCGGGCGAGCGCTTGTCCCGCGACTGGCTCGTGGACGGCACCACCGGCTACGAATTCATGAACCAGGTGTCGCTGCTGCAGCACTCGCCCCTCGGCGAACTGCAGCTCACGGCCCTGTGGAGCACCCTCAGCGGCCGCTCCGGGCGCTTCGAGGATGAAGTGCGCGAAGCCCGCCAACTGGTGCTCACCAGTTCCCTGGCAGGCGACCTGGAAAACCTAGCGCAGAACCTGCTGCTGGTGGCCCGCGAGGACATCGCCACCCGCGACCTGACCCTGGGCGCCATCCGCCGTGCGCTGCTGGAGCTCATCGTGCATTTCCCGGTGTACCGCACCTACGCCGGCGCCCTCGGCCGCTCCGAACAGGACCGGCGGGTCTTCGAGCAGGCCCTGGCCGGCGCCCGCAGCACCCTGGGCGAAGCCGACCAGCCCCTGCTGCAGCATCTCGACCGCTGGCTGGGCGGCCAGCCCCTGCGCGAGGTGCCGCCAGGGCCGCAACGCACGCTGCGGCGCAAGGTGCTGGCGCGCTTCCAGCAGCTCACCTCGCCAGCGGCGGCCAAGGCGGTGGAAGACACCGCCTGCTACCGCTCGGCGGTGCTGCTCTCGCGCAACGACGTGGGTTTCGACCCGCAGCAGTTCAGCGGCCCGGTCGGCGACTTCCACGCCCAATGCCTGGCCCGCTCGCAGCACTTCCCCGGCAACCTGCTGACCACCGCCACCCACGACCACAAGCGCGGCGAAGACAACCGCGCACGCCTGGCGGTGCTCAGCGAACGCTCCGCCTGGTTCGCCGCCCGCTGCGAGCACTGGCGCCGCCTGGCCACGCCGCTGCGCGAGGTGCTGGACAACCAGGGCGCGCCCAGCGCGGCCGACGAGCTGATGCTCTACCAGTGCCTGCTCGGCAGCTGGCCGCTGGACCTGGACGCCGACGACCGCCACGCCCTCAACGCCTACCTGGAGCGCCTGCTGCGCTGGCAGGAAAAGGCCCTGCGCGAGGCCAAGCTGCACAGCAGCTGGAGCGCGCCCAACGCCGCCTATGAAGTGGCCTGCCGCACCTTCCTCCATGACCTGCTGGCCCGCGACACCGCCCGCGAGCTGCGCATCGAGATCGCCGCGGCAGCCAACGCCATCGCCCCCGCCGGGGCCCTCAACGGCCTGGCCCAGTGCCTGCTGCGCATGACCACGCCGGGCATCCCCGATCTCTACCAGGGCACCGAATTCTGGGACTTCAGCCTGGTGGACCCGGACAACCGCCGCGAAGTGGATTTCGCCCGGCGCATCGACGCCCTCACCGAGCTGGCCGACCAGCCCGGGCTGATCGCGTCCTGGCGTGATGGCCGCATCAAGCAATCACTGATCGCGACCGTGCTGTCGGTGCGCTACGCCCGCGCCGAGCTGTTCGCCCGGGGCGACTACCAGCCCTTGCAGGTGAAAGGCGCCCATGCCGGGCAGGTGCTGGCCTTCGCCCGCAGCCACGGCGGCGATTACCTGGTGGTACTGGTCCCGCGCCTGGCCAGCGAGCTGCTGGGCGAGGCCGTCACCCCCCATATTCCGCCCGAGCGCTGGGCCGACACCCGCGTGGTGCTGCCCGCCGCCATCGGCGACAGCCCGCTTACCGGCGTGTTCTCCCGGGCGCCGCTGCACCCCATCGAAGGGTGCATCGCCCTGGCCGAGGCGCTGGCCGACTTCCCCGTCAACCTCTTGTGTTTCAGACCCCATCAGGAGCAGCAGCCATGAGTGCAGATGAACAGCGCATCCGCGAATTCGCGTACCAGATCTGGGAATCGGAAGGCAAACCCAGCGGCCAGGAAGCGCGCCACTGGGAGATGGCGCGCAAGCTCGCCGAATCGGAAACCCGGGGCGAACGCCCGCCAGCGCCCAAGCCACGGCGGGTGAACAAGCCCAAGGAAGTGCCGGCCAAGGCCGCGACTGCCGCTGACCCCGAAGCCATCGCCGCTCCGCCGGCAGCGCGCAAGCCCCGAACCAGCAAGGCCGCCGCCGAAGAGAAACCGGCACTGCTGAAGAAACCCCGCGCCACCAAAACCGCACCCAAGCCATCCAAGGCCTGAACCGCACTGAACGCCCTATGAGGAGAACCACCCAATGAGCAGGCAACGCTCACGGATAACCGAAGGCCACCCCTTCCCCCTGGGCGCCACCTGGGACGGGCTGGGGGTGAACTTCGCGCTGTTTTCCGCCCATGCCACCAAGGTGGAACTCTGCCTGTTCGACGCCAAGGGCGAACAGGAACTGGAACGCATCGAACTACCCGAATACACCGACGAGATCTGGCACGGCTACCTGCCGGACGCCCACCCCGGGCAGATCTATGGCTACCGCGTGCACGGCCCCTACGAGCCCGACGCCGGCCACCGCTTCAACCCCAACAAGCTGCTGGTGGACCCCTACGCGCGCCAACTGGTGGGTGGGCTGCGCTGGTCCGAGGCGCTGTTCGGCTACACCATTGGCCACAAGGACGGCGACCTGTCGTTCGACGAGCGCGACAGCGCTGCCTTCGTGCCCAAGTCCAAGGTCATCGACCCGGCCTTCACCTGGCCCGAGCACAAGTCGGTGCGCGTGCCCTGGGATGCCACGGTCATCTACGAGGCCCACCTGCGCGGCACCAGCATGCGCCACCCGGCGGTGCCCAAGCACCTGCGCGGCACCTGCGCGGGGCTGATGAACGCCGAGCTGCTGCAGCACATCCGCTCCCTGGGCATCACCAGCATCGAGCTGCTGCCGATCCACGGCTTCGTCAACGACCAGCACCTGCTGGAAAAGGGCATGAACAACTACTGGGGCTACAACAGCCTGGCGTTCTTCGCGCCCCACGCCGCCTACCTCGCCAGCGGCCACATCAACGAGTTCAAGGAAATGGTCGCGCACCTGCACGACGCCGGCCTGGAGCTGATCCTGGACGTGGTCTACAACCACACCGCCGAGGGCAACGAGCTGGGCCCGACCCTGAGCATGCGCGGCATCGACAACGCCACCTACTACCGGCTGATGCCCGACAACCGCCGCCACTACATCAACGATTCCGGCACCGGCAACACCCTCGACCTCAGCCACCCCTGCGTGCTGCAGATGGTCACCGACTCGCTGCGCTACTGGGCCACCGAGATGCACGTGGACGGCTTCCGCTTCGACCTCGCCACCATCCTCGGCCGCCACCCCCACGGCTTCGACGAGCGCCACGGCTTCCTCGTCGCCTGCCGCCAGGACCCGGTGCTAAGCAAGCTCAAGCTCATCGCCGAACCCTGGGACTGCGGCCCCGGCGGCTACCAGGTGGGCGGCTTCCCGCCCGGCTGGGTGGAATGGAACGACCGTTTCCGCGACACCGTGCGGGCCTTCTGGCGCGGCGATGGCGGGCAGATCGCCGGGCTCGCCAGCCGCCTCACCGCCTCGGGCGACCTGTTCAACCAGCGCGGCCGACGGCCCTACGCCTCGGTCAACTTCGTCACCGCCCACGACGGCTTCACCCTGCGTGACGTGGTCAGCTACGACCACAAGCACAACGAGGCCAACGACGAAGGCAACCGCGACGGCAGCGACAACAACTACTCCTGGAACCACGGCGTCGAAGGCCCCACCGACGACGCCGACATCCGCGAGCTGCGGCTGCGCCAGATGCGCAACATGATGGCCACGCTGCTGCTCTCCCAGGGCACGCCGATGCTGGTGGCGGGTGACGAGTTCAGCCGCACCCAGCAGGGCAACAACAACGTCTACTGCCAGGACAACGAACTGGGCTGGGTGGACTGGGAACTCGACGACGAGGGCCGCAGCCTGCTGGACTTCACCCGCCGGCTGATCAGCCTGCGCCGCGCCTACCCGATCCTGCGCCGGGGCCGCTTCCTGGTGGGCGAGTACAACGAGGAACTCGGGGTCAAGGACGTCACCTGGCTGTCGCCCTGCGGCAACGAGATGACCGAGGAGCAGTGGCAGGACGGCAACGCCCGCTGCCTGGGCATGCTCCTGGACGGCCGCGCGCAGCCCACCGGCATCCGCAAGAGCGGTGCCGACGCCACCCTGCTGCTGTTGCTCAATGCCCACCATGACGTGGTCAACTTCCGCCTGCCGGAAGTCGCCCAGGGCACCGCCTGGACCCTGCTGCTGGACACCAACCGCCCCGACGAACGCTCCCTGGAGCGCTTCGAGTTCGACACCGAGTTCACCCTCACCAACCGCTCGCTGCTGCTCTTCGAGCTGCAACGGGAGAACGGCTGATGCAGGGCGCCCCGGCCGTTCCTGCCGAGCGCCTGGAAGGGTGCCTGGCGGAACACCCGCGCCCGGGCGCCGACGCCCGCGAACTCGGTCATCGCCTGGCCGCGCTGGTGGCCGAGGGCCTCGACCGCCTGCCGGCGCCCGGCGCGGGCGCCACCCTCGCGCGCTGGCAGGCCCTGGCCCGGGTCGCCGCCCGCGACCTGGGCCTGTGCAAGCTCTACGAAGGCCACACCGACGCCCTGGCCATCCTCCATGAACTGGGCGCCGACGCTCCGCCGGCCGGCAGCACCTGGGGCGTCTGGGCCGCCGAACCGCCCCAGGCGCGGGTGCGCATCAACGCCCGCACCTCACAGCAGGACGTGCGCCTGGATGGCACCAAGGCCTGGTGCTCGGGTGCCGCCGTGCTCAGCCACGCGTTGCTCACCGGCTGGAACGAGGAAGGCCGGCAGCAACTGGTGGCCGTGGCCCTGGTCCAGCCCGGCGTGCGCGTCGGCGAAGGCGGCTGGAACGCGGTGGGCATGGCCGCCACCGGCAGCGTCGCGGTGCACTTCGAGCAGGCCCGCGCCCACTGCATCGGCGCCGCCGCAGGCTACCTGGAGCGCCCCGGCTTCTGGCACGGGGGCGCCGGCATCGCCGCCTGCTGGTTCGGCGCCGCCCAGGCCCTTGGCGAGGCCCTGCGGACGCACGGCCGCGAACATGACGAACCCCACGCCCTGGCCCACCTGGGCGCCCTGGACGCGCACCTGCATGGGGCGGCCTGCGCCCTGCGCGAATGCGCCGCCTGGATCGATCGCCACCCCCGCGCCGACGCCGAAGGCCAGGTGCGCCGCCTGCGCGCCCTCTGCGAAAGCGCGGCCGAAGCGGCCCTCCTGCATGTCGGCCACGCCCTGGGCGCGGCCCCCTATTGCCTCGACCCCTACCTGGCCCGGTTGCTCGCCGACCTGCCGGTGTACCTCCGCCAGAGCCACGCCGAGCGCGACCTCGCCGTACTCGGTCGCCTCGCCGCCCTGGCCCCACCAGGGAGCTGGATGCCATGAGAGCCCACCTCATCCATGGCGACGGAACGCCGCTGCAGGCCTGGAACGCCTCGCACCACCTGGGCCTGGTGCCCAGCATCGATTGCGAGCGCCTGGTGCCGCCGGAAGCCCGCGCGGTGATCGTCGCCCCGCACCCGGACGACGAGGTGCTCGGCTGCGGCGGCCTGTTGCAGTTGCTGTTCCAGCTGGGCCGCCAGGTGCTGCTGATCTCGGTCACCGACGGCAGCGCCAGCCACCCCGGCTCGCCCTACTGGACGGCGCACCGTCTCGGCATCGTGCGCCCCCAGGAGAGCGCCGAGGCGCTGCACCGGCTGGGCATCCCCGTGGCCGAGCTGAAATGGCTGCGCGGCGGCTTCCCGGACACCGGCGTCGAGCGCCACCTGGGCGAGCTCAAGCGCTTCCTCATCACCTACCTGCAACCCTCGGACGTGGTCTTCACCACCTGGCGCGAGGACGGCCACGCCGATCACGAGGCGGTGGGCCTGGCCACGCTCGAAGCCGGCATGGAAGTCGGCGCGCTGGTCCATGAAGTGCCCATCTGGGCCTGGCACTGGGCCGCCCCCGAGGACCCGCGCATCCCCTGGGAACGTGCGCGCAAGGTGGAACTGGACAACTGGACCCTGGCCCGCAAGCGCCATGCCGTGCAGGCCTTCGCCAGCCAGCTGTACGCGGACCCGGACGGCGGTCAGCCGGTACTCACCCCCGCCAGCCTGGAACGCCTGCAGCAACCCTTCGAGCTGGTCTTCCTGTGAGCAAGGTGGAACTGGACAACTGGACCCTGGCCCGCAAGCGCCATGCCGTGCAGGCCTTCGCCAGCCAGCTGTACGCGGACCCGGACGGCGGTCAGCCGGTACTCACCCCCGCCAGCCTGGAACGCCTGCAGCAACCCTTCGAGCTGGTCTTCCTGTGAGCGTGGCCGACAGCTATTTCGACACGCTCTACCAGGACAGCCGCGACCCCTGGGCCTTCCGCAAGCGCTGGTACGAAAAGCGCAAGCGCAACCTGGTGCTGGCCGCCCTGCCCCGCGGCTTCTACGACAAGGTCTTAGAGCCCGGCTGCAGCAACGGCGAGCTGAGCCTGCGCCTGGCCGACCGCTGCCATGACCTGTTGTGCTGCGACACCTCCGGCCGCGCCATCGAGCTGGCCGCCCAGCGCCTGGCCAACAAGCCCAACGTGCGCCTGCAGCAGGCGCGCCTGCCGGAGCAATGGCCCAGCGGGCGCTTCGACCTGATCGTCCTCAGCGAGCTGTGCTACTACCTCGACGCCGCCGACCTCGAACGCCTGATCGGATGCGCACTACGGGCCCTGAACCGTGGCGGCACCCTGCTCGCCTGCCATTGGCGCCCGGTGATCGAAGGCTGCCCGCTGACCGGCGACCAGGTCCACGCGCGCCTGCATGAAGGCCTCGGCATGCCGCGCCTGCTGCGCCACGAGGAGCCCGACCTGCTGCTGGAGGTCTGGTGCCACGACGCCACCTCGGTGGCCGAGCGCGAAGGGCTGCGGGAGCGCGAAGCATGATCGGCGTCGTCATCCCGGTGCATGACGAGGAACAGCTGCTGGGCGCCTGCATCGACTCGGTGCTGCAGGCCGCCGCGCACCCCGAACTCGGCGGTGAAGCCGTCCAGATACTGGCGGTGCTGGACGCCTGCAGCGACGGCTCCGCCGCCATCGCCGAGGCCGCCGGCATCGCCACCCTGGCCATCGATGCACGCAACGTCGGCCAGGCCCGCGCCACCGGCGTGCGCTGGCTGCTGGACCGGGGCGCACGCTGGATCGCCTGCACCGATGCCGACAGCATCGCCGGCGCCAACTGGCTGGCCGCGCAGCTGGCCCTGGGTGCCGATGTGGTCTGCGGCACCGTGCGCATCGCCCAGTGGGACGGCATTCACCTCGACGCCCAGGCGCGCTACCACGCCCACTACCAGCAGCACGACGACCACCGCCACGTGCACGGCGCCAACCTCGGTTTCAGCGCCGAGGCCTACCTGCGCGCCGGTGGCTTCCCGCCCCTGGCCGCCCACGAGGACCTGCACCTGGTGCGCGCCTTCGAACGCAGCGGCGCGCGCATCTCCTGGAGCAGCCGCCCCGCCGTGCACACCAGCGCCCGCCTCGACGCCCGCGCCCCGGAAGGCTTCGCGGAGTTCCTGCGCGGGTTGCTGTAGCAGCGCAATGGCCTAAGGCTCCACTCCCATGCCCCCGTAGCCACCGCCACCTCGGACCGTCCCGAAATGTTGGGTGGACCACGCTTCATCGGTCCACCATTCGAGGTCATGCCGAACATTCGCAACTGGATCCACACCGCGCGCCGGGTTTCTCCCGACCTGCTTGGCTGCTCAGCCCTCAATGCCCGGCCTCACCGTGATGTGCGCGTCATCTTCACCGGTGCGCGCAGCACACCCTACGGCCCTGCACCGCGCCTCCCTGGTGCAGGAGCGAATTCATTGGCTCTGTCTGCGTTAGCTGTTGTGACTTTAATGCAAGCGCTCAAGCACGGCCATTTCCGGGCACCAAAGAATTTCTGTCACCTCCACCGCATGGGTTTCGCTTCGCTCTACACCATCCTACGAAAGCCTGTGCGCACCACATGGCGATGCGCTGGACGAAGAAGTTGGAGCAGCCGCCAACGCCCCTCCAGGAGGCCGAACGCAGTCGTTGCGCCGGGGGACGAGCGGCATGGATGCCGCGAGAGGCGCGCCAGGCCATGGATGGCCCATCGCGCCGGCCCCCAGAGCGGCGATGGAGTGAGGGAACCCGACGCAGTCGGGCCGGATGATGGGGCAAGCGTTTTTGGTTCCTTTTTTGGCGACTGAAAAAAGGGACTCGCCCGGGGGGGCGAAACCAGAAACATCACCAGAACTCGGCAATCAGCTGGGCTCAATTCTTCTAGCAACACTTAACGCAGACAGAGCCAATTCATTCGCGCTCGATGTCACCGGGCCCAGGCCCGGGCTGCGCCACGAGCCCAACGGGCAGAAAACCTGAACCGCTCCTATGCCGCCCAGTCGGAACTAGCACAGGTGCCGCTCCGGCGCCTGCCGTTTCCCATGCCTGGTCGCCGACGAACAGCGGCCCGGCCCCGAACAGGAGCCCTCCATGAAGGCAGTCGTATTCCATGGCGTGGGTGACATTCGCCTCGACGATGTCCCCGAGCCCACCCTCCAGGCTCCCACCGACGCCATCATCCGCCTCACCGCCTCGGCCATCTGCGGCACCGACCTGCACTTCGTGCGCGGCACCGTCAGCGGTATGGTCAAGGGCACCATCCTCGGCCACGAGGGCGTCGGCATAGTCGAGGCCCTGGGCAGCGACGTGCGCAACCTGCAGATCGGCGACCGGGTGGTGGTGCCCTCCACCATCGCCTGCGGCAACTGCTCCTACTGCCGCGCCGGGTACTACGCCCAGTGCGACCTGGCCAACCCCAACGGCAAGCAGGCCGGCACCGCCTTCTATGGCGGGCCCAAGGCCACCGGCCCCTTCCAGGGCCTGCAGGCGGAGAAGGCGCGCATCCCCTACGCCAACATCGGCCTGATCAAGCTGCCCAGCGAAATCAGCGACGACCAGGCCATCCTGCTGTCGGACATCTTCCCCACCGGCTACTTCGGCGCGGAAATGGCCGAGATCACCCCCGGCGACACAGTGGCGGTGTTCGGCTGCGGCCCGGTGGGCCAGTTCGCCATCGCCAGCGCCAAGCTGCTGGGGGCCGCCCGGGTGTTCGCCATCGACCACCTCGACGACCGCCTGCGCATGGCCCGCCAGCAAGGTGCCGAGGTGATCAACTTCGATCTGGAAGACCCGGTGAAGACCCTGCGTCGCCTCACCGACGGCATCGGCGTCGACCGCGCCATCGACGCCGTGGGCGTGGACGCCGAGCACGCCTGCCACGACCACCACGGCGCCGGGCGCATGCGCCGGGAAATGGCCGAACTGACCCCGCGCACCCACCCCGACGGCGATAACTGGCACCCCGGCGATGCCCCGAGCCAGGCGCTGCAGTGGGCCGTCGAGGGGCTGGCCAAGGCCGGCACGCTGTCGATCATCGGCGTCTACCCGCAGCAGGCGCGCAGCTTCCCCATCGGCCTGGCGATGAACAAGAACCTCACCATCAACATGGGCAACTGCCACCACCGCAAGTACATCCCCACGCTCATCGAGCTGACCCTGAACAAGCGCGTGGACCCGGCGAAGATCCTCACCCAGGTCAAACCCATGAGCGATGCCATCGAAGCCTTCAAGGCCTTCGACCGCCGCGAGAACGGCTGGATCAAGGTGGAGCTGCACCCGCAACGGCAGCAGCCGGCCGGCGACAGCGGCGAAGAGATCATCAAAGGCGAGGAACAGCTGGAGCGGACCCTGTCCGCATCCAAGGGCCAGGCTCGTTAACGGAGACGCGGTGATGGCAGAGATCCGTATCGGCATTTCCGGCTGGCGCTACGCCCCCTGGCGCGGCGACTTCTACCCCAAGGGCCTGGTGCAGAAGAAGGAGCTGCGCTTCGCTTCGCGGGCGGTCAACAGCATCGAGATCAACGGGTCCTTCTATGCCCTGCAGACGCCCGAGCGCTACGCCGGCTGGGCCGCGGACACCCCCGAGGACTTCCTCTTCAGCGTCAAGGCGCCGCGCTACATCACCCATGTGAAACGCCTGCGCGACGTGCAGCAGCCGGTGGCCAACTTCATGGCCTCGGGGCTGTTCCACCTGGGTGACAAGCTCGGGCCGCTGCTCTGGCAGTTCCCGCCCAGCTTCGCCTTCGACCCCGCGCTGTTCGCCGACTTCCTCGCCCTCCTGCCCAGGGACAGTGACGCCGCCCGGACCCTGGCCCGCCACAGCGACGCGCGCATGCACCAGGCCGGTTACCTCGACATCCCCAAGGGCCGGCCCCTGCGCCATGCGGTGGAAATCCGCAACGACAGCTTCCGCGACGAGGCCTTCATCGCCCTGCTGCGCCAGCACGGGGTGGCCCTGGTGGTCGCCGACACGGCGAAGAAGTGGCCCTACGCCGAAGACCTCACCAGCGACTTCGTCTACATGCGCCTGCACGGCGACAAGCAGCTCTACGCCAGCGGCTACTCGCCCGCCGCGCTGAAGGCCTGGAAAAAGCGGATCGAAGCCTGGAGCCAGGGCAGCCAGCCCGACGACGCCCGGCTGATCAGCGCCGAGCCCCCCGCAAAACGCGCCAGCCGTGATGTGTATTGCTACTTCGACAACGACATCAAGGTGCGCGCGCCCTACGACGCGCGCCACCTGCTGGAGACCCTCAAGCTGGCCACGCACCTGCAGACCGAACCCGGCCAGGCCCTGGAAGGAGCCGACCTGTGAATACCGTCACCACCGCCCCGCTGCCCGCCACCGACCTGCTGCCGGCCGTGCACCAGTTGCGCATCATCACGGTGAACACCCACAAGGGCTTCACCGCGCTGAACCGGCGCTTCATCCTCCCCGAGCTGCGCGACGCCGTGCGCACCCTCGGCGCCGACCTGGTGTTCCTGCAGGAGGTGCTCGGCACCCACCAGTCCCACGCCAGGCGCTTCAGGAACTGGCCGCCGACGCCGCAGTACGAATTCCTCGCCGACAGCATGTGGACCGACTTCGCCTACGGCCGCAACGCGGTGTACCCGGAAGGCGACCACGGCAACGCGCTGCTGTCGAAATTCCCCATCCTGCGCTACGAGAACCTGGACGTGTCCATCGCCGGCAACGAGGAACGCGGCCTGCTGCATTCGGTGCTGGATGTGCCCGGCCACCGCGAGGTGCACACCGTCTGCGTGCACCTCGGGCTGCGCGAAGCCCATCGCCGCGAGCAACTGGCACTGCTCTGCCGCCTGCTCGACAGCCTGCCGCCCCTGGCGCCGGTGATAGTCGCGGGCGACTTCAACGACTGGCGCGTGCGTGCCGACGACATCCTCGCCAGCCGCGGCATGGTCGAGGCCTTCGTCAACGCCTACGGTGCCCCGGCGCGCAGCTTCCCGGCACGCTGGCCGCTGTTGCGCCTGGACCGCGTCTACGTGCGCAACGCCACCAGCCATTCGCCCCAGGTGCTGCTGCGCCGACCCTGGTCCCACCTGTCCGACCACGCCCCTTTGCTTGTGGAGGTGCACCTGTGAAATTCGACTGGCGTGAAGGCAACCAGGTCGAGTTGCTGATCAATGGCGAGGACTTCTTCCCCGCAGTGTTCGAGGCCATCGACCAGGCCCGCCACGAAGTGCTGCTGGAGACCTTCATCGTCTTCGAGGACAAGGTCGGCCTGCGCCTCAAGGAGACCCTGATCGCCGCCGCCCGGCGCGGCGTGCGCGTGGAGCTGACGGTGGACGGCTACGGCACCGCCGACCTCGGCACCCGCTACATCCGCGAGATGACCGAGGCCGGCGTCAACCTGCACATGTTCGACCCGCGCCCCCGGGTGCTGGGCCTGCGCACCAACCTGTTCCGCCGCCTGCACCGCAAGCTGGTGGTGGTGGACGGCGAGCTGGGCTTCATCGGCGGCATCAACTTCTGTGCCGACCACCTCGCCGACTTCGGCCCCATGGCCAAGCAGGACTACGCCGTGGCGGTGCGCGGGCCCATCGTCTGCGACCTGCACCACGCCTGCAGCCAGTTGCTGGCCCACAGCGCCAGCGAGGTGCACAGCCTGCTGCCGGAATCGCCGGAAAACCGCGCGGCCGGGCAGGCGCGCATGCTGCTATCGATCCGCGACAACGAGCGCCATCGCAACGACATCGAGGAGCAGTACCTGCGCGCCCTGCGCGCGGCCCGGCAGCGGCTGGTGGTGGCCAATGCCTATTTCTTCCCCGGCTATCGCCTGCTGCGAGAGCTGCGCAACGCCGCCCGCCGTGGCGTGCAGGTGACGCTGATCATGCAGGGCCAGCCGGACATGCCCCTGGTGCGCCTGTGCTCGCGGCTGCTCTACAACTACCTGCTGCGCGACGGCGTGGTGATCCACGAATACTGCCAGCGGCCGTTGCACGGCAAGGTGGCGCTGGTGGACAGCGAATGGGCCACGGTGGGCTCCAGCAACCTCGACCCGCTGAGCCTGTCGCTGAACCTGGAGGCCAACCTGATCATCCGTGACCCGGCCTTCAACCAGCAGTTGCACGACCACCTGCAGCAGCTCGCCGACGCCAAGTGCAAACGCGTGACCCTGCAGCGCATCACCCGCGGCCACTGGTGGCGGGCGCCGCTGATCTTCCTCAGCTTCCACTTCCTGCGTCACTTCCCGGCGATCGCCGGTTGGTTCCCGGCCCACTCGCCGCGCATCAAGTCGCTGCAGCCCCTGGAAGAGGCCGGTGCCGAGCCGGTCTACGAGCAGGAGAAGAGCTCATGAGCGCAGGCAAAGCCACCTGGAAGACCTGGGTCAAGCGTGGCCTGACCGCGTTCTTCTTCTGCCTGGTGCCGGTGCTGCTGTTCATGCTGGTGAAGAACCTCGACTGGCAGGAAGTGCGCCAGGCCATCACCAACTACAGCGCCACCACCCTGGCCCTGGCCGGCCTGGCCTGCGCGGCGAGCTACGCTACCTACTGCTGCTTCGACCTGGTGGGCCGCCACTACACCGCCCACAAGCTGCCGGCCTGGCAGACCATCCCGGTGACCTTCGTCTGCTACGCCTTCAACCTCAACCTCAGCTCCTGGGTGGGCGGCATCGCCCTGCGCTACCGCCTCTACTCGCGCCTTGGGCTGGATGTGCCGACCATCACCAAGGTGCTCAGCCTGAGCCTGATCACCAACTGGCTGGGCTACATGCTGCTGGCCGGCTGCGTGTTCTCCTTGCGCCTGGTGGACCTGCCCGAGGGCTGGAAGATCGGCGAGACCGGCCTGCAAGCGATCGGCTTCGCCCTGGTCGCCGCCGCCCTCGCCTACCTCGGTGCCTGCCGTTTCTCCAAGCGCCGCAACTGGCACTTCCGCGACCAGGAGCTGACCCTGCCGAGCCTGCGCATGGCGCTGATCCAGGTCGGCCTGGGCATGCTCAACTGGTCGCTGATGGCGCTGCTGATCTGGATCCTGCTGCCCAAGGAGGCCTTCTACCCCTCCATCCTCGGCATCCTGCTGATCAGCAGCATCGCCGGGGTCATCACCCACATCCCCGCCGGGCTCGGCGTGCTGGAGGCGGTGTTCATCGCGCTGATGCAGCACCAGATGTCCAAGGGCACCCTCCTCGCCGCGCTGATCGGCTACCGCGCCATCTACTTCCTCCTGCCCCTGGCCATCGCCTGCGTGGTCTATCTCGTGCTCGAACGCCGCGCCAAGCAGATCCGCAAGCGGGATTGGGCGCACACGAGCAAGCCGAATGCCCCGGAGCCGGGGAATTGATGGGTTTCGTGCCTCTACCCATCCTACGGGCATGGTGCTTCGTAGGATGGGTAGAGCGAAGCGAAACCCATGCTGATCGGGGCGAGCGCCGCGCCTGGCAGATCCGCAGGCGGGTTGGGCGCACACGGGCAAGCCGGATGCCCCGGAGCCGGGGAATTGATGGGTTTCGTGCCTCTACCCATCCTACGGTTGGACTGCGTTCGTAGGATGGGTTGAGCGATGCGAAACCCATGCTGCCGGTCTCCCCGGCTAGAACCAATCCCGACGCTCATCGAAGGCGGCATGCACCAGGGCGATGAGGCGGCGGACTTCCTCGCGCTCCTCTTCGCCGGCGCGTACGGCGAGCCAGGCCTGCATGTCCATGCGCGGTTCGAACAGCGCCGGCAGGGCCATGAGGTTCTTGTCCAGCTGGCCGACGTAATGGGGCAGCAGGCCGATGCAGGCGCTCCACTGGATCATCTGCCGGAGCATTTCGTAGGAGTTGACCCGGGTGACCCCGGCGCGGCGGTCGGCGATGGCCAGGTTCCAGGGTTGCAGCGCCTCGATGCCGGCGTAGCCCTGCAGGTCGACGAGCATGTAGTCCTCCAGCTCCACCAGGCTGCGCGGGCGGCTGGTCTCGCGGGAGTAGCGCTTGGCGACGTGGGGCAGGTATTCCAGCTGGGCCAGGCACTCCAGGTGAGCGCTGGCGAAGCCCGGCCAGGGTTCGACGTCGTCGGGCGGGGCCAGCCAGACGCGCAGGTCGGTGTCCGGCGCGGGGGTTTCGCCCTCGTCCAGGCGCGCCAGTTCCAGGCGCACGTTGGCGTGCTGGCGGAGGAAGGCCAGCAGGTCGCGGCCGAGGATGTCGTGCAGCAGCGGCTCGGCGACGGCGATGCGCACCAGCGGCTGGTCTTCGTTCTGCGCCAGGCCCGGCGACAGCACCGCCAGGCGCGCCACCAGTTGGGTGCGCAGGCGGCGGCCTTCCGGGCTGAGCACCAGGGCGTTGCCCTGGTGCAGGAACAGCGGGTGCCCGGCCCAGGCGGCCAGCAGCCCGAGCTTCTTGCGCAGCAGCGTGGGCTTGATGCTGAGGCTGCGTGCCGCCTGCATGAAGCAGCCGCAACGGGCCGCCACCACGAAGTAGTGCGCCGCCTCTACGTCCAGGCCGAAGAAGCCGTCGTCCGCCGTATGCCCACCTGCGACGGCCGTGCCGTGGGTCGTCGCCTGTTCGTTCTCCTGAAATGCCATATGCCCTCCTCCGTAAGGTTGCGGCGCGCCGGGCCTCCCGCCCGGCGCTGTGTCAGCGGCCCTTCTCCAGTGCCTGGTTGAGGCTCGCCCCGTCGATGCTCAGGGTCGCCGAGCTGACCATGCCGTCCAGGTAGGCCCGCGCCACCTGTTCCTGGCGCTGGGCGCGCAGGGCCTGGCGCAGGCGGTCGCGCACCTCGTCGAGGCTGGCGCTACGCCCGGGCTGCTGCTCGGTGAGCTTGAGGATGTGATAGCCCGCGTCGCTGCGCAGCGGTTCGGAAACAGTGCCCACACGCTGGCGGGCAAGCACCTGGCGCATCGCCGGAACGAACTGTTGCAGCGGCTGCAGGCCGGTGTCGCCGCCCTGCTCGGCCGTGCGGGCATCCTGGGAATACTGACGCGCCAGGGCGGCGAAATCGGCGTTGGCCGCCGCCGCGCGGCGGGCCAGCTCGATGGCCTGCTTGCGCACCTGGTCCTCCGCCGCACCGGGGCCGACGGCGAGGAAGATCTGGCTGACGCGGTACAGCGGCGGTGTCACCCAGTTGTCTTTGCCGGCCTCATAGGCAGCTTGCAACTCGGCATCGCTGGGGTAGTCGGCAGGCACCTGGCTCACCGACTCCAGGTAGGTACGCAGGAGAATCTGCTCGGTGGCGGCGCGGGTCATGCGCTGGATTTCCGGGCGCTCCTCCCAGCCCTGGGCCTGGGCCTGCTGCAACAGGGCCTTCTCCGCCAGGCGCCCGCGTATCCAGCCTTCCAGGGCGCCACGGTCGGCGCGCAGCTGCTCGCGGCTGGCCGCCGGCAGGCCGTCCAGCACCGCCTGCAGCTCGCCCTCGCCCAACGCCAGTTCACCCAGGCGCGCCACTGCCCGCTCTGCAGGGGCGGCCTGGCTGGCCGCCTTCGCCTGCTGCACCTCGGGCACGGCCTGCACCGCAGCCTCAAGGCCGCTGCCCGGACGCAGCCCGAGGGCCAGGCCCACGGCCAGCGCCACGGCGGCAAGTGCACCGCAACCGACCATCCAGCCCTTGGCGTTCATCCCACTCACGCCTCGCTGTCCGCGGTTTCGGCCGGCGCCGGGGTGGCCGCAGCCTGCTCGCGTGCCATGGCCTGGCTGTAGTCGCGCAGGTAGGCGATGAACTCCTGCAGCAGGCGGTCCCACAGTTCCATCTGGCTTTGCAGGTGCTGCGGGCTGACGCCGGCGGCGACGATGGCGTCCATCTCCAGCACCAGGAATTCGCCCTGGCGCGACAGGCGGGCGAAGCGGCGGGTGGCGTTCCACACCTCGGCCATGCCCGCCGGCAGCTCGCCCTGGATGCGCAGCGCGCAGCTGAAGCAGTAGTCAAGGTAGGCGCCCGCCTCCTGGGCCGGGTTGCCGAAGCGCACGGCGAAGCCGATGCCCTGGCTGGCGCTGAGCAGTTGCACCACCCCGCCCTGTTCGCTGCGGTTGACGCGGTAGCCGGCGGCCTGCAGGCGCTCGGTGAGCTGGTCGGGGCTGATGCTGTGGATCATGTCGATGGCGGTCATTGCGCTACTCCTTGTCTGCGGTTGGCTCCGGCACTGCCGGCACCCTGGATCACTGCCCGGTGGCGGGCACCATGGCGGCGTCGAACTGGTTCTTGTAAAGCTCGTCGCCGTAGACCTGCCCCAGCTCCTCGAACTTCACCCGGGCACTGCCGGCGAAGGGCTGGCGGATCTTCATCACATCACTGACGTCGATCTTCTCGTAGGCCTCGAGGATGCCCTTGGCCACCTGGTACATCTGCTGGTTCTTGGTGGTGCACTGCTGCACCTGCTCATCCCGGGTGGCGAGGTCGGTGGCCAGCTGGGCGCGGGCCGATTCGATGCCACGGGCACGCCCCAGCAGCTCCTCGTAGGCTTGCTTGAACTTGCCCACCTGCTCGTTGCTGGCGGCCACCTGGGCCTGGGCGGCGTTGCGCAGGCTGTCCTGCTGGCCGCTCAGTTGCTCGGCCTGGCCTTTTGCCTTGGCCAGCTCGGCGGTGAGCTGCTTGATCTGCGCCTGGGCGGCCGTCAGCTGGCCTTCCGCCGCAGTACGCGCGGCGGCGGCCTGGGCCTGTTCGCTCTGCAACGCCTGCAGTTGCTGGGTGGTGGTGCGCAGCTGGGCGCGCAGGCGCTCCTCCATGCCTTCGGCCGAGGCCGAGTTGGCGACGCAGGCCCCCAGCAGCAGGGCCAGGCCCAGCTTCAGCGGTGTGTGCGATCGGGTGTTCATGCTCTCGCTCCTTGGCCACACGCGCATCAGAAGCGCGTGTTGACCTCCAGTTGCAGGACGTCGATGTCGAAGGGCGCGCCGTACACCTCTTGCGCGCTCAGCCAGCGCACGCTGCCGACCACGTTCTTGTCGAAGCCGTAGTTGGCGCCGAGGAACCAGCCCTTGGCGTTGGTGCCGCCGAGGTGGAAGGACGAGTCGTTGAAGCCGTCCGGCAGAGCGTCGGGCTCGATGCGCTTGTAGCCGGCGTAGAGGTTCCAGTCGCCGTGCTTCTTCAGGTCCAGGGCGTTGCCCAGGGTGAACTGCAGCATCCAGGCGGTATCGCCGCTTTCGATGTTGCCGTTGGCGTCGACGTTGCTGGCCAGCTGGCCGGCGGAGCGCTTGCGCATCTCGCCTTCGTCGTAGCCCAGGTTGCGCACGTAGTGGGCCTGGCTGCGCAGCTTGAAGTCGTGGAACAGCGCGGTGTCCCAGGCGAGGTTGAGGTCCACCAGGTTGAACTCCGAAGCCAGGCCGACGAACTGCGGCTGCGGCGTGGTGGTGGGCCGGGTGGGGTCGATGACAACGTCGCGCAGCAGCATCAGGGTGTTGCCCTTCTGCATGAAGGCGGGGCGCGATTCGTCGGTGTCGCAGGCCGGCTGCCCCGAGTACAGCGAGCAGGGGCTGGAGCGCTTGCCTTCGATATCGTCGAAGCGGTAGTAGGCCAGCGCGCCCTTGAGGCTGTTGTCCGCATCCAGCTGCCAGCGGGCGCCGAACTGGGCACCGTAGAGCCAGTTGTTCTCGCTGCTTTCCTTGTCGAAGCCGTTGCTGCTGGCGGTGTCGGAGGTGTACTCCACCGGGAACGCGCCAACGGTGCCGAACAGCGCCATGTCGCGGTCCAGCGGCTGGTCGAACACCGCCGCCAGGCCGTCGAAATTGAGGTCGCCGGAGTACAGCAGGTCGGTGGTGTAGAACGGGTTGGGCATGCGCCCGCCGGTAAGGGTCAGGCGTTCGTCGGGCTTGTAGGCGAGGTAGCCCTGGTCGAGCCAGAGGTCCTTCTTGCCGAAGCCGCCGCCCAGGGTCTGGGTGGTGGACACCGGGCCGCTGTCGGAGCCGGTGCCGACGCGCATGACCGCCGTCCAGCTCGGCGAAAGCACCGCGCGCATGCCCAGGCGGGCCCGCAGGCGCAGCAGGTTTTCGCGGTCTTCGCGGGTGTTGAGCAGCGGCGGCAGTTGCGTGTTGGTGTTCTTGTTGACGTCGTAGGGGCCGCGGTCGTTGAGCCGCGCGAAGTCGGTGATGCGGTCGCTGTTGGTGTCGGCGAAGTAGCGCGACTCGCTGCGCAGGCGCACGTCGCCCTCCAGGCTGATGCGCGACACCCAGTCGGGGAAGGTGTTGGGCGCGGCCCAGTTCTCCTGCTTGGCCTGGGCCATGACCTCAGCCTTGACCTGGTCACGGATCTGGTCGCGGACGATGGCCGGAACGTATTGCACACGCACCTCGCCCGGCACGCCGGCCGGGGCCGCCGGAGCGGACGCGGCGGCCTGGCGGGCCTGCACGGCTTCGGCCTCGGCCTGCTGGATCAGCGCCTGGGCCTGCTCCTGCTTGAGCACGCCCTGCTGCACCAGCAGGCGGATCAGGTTGATGGTGGCGTTTTCCGAGGGCGCCGGCGGTTGCGCCAGCACCGGGCCGGCCAGGCCGGCGACCACGGCGCCAATCCCCAGCGCCAGTCGGCTCATTCTGCAGATCATGGTTCTACTCCTTGGCTGTTCTTGAGTGGCGCGGCCTAGCTGGGCCGGCGTCCTTGCAATGAGAGGCGGACCGGCATCGACATCGAGGCCGGCGGGCGTTCCAGGGGTGGCGAGCCGCGCAGCGCGGCCAGCACCTTGGCGTCGAGTTCCAGGTCGCCGGTGGAGCGGGTCAGCTCCACGCGGGTGACCTGGCCGCTCTGGTTGATCCACACCTCCAGGTTCATGCGGAACGCCAGCGAACGCAGTTCGGGGCTGTCGCGCATCAGGCGCTGGAAGGCATAGGAGAGGAACTGGCTGTAGGTGCCGTTGCCCAGGCGCCCACTGCCGCTGCCGGCCATGCCGCCACCCTTGCCGGCGCCGATGTTGAAGGCGTCGGAACCGGCCTGGGCGTCGCCATCCATCTGCATGGGGTTGGCCAGGTCATCGGCGGGTGTCGGCGGTGCTTCTTCCTCCGGCTTGACCTCTTCGGGCTCGGGGGTGGGCTCCGGCTCGACGATCTTTTCCTCCACCGGGGTTTCCGGCTCCGGTGGCTTCTCCTGCACCGGCGGTGGGGGCGGCGGCGGCGGCAGCGGGATGATCGCGGGGATCTTCGGCGCCTCGCGGCGTATGCCGCTCATGTCGTTGGCCCACTGCCAGAGCAGCCAGGCGAGGCCGGCGGCGACCAGCGCCCCCACGCCCCAGACCAGCGGCCGGCGCCATTTCGGCTCGGCGCTGCGGACTTCGGCGAGCCCGCTGTCCGGGCCCTTGCTGGGAAAGGTGGTCATGGTCAGCCCTGGTTCGGTTTGCCGGTGACCAGCCCGACCTGGGAAAGCTCCAGGCGCCGCAGCAGGTCGAGCACTTCGATGACCTTCTGGTACTGCACCGTGGCGTCGCCGCGCACGATCACCGGGAAGTCGGGGTTCAGCGCCTTCTCGGTGCGCAGGCGGTCCTCCAGTTCCGGCAGGGTCACCGGGTAGGCGTCGAGGAACACCTGGCCGCCGTCGTTGACCGAGATGGCCTTGGTCTTCGGCTGCGCCAGGGAGATGGCCGCGCTGGCCTTGGGCAGGTTGATCTGGATGCCCGAGACCTGGGCGGTGGCGGTGAGGATGAACATCACCAGCACCACCATCAGCACGTCCACCAGGGGTGTGATGTTGATGCTGTCGACGGCGGCGTCCTCGTCGTCGTCATGGCTGCTGCTCAGGTTGGCCATGGCTGCGTCCTCAAGCGGTCAGCGGTGCGCTGCCGGCATGGAAACCCCGCCGGTGAGCCGCTTCGCTGAACTGGGATTCGCCATGCACTTCGGCCAGGCGGGTGACGAACTCGTCGACGAATACCCGCATGTCGGCGCTGACCTCGCGGTTGCGCGTGGTCAGGCGGTTGTAGCCGAACAACGCGGGGATGGCGACGAACAGGCCCATGGCGGTGGCCAGCAGCGCGGCGGCCATGCCGGGGGCGATGGCGTTGATGTTGACGTCGCCGGCCATGGCGGTGCCGAGGAACACCACCATGATGCCCAGCACCGTACCCAGCAGGCCGATGTAGGGGCCGCCGGCGATGGCGTTGGACAGGGTGGAGAGGCGCGAGGACAGCTGCTGGTTCTCACGGGTGCGCACGCCGTCCATGGAGGCGCGGATGGCTTCGATGGTGGCGGCGGAGATGGACGAGGTGTCGGCGCCCTGGTCGCGGCGGGTGCGGATCTCCTTCACCGCCACCTGGTACAGGCGCCAGAGCGAGGAATTCACCAGCCCCTCGTTGAGGGCGCGGTCGTCGGCGAGCATTTCCAGGCGGGTGCCGACGCGGGCGAACTGCTCGCGGAACAGCTCGTTGGCGCGGATCACGCGGGCCACGCTGCGGCTCTTGCGGATCATGATCACCCAGGACTGGATCATCATCAGGATCAGGACGGCGATGATCACCCAGGCATCCACCGGCACCGCCTTGAGCAGGAAGCCGAGGCTGCCGAAACCGAAGCCGGACTGCTCTTCATCGACGCCATAGACCACCAGGCGCGATTCGGCGCCCTGGGCGGTGGCGTCGGCGAGGATCAGCGCCGCCGGGCGCGCCACCTTGGACAGGCGCAGCTCGTCGATGGCGCCGGCGAAGGCACCGAAGGCGGCCGGGGCCGGGGTTTCGGCAGTGGCGCCTTCGACGGGTGCAGCCGGTGCGGCCTGGGTGTTCGGCAGGTCGGCGCCGATGGCGATCACCGAAGCGAAGGCCGGCAGCGACAGTGCCAGGCTGCCGGATTCGCGACCATTGACGTACAGGCGCAGGGCGCTGCCGTCGGCGCTCAGGGCCAGGTGCTGCCACTGCCCGGCGGCCAGGGCCTGGGTGGCCTGGGCGCGCTGGCCGTTGACCTCGACGAAGGGCAGGCCCTGGGCCAGGCCCAGCAGCAGCGTGTTGCCGCCGTCGCGACGGGCCAGCAGCAGCTGGTCACCGGCGGACTGGTCGGCGCGCACCCAGGCACTGAAGGTGAAGGCGCCACCGGCCGGCAGGGCCAGGGACGGGCTGGCCGGCAGCATCAACGGCTGGCCATTGAGCTGGGCGGCGCGGCCGATCACGCCGTCGATGCTGCTGGCGGGCGGCGTCTGCCCGTGGTTGCCGTAGGCGGTGGTGTCACGGGGGGGCGCACCGACGGCGCCGTCGAAGTGGTAGACCAGGCTGTAGTCCGGGTCGAAGGTCAGCTGGCCGTTGCCGGTGGCCGGGGCCTTGGCGTTGCCGTAATACATCCAGATGTCCTGGCGCTGGCCGCCTTCCACCTGTGGCACGTCGACCCAGATCAGCGCCATGCCCATCAGCGGGTCGAAGCTTTCCACCTGGTGGTTGAGCACGGTCTTGTCGTCGGCGGCGACGAAGCGGATGTCCGAGCCGTTCTCGTTGACCCCGTCGAAGCTGAAGTTGCCGGTGTGCAGGCGTACCAGCAGCGGCGTGCGCCCGGCGGCCTGGTCGATGGCCGCGCCCTGGGGCGTGGTGTCGACGGAAATCTGCTTGCGGTAGAGCCAGTCGTCCTGCCACCAGGCACTGGCGATCGCCGGGTACATGAGCCCCAGGCTGATGAGCGCGGTGAAGATCAAGCGTTGCATGTGTGTCACTCCGAAGTCTGTGCCTGTGGGGTCAGAAGTTCGCCTGCACGCTGAAGTGCACGCGCGGGTCTCGTTTTTTGGTGTTGGGGCCGTCTTTCAGCGGGTAGCCCCAGTCGAGGCTGCCGGACAGCCACTCACGCAGCGTGGCGCGGGTGCCCAGGCCCACGCTGGCGAGGCTGTAGCTGTCTTCCTGGTCGGGCAGCGGGTCCTGCAGGGAGAGGTTCGCGCCCTCGGCGAAGGCGTAGAAGCGCCAGTCCTCGACATGGCTGCCCAGGCCCTTGCCGAGGAAGCTGACCAGCGACGGCGTGCGCAGCTCCTGGGAGAGCAGCCAGCCGTCGTCGCCGGTGCGCTCGGCGGCCAGGTAGCCGCGCACGCTGGTGGCGCCGCCGGCGGAGAACTGCTCGTTGGAGACCAGCGGCCCGGAGGCCAGCTGGAAGCCCAGCTTGGTCGCCGACTGCCAGTCGCCGCCGAAACCGAAGGTGTAGGTGGCGTCGCCCTTGAACACGGCGAAGCTGGGGTTGGCGCGGTAGCGCTTGTAGTCGAACGCCTCGGCGTCGCTGCCGTAGCCGAGGAACTCGCGGGTACCGGCCACCAGCGCCAGGCCGAGGCCCAGCTGCGAGGCCTCGGTGTAGCGGTAGCCGTTGTAGCCCAGGGTGATGGGGGCGTACTTGAGCGGCACCTTGTCCTCGGCGCCGCCGAATTGCAGCGACTCCTCGAAATCCTTGAAATCGACGCCCACCGACAGCGAGTGGGCCCAGGGCCCTTCCGGTGGCAGGCCGTAGACCAGCGAGACGCCATAGGAGTGGCCCTTGCCGAGCACGTTGCTGCCGCCGATGGTGGCCACGTCGCTGTCGGACTGGTAGCCGGAGAACTGCAGCGTCCAGCGTTCGTCCAGGGGCGCTGCGTAGGAGCCGGACCAGACCTCGGCGTTGTCGCGGTCCTCGGGGGCGGTGAAGTAGGTCAGCGAGGCGCTGTGGCCGCGCTGGAAGAGGTTGTTGTAGCCGAGGCTGACCACCGAGCGCAGCTTCTCGGTGTCGGCGCTGTAGTCGTTGTTCAGGCCGACGCTGGCCTGCCAGGGGTTCTTGTCCTCCACCTGCAGGTCCACATCCATAGTCCCCGGGCGCTGGCCCTCACGCACCAGTGGCACCACCTGGCGCCCGGGGTTGCGGTTGATCGCCGCCAGCTCGCCCTGGACCTTGGCGAAGTCGGGCACCTTGCCCTCCTCCAGCGCCGGCACGTCGTCGAGGATCGCCACGGGCGAGTAGTGCCTGGCACCGACCACGCGCACGCGGCCGACCTTGGTCTCGCTGACCTGCAGGTAGACCACGCCGCCTTCCACCTGCTGCTCCGGCAGCTCGACGAACACCGACTGGTAGCCCTTGCCCTGGTAGCGCTGCTGCAGGGCGTCGCGGGCGCCCTCGATGTCGGCGAGGCTGCGCTGCGGGCCGAGGAAGGGGTAGACCGCCTCCTCGATGTCGCGGGCCTCCAGCACCGTGTTGCCGCGCACCACGTACTCGTTGACGTCGACCAGCCGTGCCGGGGCGTCGGCGCTGGCCGCCGGCTGCGCCCCCTCCTCCGCGGACACCGGCGCGGCGTGGATCGCCAACGCCAGGGCCAACGCCAGGCAGGCCGGCGCGAACGGCAGGCTCAGGGCCGCGGCAACGCCTCGTTGGTTGAATGACAGATGACCCACACAGCCCCCTCGTGAAATGGCGCCCGGTATGCCCCGGGCCGCCTTCCGTGCAGGCGTGGCCGCGCGCGAACGCGCGTGCCGCACCGCATCAGTGAACGTTTCGTTGTTGGTTCGCCGGCCGCCTTCAGCGTTGCCGTGCGCCGGCCGCGTGCCGGGCCAGCCAGGTATGCAGCTGGGCGAAGTTCAGCGAGAACTCCGGCATCTGCATCAGGCCGCCGGAGAACACCTCGCCGATCACCCGCTCGATCAGGCGCACCGCCTGCGGGTTGTCCAGCACCTGCCCCAGGTCCCGGACGAAGACCGAGAAGCCCCAGACCCGCTGGTTCAGCTCCAGGCCGACGAACCAGCGGAACAGCAGGTTGTAGTTGAGCTGCTCGTAGAGCTGCTTCTCGCTGGGCAGCGAATAGAGCAGTTGCAGCAGCAGCGCATGCAGCAGGGCCGGCAGCGGCACCTGCAGCTGCTGCGCCCGGGCCCAGCCCTGCAGCTCGGCCAGGGCCTGGCCCATCACCTCGTCGATCTGCGGCCGCAGCAAGACCAGCGAATGGCCGGGCGGGATGTAGCTGGAGACCTCCTTGAGCGCGCTCTGCCAATCGTCCTGGGACACGATCCAGACCCAGGGCGCGCCGTAGCGGTAGACCGAGACCGGTTTCTTGCGCGCCGCCTCGACGATCTTCGACAGCCGCTGGTCGAGCTCCTGCATCCCCACTTTCGAGTAACCGTCCATATTCCCCATCGCTCTTGTTCCAGTGGCCTCGGCACGCCCGCAAACCGCGGGCGAAAGTCGTCGCCATCCCTGGCGACTTGCTCCCTCTCGGCGATATCCCTCGCCGTTGACGCTCCGTACATCACCTTGACCGGGGCCGGACGGCACCACCGAACTTTTGTCATCGAATCTTCATGAACGGAGAACGGCGGGAAGGGTCTGGCGGGGTGAAAAGCGTCTGGAATGGGCATTACAGAGTGCCCATGCCCGCCTCCACCTGGTGGATGCAAAGAGCGGCATCCACCCTACGCACGGCTCAACACCGTGCCCGCAAAGACACTCCTGTAGGGGCGAATTCATTCGCCAAGGACCGCACAGCGGTCCCCTGAGCCTCGCGAAATGGACGACGCATATCGGACATAGCTCGGTGTTTCCGGCGAGCACCAGGTGCGCGCAGCACACCCTACGTCCGGAGTGAAGGGTGGCTGCATGCTCCGAGGTCCGACTGCGCCCCCTGCAGTGGCGGCTCTCCTGAAATGAAGAAGCCCGGCTGATGCCGGGCCTCTTTTGGTCACGCTATTCGCAAGTGAGCGGGTGATCTGATCGTCTTTGATCGGTTTGCTGCGTTCAAAATCAGCGAAGGCCGAGGTCGGTGGGAAATACCGGGCTCATTCAGGCCGCCCCTGGACTGTACTGATGCTTCTGAACTCATCCGCTATCAACTCTGCAAAGGCATCCCGTGCTCGATGCAATCCGATGTTCTTATTCCAGATGAAGTAGTTCTGTATTGGCGTCAGGTCGTCGAAGGCATAGCCTTTTATATTGCCAATCTTCTTGTATTGCTCGAACACGCCAGATGGAACCAGAGAAACCCCGGCGCCTGCGCTAACGCAGCCAAGAATAGTTCCATAGCTCGCGATGCTGGTTATCGGTGTTGATACCTGTGCGGCCTTTAGCCAGCGCTCAAGGGCGTGGCGATAAGGGCAGCCTTCAGGCCACATAAAAATATTCAGGTTGTTGAGGTCACCAGCAGAGGTGATTTCGCCTATGGAGTCTGATGCGATCAGTATCAAGGGCTCTTTGTATATTTCCAGCTGGGCAATGTCAGCGTGGTCGCTCTTTACGGCGATGATTGCGCCATCCAACTTGTGCCCAATAATCTCGGCGACTAATTGTGACCACGTGCCGGTACTGAACTGCATGTGCACACTCGGGTAGTGCACATGGTAACGGGACAGTAGAGCAGGTAGGCGGCCAGTCGCTGCTGATTCGATAGCGCCTATCTTGAGCACCCCGGCTGGAGTCGCCTCAGGGTCAAGCGCTCTTTTCGCCTCTTGGCAAGTATCGAGAATCTTGTTCACGTAACCGAGAAGCAACTCACCGGAAGGGCTTATAATCAGCCCCCGGCCTTTACGTACGAAAAGACTCACTCCAAGTTCCTGCTCCAACAGTTTTATCCTGTTGGTAATATTGGAGGGTACGCAGTGCAATATCTTGGAGGCCTTGACAATACTTCCTTGCTCTGCGGTCACTTTAAACATTTTGAGTTGCGACAGTTCCATTGCTGCACCGACGATTCATTTAAAGTGAATAGTGGCGTGATTATAAATTACTTGTTTGGCGCGTACAAGTGACCTAGCTTCGTGCCCGCCCTTAACTTCAAGCGACAACACGTCCGCTCACACACTTTATGGAAGAAGGTTAAGCAATGAATTCTATTGTTATGGAAAGCAATATAGTTGCGCCCCACCATCAACTATCCATGCAGCAATTTGGTGAGGCATTTATTGACGATATTCCCAAGCACTTTGCAGCCTTGAAGATACCTGGCCGAGTGATTTGCGGTGATCAGCGTAAAGCTGCAATTCCTGCACACGTGGATCAGGTGCCCGCTATCCAGTTGGCGATGCATGAAGTGCTATGCCATGAAACAACTCAAGCGTCGCAGGATTGGACAGAGAAGAGCTTCAATGCGTTTTTAGAGAAAGCGTATGTCGATGAAGGTGTGCTGAAATTCTTCAATGGCTGGAATGAAACCCATAAGACCACAAGCCTGGTTTCAGCAAAAATAATCATGCGACTGGCTGCTGACGCAGGCGCGATTCCTGCTCACCAGCAATCCCTGTACAACAATGTCATGGCACATATGCATGAAGTGGCCAAGGATGACTTCGGTCTCGGCCATGAAGGGCACGATGGCATGTACGGATACATGACGTCCGCGTTCGGCGCTTCGCGCTGGGTCGAAAGTCAATATGTCGTACCCGGTTGCAATGAGTTTTCAGGCTTCCTCTACAGAGTAGGCATCGCAGAAAACAAATCGCCTTTGAATTCCCATGAATACAAGCGCTCCATGCTGGAGGCCATGATGACGTCGGTGGCGTCAGAGCTCTGGAATGGTCGTGAATATAACTATATTGCGCAATATATCGAGGAGAAGCTAAACGCCGTCAATCCAGATCTTCGCGCTGACGTGAAGGCGCTTCGGAATGCCAAGGGTTATGTCATGGGGCATTCAGGAGAGGTGGAGAACAGGCATGGATTGCATGCGTTGGCCGCCGCTCAGGCCTATTGCCGATTCGCCGACTTGGAGTTTGATATCCATCGCCTGAAAGAAATCATGATTGATTATAACGGCCGTGTTGGAAAGGCATTCAGTAGCTTGCACGAGGCGTTAACTGCTTGATCGTGTTTTAAAACTGCTTGCCGCTGATGCGATGCGGCTGCGCATCAGCGGTTTCGCTCATCTGATCTCTGCATGGATACGGCTTCGGGAGATGATGTGAACAGTGGAAGGTGAAGAGATGTTTTCATGACCGTTGAATACACCCTCGTAGCATTGGGTTTTTTTGCATTCTGCGGCGGTTTAATCGATGCAGCAGTTGGAGGTGGGGGGCTTGTTCAGGTGCCTGCCCTGCTTCATGCGCTCCCTCAGCAAAGCCTGGCGACGGTCTTCGGAACCAATAAGCTGGCCGTGCTGCTAGGGAATTGCTTTTCCATATCCCGCTACCTGAGACGCATACATATTGCTTGGAAATTAATTCTTCCAACCATGATTGCTGCCTTTATTTTCTCTTTTCTAGGTGCTTTCTCTGTTTCATTGATACCTAAAGAGGCAATGGAGTACGTCGTCTTTGTGGTGTTGATAGTGATGGCTGTCTATACCTTTGCCAAGAAGGACTTAGGCCGAGTTCATCGATCTGTCGAACATGGGCCAAAAGAGATTGTGCTGGGCGTTTTCTTTGGCGCGATACTGGGGTTTTATGACGGCGTATTTGGCCCTGGCAGCGGGAGTCTTTTGCTGTTTGTTTTTGTAAAGTATTTCGGCTTCGATTTTCTTAATGCGTCGGCTTCGGCCAAGCTCGTTAATTTGGGCACCTTCAGTGCTGCGCTATTTTTCTTCGTGCCCTCAGGTAATGTGCTCTGGCTTATCGGTGGCATGGTGAGCCTGTGCAATATCGCCGGCGCCCTCACCGGCGTGTTCTTAGCACTTCGTTATGGAAGTGGATTCATTCGGATTTTCTTCCTGATTCTATTGGTGTTCCTGATAGGGCGCATGGGGTTCTCAATTTTCATTGAGGCCCCGTGACATAGACGACCCCGTTCACGCAGCTCGCTACTGGCGATAGCCGTAACCCCTCCCCTCACTTATGGCGCCGGGAACTTCGCCCAAGCCCTTTCCCGCCCCCCAATCAGGCCTGCCATGTAGGGCAGCAGAGCCTAGCCAAGGCACCCTTGTAGGGGCGAATTCATTCGCCAAGGACCGCGCAGCGGTCCCCTGAGCCGCACTTAAATCCTCGCCAACCTCGAGCGTACGGCGCTCCGCTTCAGCCCACCGCTCTTGGCGTGTTTCGAGGCCCAACTGCGGTTGCCCCCACTCCCCCAACGAAAAAAAGAGCGGCACTCGCCTGCCGCCCTCGGGAAAGGGATACCGCCCCGCAGGGCGGTGAAGGGGTGGGATCAGAGGGTCAGGTTGCGCTGTTCCTCCGGGGTCAGCTGGTTGCGTGCCTGGTCGTCCAGTTGGCCGGCGCCGAGCACCTGCACGCTGCTGCCGGGGTCGTAGGTCGGCGTGCGGCTGGCGCCCTCGTTGGTGGGCTCCACCCGCTCGTTGCCGAAGCCCAGTACCTGCACCGTGAAGATCGACGGCTGGCGCTGGCGCGAGGCGGCCTGCTGGTCGCGGGCCACGCCTTCGGCGGCGTCGCTGGCGGAGCTTGCCGCCGAGCTGGCCGAGGACAGCGCGCCGGTGTTCACCGCGGCCACCACCGGCACCCCGCTGGACTTGCCCTGCACCTGGATGTTGGCGGCGTTGACCACCTGCAGCGCAGCGATGTTGACGTTGCCGGAGACGCGGATGCCCGCCTCACCCGCATCGATGGTGCCCAGGGGCGCCAGCAGGTCGATGTCGCCCGGCGGCACTTCGGCGATGGGGGCCAGGGTGGCGATGCCGGCACCGGTGCTGGGCACGGTGGGCGACAGGGTGACGTTGCCCCAGTTGTCGTAGACCCGGCGCGGCGGCGTGTACACCAGGGTGGTCTTGGAGCCACGCCCGGCGTTGATGTCACCGGCCGAGGACCAGGCCAGGATGTCGCCGCCGAAGGTGGTCATGATGCGGCTCTGGCCCAGCAGCACGCTGCCGTTGGCGAACAGCTGGATGTCCCCCGCGCCCTGGGTGATGACCCCGGCGGTGGACGGCGGCGCCTCGCCCTCGATGCCGAACACCTGCTGCCCGCCCGGGGTGAGCATCTGGATGCCGCCACCGAAGTTGGTGTGCACCCCGGCCCCGCCGTACATCGTGATGTCGCCCTGGTAGAGGATCGGGTTGCCGGCCACGTCGTGGGTGGGGAACAGTGCGGCGATGGCGTTGCGGCCCCGCAGGTAGCTGCCGAAGCGCGGGCTCTCCGCATCGTTGTACTCGCGGCCACCGGCACGCAGCTCGGCGAAGTAGATCTCCCGGGCGAACACCCGCTGCTGCTCCGCCGGCAGCGCGGCGTAGTAGGCGCGTGCTTCTTCGCTCGTGCCGCTGAAGCCGAAGCGCTGGGCCAGCCAGGCCTCCAGTTCCACCTCGTAGGTCTTGCCCACGCCGCCACCCGCCAGGCTGCCGCCGGCCTCGACGCGGTTGGCCGGGTCCAGGTAGAGCTGGGCGAAGGCCAGGTACTCCGGGCCGGCGCCGACGCCGGCCTGCATGACGATGTCCGCCCCCGGCCGGTTGTCGCCCGGCACGATGGCGCCGAGGCTGGTCACCGCGGCCTTGTCTTCCATCAGGATGTTGCGCCCGGCACTGATCTCCAGCGTGCCGGGGCCGGCGACGTTGAAGGTGCTGTAGAGGATGTCGCGGCCAGCCGAGACGATGGAGATATCGGTGGGGTCGTCGTGGATGAAGAGGTTGCCGGTGCTGGTGGCCAGGCCTGCGAACTGCGGCAGCAAGGTGCCGGTCAGCTGGCCGCTGTTGACGATATCGCGGCCGGCCATGATGCGCGCCGGCCGAGCCGCTTCGTACCAGGTCTCGCCCGCCCTCGGTGCACTGGCGAAGGTAATGAGCTCGCCGGTGCGCAGGCCGATGATGTCGCCGTTGAGGGCATAGAAGCGTGCTGGCTCGTCGGCACCGCGGTAGGCGCTGCGGGTCCCCGTGCCACCGAAGGCGAACAGGCTGCGCCCGAGGCTCCCGGCGCCTGACAGGTCTCCCTGGTTGGCGCCATTGGAATCGAGGTAGTAGAAGGCCGGGTTGAAGGGGGTCGCCAGGCTGGACACCGGTGCATTGCTGGGCGTGATGGCATAACCGCCGGCATAGATCGAGTCGCCTGCCAGGAATTCCAGCTGCGCTCGGCTGCCGGGCGCCAGCAACAACGAATAGCGGGTGGTGTTCAGGCTGTTGTCCGTCCACAACGCCGATGGGCCGTAGTAGAGGCTGCCGCCCGGTGCTGTGGCACGCAGGATCGACGGGTAGACGAAGCGGCCATCGGTGGCGGAGAAGTCCAGGCCGCTACGAACACTGTCGTTGGAGCCCGCAGGAAGCTCACCGACCTGCGTCGAGGGAGTGAGGTTGCCGCCTGCGGAGAACAGGTCGATGGCCGTGTGGTCGGTCCACAGGCTGAACCATGAGCGGCCAATGCTCTTGCCGCCATCGAGATCCACCGGCTGCCAATTGCGGGCGTCGGTCCGCCCGGCATCGGCCGCGCCGCCAAGCACCAGGTCACCCCGGGCGTCCAGGCTGATGGTGGCGTCGCCCGGCACCAGTACCAGGCCGCCGGTGGCGCTGGCCATGGTGGCCTTGAAGGGGTCGTAGGCACGGCTTTCGCGGGGGTCCTGCGACATCTGCAGCGGCCCATTGACCTGCTCGATGCCGCCGAAGGAGCCCGCACCGGCACGCACGGCGCCACGTAGGTTGGCCAGGCTGCCATTCAGGTCATGGCGTTGTGCGACCGGGCGGCTCCGGTCGTCCAGCATCGCCCGCGCCGTCAAGGCCGGGTTGAGCCCACCGCCCACCTTCAGATCGAGGTCGCCACCGCCGGTAAGCACCAGTTCACCGTCCACCATGCGCCCGGTCGAGCCCACCGCCAGTACCAGCCCCTGGCTGCGGGTGGCGATGGTGTTGTCCAGGGTGCCCCGGGCCGCCAGCATGCCGGCGTCGCCGCCGACACGTACATCGAGGTTGCCTCCCCCCAGCGTTCCGAACCCGGTGAAACCGGTGAAGGCGACGTTGTCGTTGAAGGGCATGTAGGTGCCGAAGTTGACCCACCAGGCGGTGGGCACCTCGCCATTGACGCCGCCGCCCTGGCGCCACAGCCAGTTGCTGACGCTGGAGCTTTCGGGCTGGCCGGTTCCCCCCGCCTTCAACAGCTTGGCGCCGAGGATATCGCCGGTCAGGTCACCGCCGACGGAAAGCAGCAGGTTGCCGCCATGATCGGGGTACCAGGCGCGATAGAGGCTGCTGGAGCCGCCATTGACCAGGGCTTCGTAGCTGCCGCCGTTCTTGCCCAGTACCGTCGTATCGAGCGTGCCGTTAGACAGCTGAGTGAAGCCCCGTGGCTGATTGAAGACTGCTGACGCTGCCAGATCCAGGGAAGAGGTGCCGGCCGTATAGATGCCGTACAGGGACTGCATGCTGAAGTCACCAGCACTGATCAGGTCCAGGTCGCCGGTACCGACTCGAAGCACACTGAAGCGACTGGTTCCCAGTGCGTATTCATATTCCGTTGGCGCCTGCGTAGTTCCACCGCTACACAAACTGGCCCAGGCGCAGACCTCGTCCTCGGAGATGGCGAACTCCAATGCGACTTCCGCCACGGGCCTCCCCGCCTGGGAAGCGTCCCCATAGAACACCGTGGAGCCCTCGGCAGTCAGCAGGCGCGGTGACGCCGCTGCATTGCACAGGCTGGCCCAGGCACAGACCTCGTCCTCGGTGATGGCGAATTCGGCTGCCACGTCCGCCACGGATTTACCGGCGTGGGATTCGTCCCCGTAGAAGGTCATGGAGCCTTCGGCCGTCAGCGTGCGCGGAGCGGTCGTTGCCTTGCACAGGCTGTCCCAGGCGCAGACCTCATCCTCGGAAATGGCGAACTCCGCTGCCACGTCCGCAACGGGCTTGCCGGCATGGGACTCGTCGCCATAGAACACCATCGAGCCTTCTGCCGTGAGCACTCGCCCACCTGTGGGCTGCCCGGGCTTGGCGGTCACCAGGTAGCCGTAGTGCGTATCAGCCACGCGAAGCTCACCCCGCTCGGCGTAGGGGTCCACCAGGCGAGTGTCTGCCGCCTGCAGATCGGCGCCTGCCACGGCGCGTAACGACCAGGATTGAGTGCCTTCGGCCAGCATCTGCGCGGCGGCCCAGTTGCGCCCTTTGCCATCCCCGCCACGCAGGTTGACCTTCTCCACGCCGGCGGCGAGCTTGACATCGGTTCCGGCGGGGATGAGCGCCCCCAGGGCCAGGGTCAGGCTGCCGGACTGGACGACCACATCCGGATGGCTGCTGTCGACAGAGCGCAGCGGGTTGTTCGGCAACGCCACGCCCTTGGGCCAGTCCATGCCCGTGACCGCCGTGTCGCCCACCAAAAGCGTGCCGGCGCCGAGGATCATGTCCTTGGCCAGGGTGATATCGGCGGAGAGTCGCGTACCTGCCGCATAGGCCAGGCTGTTGTCGGCGTTGCGTATATCACCGGAAAGCACGGTTCCGGCTGGCAGCGTCAGAGGCTGATCCAGCGTCGCAGCGATCGGCAGGCGCGTGCCGGCCGCCAGGGTCATGGCCTTGATGGGCAGGTCGTAGTTGAGCACGGTCCCCGCCGGGAAGGCGGTGCCATCCTGCAACTCGATACCTGCGCGCGGCACCACCACATCGCCATTGAACATCTGCTTGCCGGACGTCAGCACCCAGCCGGCGTCGTCCTGGGTTTCCGGCGGCGGCATGAAGCCGTCGTTGACGCTGCCGAACACGGAGAGGTCGCCACCGGCGCGGATCACCAGGTTGCCCACTTCACCCGAGCCATACACGGCGCTGGATTTCTGGGTGTTGGGATTGAGGCTTTCGTAGCGATGGCCGGAAAGGTCCAGGTCGCCCTGCACCACCAGGTCGCCGTCAGCGGTCTTGCTGACGATCTCGACGCCGGGGCGCAAGTGGAAGGCGTCGGCATAGGCGGCGTTATTGAGGCCGGCCAGCTTGCCGTTGACCAGCGCGCCATTGGCCAGGGCGTTGCCGATGAAGGCCAGGCTGTCGGTGTGTTTCTGGTTCAGGTAGTTCTGGTCGATCTCCTGGTAGCGGTGCCCGTTGACGGGGTCGGTGACCTCGCGGGCGTCGTCGTAGCGCTGCACGCCGTTCACCGCGATCAGCCTGGCGCCCTGGATGTCCAGGCTGCCGCTGGCGTCGATGGCGATATCGCCGGCGGTGGCGCCACCCAGGCGCGGCGCGTTCAGTTCCAGGGTGCCACGGGCCTTGCCATCATGGCCGCTTGTAGCGGCGGTGCCGTGGCGCAGGTCGATGTGCGCGCCATCGGCCAGGGTCAGCAAGCCGTCGCTGGAGCCCAGTTCCACTGTGGCGCGGTTGGGTGAGTCGATGATCTTGCCGTAGCTGTCCACCCGCAGGCGGGTGCCGTGGGCGTCCAGCAACGCCGTGCCGCTGATGGTCAGGCCCTGCTTGCCGGCCAGGCGGATGGAACCGACCCGCTCGCCGCTGGCGTCCACGGTGCCGTTGACGGTGAGCGTGCCGCCGTCCACCGAGACATTGATCTGCCCGGCCTTGAGGCCGTCGCCAATCACCAGGTCGCCCTGCTTGAGCTGGAAGCTACGGGCCCCGAACACCTGGCCCTGGTTGAGCCGCTGGTTGAGGGCGGCGAAGTCGTCACTGAGGCTGCCAGCGCCTAGACGCTGCGCACGGATATCGACGCTGCCGGCCTTGAATGGCATCAGGGTGCCGCCAGCGTCGTAATAGCCGCTGCTACCACCGAGGATGCTGCCGCGCAGGTCGACGACCCCTGCGCCGGCGGCCAGGGCAGTGGCCTTGAGGCTGCCGCCCTGGTTGTTTTTGGCCGACAGGTCGATCACCGAGCCGGCGGCTTGGCGGATATCGCCGTTGCGGCTTTCCAGGATCAGGTCGCCGCCCCAGCTGTATTTGTTCACGTCGTTGAAGGTGACCTTGCGTCCGGCCAAGTCGATGCGCGCGGCATCGGTGAGGGTCAGCTGTTCCTCGGCCTTGAGGCTCAGCTTGCCGCTGGGCAGCACCACGGCGCCCTCCAGCAGCAGATTGCGGCCGCTGAGGGACAGCTCGGCACCCAGGGCATCACCGCCGATGCTGGGCACTGCATTGCCGTTCGGCGCACTGACACGGATATCGCCGCCGGCAGTGATGTGGTTGACCGAGCCCGCACCGCCGGTCATCACCGGGGTGCTGATGTTCAGGTTGCCGCCGCTGTACTGGAAGCCCTTGCCGGTGACGTAGCCGTCCTGGCGCTGGTACACCGACAGGCCGCCCTTGTGGTTGGCGGTGACGCGCTCGCTGGCGTTGAGGTTGACGTCGGCGAAGCCCACGGCCAGGCGATCGCGAATTGTCGTGGCGGTGGGTTGCGCGTCCGGCTGGTAGCCGAACTCGATGCGCTCGGCGTCGATCACCAGGTTGCCCGCACCGGTGCCGGCACCGCCGGTGATGATGGAACCGGCCTCGTTGTGGGCGCCGTTCCAGATCAGGTTGGAGGTGTGGATGCGCGCGGTCTCGCCCGCCTCGCCCTTGCCGTAGAGGGCCGGGGTGGTCAGCACCAGTTCCTTGAGCCGCGACTTGCCGTCGGCACCGTAGGTATCCAGGCTGGCGTTGCCGAAGAAGTTGAGCGAGTCGCGAGCGCCCAGCACCAGGGTTTCCAGGGCCGGCGCGCCGGTGCTGGTATCACCGCGCAGCAGGCGGTCGAGCACCTGCTGGTTGAGGGTCAGGCCGCTGGGCAGCAGGTTGCGGGCGGCGAGGTCGGCCAGCGCCTCGGCGCTGCCGACGTTGATGCCGCCCACTGCCAGGGTCAGGTTGCGGGTGCCGTAGTTGACCGCTTCGCCCAGTTCGAAGGCGTTGTCGGTGGCCGTGGCGATGGTGCCCTCGGAGTAGAGCCCGGTGGTACCGCTACAGATGCCATCGCACACGCCGATGCGGATGCTGCCCGGGGCTTTCTGTGGCTCCTGCGGGTTGGCAGCGTCCGGGGCCAGCATGTTCAGGTAACCGTTGGAAACCGCCAGCACGCTGTTGCGCCCCGGCTTGTAGATGTAGCCATCGCGGGAGTCGCGGGGTGCATCGCCCTGGCCCAGGGTGTTGATGCTGGCGCCCTGCTCCACCGTGATGCCACCGGTGGGCCCGGCGGTGACCAGGAAGACTTCCGGGGCCTTGAGGGTCGCGCCGCTGCGCAGTACCAAGTTGGCGGTGCGGGCCACGCTACCGCCCGTGCTGCTGGCACCGTCGTCGAACTGGATGAAGTTGCCGCCCTGGCCGTAGAAGGAGCGCGCATAGGCGCCGATGTTGAGGCTGCCGGCACCGATGGCGTTGAGGGATTCATCGGTCAGGGTCACGCCGTTGAAACCGGCGGTGGCGCCCTGCCCGGCCCTGACGATCTCCAGGTTGCCCGTGGAGGTCTGGGTGATGCTGGAGGTGCTGCCACGCCCGCCCTCCCCGCGCGCCTTGAGCAGTTCGCCGGCGAAGCTGAAGCTGGGCCGGTCGGTGGTGTTGTTCGCAAAACTCAGGTTGAAGGCCTTGGCGTCCCTGGGCATCAACGCGGCGGGAATGCCCAGGCGCGCCGCGTCGGCCTGGAGGAACTGGCTGAAGCGGGTCTCGTTGTACTGGGAGTAGCGGCGCAGCACATCGGCCGGGGTGAGGATCACCTGGCTGGCCAGGCTATCCCGCGCGCCGCTGGCCAGGCCCAGGGTGCCGGCGGTGGACCAGGAGCCATTGCGCATGGCCTGGGTGGCGATGACGCCGCCCTGCCCGGCCAGGCCGTTGACCTCCACGCGGAAGGCCCCCGGCAACAGCGCGTAGGTGGATGGCAGCAGCGTGTAGGTGCCCGCCGGCAGACCCGGCACGCCGGCGCCGAGGGTGATCTGCTGGCCCACCCTGGGGTCGACCGCGCCGCCCTCGCCGCCCTGGGGCGCGTAGCCCGCCTGCACGCCGGGGACGATGGCGTAGACCGGGTTGCTGCCGAGCGCCGGCAACAGGAAGCCATCGGCACCGTACTGCATCAGCGGATTGAAGCGCGCATCGGTGGAGCCACCGCGCCCGGAGACGAAGCCCGCGCCCACCAGCTCGCCACCGCCGGATACATCCACCACCGCGCCCTGGGCGACATCGATCACCTGCCCCACGAGGTCGACCTTGCCCGGCATCAGGCTCTGCCCTTCCTTGAGCAGGCTGTTGGACAGGGAGACACCGTCGTAGAGCCAGGTCTTGCCGTCCACCGTGCCGCCGTAGGGGATCACCAGGCCGGCGCCGCTGACAGAAGTCAGGCTGCCGGGCAGCAGGTTGACGATGCTGGCAGGACGGGTGGCGTCGCCCTGATAGCCGAGTATCAGGTCGCCCAGCGGCGCGCGCAGGATGCCGCCCTGGTTGATGACGTCCGCCTGCAGGCTGAGCGAGCCGAAGGCCGAGTAGGGAACGGACGGCAGGCCTTGACCGCTGCGGGCGATGTCGATCCTCGACGCACTCAACTGCCCTTTGACACCGGTACCCGGATATATCTGGGCGGCGCTCATGGCCAGGTTGCCGGGCACTTGCAGGCGCATGGCGCGGGCGTCCTCCGTGCTCAGCAGCCGCAGGTCCCCCTGGCTGCTCAGGTGCATATCGGAGAAGGCACGGCGGTCTACCACCTGTGCGCCCCCCTGCAGCATCAGGATGCTGCCCCGGGAGCCGAGCCTGACGGCATCACGCACATCCAGCAGGCCTCTGGCCGATAGATTCAACTGCCCCGTGGCAGGGCGCTGCGAACTGCCGACGCGGATGGCGGTGTCCGTACTTGCGCTGTCAGCAGGCGCCCCCAATGCCCCGGCCAGGCGCAGGTAACCACCGCGCAGATCGACCACGGAACCTGCGGCAGCTGTCTCGGCCAGAGCGTAGGTACCGGCATAGAGGTTGAGCGCGTTGGCCATATCCAGGTTCAGAGTGCCGTCGAAGCTGAGCAAACCGGTGCTCAGCAGGGAGAGGTTGTCGAAACCGCCGGCCTCCACCTGCTCAACCGCCAGGCGGCCGTGGCCGTACTCCAGCAGCGTTGCGCCCTGGCCCGGCTCACCCGTACCCGGCAGCGATTCACCCCGCTGCTGTGCCAGGACCAGCTCCCGCGCCTGGCGTACTGCATCGGTCGCCCGGGGATCGTTTATCCGATAGGACGGGGCACCGAGTGCAACGGAGAGGCTGCCCCCCGATGCCCCTGCGCCACCGGCCTCGGCCTTGAACTGGCCATCCAGATAGAGCCCGCCGGTGGACGCGAAGGCGATGCTGCCGCCATGGCTGGCCACGGGGGTGGCGCCCTGCCCCGGGATGTCCAGCACGGCCTGGGCACCGGATGCGTCCAGGCGCGCGCCCTGGCGTACCACCACGAAGGCGTCGGTGGCGGTAAGGCCGCCCTTGGCGTGATCGATCTCACCGCCGACGACGATGCTGCCGCCGTTGCGCACCGTGCCATAGCGGTTGCCACGGCTGTCCACGGCCGTGACGGCGCGTGCGGCGGCATCCAGCACCGCGTGGTCGCCGATCCAGATGGACTGGTAGGTCTCCAGCGGTTTTTGCAGCTCGGTATCCGGGGCCGAAACGATGATCGAGTTGACCGAGATCCTTCCGCCCCAGGCGTTCAGGGTCCCGTCCACCGTCACCTGGCCGATGCCGGCCAGGCCGATGGATTGGCCCGGGTCGACGTTGAGTATCGCCCCCTTGCCCACCAGCAGAGGGGTGGTGGCGATATCACCCGCCGCCGTGATGCCGCTGCCGGCGCGCAGCGAAAGGCTGGCGCCCTGGCGCTGGGTCAGCACGCCCTTGGCGGCATCCTCCAGATAGACCGGGGGCGTCCAGGTTTCCAGGGCGTCACGGGGCGCGCCGCCCGTGGCCAGGTTGGTCGCCCCTTCGCCCTGCCGGTACACCGGCATGCTCACATCCACCCGGGTGCCCTCGGCCACTTCCAGGCCACGGTTGCCCGCCACCTCGTAGGCGGAGAAGCCCTTGTCGAAGAAGTCGCCACGCAGCAGCAGGGTGCCGGCATCGGCCGAGGTGGCGCTGTCGCTGATCAGCACCTTGCCGGCCTGCAACGCCAGGGTGCCACCGCCCTTGACGCCCTGGCCGCGCAGCTCGCCGCCCAGGCCCAGTACACCTGCGCCACTGGCGGTGTTGGCGTTGGCCGCCAGGGTGATATTGCCGCCCTTGCCGCCTTGCAGCTTGCCGCTGGCCAGCAACGCGGCGCCGGAGGAGACGTCCACCAGGCTGCCGCTACCCAGCAGGGTGCTGCCGCTGCTGCGCAGGGAGACGCTGCCGCCATCGAGGTAGGCCAGCGCACGGCTGTCGTTCGGGTCCAGCAGCAGGTTGCTCCACAGGCCGCTGGCATCGAGCCTGGCGCCAGCGCCGAGGGTGACGGACGCCGCTCCGCCCAGCGTGGTATCGGCCTTGCCGTTGGCGGTGATCTGGTTGAGCACGTTGCCCAGCTGGATGCTGCCGCCATGGGCGGTGATGTCGGCATTCACCTCCACCTTCGGGCCATACAGGGTGACGCTGCCCGCCGGGGCCACCTGCAGGTCGCCGTCGACGCGGATGCCTTCGCTGGCAGCCACCTTGACCGCCCCCAGGTTGAAACCGTTGAGCTGGGCACTGTCGAGATACAGGGTGCCCTGGCGCCCGGCCGGCAGGGCCGAGCCCAGGTCCAGCCCATCGGCGATGCGGGTGCCGCCCTCGCCGAGGATCACGTTCTTCAAGGTGTTGGCATCGGCGCCCAGGGCGTACTCCAGGGTGCCGCTGCTCTTCACGTACCAGGGGGTGTAGCTGCCCACCACCAGCTGGGCGCCACGGGCCACGGCCTTTTGCGACTGGCTGTAGCCATCCAGGCCGGCCTGGGCGCCCTGGGTCTGGCGCTCACCCTGGTAGGTGTCACTGGCCAGGGTGCCTTCCAGCACGGCGTTGCGGGTGCCGATCACCAGGGTCCCGGCGTCACGGCCCACGGTGTAGCCGCCTTCCTTGCGTTCGTTCGAGGCGATCAGCGGGTTGTAGTAGTAATCGGTCTGGCCCCAGCGCTGGCTATGGTCTTCGTAGCCCTTGTAGAGGCCGGTGTAGAGGATGTCCCCCGGTGCGCTGGAGAGCTCGTAGAGGCGCCCGTCGGCGCCCTTGAGCCAGGTCTGCTTGAGGGTGCCGGCCTGCACATCCAGGGTGCCGCCGGAGAGGTTGATCTGCGAGCCGGCCTGGGTCACCACCTCGTTGCCGGTGAAGCTGACGGTGCCGCCCTGGGCCATCCATTCCGCCACGCTGTGGCCCTGGGTGCCCAGGTAGCCGCTGACTTCCAGCAAGCCGCCGGCGGTGTACCAGCGGTCGGTGGCGTAGCCGTTGGTGCCGGCGGGCACGAACACCAGGTCGCGCACATCGACCCAGACATCGTTGTTGTTCAGGCCGCCACCGTCGCGGTTGACCGAGGAGTCGCGCTGTTCGTTGCCCTGCAGGTTGACCTTGACGCTGTTGGACGCCATCGCGACCTTGACCCCGGTGGCGCCGGAGACGTCGATCACCGCGCCATCGCGCACCAGGCTGCGCTGGCCGGCGTTGACTGCCACCTGGCCACCGGTGGCCAGGGTGATGGAGCCTTTCTGGAAGTCCACGGTGCCGCTGCTGTCGATCTGCACCAGGGACAGGTCGCGGCGGTAGGCGTCGCCGGGAATCACCTTGCCGTCCTGGGTCACCGCCGGGGCGATCAGCGCATTGCGCTGGCTGTCCAGGGCCGTGGCGCTGGCATCCAGCAGGATGGCGGTGGTGCTGCCCTCGCCCAGGGTCACGCTGCCGTTGGCGCCGGTGGCGGTGAGGTGCACCGTGCCACGGGCATCGGCCGAAGTGCTGGCCAGGGCCGCGCCGCTCTGGCGCACCTGATTGCCCGCCAGGGTCACATCGCCGCTGGCGGCGAGGATGACCCCGCTGTTGGTCACCGTGCCAGTGCCGCCGACGGTCACCTCGTTGCCACGGGTGGTGGAGGTCGGGCTGCCGTCGGTGCCATAGCCCTTGCGGATGGTGAAGCTGTCGCCCGCCGCCAGCAGCGCCTGGCCCTTGGGCGTGGCGATGGTACCGGCGTTGTCCACTTCCTTGCCCAGCAGCAGCACGTAGCCGCCACCGGCCGTGGAGGTGGCCGGCGCGGCGGTGTTGAGCTGCGCACCCTGCTCCACGCGGATGGCGCCCTGGGCGTTGGTGAAGGCCGGGTTGCTGCCGCTGTAGAGGCCGCCGGTCCTGAACTGCTCGTCGCTGAAGTCGGTGGCCGCGGCCACCAGGTTGCGCACGTTGACCTGGCTGCTGCCGCTGAACACCACGCCGTTGCCGTTGAGGATCATCACCGTGCCGTCGCCCTTGATCTGGCCCTGGATCTGGCTCGGCGCCGTGCTGTTGTTGACCTTGTTCATCAGGGCCCAGCTGGCGTCCTGCTGGAAGGCCACGGTGGTGTCGCGGCCGACGTTGAAGGTCTCCCAGTTGAGGATGGCCTTGTCGGCGGTCTGCTTGATGGAGACCAGCACCTTGCCGTTGGCGTCGGTCTGCACCGGCCCCTCGGCGTTGACGAACAGCGGCTTGCCGTCCGGGCCGATCACCACGTTGAGGCCGTTGCCGCCCAGGCCGTTATGCAGGGTCTGCGGCCCGCTGGAGGCGGCAGCGCGCCCCGCCGCCTGGGCGGCCTGGGCCGCGGCGATGGCGGCCACCGTGTTGTTCATGTTGGCGAAGGTGCGCCCCAGGCGTTCCTGCACCCTCTGTTGCTGGGCCAGGGGCGGCGGCGAGCCCGGCACCGGCGTGGTCGGCCGAACGGCGCCCGACGCCTGCGCAGCACCCTTGGAGGCGAACCAGGCGGAGCTGAATGCCTGCTCCGCCTGGGCGCCACCGGCCAGCAGCATCAGGGCGATGGCCTGGGCCAGGGGCTTGAGCGGCAGGAAGGTGTCGTGGCGGGTGGCGGTGCGGGAAGCGGGCTTGCTCGGCTGGGAACGCATCACTACGGATCCTTGTGTTCTCGCGAAAGACGGGCGCATCGCCCTCCCCTGAGGTGCGCGCCATGGCTATACCCCAAGGCGGTAGCAGCCGCGCTCGACCGAACTTTTGTCATGCAAAGTTCATCTGCCCGGCAGGCGGCTGAAACAGGAAAACCGGCAATGGCGCGAGGCCATTGCCGGTTCGTTGGAGCGGTGCCTGGTGAGAGGCTTAGAGCGGACGGCCGATCTGGTTGCAGGCGGTGGTGTTGCCGATGGCCAGGGAGTTGGTCGGGGTGTAGAAGGTGCTGCGAACAGCAGTCTTCCAGTCGTCGGTCAGCGGGATCAGCTTGTTGGCGATGATCTCGTCGTCGTTGTTGTTGAGATCATCGGTGTTGTAGTGACGGCCAACGAAATCACGGATGGAAGTGCGGTCGGCGGTGTCCTTGTAGCACTGGCTGAACACCAGGTTGGTGTAGCCGACGATCTTGTAGCCGCTGGCGGGGTTGGCCAGTACCGGTACCCATTTGGAGGGGTCGGCACGGTCAGCAGCGGTGGACGGCGGAGCGATGGTGCTCAGGGCGGTGGTGACGTTGCCGATGGTGGGCAGCAGGCCATTGACCTTGGCCACTACGGCGTTGTTGGTGGCATCGACGTCTTCCGGGCCGACGTAGCCGATGGCGCCTTCGGTGGAAGCGACGGTGCTGGCCAGGTTGGCACTGCCGGTGGCAGCGATCCAGGAAGCCGGCTCGGCACCGACGTTAGCGGTGGTAAAGGTGCTGTTGGTGGTGAACTTGGCCGAGCACTGGCTGTTCAGGTGACGGGTGAAGATCTCGGTGGTGCCGCTGCTGCCGGCACGGTAGACGACCGTGATGGCGGTAGCCGGGTAGCTGGCGTTGACCTGGTTCCAGGTGGTGATGGTGCCCGAGAAGATGTCGCACAGCTGAGCACTGGTCAGGTCCAGGTTGTTCAGCGCGGCGCCACCGGCCAGGGTCAGTTTGTAGGGGATGGTCACCGAGGTGGCGGCCGAGGGAACCTGGACCAGCGGGCCCCAGTTGGCGGCGCTGCTGGTGGGAACGGCCGGGGACTGGTGAGCGGCCTGGTAGGTGGAGATCTCGCTGGCGGACAGGATGGAATCGCTGCCGGCGTAGTCGACGGTGATGCCGGAAGCCAGGCCCAGCTTGGTGGAGTCGTTGGTCAGCACGGCGGATTTGCCGGCGCCGCTGCCCACGCCGATGTAGGCGTTGAAGCCCGACGACAGGACGGTAGCGGTGTTGTACAGGTTCTGCGGCAGGGTGGCGCCGCCACCGACTACGGCAGCCATGGCCTGGGCGGAGCACAAGCCGGCGACGGCCATGGAAACAGCGAGAACATTGCGCTTGAACATGAAGAATCTCCTTTCATCGTGTCTGGACGTTGAGTGGTTCGCTCTTGCATCACGCTGCGGCCTGGCCCCGAGCAACATTCCCCTGCTCGTCGGTGGGCTGGCCACGAGATAGACGTTCTCAATTTCCGGTGACAGAGAAAGGAAAAAACCTCGGGAGCTTGTGCGGATTTTTTCCAGTATTTATCGGGAGTTAGCGAAACTTTCCTGACATGTCGGCCAGTCCCTCCAGCCATATTTTCTACGGGGTGCGGATCACCCTCTCCCGCCATTGCTGAGCCGGGCTGTCGTTGCATGACGGAAGGATGAACCCGAGTGAAGGAAAAGCAGGGCTCAGGTGTGGGTGGCGCAAGAGTGACCATTGGAGAGGTTCACGCGCAGCAGCCTGTGGTACGAGGCTGGAGAATGTGCAAAGAAGGAGGAAGCGGTTAGCCCATCCCGACTCGGGGGCGTCGAAGAACCATGACTCGGCGCTTTGGGGCAGTTCCAGAGCACGTGCTTGATGCGTGAGCATATAAGAACGGCCCTGAAAGGGCCGTTCTGAACAGTGAATTACCCAATTTCACGTTAAATTTCGATCTCGTAAATCTCCTTACCCAAATCGTAATCCTTCATAAAGTTCGCAATGGTCGAATACGTTGCCGTCTTGATTTCTCCGCCATGTTCCTCGGGAAAGAAGTCCTGAACGAACATAGAGCCAAGCACTCGCTTCATGCTGCCGATTTTTATAGCCTGCGGCTTGAAATAGGCTCGCTTGTTTGCAGTTAACTGCGCGCGATCACTCGTGCCATAAATAGCACTAAAAAGAACGTTCAGCGTGAACCCCGTACAGTTCTGATACCGCTCAGAATCCATCTTCGCAACAACGGAGTAATTGGAGTTATGCAATTTTCGATAATCGGAGGAGTCGATTACTTGCAGCAGCTTCTCCTGGAGTGATGGCTTTGGAATTATCACGCCCGACTTCAATGAGTAGACTCCGGTATAGAAATCCAAAGGAAAGTCATTTATCAAGTCGCTGATGTTTTTCTGACCTTCGCGCTGATACAAATTATAAACCTGGTAGCCTTTCAGCTTCCGACCGTCTTGGGCGGTGATATCCGAATAAATCCAGAATGCCACATGAGTATATTTTACCCCCTCGGGCAGCTCGCTTTCCGGCCTACCGACCCGAGACACGATCGCAACTCTAGCCCCTCTTTCAGCAAGGCTTTTTTCCACTTTCTTGGAAAAGGAAATCAGTTGCTCGGCCGTGTACTGATCATTGTTTTCAGTCGCATCACCCTGGTTGGAGAAACCTTGTGCAATGGCAAGGTATGGAAACAATAACGCCAAGAAAGGCAACGTATATTTTTAAACATTTAATTTTCCTACTCCGCCTTCGGCGCGGGGCCTGCTGAAACTGTCTCGTCAGACACGTGCAGAGGTTTGGAATCGCCAGTAGCGTCCAGCAGGGTATCGCCGGCTTTGTCCGCTGCCTTTCCAACGGCGCCTACAGCTTTCAACGGCAAGGCCACGGCACCCGTGACGACTTGGCCTGAAGCCACCGCCCCGTGAGTTGCTGCGGAGGCGGCATGTCCCGAGGCAGCGGCTGCATGCTGAGTAGAGGCTGCGGCATGTTGATAAGGCCCGCCTGAGCAGCCCAACAAGACGAGCGCGAGCGCGGCAATACTTAACTGATTGGTATTCACTTCGAAAATTCCTTCTTGCTGTTAATTAAAGCATCGCATTCACTTCCTGATGGTTGCTGCTTATACAGAGCCACCATGATGCGATAGCAAAGAGCCAACATGTAAACTCAAGAAATAGTAAAAAAGGCATGCACTTCGAATTGACATGCAGCGCCTGCTCCAACTCGACCACCTGACAACTCTAATTCTTAAATTTACAAAGTGAGACTCTAAGCCATATCCAGAGCAGGAAATAGATGGCATGCGCCCATAATCGCACCTGGTGCCATCCTAATCTGGCAATGGAAATTTCCTAATACCAAGAAGGCGGGCGCAAGATCTTCTGTTTAAATTGAATCTTCCTCAATCAACCATAACGCCAGGTATAAAAGCGCCGCAGAACATAATTAGGCTCGAGCCACTCTACACCCCCGAATTGTGTTGCGCTGTCAGTTTTTGACATGCATTACATCAATGCCTAGGCGCTTGCCCGCAGTCATACCTAGCAGTGCTCCAGAAATTCGCATGCCCAACAGCGCTACACCCCTCCAAGTTGCTGGAAGACGGACGATGTATCGCCACCAGATGACTTACCCGAGCTATCCCCACCTGTGATCAATTCGTATTTTCGCATGCCCTCTCAACGGCCATGTGCGGGGTGTGCGTTGCTCCAATATCAGTGTGGGCAGTACCTCCCCTTCCTTGAAGTGCCGGCGGGCCTTGCCTTTCACGGTGATCCAGAAGAAATCCACACTCATCGCCGCCCAGTAGCCGGCACGCGGGCAAGGCTCCCCGCTGACGCAGATGAGCGACGAATCCAGGTAGACGAAGTGGGGCGACTCGGGCGTTGGCCGGCCGGTGGCGGGGTCGAGGTGCTTGTCCCTGGCCAGTTGGCTGATCAGCGCCTCGCTGGGCTTGGGCGGCGGGATATTGGCCTTGCGCTCCTCCAGCCACTGAAGCTTGCCGTCCCAGGGCGGCAGCTTGGCAGGAGGAAGCGGGAGGATTTCATTGATCTCGGGGACTTTGGGGGAGGCGTAGGAGTAGTCCGCAAGGATGCTCCAGATGGCTTTGTAGCGTTCGGCACGCTCGAGGTCTTTCTCTTGGCCCAGGTAGTTAAAAGTATCTGTTGAAGCAGGCTCACGAAAGCCATCGTCCAAATAGCCTGCTGAACTCTCATCGCCTGCAGCGACGCCTAATTGAAATACTTCCACCGCCTCTTGATAGTTATGCGCTACCAACAGATGAACGCCAAGCGCTCTAGCTGCTTGTTCATTCCCCTGCTCCGCCGCACAGCGCCGCATCTGCCGGGCGATATCCGGTGCGATATCGATGGGGGCCAGTTTGTCGGCCACATAGGCCTGGGCCGTGGCACTGCCCATATCGGCCGCCTTGCGGTAATACCGCAGCGCCATTKCCACATAGGCCTGGGCCGTGGCGCTGCCCATATCGGCCGCCTTGCGGTAATACCGCAGCGCCATTTCCTTGTCCTCTACCAATCCCAGGGCACCCTGTTGCAGCGAGAGGGCGATGATGGTGTAGCCCGTCGCCACCTT